>NZ_JAOCCU010000015.1 GCF_029840635.1 Mitsuaria sp. GD03876 | reverse complement strand
CGGCGATCGGCTGGCCGTGCTGCTGGTGCAGCTGCCGCCGTCGCTCGCGTTCGACGCGAAGGTCGCTCGGGCCTTCTTCAAGTCGATGCGGTCCGCCTTCGACGGTGGCATCGTCTGCGAGCCTCGGCATCCAAGCTGGTTCACCGAGGTCGCCGAGACGCTGCTCGTGAGCGAGCGCATCGGCCGCGTGGCCGCGGATCCTGCCAGGCCCGCCGGCGCGGGAGAACCGGGTGGTTGGCTGGGCGAGCATGGCAACGGCCGCGGCGCCACGGTGTACTACCGCTGGCACGGCTCGCCGCGCGTGTATTGGTCCGCCTATGACGACGACTGGCTGGCCGAGCGTCGCCAGGCGCTCACGCGCTGGTCCGCCGGCACCGACCTCTGGTGCATCTTCGACAACACCGCGTCGGGCGCGGCCTCGGACGACGCGCTGCGCCTGGCCGCGATGCGCTGAGCGCCTCAGCCAGGCCCTGGCCAAACCAGTCCCGGCCGGGCCCGCCCAGTCCAGCTCGGCTGAGCTCGGCTCAGCTCGGATCAGCTCAGCACACCTCAGTTCAGCGTCACGCGCTCCGCGCGCGCGCCCACCAGCTTCTGGTAGGCCTGGAAGTGCCACATCGACGCCACCGGCTCGTTCAGCTGCTCGTACAGCACGCCCAGGCGGTAATGCGCGTCGGCCAGGTCGTTGTCCAGCGCCAGCGCCTGTTCGTAGGCCTCGAGCGCTTCGGTGACGCGGCCCGTCGCGTCCAGCAGCGACGCCCGGTAGTAATGCAGCATGCCGGCGTCGATGCCGGAGAACGCATCCTCGCCGGCGGCACCAGTCGCCGCGGAGGGGGTGGACGAAGGGGTTTCGGTGGAGAGGATCGGGTTCATGGTCGGAGGAGGAAAGTGGGAGGAGGAAGTCGTTGGACCAGACCTTATCCGCGACGCCGATGCGACTCTGCCGGAACGCTCCACACGCGCTTGTAGGACAAGAAGCCATCCCCGACATCCCGTCGATCGCGCGCTCGATGTCGACGCGTGTCGAAAACCGGCGGCGTCGTCCGTCGTGGTGATGAGGCAGGCAATCGCCGCCCGCGAACCACCACCGATCCGATCCCTTCCCTTCAGGAGTTCCCCATGAGAAAGCTCATCGCATCCACCTTCGTCTCCCTGGACGGCGTCATGCAGGCGCCCGGCGGCCCGGAGGAGGATCCGTCCAGCAACTTCGCCCACGGCGGCTGGACCTTCCCGTTCTGGGACGACTCGGAGCCGGAGTCGATGGACGGCTTCGACGGCAAGGACCGCGAGCTGCTGCTGGGCCGCCGGACCTACGAGATCTTCGAGGGCTACTGGCCCTACCAGTCGGCCGACGACCCGATCGCCAAGCAGTTCAACGCCACGCGCAAGCACGTGGCCTCGCGCACGCTGAAGGAGCCGCTCGAGTGGAACAACGCGACGCTGCTGAAGGGCGATGTCGCCGAGGCGGTCGCGGCGCTCAAGCGCACGCCGGGCCCCGACCTGCAGATCATCGGCAGCGGCAACCTGATCCAGACGCTGTGGGCGGCCGGGCTGATCGACGAGTTCCATGTCTGGACCTTCCCGGTCGTGCTCGGCAACGGCACGCGGCTGTTCGAGACCGGCGCGAAGGCCGGCACGCTGAAGCTGGTGAAGACCCGCAGCTCGGCCACCGGCGTGGTGATGAACACCTACGTGCCGGCCGGCGAGGTCAAGGTCGGCACCTTCGCGCAGACCGAGCCCAGCGCCAAGGAACTGGCGCGCCGCGAAAGGCTGGCGCGCGGGGAGCGCTGAGCGGCCTCCGCCGCTCACCGCGACTGGTCGGCCGTCCGCCTCAACCGGACGGCTGTTCCTCAGCATCGATCACCCCAATGCGGACCTCCGATCCCGGCGGTCCGCATTACTTTTGACCACATATAACAGCGCTTATACATTCCGCCTCCATGGCACTTCAAACGGCAACCCTCGGGACGCTGCTGCGGCATCTGCTGGAGCTGTTGGACCGCGACGTGGAGGCGGCGTATGCCGCCTCGTCGATCCATTGGCGGCCTCGCTACACGCCGGTCCTGCGCGCGCTGCGCCGCACCGGGCCGGCCTCGATCCGGCAGCTGTCGCAGGAGATCGGCATCACCCATTCCGCCGTCAGCCAGACCGTGTCGCAGATGGCCACCGACGGCTGGGTCGAGCTGCGGCCCGGCCAGGACGCGCGCGAGCGCATCGTCGAGCCGACGCCGGCGCTGGCCGAGATCGTCCCCGCGCTCGAGCGCCAATGGGCCGCCACCAACGCCGCCGCCGACCAGCTCGACGCCGAGCTCTCCGCCCCGCTGTCGCGCATCGCCGCCGAGGCGATCGAGGCCCTCACCCGCCAACCGTTCCACGACCGCATCGCGAAGGCGGCCCGCCGGCCCGCCCCTCGCGCTGCCCGCGCTTCCTCCACCTCTCCACGCAAAGGCTCGACGACGCCATGACCCCGTCCGTGACACTGAACGCCCTCGCCCTCTCGCTCGCGCTGTCGGGCCTCGCCACCAGCGCCCTCGCGCAGGCCGCGCCGCCGCCCGCCGAGGCGCGCGCCATGCCGGCGCTCAGCGCCGCGCAGCGCGACGCCGTCGTCGACGCCGTCAAGGCGGCCTACCGCAAGTCCTATGTCTTCCCCGACAAGGTGCCCGCGATCCTCGCGCGCCTCGACGCCTCGCAGAAGGCCGGCCGCTACAAGGCCGCCGATCCCAACGAGCTCGCCAACCTGCTCAGCACCGACCTGCGCGAGGCCAGCCATGACGGCCACGCCTACCTGCAGTACGACCCGCGCCGCTTCGCCGCGGCGAGCGAACCCGGCCAGGGCGAGCCGAACGCGCCGGCGACCGACCTGGACCGCGCCATGGCGCTGCGCACCAACCACGGCCTGACCGAGACCCGCCTGATGCCCGGCAACGTGCGCTACCTGCGCGTCGATTCCTTCCAGTGGGTCGCCGACGACACCGGCCGCGCCTACGACGACGCGATGCGTTTCCTGAAGGGCGGCGACGCGGTCATCGTCGACCTGCGCGGCAACGGCGGCGGCGCGTCCGAGGCGGTGCAGTACCTCGTCAGCCACTTCCTGAAGCCCGGCACGCTGGAGATCACCTTCCTGGAAGCCGGCCGCGAGCCGATCCAGACGCGGGTGCTTGACCACCTGCCCGCGGGCCGCATGGTCGGCAAGCCGCTGTACGTGCTGACGGACCGCGGCAGCGCCTCGGCCGCCGAGTCCTTCGCCTACGACGTCCAGCAGTTCCGCATCGGCACCCTCGTCGGCGCGACGACGGCCGGCGCGGCCAACAACAACACGTTGGTGCCGGTGGCGCCCGGCTTCATGCTGAGCGTGTCGACCGGCCGCCCGGTGCATCCGGTCAGCGGCACCAACTGGGAAGGCGCCGGCGTGAAGCCGGACCTGGAGGTCAAGCCCGCCGGTGCGCTCGCCCTGGCCCACCTGAAGGCGCTGGAAGCGCTGAAGGCGTCCACGAAGGACGAGGAGCGCCTGACCGACCTCGCCTGGGCGATCACCGACGCCGAAGCCGCCGTCCGCCCGGTCACGCCGCCGGCGACGCTGTTGAGCGCCGCGCCCGGCAGCTACGGCAAGTACGTGGTGACGGCCGACGCGGGCGGCCTGTGGATCGCGCGGCCCGGCCATCCGATGTGGCCGGAACCGCGCCGCCTCAAGCCGCTGACCGCCGACGGCCTGTTCGCCGTCGACGGCATCGACGTGCTGCACGTCGGCTTCAAGCCGAACGCGATCGAGCTCGCCTGGAAGGGCGAGCCCGCGCCGCGCGCGATCCCGCGCCTGTGATCGGGCACGGGGTGGCCGGGCCTCGTCGGCCTGGGCCACCTCGCGAGGCCGCGCCGCCTCACGCAGCACCGCGGCCGCGCGAGGCGCGTCGGTCTCACGCGGAGCCGGTGCCGCCCCAGACCTCGACCGGGCAGTCGATCGTCCCGGCGGCGTAGCGCACGCCGGGCACGCAGTCCCGCACGAGGATGGTCGGACCGTCCAGGTCCACCACGTCGCAGCGCTGCGCCAGCACCATCGCCGGCGCCATCGCCAGGCTGGTGCCGCCCATGTTCCCCACCATCACGCCCAGGCCCAGCTCCCGCGCGCGTCGCGCCATCAGCAGGCCCTCGGTCAGCCCGCCGCACTTGTCGAGCTTGATGTTGAGCAGGTCGAATCGACCGCCCAGCGTCTCCAGCTCATCGAGGTGCAGGCAGCTCTCATCGGCGGCGGTCGGCATCGGGAAGTCGACGAGGTCCATGTCGGCCTCCCGCCCGCGGGCGAAGGGCTGCTCCACCAGGCTGACGTCGCAGGCGACCAGCACCGGCAGCAGCGGCTCGATCGTCGCCGGGGTGAAGCCCTGATTGGCGTCGACGCCGATCCACGCGTCCGGGCGCGCCGCGCGCACGGCGCGCACGCGGGCGATGTCGGCCTCGGTCTCGCCGGTCAGCTTGAGCTTGAGCGCGCGCGCGACGCCGAAGGCCTTCGCGGCGTCGGCCATCGCGCCGGGATCGCCGGCGCCCAGCGTGAAGGTCGTCGTCAGCGGCCGCGGCGGCGATCCTCCCGCCAAGGCCCAGACCGGCTGGTCGCGCCGCAGCGCCTCCAGCTCCCACAGCGCGCAGTCGAGCGCGTTGCGCGCCCCGCCCGGCGGCAGCAACTGCCGCAACGCGGCGCGGTCAATGCCTGCCTCGATGACGTCGCGGACCGCCTCCAATCGCGCCGGCATGTCGGCGGGACGGTCCTGCAGGTAATAGACACCGGCCGCTTCGCCGCGGCCTTCGTTCGGCCCCTCGCGCAGGCTCACCCGCAGCGTGGGCATCTCGGTGAAACGGTAGCCGGAGATGACGAAGGGCTCGCGCAGCGCGAGCGATTCGACGTGAAAGGAAAGTTGAAAACGAGGCATGGCGTCAAACAGTCAGGTCGTGCGGCGGTCAGGCAGCGAAGCAACCACCGGGTACGGGACCCGGTGATCGGGTGATCGGGTGATCGGGGGCGGAGACGCCCGATGTCAAGCGGTGCGAAAGCGAGTTGGAGAAAGGTCCCGCGCCAGCACGCCGCAGGCGGCGATGTCGTCGGGCAGGTCCAGGCCGCGGGCCAGCGCCGCGGCGGCGCGCCCCAGGGCCGGCGCGGTCTGGATGCCGTAGCCGCCCTGCCCCGCGCACCAGAAGAATCCCGGCGCCGCCGGGTCGAAGCCGACCACCGGCGTCCGGTCCGGGCTGAACACCCGCAACCCGGCCCACTGGTGCCGCACCCGCGCGACCCGGCGGCCGCTCAGCGTCTCGAAGCGGTCGACGGCGATCGCCACGTCCAGCTCCTCCGGTTGCGCGTCGCAGGGCGGGCTCGGCGTCTCATCCGCCGGCGAGATCAGCAGCAGGCCCGCGTCGGGCTTGAAGTAGTGGCTCTCGTCGATCGCGATCACCGCCGGCCAGGCGCCGGCATCGAGGCCCTCTGGCACATCGATCAGCGCGGCGGTGCGGCGCAGCGGCCGCAGCGCCAGCGGCACGAGGCCCGCCAGGTGCGCGACCTCGTCCGCCCAGGCGCCCGCGGCGTTGACGACCCGCGGCGCCCGCCAGACGGCGCCCCCGGCGCGGGCGAGCCACTCGTCGCCGTCGCGGCGGAGTTCACACAGCCCGGCGCCCAGGTGCAGCGTCGCGCCCGCCGCCTTGGCCTGGCGAAGGAAACCCTGGTGCAGCGCGTCGACATCGATGTCGGCCGACGACGCGTCGACCAACGCCCCGTCGACCAGTTCCCGCCGCAGGATCGGCAGGCGGTCGACGACGCCGCCGGCATCGAGCTCGACCGTCTGCAGCCGCACGTCGGCGTCGCGCCGGAACTCCTCGGCGATCGCGCCCTGCCCGGCGCCGACCAGGTACAGCGTCTCCCGCGCCCGCAGCAACGGCACCGGCGCGAAGCCCGCCGGCGGCGCATCGAAGAACGTCCGGCTGGCGCGCGTCAGCCCCCGCACCGGCGCGTTGCCGTACAGCGCGGAGTACAGCGCCGCGGACCGGCCGGTGGTGTGATACCCCGCGTGCGCCTCCGCCTCCAGCACGGCCACCGTCATGTGCGGCGCCAGGTGGGCGGCGATCGACGCCCCCGCCATGCCGGCCCCGATCACCAGGCAATCCACGCGGCGGCTGGTCGTGTCACTCATGGTTTCTGTCTACTTTCCAAAATGGAAAATAACTCTACCATTCGGACAACTGGATGCACAACCGTGTTTCTCGCCAAGGTGCCCCGCCGATGACCTCCGCCTCCTCTCCTTCCGCCGCGTCGTCCGTCGCTTCGTCCCACCCGGACGCGTCCACGACGGCGCCCTCGCCGATCCCGGCCGGGCCCGCCTGGTTCGGCCAGCCGCGCGGGCTGACCATCCTCTTCCTCACGGAGATGTGGGAGCGCTTCTCCTTCTACGGAATGAGCGCGCTGCTGGTCTATTACATGACCAAGCAGCTGCACTACACGCAGGCCGACGCCTCGCTGATCTACGGGCTGTACACCGGCGGCGTGTTCCTGACGCCGATCGCCGGCGGCTACCTGGCCGACCGGTGGCTGGGCCGGCGCGCGGCGATCGTGATCGGCGGCAGCCTGATGGCGCTGGGGCATTTCGCGCTGAGCTGGGAGGCGCTGTTCTATCCGGCGCTGGTGCTGATCGCGCTGGGCAACGGGCTGTTCCTGCCGAACCTGCCGAGCCAGGTCGGCGACCTGTACGCCGAGGACGACCCGCGCCGCGGCGGCGCCTACAACGTCTACTACGTCGGCGTGAACCTGGGCGGACTGCTGGCGCCGCTGGCCTGCGGCACGCTGGGCGAGGCGTATGGCTGGCACTGGGGCTTCGGCGCCGCCGGCGTCGGGATGTGCCTGGGGCTGGCGATCTACCTGCTGGGCGGGCGGCACCTGCCCGAGGACCGGCATCGCCGGGTCGCCGCGCCGGCGGGACCGGCCGGCGGCGCGGGACACCGGCCGAGGCTCTCGGCCATCGTGCTGCCGCTGGCGCTGGTGGCGCTGGCGGTGATGCTGTTCCGCAGCGCCTACGCGCACAGCGGCAACACGCTGGCGCTCTGGGCCGACACGCAGGTCGACCTGCGCGCCTTCGGCATGACGATCCCGGTGACCTGGGTGCAGTCGCTCAATCCGCTGTTCGTCTTCCTGTTCACGCCGCTGCTGGTGCGGGCGTGGAAACGCGCGGCGGTGCGGGGCCGGGAGCCGGCGCCGCTGCGGAAGATGGCGCTCGGTGCCGCGGGCGTGGCGGCGGCTTACCTGATGCTGGCGGGGATCGCGGCCACGTCGGGCGGCAAGCCGGTGGCCGGCGGCTGGCTGGTGGTGTTCTTCGCGGTCTACACGCTGGCGGAGCTCTACATCCTGCCGGTGGGGCTGGGGCTGTTCGCGCGGCTGGCGCCGAAGGACATGGGCGCCACCGTCATCGCGGCGTGGTTCCTGGCGGCCTTCGCGGGGAACCTGCTGTCCGGCGTCGTGGGGCGCGCATGGGAGGCGCTCGGGCCGGTGGGGTTCTTCACGCTGCTGGCGGGGATCGCCGCGGCCGCCGCGGTGGCGCTGATGGCGTTGGGGCCGATGCTGGGCAAGGTGGAGAACGCCGAGCCGAAGGGTTGATCGAGGAGACCGGCTCGGCTCGGGAGACCCTCACCCCGGCCCTCTCCCGCGGTGCGGGAGAGGGGGCAAGGCCTCAGCGCTTGGCGCCGCGCGCCTTCCCGGAAGCAGCCTTCGCGGCCTTGGGGGCCGGCGCGGGCGCCTGCAGCCGCTTGGACGCGTCGATGAAATGCTGGCTGAAGCCGTCGAGCCCGCCGCTGCCGCGCGGCGCGCAGGTCGCCAGCAGGCGGCACGGGCCATCCGCCGCCTTCAGGTAGGCGTGCCCCATCTCGCTGTCGAAGTAGATCGAATCCCCGGTGCGCAGCAGCACCGGCGCGTACAGCTCGCAGTGGAAGGCGACCTCGCCCTCGAGCACATACGCGAACTCCTCGCCCGGATGGCGGATCAGGTCGCCGAACTCGGCCTTGAATTCCTCCAGCGTCCGCGCCCGCACCTCGGCGATCAGCGGCGTGAAGCGCTTGTTCAGCAGCTCGGTCGCGAGGTAGCGCTGCTGGTAGCTCTGCGTCGCCACCTCCTGCCCCTCGCCCGCGCGCTGCACGATGCGCCGCCCGCCGCCGCCCGGCACGGCCCGCGCGCCGGGCGCGTCGGCCAGCAGCTCGGCCATGTCCACGCCCAGCGCCCGGCTCAGCAGCATCAGCTTGTCGTAGGACAGCGACACGTTGCCTTTTTCCAGTTTGGAAAGCGTCGAGACCGCCATGCCGGTCCGCCCGCTCACGTCGCTGAGCGTCAGGCCCAGGCGGCGTCGCACGTTGCGGATGTGTTCGCCGGGAAGGTTCGAGTCGTTGGCAGCCATGGTCGGGAGAAGCGGACGGTGCGGCGATCTTAGCTCGGCGCCCCTGGCCAACCAGCGCGTTCTCCCGAGGTTGAAGCTTCGCGCCAAACCATCTAAGGTTTCCACCAATACGAAATCTTTTTCCAAATTGGAAACTTGCGCCCACAACTTCGCTCGCCTCGCCAGGAGTCCCTGATGAACGCCTCCCCCCGTGCCCGCCGCCGCGTCCTGACGCCGCGACGCTTCGCCCTCGCGCCGTTGCTGCTGCCCTGCCTCGCGGTGCTGCACGGCCAACCCGCGTGGAGCCAGGCCGCGCCGGCCGCCCCGGCCCCGGCAGCTTCCGACGGCGAACGCGCCGCGCCCCGGGCCGAGAAGCTGGAGGTGGTGACCGTCACCGCGACCCGCCGCCGCGAGCCGCTGCGCGACGTGCCGCTGCGCGTGGAGACGATCAGCACCGAGGGCCTGGAGCGCTCCGGCGCCGGCTCGCTGGTGGACTACGTCGGCAGCCTGCCCGGCGTGGACGTCGGCAGCGACGGCGGTCCCGGCCGCGGCCAGGTCAGCATCCGCGGCGTCAACGTCGGCAGCGCCGGCATCCCGACCGTCGGCACCTACATCGACGAAGTGGCCTTCGGCTCCAGCACCGCCTTCGTCGGCGCCGCCGTCGCGGCGCTGGACATGTCGCTGCTGGACCTGCACCACATCGAGCTGCTGCGCGGCCCGCAAGGCACGCTGTACGGCGCCGGCGCGATGGGCGGCCTGCTGAAGTACGTCACCAACGAACCCGACAGCCACGAGTTCTCCGGCAAGCTCGGCCTGGGCGTGCGCGGCGCCAAGGGCGGCGCGCTCGGCCACACCGAGAACGCGGTGCTCAACGTGCCGCTGAGCGCCGGCGTCGCCGGGCTGCGGATCGCCGCCTTCAACGACCACGACGGCGGCTACGTCAAGGCCGTCGGCCGCGCCGCCGGCGACCACGTCAACGCCGGCGACACCCGCGGCGGCCGCGTCGCGCTGCTGCTGGAGCCGACCTCCAAGGTCAAGGTGCGGCTGTCCGCGCTGGACCAGAAGATCGAACGCGACGGCACCGACGTCATCCAGTACGACGTCGCCACCGGCCGGCCGATCCACGGCGACCTGACGCACCAGCTCTCCGCCAGCGAGCCCTACAGCATCCGCACCCGCCAGCTCTCGGCCGACGTGGAGGTCGAGCTGGGCTGGGCGCGCCTGAACGCGATCGCCTCGAGCCAGCGCTTCGAGGGCGACACGCTGCTGGACGCGACCGACATCGTCGGGGGCGGCGCGGCGGGCTTCGACTTCGCGCAGCTCGACAACCGCAGCCGGCTGCGCAAGCAGACGCAGGAACTGCGCCTGACCTCGGCGCGCGGCACCGTGGAATGGCTGGTCGGCCTCTACCACAACAAGGAACGCGGCAAGTACAACCAGCGCCTCTCGGGCCAGGCCGGCGGCGATCCGGCCGCGCTCGACCTGCGTGTCGCGCAGCCGTCGAACTACGAGGAGAACGCCGTCTACGGCGACGTCACCTACAACCCGAGTTCGGCGCTGTCGTTCACGCTGGGCGCCCGGCTCTCGCGCAACAAGCAGCGCTACCAGACCTTCACCAACGACGCCCCCGACTTCGCCGAGCCGGCGACGTCCAAGGACCGCGCCAACACCTACCTGGCCACGGCCCGCTACTCGCTGGACAAGACCAGCAGCGTCTACCTGCGCGCGGCCAGCGGCTACCGCGCCGGCGGCCCGAACCCGGCGGCGATCGACGAGAACGGCCAGGTCGTGCCCGGCGCGCCGACCTCGTTCAAGTCGGACTCGCTGTGGAGCTACGAGGCCGGCTACAAGGCCGACCTGCTGAACCGGCGCCTGTCGCTGGAGGCCGCCGTCTTCGACATCCGCTGGAGCAAGCTGCAGCAGCCGATCCCGGTCGGCGCGACCACGCTGATGGGCAACGCCGGCAAGGCCGAGGTCAAGGGCCTGGAACTGGCGGCGCGCTACGCGCTGGACGACCAGTGGCGCCTGGACGGCAGCCTGGCCTGGACCGACGGCAAGCTCAAGGAGGACGCGCCCGCGCTGGGCCCGTCGGGCTCGCGGCTGCCCAACTCGGCCAAGCTGTCGGTGTCGGTGGGCGCGCGCTACGCCTTCTCGCTGGCCGGCCTGCCGTCCTACGCCGGGCTGCAGGTCCGCCACGTCGGCAAGCGCAACGCCGGCTACGACGCCGTGAACACCTCCATCCCCAACTTCGGCATGCCGGCCTACACGCTGGTCGACGCACAGTGGGGGCTGGACTTCGGCGCCTGGCAGCTCGCCGCCTTCGTGCGCAACCTGACCGACAAGCGGGCGATCCTGGGCGCGGACACCGCGCTCACCGCCTTCGGCGGCCCGCTGCGCGCCACGCCGGCCCATCCCCGCACCGTCGGCGCCACGCTGACCTACAACTTCTGAAACGCCGCCCCATGAAGCCCTTGCTCCTGCGCTTCGGCGCCGCGCTGCTCGCCGCCTGCGGCGCGGCCGCCCTGCCCGCGTCGGCCCAGACGCCGTCCACGAGCCGGCCCGCGCCGGCGATCGCGCCCGCGCTGGCCGCGTCCTCGCCGCCCACCGCCACGGCCGGCAGCGCCCCCGCGGCGCCGTCCACCGCGGCGACGGGCGCGCGGCCGATCACGCTGGCCGACACGCAAGCCTGGCTCGACGGCCTGATGCCCGCGGCGCTGAAGCTGGCCCAGGTGCCGGGCGCCGTCGTCGTCATCGTCAAGGACGGCCAGCCGCTGATCCAGCAGGGCTACGGCTACGCGGACTGGGACAAGCAAGTCCCCGTCGACGCGCGGCGCACGCTGTTCCGGCCGGGCTCGGTGTCCAAGCTGTTCACCTGGACCGCGGTGATGCAGCTGGTCGAGCAGGGCAAGCTGGACCTGGACGCCGACCTGAACCGCTACCTGGACTTCCAGATCCCGGTGCGCGACGGCAAGCCGATGACGCTGCGCCACGTGATGACGCACACCACCGGCTTCGAGGAAACCGCGCGCGACCTGATCACCTTCAAGCCGGAGACGCCCGACCTGGCGCAGGTGCTCAAGCGCTACGTGCCGCCCACGCTGTACGCGCCGGGCGAGCGGCCGGGTTACTCGAACTACGCCACCGCGCTGGCCGGCTACATCGTGCAGCGCGTCAGCGGCCTGTCCTTCGACGACTACGTCGAGCAGCGGATCTTCACGCCGCTGGGCATGCGCCAGTCGAGCTTCCGGCAGCCGCTGCCGCCGGCGCTGGCGCCGCTGATGTCGCAGGGCTACGAGAAGCAGGGCGAGCCGGCCAAGGGCTTCGAGGTCATCAGCATGCCGCCCGCGGGCAGCCTGTCGGCGACCGGCGAGGACATGGGCCGCTTCATGCTCGCCTTCCTGCAGCAGGGCCGGCTGGGCGACGCGCAGCTGCTCAAGCCGGAGACGGTCAAGCAGATGCATGGCCAGCTCACCAAGCCGATGCCGGACCTGCTGGGCATCGGGCTGGGCTTCTACCAGCACGACATCAACGGGCATCGCGTCGTCGGCCATGGCGGCGACACGGTGCTGTTCCATTCGGACCTGCTGCTGTTCGTCGACGATGGCATCGGGCTGTTCGTGTCGGTGAACTCCGGCGGCAACAACGGCCAGGGCAAGTGGCTGCGCGACCGCGTGCTGGAGGGCTTCGCCGACCGCTACCTGCCCGACCGCCGCGCGCCGACGCCGCGCCAGGTCGACGACGCCACGGCCAAGCAGCACGCGCAACAGATGGCCGGCGCCTACCGCAACACGCGCCGCGAGGACTCGACCTTCTTCTCGCTGCTGCAGCTGCTGAGCCCGCTGAAGGTCGAGGCGCTGGACGACGGCCGCGTGGCCATCGAGCTCGCCGGCTCGCGCAGCGTGTTCCGCGAGGTCCGGCCCTACCTCTGGGAGGAAGAGCACGGCAAGCGCCGCCTGCAGGCGATCGTCGAGAACGGCCGCGTCGCCCGCTGGGGCCTGGAGCCCTATGTGTTCGCCTTCATCTTCGAGCCGGTGCCGGCGATGTCGGGCACCGGCGCGCTGGTGCTGTTCGGGCTGGCGCTGGTGACGGCGCTGCTCACGACGCTGCTGTGGCCGGTGGCCTCGGTGTTGCGCCGCAAACATGGCGTCGCGGCGCCCGCGCGGCCCGTCACGCTGGTGCGCGTCGCCAACGTCGGCGTGGTGCTGGCGGTCGCGCTGTGGGCGATGGCGATCTCGCGGCTGGAGAGCGACATGGCGCTCGGCGCGCTGCTGCCGCTGACGCAGCTGGTGACGATCGTCGCCTTCGTCGGCGGGCTGATCGTGTCGCTGTGGCACGCGCGCCGCGCCTGGGCCGGCGGCGGCAAGGCCACGCGCGCGCTGGCGGTGACCTGGGTCCTCGCCTTCGTCGTGCTGGTCGCGATCGGCGCCGCCCACCACCTGATGAGCTTCAACCAGAACTTCTGAGCCCGAGCGTCCCCGGGGACGCTGGACTGGGCGCGCCCGCGCGGCGCGCCTGCTTCGTTTTTGAAGGAATGCCTCGATGCGATCGACTCGATCCTCCCTGCTGGCCGGCCTGGCCGGCCTCCTGACCGTCACCGCGGCCGCCGGCACGGCGCTGGCGCTGATGGCCTCGCCGTCGTCCGCGCAGACGGCGGGACAAGCGACCGCCGAGCCCGCCGCGGTGCCGCCGGCCAAGCCGCTCGCGCCGAAGACGCCCGAGCCGCCGCCCGCGTCGGCGGTGCCCTTGACGGCGCAGGACCTCGCGGCCTGGCTCGACGGCCGCGTGCCCTACTCGCTCGAGGCCGGCGACATCGCCGGCGCCGTCGTGTCCGTCGTCAAGGACGGCAAGGTGCTGGTCCAGAAGGGCTACGGCTACGCCGACGTGAAGGCCAAGGTGCCGATGGATCCGGAGAAGTCGATGATCCGGCCGGGCTCGACCTCCAAGCTGTTCACGTGGACCGCGGTGATGCAGCTGGTGCAGCAGGGCAAGCTCAACCTGGATCGCGACGTCAACGACTACCTGGACTTCAAGATCCCGCAGACCTTCGGCCAGCCGGTCACGCTGCGGCACCTGATGAACCACACCGCCGGCTTCGAGGAGGGGTTGAAGGACCTGCTCGCCTACGACCCGAAGCTGGCGCCGTCCAACGAGGACTACCTCAAGCAGCATCCCCGGCCGATGCTGTTCGCGCCGGGGACCGTGCCGGGTTACTCGAACTACGGCGTCGCGCTGGCCGGCTACATCGTGCAGCGCGTCTCGGGCGAACCCTTCGAGACCTATGTCGACCGCCACGTCTTCCAGCCGCTGGGCATGCGGCACTCGACGATGGCGCAGCCGCTGCCCAAGCCGTTCGAGCCCTTCATCGCCAAGGGCTACCGCCAGGCCAGCGATGCCGAACCCTCGCCGTTCGAGCTGGTCGTCACGGCGCCGGCCGGCAGCGGCAGCGCGACCGCGGCGGACATGGCGCGCTTCATGCTCGCGCACCTGCAGCAGGGCAAGCTGGACGGCGTCGAGATCCTCAACCCGGCCACCGCCGCGCTGATGGCCACGCCGTCGGCGAAGGCGCCGCCGGGCTTCGCCGTGATGGCGCACGGCTTCTTCCGGGAGTTCCGCAACGGCCGCGTGCTGCTGGGCCATGGCGGCGACACCATCGTCTTCCACTCCGACCTGGCGCTGCTGCCGGCGGAGGGCGTGGGCATCTTCGTGTCCTTCAACAGCCGCGGGAAGGACTCGGCCGTGTACCTGGCGCGCAAGGCGCTGATCGACGGCTTCTTCGACCGCTACTTCCCCGCGCCGCCGGTCGTCGACGCGCCGGCGCTGGCCACCGCGGCGCAGGACGCGGCCCGGATCGCCGGGCGCTACCAAAGCTCGCGGCGCGTCGAGCACGGCTTCCTCAGCGCGCTCTACCTGATGAGCCAGACGGTGATCACCGCGCAACCGGACGGCACGATCCTCGCGCCGTCGGGCGCGCTGGGCGAGATGGCCACCTTCCGCGAGGTCGCGCCACAGCGCTGGCGCAAGCTGAACGGCACGGCGGAGCTGGCTTTCGCCGAGGTCGGCGGCGTCCGGACGGTGGTGGACAGCGAGAACCCGGTCTCCGTGCTGCAGGAGGCGCCGGTGCTGCGCTCCGCGCCGGTGACGCTGACGGTGCTGGGCCTGTCGGTGCTGGTGCTGCTGGGCACGCTGGTCGCGTGGCCGTTCGGCGCGCTGCTGCGCAAGGCCGATCGCGCCACCAGCGGCACGACGCCGGAGGTCCGCCGGCTGCGGCGCTGGCAGCGGATCGCCGTGGTCGTCGACGTCGTGTACCTGGGGGCGTGGTTCGTCCTCATCCAGCCGGTGCTGAGCACCGAGATCGCGCTCTACAACGGCGGCAACGACGCGCTGTTCGGCGCGATGCAGCTCAGCGGCGTGCTCGCGGTGGCGGCGGCGATCGTCGG
Source organism: Mitsuaria sp. GD03876 (assembly GCF_029840635.1). Taxonomy (GTDB): domain Bacteria; phylum Pseudomonadota; class Gammaproteobacteria; order Burkholderiales; family Burkholderiaceae_C; genus Roseateles. The sequence goes on along the minus strand of NZ_JAOCCU010000015.1, from coordinate 118,883 downwards.
CCTCTGGGCGGCCTGGAGGATGTTCCGCGTCGACGCCTCGCGCCTGTCGCGGGCCTGGAGCGTGGCGGTCGCGCTGGCGCTGGCCGGCGTGGTCTGGATCGGCGTGTTCGGGCAGCTGATGGCCCTCAACCTCAACTACTGAGCACGGCGGCCATGAAGTTCTTCATCGCCCACCTCGCCACCGAGACCAACACCTTCGCGCCGGCGCCGACGGGGCTGGGCGGCTTCGAGGCCTACGGCATCTTCCACGGCGACGCGAGCCGTCGCGATCCCGAGGGGACCGGCGCGTTCACGCGTTTCCTGCGCGCGCTGATCGAGGCTGACGGGCACGCGGTCGTGGAAAGCGTGTCGGCGATCGCGCAACCGTCGGGGCGCACCGTGCGGCATGTCTACGAGGCGCTGCGCGACAGGATCCTGGCCGACCTGCGCGCGGCGATGCCGGTCGACGCGGTGCAGCTGCTGCTGCACGGCGCGATGGCGGCCGAAGGCTACGACGACTGCGAAGGCGACCTCGCGGCCCGCATCCGCGAAGTGGTCGGGCCGGGCGTGGCGATCGGGCTGGAGCTCGACCTGCACTGCCACCTGACGGCGCTGATGCAGCGTTCGGCGGACGCGATCGTGGCGTTCAAGGAGTACCCGCACGTCGACGCCGAGCCGCGGGCCGAGGAGCTCTACCGCGTCCTCGTGGACACGGCGGCGGGACGCGTGCGGCCGGTCAGCGCGACCTTCGACTGCAAGATGGTCGGGCTGTGGCACACGACGCGCGAGCCGATGCGGTCCTTCGTCGCGCGCATGCAGGCGGTGGAGCGGCAGCCCGGGGTGCTGTCGGTGTCGCTGGGGCACGGCTTCCCGTGGGGCGACGTGCCCGAGGCGGGCGCGAAGCTCTGGGTCGTCACCGACGACGACCCGGCGCTGGCGCGCGCGCTCGCGGACCAGCTGGGGCGCGAGTTCTGGGCGCTGCGCGACGCGATCGGGACGGAGCTGCTGGACATCGACACCGCGCTCGACCGCGCGCTGGCGCTGGGCAAGGGCCCGGTGGTGCTGGCCGACATCGCCGACAACCCCGGCGGCGGCGCGCCCGGCGACAGCACCTTCCTGCTGCGCCGCCTGGTGCAGCGCGGGATCGGCAACGTCGTCGTCGGCGCGTTGTGGGACCTGGGGGCGGTGCATGTCTGCAAGGAGGCCGGCGTCGGCGCGACGCTGGACCTGCGCGTCGGCGGCAAGTGCGGGCCGGCGTCGGGCGATCCGCTGGACCTGCGGGTCACCGTGCGCGCGATCGTCGAGGAGCACTCGCAGTCGGCGCTCGGCGCGCGCGAACGGCTCGGGCCTTGCGTGTGGGTGGAGGCGGCCAACGGCTGCCACATGGTGCTGTCGTCGGTGCGCACGCAGACCTACGGGACGGATGCGTTCACCGGGCTGGGCCTGACGCTGGAGGACAAGGCGCTGATCGTCGTGAAGTCGACGCAGCACTTCCATGCCGAGTTCGCGCCGCTGGCGCGGGCGGTGCTGTACGTCAGCTCGCCCGGGACGATGGATTGCGACTTCACCCGCACGCCGTACGTGGCGCGCTCGCTGGACTACTGGCCGCGGGTGGCGGACCCGCATGGATTCGGGTGAAGCGGGCCGCGGCGGCTGAGGCCGCGGTCGAGCCCGTGGGCGCGGATGCGGATGCGGATGCGGATGCGGATGCGGATGCGGATGCGGATGCGGATGCGGATGCGGATGCGTGGGGATTGTTGGGGTTCGTGAACAAGTGATGTCGGCGCGCGCGGCTTTTTCGAACGGTCGCGTTTCCGAAGAATCACGTCGTCATCACCACCCTTTCATGGAGTCCCCATGCCATTCGCCAACTTCAAGTTCCCCGAGGGCGTCGTCGACGCCGCCCGCAAGGAGGAAATCATCCACCGCGTCACGGCCATGTTCGTCGAGTACTTCGGCGAAGGCGCCCGCCCCTACTCGATGGTCCTGATCGAGGACGTCGCCGATGGCGGCTGGGGTCGCGCCGACGAGACCCTGACGCTCGCCAAGATGGGGATCACGCCCAAACAGTAGCCGTGCCGGGTCGGCGACGGCCCGCGCGACGCGCCGCCCCACGGCGGTGCGTCGCCTTTCCCGGCCGTGAGCGACATTCGCCCGCAAGGTGTGCGCAGCCAAACGCTTGCGGCGGGTTTCCACGGTCACGGCGATGGCGACGGGCCCACAGACTGGCGATCCCTGACCGCGCCGACCCCTTTTTCCGTGAACGCCAGCCCCCGCCATCACCCCGTGCCGATCGGCTTCTACGCCGCCGACGCGGCGGGCATTCCGCTGCGGGCGATCTTCGACATCGCCGGCGGGCCCGATGGCGACGCGCAATCCGAGCGCGCGCTGCGCATCGCCCATGCCTGCCTGAGCAGCTGGCTGCGGCACGCGCATTTCGGCGACCTGGAGATCGCGCCCACCGAGGAGGAGTTCGCCCGCGTCGAGGCGCGCCGGCGGCAGGTCTTCCACGAGGTGGCGTCGATGCTGGCCAAGGTCGAGGAAGTGCAGCGGCGAGCGCCGCGGAACTGAGCTTCCCCGCGACGCGGTCACGTCACGCGCGGCCTCACGCGCAACCTCACGCGACGCCGTGCGTCCAGCCCGGCACGTCGATGTAGTACCGCGCCGCCTTGCCCACGCCCTGCACCCGCAGCTGTCCGGCGGCGGTCATCTCCGTCAGGTCCCGCGTCGCGGTCGCCTTCGAGACGCCGGTCATCTTGATGTACTTCTCGGCGTTCAGGCCGCCGAGGAAACCGCCGTCGCCGTCGTCCAGCAGCCGCTGCAGCACCTTGCGCTGGCGCTCCGCCAGCGCCGTGGCCGCGTGCGTGTCCCAGAAGCGGCGCTTCTCGATCGCCGAATCGATGATCCGCACGGTGGCGTCGCAGGCGCCGGTGTACTGGCGCGCGAACCAGCGCACCAACGGAGTCACGTCCAGCGTGCCGAGCTGCGCCTCGTTCAGCGCGTCGTAGTAGGCCCGGCGCGAGGTCAGCAGCTGGCGCGACAGGCTGATCAGGCGCATCGGCGGGCGCAGGTGCTGGGCGATCGCCAGGTCGACGATCGCGCGGCCCACGCGGCCGTTGCCGTCCTCGAACGGGTGGATGCTCTCGAACCAGAAATGCGCGATGGCGGCGCGCGCCAGGCCGTCCAGCCGCGGTCCCTCCAGCGACGGCGCCACGCCCTTGCGGGGCGTCGTCGCGGCGAACCAGTCGAGGAAACGCGCCATCTGGGCCGGCACGTCGCGCGAGGGCGGCGCCACGTAATGCACGACCTCGCGGCCGGGCCGGCCGCTGACGATCTGCATCGGGTCGTCGTGGTCGCGATACCGGCCCACGGCGATGCGCTGCATGCCTGACACGCCGTTGGGAAACAGCGCGCCCTGCCAGAGGCACAGGCGCTCCTCGTCCAGCGGGCGGTCCACGCGCGTGGTGGCGTCGGCGATCACGGCCACCAGCCCGTCGACGCTGCGATCGACCGGGCCGTCCTCGTCCAGGCCGAGGCGCCGTTTCACCGAGGATCGCACCGCGTCCAGCGACAGGCGCTCACCCTCGATCGCGGCGGTGGCGACGACCTCCTCGGAGAACAGGTCCAGCACGACGGGGCTGGTCTCCCCCAGCCCGATGGCGACGGCCTTGCCCTCGATGCCGCCATGCATCAGGTAGGCCTCGGTCAGGTAGGGGGCGACGTCCTGCGCGTCGTAATGGAAATCCGGCCAGTCCGGACGCTGCCAGATCCAGGTCGGCGAAGACGAAATGCGGTTCATGAGCCGCATTTTGCCTTTTACGGCTCAAATGTTGAGCCGAATTTTCGATGGAAGGCCGATCGCGCGGTCAGGCGGTCAGGCGGTCAGGCGGTCAGGCGGTCAGGCGGGCGGCCGCAGCATCCCCGGCGACGAGTCCGCTGGCCATCGCCGCGGTGAGCAGGTAGCCCCCGGTGGGCGCTTCCCAGTCGAGCATCTCGCCGGCGACGAAGACGCCGGGCCGCGAGGTCAGCATCAGGCGCGCGTCGACCGACCCGAAGGTGACGCCGCCGGCCGTGCTGATCGCCTCGGCGACGGGCCGCGTCGCGCGCAGGCGCAGCGGCAGCGCCTTCAGGGTGCGCGCCAGGGTGGCGGCATCGGCGTACTCGTCCTTGGTCAGCGCCTCGTGCAGCAACCCGGCCTTGAGGCCTTCGATGTTCAGGCGGCTCTTCAGGTGCGAGGACATCGACCGCGAGCCACGTGGATGGGCGACCTGTTCCGTCACCCACGCCGCGTCACGGCCCGGCAGCAGGTCCAGGTGGACCAGCGCCTCGCCGTCGCGTTCGATGCGCTCGCGCAGCAGCGCCGAGGCCGCGTAGACGAGCGAGCCCTCGATGCCGCCCGCAGTGACGACGAACTCCCCCTGGCGCGAGAAGCGCCGGCCGTCGACGCCCTCGGCGCTGAGCGCCACCGGCTTGACCGGCTGGCCCGCGAATTTCTCGGCGAAGAACGGCGACCATCCCGGCGCCTCGCCTGCGCGGCGCGGGCCGAGGTCGAAGCCGCAATTGGCCGCGCGCAGCGGCGACACGGTGGCGCCCGCGCCGGCGAGCGCCGCCGCCCAGCCGCCGTCCGATCCCAGCTGCGGCCAGGACGCGCCGCCGAGCGCGAGCACGACCGCGTCGGCGCGGACCGTGACCTCGCCCTCCGGTGACGTGAACCGCAGCGCGCCGTCCTCGTCCCAGCCGGACCACCGATGCCGCATGTGGAATCGCACGCCCTGCCCTCGCAGCCGCGACAGCCACGCCCGCAGCAGCGGCGCCGCCTTCAGGTCCTTCGGGAACACACGCCCCGAGGTCCCGACGAAGGTCTCGACGCCCAGCGCCTGCGCCCAGTCGCGCAGCGCCTGGCCGTCGAAGCGGTCGAGCCAGCGCCCCACCTCATCCTGGCGCTCGAAGTAGCGGGTGTCGAAGTCGGGCCGGGATTCCGAGTGCGTGAGGTTCAGCCCGCCCTTGCCCGCGAGCAGGAACTTGCGGCCGACGGACGCCATCGCGTCGTAGAGGTCGACGGCGACGCCGGCCAGGGCGAGCCGTTCGGCGGCCATCAGGCCGGCGGGGCCGCCGCCGATGACGACGGCGTGGCGAGGGGATTGGGGCAGGGACATGGGAGCGAGGGTACTGCGCAGGGCGCGCAGTGTGCCAGAGCGGAGGATCGGACCCGGTCACGGCGCGGCATCGGACCGCGGGACCCGGGCGTGGAACGGGAGCGCGCGGCCCGACCGTGCCATCGGCGGCAGTCGGCCACCATCGGCCGCGGTCGGCCGCGGTCGGCCGCAGTCCGCCGCGATCAGGCGGCGTCGGGCACAGCCGGCAACTCGAGCGTGAAGGTCGAGCCCTGGCCGCTTTCGCTCTTGACCAGGATGCGCCCGCCCATGCGCTCCATCAGCTGCTTGCAGATGACCAGCCCGATGCCATGCCCGGGCTGCTCCACGCGCCCGAGGCGGTTGAACGGCTGGAACAGCTGCGAGCGCTGCTCCGGGCTCAACCCGATGCCGTTGTCGAGCACCTCGATGCGGAAGCCGCGCGGTTCGGCCGACGCCCGCACCGTCACCCAGCCGCCGCGGCGGTTGTACTTGATCGCGTTGGAGATGAGGTTGTGCAGCACCTGCTCGAGCCGGATCGGATCGGCCTGTACCCGCGGCAGGGTGCTGTCCTCCTCGGGCGTCATGCCCAGGCGCAGGTCCACGCCCGCGGCCTCGGCCGCCGGCTGCGCCAGCTCGACCACGCGCCGCAGCAGCGGCCCCGCCTGCAGCGGCAGCGACTGCACGCTCAGCGTGTTCGCCTCGACGCGGGAGAGCGTCATCATGTCCTCGATCAGCACCAGCAGGTGCTTGGCCGCCTCGTCGATGTGGCGCAGCCGCGCGTGCTGGGTCTCGTCCAGCGGCCGCTGCGGATCGTGCGCCAGCAGCTGGCTGAAGCCCAGCACCGCGTTCAGCGGCGTGCGCAGCTCATGGCTGGCCTGGGACAGGAACTCGCTCTTGGTGCGGCTGGTCACCTCGGCCAGCTCGCGCGCCCGGTCCGCGTCCTGCAGCCGCATCCGCTCACCGAGCTCGCGCTGCAACAGCTCGCCGCGCAGCCGCACCTGGCGCTGCAGCGCGCGGTTCCACAGCAGCGCCACGCCCAGCCCGGCCAGCACCAGCGCCAGCGCGACGCCGGCGCCCCACAGCGCGCGCCGCTGCCAGCGCATCGCCGCGGTGTCCTGCGTGATCCAGCGGTCCGCGATCGCCTGGCGCTCGCCGTCGCCGATGCGCGTGAGCGCCTTGTCCAGGATGCGGCCCAGCATCGGCCAGTCGCGCCGGTAGCCGATGCCCAGGTTGTAGGCGAAGCCGATGTCGTCCACGACGCGCAGGTTGCCGATGCCGTCGCGCCGCATCAGGTAGGTCGCGCCGGCCAGGTCCATCACCGCCGCGCCGATGTCGCCGCCGGCCAGCCGGCGCAGCACGGTCCGGTCGTCGACCTCGACCCGCACCGGATTGGTGGCGTAGCGGTCGCGCAGGAACTCGGCGACCGCGTAGCCGCGCGCCACCGCCACCGTCTCGCCGGGCTGCAGCGGTCCGTCGCCCGCGCCGGCGCGGCGCAGCAGCACCGCCGGCACGGTGATGTAGGGCCGGGTGAAGCCGAACATCTGCGCGCGCTCCGGCGTCTCGCGCAGCGACATCTGCACGTCGAGCTCGCCGTTGGCCAGGTCGTTGAGGTTCTCCGCGAAGGTCTGCGGCTTGCGGAACTCGAAGCGCAGCCCGGTCAGCTCGGACAGCCGGCGCGCGTAGTCGAGCGACAGGCCGGCGATGCGGCCTTCCTCGTCGACATAGGTGAAGGGGCCGTAGCTGGCCGATCCGCCGACGCGCAGCACCGGATGCTGCGCGACCCAGGCGCGCTCCTCGGGCGTGAGCCAGTCGCGGGGATCGGCGTGCCCCTGCCCGGCCAGCGCGAGCCACGCCGCCAACGCGGCCGCCAGCACCGGCAGCAGCCGCGCGAGCAGTCGCAGGCAACGAGGGAGGGCGAGCGGGACCACCGGCGGATTGTGAGCCCGCCTACCCCGCAAGAGGGGACGCCATCTCCCGCATCCGGGGGTGGTCCCCTGTCAGATCTGTCAGGTGGCGGCCACATGTCATGGCCTTGCCATGCAACGCGCCTCAGCCGCGCAGGGATTCCTTGAGCTTCGCGCCGATCTCGGGCTTGTCCTGGAACGGGTCGGTCGGGTTGCGCAGCTGCATCACGTCCTCCAGCCGCGTCTGCACGCCCTTGAGCGCCTGCGGGTGGCTGAAGATGTAGAAGCGCTCCTCGTCCATCGCGTCGAAGACCATGCGCGCGACGTCGGCCGCGGTCAGCTTGCCCGAGCTCACCGCCTTGTCCGTCATCGCCTGCGAGATCAGCTGGCTGCGCGTGGGCTTGCCGGCCGCCTGCTCGCCGGGGCGGTTGCGGTGGCTCTGCGTGATGCCGGTCGGCACGAAGTACGGGCACAGCACCGAGGCGCGCACCTGGTCGGTGACCAGCGCCAGGTCTTGATGCAGCGTCTCGCTGAGCGACACGACCGCGTGCTTGGACACGTTGTAGACGCCCATGTTGGGCGGATTCAGCATGCCCGCCATCGAGGCCGTGTTGACGATGTGCCCCTGCCACGCGGGGTCCTGGCGGGCCGCCTCCAGCATCATCGGCGTGAACAGCCGCACGCCGTGCACCACGCCCATCAGGTTGACGCCCAGGACCCAGTCCCAGTCCGACAGCGTGTTCTCCCAGATCAGCCCGCCCGAGCCGACGCCGGCGTTGTTGAACACGAAGTTCGGCGCGCCGAAGCGCTCCCGCACCGCCGCGGCCAGCGCCTCCATCTGGTCGGCCTTGGCGACGTCCACGCGCCGCGCCAGCACCGGGTGCCCGGCGAACTCGGCGGCGGCCTGGTCCAGCGCGTCCTGCTGGACGTCGCACAGCACCAGGTTCATGCCGCGCGCCGCGGCGATGCGCGCCACCTCCAGGCCGAAGCCCGAGCCCGCGCCGGTGATCACCGCCGTCTTGCCTTGATAGTCCTTCATGCGCCTGTCTCCTTGTTCTGCTCGTGGGGCCGTCCGTCGGATCAGCCGGCCTTTTTCAGCGTGTAGCGGATGCGGGGGAAGTGCACGTGCACCCGGCCCGCGCGGTCGTCGTCGCGGGCCAGCGTGACGGTGCGGCAGCTCAGGCCGACCAGCTCGCCGGCGACCGCGTCGCGGGCGTAGTCGTAGGGCGTGACGGTGACCGCGTCGCCGGCCTCGAAGCCCAGGCCCGCCTCGACCGTGGTGGCCCGGGGCGTCGACGCCTGGGCCAGCGCGATCGCGCCGGCGCCGTCGAGCTTGCCCCGCTTGTCGCCATGGCCGATCGCGCCGACACGGCCCATCCACGCCCGCAGCGCCTCGTGCGGCTGCAGGATCTCCGCCAACGGGCCGGTGCGGGTCAGGAACCACAGCGGGTGGTAGACGCTCAGGTCGGCGATGCAGGCCGCGTCGCCCAGCAGCCAGGGCCGCCCGTCGGCCAGCATCGACGACAGCCACTCGAGGTACTGCGTCAGCGCCGCGCCGGCATCGCTGCCGCGCACCTGCGGCATGCCCTCGCTCATCGCCTTGCGGTCGGCGACGAAGACCTTGAGCATCTCCGGCGGCGCGCCGGCGAACAGCGCGGTCGCGCCGGCCGGCTGCATCGCGTACGGCAGCACGGTCCAGAACAGCTCGGTGTCGGCCCACTGCGCCAGCGCGCGCGCCTGCCCCGCGATCGCCGCGGGGAACAGGCTGGTCGACGGGCGGCGCGCCTCCAGCAGCTCCGCGATCAGCGCGGTGTCGCAGAAGATGTCGGCGCCGACCTGCAGGAAGGGCGTGCGCCGGTAGCCGCCGGTCAGCGCGACCACGTCCGGCTTGGGCAGCACCATCGGCACCGTCACCGAGTGCCAGGCCAGGCCCTTGAGGCCCAGCATCAGCCGCGCCTTCTCGGCGAAGGGCGAGCTGCCGTAATGGTGCAGGACCAGGTCGTCGCCCGTCACCGCGTCGATCGCGTCGCTCATGGCGTCGCCTCCTTGCGCATGTCGATGTGGGGGATGCCGTCCTCGTCATAGACGTCGGAGACCGGCACGAAACCGAAGCTGCCGTAGAACGCGCGCAGGTGGGCCTGCGCGCCGAGCTCGATCGGCGTCGCGGGCCAGAGCTTCTGGCACTCGCGCACCGCCTGGCTCACCAGCGCCCGGCCCAGCCCGCCGCCGCGCGCGGTCGGCGCGGTGATCACGCGCCCGATGCGCGCGCTCCCGTCCCCGATCGACGGCGGCAGCAGCCGCGCGTAGGCGAAGAGCATCTCGGCGCCGTCCACGCCCTGCCCCAGGCCCTGCAGGTGCCAGGCGTCCTCGTCGAGCCCGTCGGGGTCGAGGTAGATGCAGCGCTGCTCGATGACGAAGACCTCGGAGCGCAACCGCAACGCGCGGTACAGGCCCCGCAGGCCCAGGTCGTCGAAGCGCTGACAGGTCCAGCGCGGCCCGGACATCAGAGGAGCTTCACCAACTGCTTGCCGAAGTTGCGGCCCTTGAGCAGGCCCAGGAAGGCCTCGGGCGCGGCGGCCAGGCCCTGCGCGACGGTCTCGCGGTACTTCAGCTTGCCGGTGGCCACCAGCGTGCCGAGTTCCTTCAGCGCCTCGGGCCAGACCTCCATGTGCTCGGAGACGATGAAGCCCTCGATCTTCATCCGGTTCACCAGGATCAGCTGCGGCGCGCTCAGCGGGATGGGCTCGCCGTTGTAGCCGGCGATCATGCCGCACATCGCCACGCGGCTGAACGCGTTGGCGCGGGACATCACGGCGTCCAGGATCATGCCGCCGACGTTCTCGAAGTAGCCGTCGATGCCGTTGGGGCAATCGGCCTTGAGCGCCGCGGACAGCGACTTCGCGTCCTTGTGCTGCTTGTAGTCGATGCAGGCGTCGAAGCCGAGTTCCTCGACGACGTAGCGGCACTTGTCAGCGCCGCCGGCGATGCCGACCGCGCGCGCGCCGCGCGCCTTGGCCAGCTGGCCCACCGCGCCGCCGACCGCGCCGCTGGCGGCGCTGACCACGACGGTCTCGCCCGGCTTCGGATCGATGATCTTCACCAGCCCGTACCAGCCGGTCACGCCCGGCATGCCGACCGCGCCCAGGTAGGCCGACAGCGGCACGTGGGTGGTGTCGACCTTCTGCAGCACGCCGCGCTGGCTGGCGTCCACGAGCTGGTACTCCTGCCAGCCGCCCATGCCGACGACCTTGTCGCCGACGCCGAAGTGCGGGTTCCTGGACGCGACGACCTCGCCGACGGTGCCGCCGATCATGACCTCGTTCAGCGGCTGCGGCGTGGCGTAGCTCTTGCCCTCGTTCATGCGGCCCCGCATGTAGGGATCGAGGCTCAGGTAATGGTTGCGCACCAGGACCTGGCCGTCGGCCAGCTCGGGCAGCGGCTGTTCGACCAGCTTGAAGTTGTCAGCGGACGGCTCGCCGGTCGGGCGGGACGCCAGCAGGATCTGACGGTTCACTTGGCTCATCGGGGACTCCTCGGTCTTGATTCAGCCATGTCAGGGCATGGCTTCGATGGGGGATCGGCGGGTGGGTCACCCACCTCGATCCGTGACGGAATGCCGGCGATTGAACCACGCCCACCCCCTACGCCGCGTCCCTCGCGCGACAGAAAAGAACGAGCGTGCTTTTCTGCGGCGGGGTGCGGATGACGCCGATGAAGGTCAGCAACCCGCGGGGGCGGATGGCGACTGACCACCTTCTTTCGACCCTGGCAGCCTGCCATCACCGCCATGCAGATCTTCCGCCGCTCGAATCTCCCCTGGGCCGACCACAAGTCGCACCCGGAGCGGGCTCCCAACGACGCCGAGGTGCGCGACTGGATGAAGCGCGACACCCTGCCCAAGCCGCTGACCGAACCGCTGGCGCGGCTGATCGAGAAGGCGCTGGCGCGCAAGCCCGAGACACTGGACCTGTCGTCGGTGCACTACCGGGCCCTGGAAAGCCTGAAGGTGTCGCTGCTGGTGCGGCTGCGCGGCCCGACGCGCGTCCTGGTGCTCGACGAAAGGACCTGCCCGCCGCAGCTGGCCGCTCGATTGATGCTGGAAACCGGCGCCCGGCGGATCGAACCGCAGTCGCTGATGGACACCGTGGAAGAGAAGTGGCGACCGCACCAGCGTCGGCCGTTGCCCCCGATACCGACGGACCCGTCCGCAGCCGGCGTGGGCGCCAAGGCCGCGCCACCGCGCCATGGACCGATCGGCGCCGTGCCGCAGCCGCGCGAGGAGAACGTCTACGAAGCGCTCCCGGGCCTCCAGGCGGACCCGATCTACGACGTGCCCCCGCGGCGCGAGGTGGCGTCGATCTACGACGTGCCTCCGCGGCGCGAGGCGGCCCCGACCTACGACGTGCTCCCCCGCCGCCCGTCGGAATCGATCTACGACGTCCCGCCCCGGCGCGACGAACTCTTCGCCCGGCGACCTCGCACCGGCCTGGCGCGGCAGATCGACATGCCGCCGTCGCCGTCCGCGCCGCGGGTCTCCCAGCAGGACCTCGAGGCCGCCGATACCGTGATGCGCACGCTCCATGCCTGGCAGCGGGCGCACGCCGGCAACGAGGGCCAGCATCCCCGCTGCGCGATGTCGTCCCAGAACGCCGACGCGCTCGCCCGGGCGTTGCTGGATACGCCGACGCGGCTGCTCAAGCCCCACGAGCGGACTTCCTTGCACCGGGCCTCCGCGGTCCTGGCCGCGCGCCAGCCCGGACGCCTGCTTCAACTCGATCCGGAGACGGTCCGCCACTTCGGCGTCGCGATGCAGGCCGTGCAGGGCCTGGCGACCGACCGGGCGCGATGACGATCGAGGGCCGCGGCCCGGCCGTCAGCCCTCGCTGCGCTGCAGCGCCTTGAGGCTGCGGCCCTTGCCGGGCAGCGCCTTGAGGTACTTGAAGGTCCCGGTCGCGTGCGCGCAGAGCTTGCCGTCCTCGCCGTAGACCGAGCCGTCGCAGAAGGCCATCGTGGTGGAGCGGTGCAGCAGCCGCCCCACCGCCCGCAACGCGCCCTCGCCCGGGCGCATGAAGCTGGTCTTCATCTCCACCGTCACCACGCCCGGCCCGAAGCCGGGCTGGTCGCGGTGCACGCTGCGCGCGGCATGCGCCATCGCCACGTCCAGCAGCGTCATCAGCACGCCGCCGTGCGCCACTTCCCACGAGTTCAGATGCAGCTCGCGGATGTCCACCCGCAGTTCCGCCTCGCCGTCGTCGATGCGCGTCAGCTCGAAGCCCAGCTGCTGGACGAAGGGAATGTGGACGGGGAACTTCAGCGGCTCGGACATGGGATCGGCGGGGTGGAAGGCATCAGCTGCCGTGGACGGCGGACACGCCGCCGTCGACCGCGAGGACCTGCCCGGTGATGTGTTTCCCGGCGCGGCTCGCGAACAGCAGGGCGGCGCCCTTGAGGTCCTCATCATCGCCGATGCGCTTGAGCGGGGCGTGCTCGGCGAGCTTGTCCTCGCCGATCGCCGCCATCAGGCCCTTGGTCATCTTGCTGGGGAAGAACCCCGGCGCCAGCGCGTTGACGGTGATGCCGTAGGCGCCCCACTCGCCGGCCAGCGCGCGGGTGAAGTTCACTGCGGCGCCCTTGCTGGTGTTGTAGGCGATGGTCTTCATCATCCCGCTGTTGCCGCCCAGGCCGGCGATCGAGGCCACGTTGATGATGCGGCCCGACTTGCGCGGGATCATGCTGCGCCGCGCGACCTCCTGGCTCATCACGAACAGGCTGCGGATGTTGAGGTCCATGACCTTGTCCCAGGCCTCGACCGGATGGTCCTCGGCGGGCGCGCCCCAGGTCGCGCCGGCGTTGTTCACGAGGATGTCGATCTTGCCGAGCCTGGCCAGCGTCTGCTCGACGATGCCGCGCGCCTGCGCCTCGTCGGACGCGTCCGCGGCGACGAACTGCGCCTCGATGCCGCGCGCCTTCAGGTGGGCCACGGCCTCCTCCAGGTCGGCCGCCTTGCGCGAGCTCAGCATCAGCGTCGCGCCGGCCTCGCCCAGCGCCTCGGCGATCTGCAGGCCCAGCCCGCGCGATCCGCCGGTCACCAGCGCCACCTGGCCGGTCAGGTCGAAAAGGTCTTGCACCTTGCTGCTCATCGTCGTCTCCTTGGGTCGTTCGTTCAGAACCACGCGTCCTGCATCTCGCGGGTGAGGGCCTCGCGCCGCGCCACCACGCCCAGCCAGGCATGGATCTTGGGCAGCTCGTAGGCGAAGAAGTAGCGCTGCGCCGAGCGCTTGCCGTGGGCGAAGTCGTCCTCCCGCCCGTCCAGCGCCAGCACCACGTCCAGCCAGACCCACGCCAGCACCAGGTGGCCGAAGGCCTGCAGGTAGGGCGTCGCGTTGGCCAGCGCCGCCTCGGGCTCGCCGGTGGACCAGGCCTTCTTGGTCGCGCCGCCGACCGCGGCCAGCGCCGCGCCCAGTTCATTGGCCGCCTCGGCAAGACCTGGCACCTGGCCGGCGCGCTGCGCGGTGTCGCTGACGCGCGCGGCCAGCGCCATCAGCGCCTGGCCGCCGTCCATGACGACCTTGCGCCCCAGCAGGTCCAGCGCCTGGATGCCGTGCGTGCCCTCGTGGATCATGTTCAGGCGGTTGTCGCGCCAGTACTGCTCCACCGGGAAATCGCGCGTGTAGCCGTAGCCGCCCAGCACCTGGATCGCCAGCGAGTTCGCCTCCAGGCACCACTCGCTGGGCCAGCTCTTGGCGATCGGGATCAGCACCTCGAGCAGCCGCTTCGCCGCGGCCGCCTCGTCGTCCGAGCCGGTGTGCTGCTCGTCGACCAGCCGCGCGCAGAACAGCTCCAGCGCGAGCCCGCCTTCGACGTAGCTCTTCTGCGCCAGCAGCATGCGCTTGACGTCGGCATGCTCGACGATCGGGCGCTGCGGCTGCGCCGCGTCCTTGCCCGCCGCCGTCACCGGCCGGCCCTGCGGGCGCTGGCGCGCGTACTCGAGGCTGGCCTCGTAGCCGGCGTAGCCCAGCATCACCGCGCCGAGGCCCACGCCGATGCGGGCCTCGTTCATCATGTGGAACATGCAGCGCAGGCCCTCGCCCGGCTTGCCGACCAGGTAGCCGATCGCGCCCTTCGCGCCGCGCGGCGCGTGGCGGCCCTCGCCGAAGTTGAGCAGGCAGTTGGTCGTGCCGCGGTAGCCCAGCTTGTGGTTCAGGCCGGCCAGCGCGACGTCGTTGCGCTCGCCGGTCAGTTGGCCCTGGGTGTCGACCAGGTGCTTGGGCACGATGAACAGCGAGATGCCCTTGGTCCCCGGCAGCGGCTTGCCGTCGGGCCCGGGGATCTTGGCCAGCACCAGGTGGACGATGTTCTCGGTGATCTCGTGCTCGCCGCCGGAGATCCACATCTTGTTGCCGGCGAGGCGGAAGCGCGGGCCGAGCGGATCGGCCTCGAAGTCCGCGCCGTCGGGCTCGGCGCGCGTGGCGACGTCCGACAGCGACGAGCCCGCCTGCGGCTCGGACAGGCACATCGTGCCGAACCAGCGCCCGCTGAACCCGTTCATCGCGAACACCTCGCGCTGCGCCGGCGTGCCGTGCGCCATCAGCAGGTTGGCGTTGCCGTTGGTCAGCATCGCGTAGCCGCCCAGGGCCACGCTGGCCTTGCTGAAGAAGCAGTTGGCGGCCATCTCGACGACGCAGGGCAGCTGCATGCCGCCGTGCTCGTAGTCCTGCGCGGCGGCCAGCATGCCGGAGCCGACGTAGGCGGCGAGCGCCTCGTGCGTCGCGCGGGGCAGGTGCACCCGTTCGCCGTCGAAGCGCGGCTCCTCGGTGTCGGCCAGGCGGTTGAACGGCGCGAACTTCTCGCGGGCGATCTTCTCGCAGGTGTCGAGCACCGCGTCGAAGGTCTCCCGCGAGTGCTCCGAGAAGCGCTCGCGCCGGCCGAGGTCCTGCACCTTCAGCCAGTCGTAGAGCAGGAATTCCAGCGTCTGGCGCATGCGGACCTCGCGTCGGTCAGAGGACTTCGAACACGCCCGCGGCGCCCATGCCGCCGCCGATGCACATCGTCACGCACACGCGCTTGGCGCCGCGGCGCTTGCCTTCGATCAGCGCGTGGCCGGTCAGGCGCTGGCCCGACACGCCGTACGGGTGGCCGATCGCGATCGCGCCGCCGTTGACGTTCAGCCGGTCCATCGGGATGCCCAGCGTGTCGGCGCAATACAGCACCTGCACCGCGAAGGCCTCGTTGAGTTCCCACAGGTCGATGTCGGAGACCTTCAGGCCCAGGCGCTTGAGCACCTTGGGCACGGCGAAGACCGGGCCGATGCCCATCTCGTCGGGCTCGCAGCCCGCGACCGCGAAGCCCAGGAAACGGCCCAGCGGCTTGAGGCCCTTCTTCTCTGCATAGGACTCGCTGACGATCGCGCAGGCGCCGGCGCCGTCGGAGAACTGGCTCGCGTTGCCCGCGGAGATCACGCCGCCGGGCAGCGCCGTGCGCAGGTCCTTGATGCTCTCGTAGGTGGTGCCCACGCGCAGGCCCTCGTCGACGGAGACGGTGACCTCCCGGGTCATCATCCCGCGCACCTTGTCGGCCACGCCGGCCATCACGGTGATGGGCACGATCTCGGCGTTGAACAGGCCCTCGGCCTGCGCCGCGCAGGCGCGCTGCTGCGACGCCGCGCCGTAGCGGTCCATGCGCTCGCGCGGGATCTTGTAGCGCTGCGCGACGTTCTCGGCCGTCTGCAGCATCGACCAGTAGATCTCGGGCTTGTGCGCCGACAGCCAGCTCTCGTGGATCATGTGGCGGTTGGCCTCGTTCTGCACGCAGGAGATGCTCTCCACGCCGCCGGCGACGAACACGTCGGCCTCGCCCGCGACGATGCGCTGCGCGGCCGTGGCGATGGTCTGCAGGCCGCTGGAGCAGAACCGGTTGACGGTCTGGCCCGAGACGCTGACCGGCAGCCCGGCGCGCAGCGCGACCTGGCGCGCGATGTTGCTGCCGGTGGCGCCCTCGGGCGTCGCGCAGCCCATCAGCACGTCCTCGACCTCGCCGCCCTCGATGCCGGCGCGCTCCAGCGCGGCACGCACCACGTGGCCGCCCAGCGTCGCGCCGTGGGTCATGTTGAACGAGCCCTTCCAGCTCTTCGCGAGCGGGGTGCGGGCCGTGGAAACGATCAATGCCTTGCTCATTCTTTTCTCCTGATGCGGGTCCGCGGGGTCAGTCGTTGAAGCCCTTGCCCTGGTCGGCCAGGCGCTGCAGCAGCGGCGCGGGCTGCCAGAACTTCGCGTCGTCCAGCGGGTTCTTGGCGAAGCGCTTCATCGACTGCGCGACGTTGTACAGGCCGACCGTGTCGGCGTAGCACATCGGGCCGCCGCGGAAGAGCGGGAAGCCGTAGCCGGTCAGGTAGACCATGTCGATGTCGGAGGCGCGCAGCGCGATGCCCTCCTCCAGGATGCGGGCGCCCTCGTTCACCAGCGCGAAGACCAGGCGGTGCACGATCTCCTCGTCGCTGATCTTGCGCGGCGTGATGCCCAGCGTGGCGCGGTGCATGTCGATCATCTCGTTGACGGTCTTCGAGGGGATCGCGTCGCGCTTGCCCGGCAGGTAGTCGTACCAGCCCGCGCCGGTCTTCTGGCCAAAGCGGCCCATCTCGCACAGCAGGTCGGCGGTCTTGGAGTAGCGCAGGTCCGGCTTCTCCAGGTAGCGGCGCTTGCGGATGTACCAGCCCACGTCGTTGCCGGCCAGGTCGCCCATGCGGAACGGGCCCATCGCGAAGCCGAAGCGCTCGACCGCCTTGTCCACCTGCTGCGGCGTGCAGCCCTCCTCCAGCAGGAAACCGGCCTGGCGGCTGTACTGCTCGATCATGCGGTTGCCGATGAAGCCGTCGCAGACGCCGGAGACGACGCAGGTCTTGCGGATCTTCTTGCCCAGCGCCATCACGGTGGCCAGCACGTCCTTGGCGGTGGCCGCGCCGCGCACCACCTCCAGCAGCTTCATCACGTTGGCCGGGCTGAAGAAGTGGGTGCCGATGACGTCCTGCGGCCGCCTGGTGAAGGCCGCGATCTTGTCCACGTCCAGCGTCGAGGTGTTGGAGGCCAGGATCGCGCCGGGCTTCATCACCTCGTCGAGCTGCTTGAACACCTGCTCCTTGACGCCGATGTCCTCGAAGACGGCCTCGATGACCAGGTCGGCGTTGCCGATGTCGGCGTAGTTCAGCGTGGTGTCGAGCAGCGCCATGCGCTGGGCGTAGCGGTCTTCCTTGAGCTTGCCCTTCTTGACCTGCGCCTCGTAGTTCTTGCGGATGGTGGCCACGCCGCGGTCCAGCGCGTCCTGCTTCATCTCCAGGATCACGACCGGGATGCCGGCGTTGAGGAAGTTCATCGCGATGCCGCCGCCCATCGTGCCGGCGCCGATGATGGCGACCTTCTCGACCTTGCGCAGCGGCGTGTCCTCGGGCACGTCGGGGATCTTGGAGGCGGCGCGCTCGGCGAAGAACGCGTGGCGCAGCGCCTTGGATTCCGGCGTCAGCATCAGGTGGGCGAAGGCCTCGCGCTCGGCGCGCATGCCGTCCTCGAACTTCATCGACACCGCGTTGGCCACGGTCTCCACGCACTGCAGCGGCGCGGGGAAGTTCTTGGCCATCGCGCCGACGGTGTTGCGCGCGAACTGGAAGTAGGCCTGCGCCTCCGGGTGCTGCGCCTTGATGTCGCGCACGCGCGGCAGCGGGCGCTTGTCGGCGATGTCCATCGCGAACTGCACCGCGCCGTCGATCAGGTCGCCGTCGATGACCTTCTGGAACAGCACCTGGCCGGGGACCTGCGCGAGCAGTTCGCTGGCCACCGGCTCGCCGCTGACGATCATGTTCAGCGCGGGCTCGACGCCCAGCGCGCGCGGCAGGCGCTGCGTGCCGCCGGCGCCGGGCAGCAGGCCCAGCTTCACCTCGGGCAGCGCGATCTTGGCGCCCGGCGCGGTGACGCGGTAGTGGCAGCCCAGCGCCAGCTCCAGGCCGCCGCCCATGGCCACGCTGTGGATCGCGGCGACGACCGGCTTGGTGCAGGACTCGACCCGGTTGATCAGCGAGCCCAGGTTGGGTTCGGCCAGCGCCTTGGGCGAGCCGAACTCGCGGATGTCGGCGCCACCGGAGAAGGCCTTGCCGGCGCCGGTGATGACGATGGCCTTGATGGCGGGATCGTTCTCGGCCTGCTCGACGCCCTCGGCGACGGCCAGCCGCGTGGCATGGCCCAGGCCGTTGACCGGCGGATTGTTGAGCGTGATCACCGCGACCTGGCCGCGGACTTCGTAGCTGGCACCCATGTGAGTTCCTTCCAGTGGGGGAATGAGCCTCGCCGCCGGCGCGATGTCTCCTCGGACGCCAGGGCGAAAAGAACGATCGTTCGATTCTAGGCAGCCCGGGTGCGAGACGCTTGTCTCTGCTGTGACAAGCAGTTCGGCGCGGCATCGGGGGAAGCCCCGACGGCCGGGGCGACCAGGGCGACCAGGGCGACCAGGGCGATCAGGGCGGCCAGGGCGGCCAGGGCGACCTGGACGGCCGGGTCGATCAGGCTGGTCGGGACCGACAGGGGCCGCGACGCGGCCGGACCGGCGCTCCCGCGCCGGCCGGGGTGGTCAGAACGGCTTGTCGAGCTGCGTCGGCGCGAAGCCGCGCGGCGCGGCGTCCGAATCCTGGATCTCGGTGCGGGCGAAGCCGCCCTCGGCGGCGCGTTCGCGGGCGCGTTCGGCGCGCTGCGCGGCCAGGTCGACCGGCGGCTCGGGCGCGCGGGGTTTCTCGATCGGACGGAAGCTCGACAGCGGCGAGGGCGCGCTCACGGGCGAGACGGAGTCCAGCGGCAGGATCGACTCGGCCGCGTCCTGCTGCGAGTCATGCGGCACGGCCGCGAGCGCCGCCTTGCGGCGCATGCGCTCGGCGATCAGGCGCAGCTCGCCGAGCTCCATCTGCATGCGCTCGATCTGGCGCCGGGCCTGCGTGGTCTGCTCGTTGAGCAGCTGGCGCGACGATTCGATGCGGTCGATCAGGCGCCGAGCCCGCTTGAGCTTGGCCCACCACCATCCGCTGGCGACCGCCCCACCCACCGCCAATCCAGCCAGCGACCCCGCGACGACCATCCAAGGCTGCACCGAATTCATGGGCGGCTCCCTGTTCTTCTGTCCTGGCGGCCAATGTAGTCCGCCACCCCCCGCTTGTCGCGGGATGGGCCACCCGGATCAGGGGACGCCGGCACGCGGCGGGGGGCCTTCGAACGTGGGGGGAGGCGATGTCGGGAATGCCGACATCCCGACGGGGCGCGGTGGCCCGCCGGGACCTGCCTCAGACCTCCAGCCACTCCTTGCGCACGTAGGCGTTGGCGCGCAGCTCGGCAGGCGTGCCCTCGAACACGATGCGGCCATGGCCCATCACGTAGCAGCGCTCGCTGATCTCCAGCGCGATCGCCAGCTTCTGCTCCACCAGCAGCACCGACACGCCGCGCCGCTTGAGCTCCTTGAGGTACTCCGCCACCAGCTCGACGATCTTGGGCGCCAGCCCTTCCGTCGGCTCGTCGATCATGATCAGGTCCGGGTCGCCCATCAGCGTGCGGCACAGCGTCAGCATCTGCTGCTCGCCGCCGGAGAGCACGCCGGCCTCGGTGTGCTGGCGCTCCTTCAGGCGCGGGAACATCGCGTACATGTCGTCGAAGCTCCAGCGCGGCTTGGCTCCGCGGCGGCCGCCCTTCTCCCCGAGCATCAGGTTCTGGTGCACCGTGAGCTTGGGGAAGATGTCGCGGTTCTCCGGCACGTAGCCGATGCCGCGGTGCGCGATCTCGTAGGCCTTTCGGCCCAGCAGCTCCTCGCCGCCCCAGGCGATCGAGCCCGTGCCGTCGACTTGCCCCATGATCGTCTTCACCGTCGTCGAGCGCCCCGAGCCGTTGCGGCCCAGCAGGCTGACGATCTCGCCGGGCCGCACCGTCATCGACACGCCGTGCAGCACATGGCTCTTGCCGTAGAAGGCATGGACGTTGTCCAGCGCCAGCGCCCGCGTGCCGGCCGCCGTGGCGCCCGCCGCCGCGGCGCGCATCGCGCCGACGTTGCTGTCGTGCAGGGCGGCGCTCATGCGTGCGCTCCCGCGGCCTGAGACTCGGCCAGCACCGAGCCGAGGTAGGCCTCCTGCACCCGCGTGTTGGCGCGCACCGCGTCGGGCGTGTCGAAGGCGATCACCTCGCCGTAGACCAGCACCGCGATCTTGTCGGCCAGGCCGAAGACGACCCCCATGTCGTGCTCCACCGTCAGCAGCGTGCGGCCCTCGGTGACCTGGCGGATCAGCTGGATGAAGCGCCTGGTCTCGCTCTTGCTCATGCCTGCCGTCGGTTCGTCCAGCAGGATCACCTGCGAGCCGCCGGCGATCGTGATGCCGATCTCCAGCGCGCGGGCCTCGGCGTAGGTCAGGTTGACCGCCGGCACGTCGCGCTTCTTGTCCAGGTGGATCATCTCCAGCAGCTCCTCGACCCGGTCGTTGACCTCGTCCATGCCGGCGAGGAACTTCCAGAACGCGTACTTCTGGCCCATCGACCACAGCAGCGCGCAGCGGATGTTCTCGAACACCGACAGCCGCGTGAACAGGTTGGACACCTGGAAGCTGCGCGACAGGCCGCGGCGGTTGATCTTGTAGGGCGGCAGCTGGTCGATGCGCTCGCCGAAGAGCCGGATCTCGCCGCTGGTGGGCGCGAAGCGGCCGCTGATCAGGTTGAACAGCGTGGACTTGCCGGCGCCGTTCGGGCCGATGATCGCCACGCGCTCGCCGGGTTTCACCGCGAGCTCCGCGCCGCGGATGATCTCGCTCTTGCCGAAGCTCTTGCGCACGGCCTTGAGCTCCAGCGCGTACGGGGTGTTGGCGGCGCTCACAGGCTCTCCCTCCGCTTGATCTCCTTCTCGATCTCCTCCTGCGCCTTGTCCCACTCGGCGCGGAACTGGCGGCGCAGCAGCTCGAACAGGCCCAGCCCGGTCAGCAGCACGAAGCCGGCGCCGAACCAGGACTCGACGCTCCTGGCGTTCAACGCCAGGCCGAGGTAACTCATCTTCGGACCGAGGGCCTCGTTGAGCTGCAGGTGGTAGAGCATCTCCACCATCGCCGAGCCGCCCAGCAGCATCGTCACCGCCGCGCCGGCCAGGCCCAGGTAGGACGGCCACAGCGCGCGCAACTTGCCGAAGGCCGCCAGCCGCAGGTTCATCATGATCAGCGAGGCGATGCCGCCCGGCGCGTACATCACCATGAACAGGAACACCAGGCCCAGGTAGAGCAGCCAGGCCTTGGTCAGCTCCGACAGCAGCACCAGCGCGACCACCATCAGCACCGCGCCGATGATGGGCCCGAAGAAGAAGGTCGCGCCGCCCAGGAAGGTGAACAGCAGGTAGGCGCCGGAGCGCGCCGCGCCGACGACCTCCGCGGTGACGATCTCGAAGTTCAGCGCCGACAGCCCGCCCGACACGCCGGCGAAGAAGCCCGCGATCAGGAACGCGAGGAAGCGCACCCACTGCGTGTCGTAGCCGATGAATTCGACGCGCTCGGGGTTGTCGCGCACCGCGTTGAGCATGCGGCCCAGCGGCGTGCGCGTGAACGCGTACAGCAGCGCCGTGCAGACGAAGCAGTAGACGGCGATCAGGTAATAGACCTGGATCTGCGGCCCGAAGCTGATGCCCCAGACCGCCTTGCCGACGACGCGGTTGGAGGAGATGCCGCCCTCGCCGCCGAAGAACTCCGGCAGCATCAGCGACATCGACCAGATCAGCTCGCCCAGGCCCAGCGTGATCATCGCGAACGGGGTGCCGGATTTCTTGGTCGAGACGTAGCCGAACAGCGCCGCGAAGCCCAGCCCCGCGAAGCCGCCGACGATCGGCACCAGGCTGACCGGCAGCGCGAGCTGGCCGGCGCCGACGGTGTTGAGCGTGTGGATCGCGAGGTAGGCGCCCAGCCCGCTGTAGACCGCGTGGCCGAAGCTGAGCATGCCGCCCTGCCCCAGCAGCAGGTTGTAGGACAGGCACGCGATGATCGCGATCCCCATCTGCGACAGCATCGTCTGCGCCAGGCTGCTGGTCCACATCAGCGGCGCGACGATCAGCGCGATCGCGTACAGGCTCCAGATCAGCCAGCGGCCGACGTTGTGCGGCTTGAAGTGGTAGGTCTCGCCCCGCTTCGCGCGGCCGGGGCGCTCGCCGGCCGACGCGGCCGCCGGCGTGGCGGCGGTGGAGGAGGTGCTCGAGGACGGCATGACGGCGGACATCGGTCAGCCCTCCCGCGTGCCGAGCAGGCCCTTGGGCCGGAAGATCAGGATCAGGACCATCAGCAGGTAAGGCAGGATCGGCGCGACCTGCGCCAGCGTGAGCTTGAGCAGCGGGTAGCCGAAGGTGTCGGGGCCGAGCTGGAACGCCTGCGCCAGCGACACGTCCACGGTCAGCGGCAGCGTCTGCAGCAGCCCGATGACGATCGAGGCGACGAAGGCGCCGGCCAGCGAGCCGATGCCGCCGACCACGACCACCACGAAGATGATCGAGCCGACGATCACCGCCATCGCGGGCTCGGTGACGAAGGTGATGCCGCCGATCACGCCGGCCAGCGCCGCCAGCGCGCAGCCGCTGCCGAACACCAGCATGAACACGCGCGGCACGTTGTGGCCCAGCGCCTCCACCATCTCCGGATGGGTCAGCGCGGCCTGGATCACCAGCCCGATGCGGGTGCGCGTCAGCAGCAGCCACAGCGACAGCAGCATGAACAGCGCCACCAGCATCATGAAGGCGCGGGTCAGCGGGAACTTGGAGCAGCTGGCCGCGGCGCACAGCGCGGCCGGGGCCTCGCCCCAGACCAGGCTCAGCGCCTGGTCGGGCGCGTGCACCAGCGTGAAGGCCGCGCCCTGCAGCGCCGCCGGCGGCGGGAACGGCACCGCCGTGCGGCCCCAGACCAGCTGGACCAGCTCCAGCACGACGTAGGACAGGCCGAAGGTGATCAGCAGCTCGGGGACATGGCCGAACTTGTGGACGCGCCGCAGCGCGCCCCGCTCGAACACGGCCCCGAGGCCGCCCACCACCAGCGGCGCGAGGAACAACGCGGGCCAGAACCCGATCCATCCGGCGATCGTGTAGGCGACATAGGCGCCCAGCATGTAGAAGCTCGCATGCGCGAAGTTCAGCACGCCCATCATGCTGAAGATCAGCGTGAGGCCGGAGCTCAGCATGAACAGCAGCAGCCCGGAGGACAGGCCGTTCAGCAGGTTGATCAGGATCTGTTCCACGTCGTGTCGCTCGCGTTGTCGGAGACGGTCAGCCCGGGCGCTTCATCTGGCAGCTCGTGGGCGTGCTGGCCACGTAGGCGTCGTAGGTCTTCACCATCGCGAAGTTGAAGCCGGTGTTCTCGACGTTGTACGGATGCTTGGCGTCGACCTTCTCCCAGCGCGAGATGAAGATCGGCTGCTGCAGCTGGTGGTCGGTCTTGCGCATCTCGACGTCGCCGTTGAAGCTCTTGAACTTCAGGCCCTCCAGCGCGGCGGCCACCTTCAGCGGGTCGGTGCTCTTGGCCTTGGCCATCGCCGCGCCCAGCGCCGAGTAGATGTGGATGACGCTGCCGGTGTAGAAGTCGTCGTTGAACTTGGCCTTGAACTCGTTGGCCCACTGGTCCATCTGGCCGCCCATGTTGTTGTAGTTGTAGGCCGCCTGGTAGACCCGGCCGGCGCCCGCGGCGCCGATGGCCGTCGGCGTGCCGGTGACGCCGGCGTAGTAGGTGTAGAACTTGCCGTTGAAGCCGGCCTCGGCCGCGGCCTTGACCAGCAGCGCCAGGTCCGAGCCCCAGTTGCCGGTGATCACCGTGTCGGCGCCGCTGGCCTTGATCTTGGCGACGTAGGGCGCGAAGTCGCGCACCTGGGCCAGCGGATGCAGGTCCTCGCCGACGACCTGGATGTCGGGCCGCTTCTTGCCCAGCATCTCCTTGGCGTACTTGGCGACCTGGTGGCCGTGCGCGTAGTTCTGGTTGAGCAGGTAGACCTTCTTGACGTCGGGCTGGTCCTTCAGGAAGGTCGTGATCGCCTCCATCTTCATCGACGTGTCGGCGTCGAAGCGGAAGTGCCAGTAGCTGCACTTGCTGTTGGTCAGGTCGGGATCCACCGCCGAGTGGTTGAGGTACAGCACCTCCTTGCCGGGGTTGCGCTCGTTGTGCTTGTTGACCGCGTCGATGATGGCCAGCGCGGCGCCCGAGCCGTTGCCCTGCGTCACGTAGCGCACGCCCTGGTCGATCGCCGACTTCAGCGCGTTGAGCGACTCGGCCGGGCTGAGCTTGTTGTCGATCGGGATGATCTCGAACTTCACGCCGGCGGGATTGGTCGCGTTGAACTTCTCGGCGAAGAACTGGAACGACTTCACCTGGTTCTGCCCCACCGGGGCCATCAGCCCGGACAGCGGATCGATCCAGGCGATCTTCACCACCTCGCCCTTCTGCGCGTGGGCGCCGGCGGCGGCCATCAGCGCGAACGCGCCGACCACCACGGACCGGGCCACGGGAAGGGCCAGCGAAGGAATCGGACGCGTGCTGTGCTTGCTCATGCTTGTCTCCTGATGTGGTTGTGATTGCAAGGCGATCGGAAGCGACGTAGTACGGCGTGAAGCGACGGACTGCTGAGGACTGCGGTGAAGAAAATCGGCGGGACGACTCCTGCGGAGAGGGACCGGGCGCGGCGGGCTCGATACCGCGCGGGATCCGGGGAACGCGGCGGGCTCAGCAGCCCGGCAGCTTGTGGGACTTGAACTGCTCGCGCAGCCGGAGCTTGAGCATCTTGCCGGTGGCCGTGTGCGGGATCTCGTCGACGAACACGACGTCGTCGGGCACCTGCCACTTGGCGATCTTTCCCTCGTAGAACCCGAGCACCGACTCGCGGGTCAGCGCCGCGCCGGCCTCGCCGGGCTTGCGCACGACCACCAGCAGCGGGCGCTCGTCCCACTTCGGATGCGGCACGGCGATGACGGCGGCCTCGTGGATCGCCGGATGCGCCATCGCGATGTTCTCGACGTCGATCGAGCTGATCCACTCGCCGCCGGACTTGATGACGTCCTTGCTGCGGTCGGTGATCTGCATGAAGCCGTCGGCGTCGATCGCGGCGACGTCGCCGGTGGGGAACCACAGGCCGGCGTCGCGGCCGTCCTCGCCGGTGACGCGGATCAGCGGCGAGCCGTCATGGCCGAAGTAGCTGTCGATCACCCAGGGCCCGCGCACCACCAGGTTGCCCGAGGTCTTGCCGTCCCAGGGCAGCGCGCGGCCGGTGTCGTCGACGACGGCCATGTCCACGCCGTAGATCGCCTTGCCCTGCTTCTCCAGCAGGTGGCGCTGCTGCTCGACGGGCAGCTCGAGCTGCCGGCTGTTGAGCCTGGAGAGCGTGCCCAGCGGCGACATCTCGGTCATGCCCCAGGCGTGGATGACGTCGACGCCGTAGTCGTCCATCAGCGTGCGCAGCATCGCCGGCGGGCAGGCGGAACCGCCGATCACCGTGCGCTTGAAGGTCGAGAACTTCAGCCCGTTCGCGCCGACGTAGTTCAGCAGGCCCAGCCAGACGGTGGGCACGCCGGCGCTGAAGGTCACCTGCTCGTTCTCGAAGAGCTCGTACAGCGACTTGCCGTCCAGGTGCGGCCCCGGCATCACCAGCTTGCAGCCCACCAGCGCGGTGCTGTACGGCAGGCCCCAGGCGTTGACGTGGAACATCGGCACCACCGGCAGGATCACGTCGCGCCGCGAGGCGGCCATCGCGTCGGGCAGCGCCGCGCCGTACGCGTGCAGCACCGAGCTGCGGTGGCTGTAGACGGCCCCCTTCGGATGGCCGGTCGTGCCGCTCGTGTAGCAGATGCTGGAGGCGGTGTTCTCGTCGAACTCCGGCCAGACGTAGCGGCCGTCCTCGGCGGCGACCAGGTCCTCGTAGCACAGCAGGTCCGGGATGGCCGTCGACGCCGGCATGTGGGCGCGGCCCGTCATCAGGATGAAGTGGCGGACCTGGCCGAGCTGCGGCGCGATCTTCTCGATCAGCGGCAGGAAGGTCAGGTCGAAGCACAACGCGCGGTCCTCGGCGTCGTTGGCGATCCAGGCGATCTGCTCGGGGAACAGCCGCGGATTGATCGTGTGGCAGACCAGCGCGGAGCCGGAGGTGCCGTAGTAGATCTCCAGGTGGCGGTGGCCGTTCCAGGCCAGCGTGCCGACGCGCTCGCCGGGCCGCAGGCCGAGCCGGGCGAAGGCCTGGGCCAGTTGCCGGGAACGGAACTCGACCTCCGCCCAGGTGGTGCGGTGCACGTCGCCTTCGACGCGCTTGCTGACGATCTCGGTGTCCCCGGAATGCCGCGCCGCATGCTGGATCAACGACGAGATCAGCAGCGGCATCGACATCATCTGGCCCATCAGTGCCATGTCGTCTCCTGGTGTTGTGGACGGGTCTCTTCGCGCCGGCGCGCCCGGACCCGCTCGTTGTCGGCCTTCGGGTCAGTCTATCGACCGGCCCCCACGCCTCGCGTCACCCTAGTGACGCGGCGGCGGTTCTGGCATAGGGGATTACACGGGACCGACGCGTGTGGAAGTTCTCTTGGCGCTGACACGAAGCGCTGCTCAGAATCGGTGCGTCCGGCTCCCGGCTTCCGAAAACCAGAACCCACGACCAAGGAGACACCGATGCGGCTCAACGACCTTCCCCTGGCCAGCAAGCTCAACGGCGCGATCGTGCTGCTCATCGTGGCGATGCTCGTGGTGGGCACGCTCACGCTGTGGCGCAACGACCGGATCGCCAGCGAGTCCACCGCGGCGATCAACGACGCGCAGGACATCATCCGCAAGTCGGTCCAATGGCAGGGCATGACGCAGACGGCGGTGGCGCGCAGCATGGCCAGCGCGATCAGCTCCGACCCCGCGGTGGGCGAGCTGTTCAAGGCCAACATCGCCAACGACGCGCCCGAGGTCGCCAAGCTGCGCGAGCAGATCGCCGCGCAGGCGCAACGGCCCGAGGACCAGGCCAAGCTCAAGGAGATCGTCGGCCTGGGGCAGACGCTGCTGGCGGCCAGCAAGAAGGCGCGCGAGGCCGGCGCGGCCGGCGACTGGAGCGCCACCAGCCGCATCGTGCAGAACGAGTACGCGCCGTCGGTGAAGGTCTACCTCGAGGCGATCGGCCAGTTCGTCGCGATGCAGGAGCAGCGCGCGGACGCGGCGCGCCAGGCGGCGGTCGACGCGCGGTCGGCGCTGCGCTGGCAGGCGGGGCTGAGCGCGATCGTGATCGCGGCGGTCGGCCTCGTCACCGCCTGGCTGCTGAGCCGCGCGATCGTGCAGCCGATGGCGCAGGCGGTGCGCGTGGCCGAGGCGGTCGCCGGCGGCGACCTGCGCTCCGACATCCGCATCGACAGCCGCGACGAGACCGGCCAGCTGCTGGGCGCGCTCAAGCGGATGAACGACAGCCTGACCGGCATCGTCGGCCAGGTGCGGATGAGCAGCGACTCGATCGCCACCGGCACCGGCGAGATCGCCACCGGCAACGCCGACCTGTCGCAACGCACCGAGCAGCAGGCCGCCAACCTGGAGGAGACCGCCGCCTCGATGGAACAGCTGACCGCGACGGTCAAGCAGAACGCCGAGACCGCGCGCACCGCC
This sequence comes from Mitsuaria sp. GD03876, assembly GCF_029840635.1. Lineage (GTDB taxonomy): Bacteria > Pseudomonadota > Gammaproteobacteria > Burkholderiales > Burkholderiaceae_C > Roseateles. The sequence continues at coordinate 91,239 of NZ_JAOCCU010000015.1, read as the reverse complement.
ACCCAGCTCGCGCAGACCGCGTCGACGGTGGCGGCCGAAGGCGGCCAGGCGGTGCAGGAAGTGGTCGCGGTGATGCGGCAGATCGACGAAAGCTCGCGCCGCATCACCGACATCATCGGCACCATCGACGGCATCGCGTTCCAGACCAACATCCTGGCGCTGAACGCGGCCGTCGAGGCCGCCCGCGCCGGCGAACAGGGACGCGGCTTCGCCGTCGTCGCCAGCGAGGTCCGCGCCCTCGCTCAGCGCAGCGCGGCGGCGGCCAAGGAGATCAAGACACTGATCGGCGACAGCGGCGCCAAGGTCGAAACCGGCTCCCGCCTCGCGGGATCGGCCGGCGAAACCATGGGACAGATCGTCGACCAGGTGAAACGGGTCTCCGACCTGATCTCCGAGATCAGCGCCGCCAGCGCCGAACAAAGCCAAGGCATCGACCAGATCGGCGACGCGATCAGCCAGCTCGACCAGGTCACGCAGCAGAACGCCGCGCTCGTCGAGGAATCGGCCGCCGCGGCCGAAAGCCTCAAGCAACAGGCCGCGCAGCTCAATCAGGCCGTGGCCGTGTTCAGGCTGTGAGGGTCAGGTCTTGCGACCCTCGGGCAACTCGATCTTCACCTCGAGCACCTCGAGGTCGTCCTGGCGCTCCATGTGCACCTTGATGTCGTCCGGATTGATGGCGACGTACTTCGAGATCACCGCCAGCAGCTCGCGCTGCAACTGCGGCAGGTAGTCGGGGCTCGCGCCCCGGCCATTGCGTTCGTGGGCGAGGATCAGTTGCAGGCGCTCCTTGGCGACGCTGGCAGTGCTTTTCTTCTCGCCCAGGAAGAAGGACATGAATCCCATGGTCTCTCCCCGTGGATGTCAGCGACCGAACAGGCGCTTGAAGAAGCCCGGCTTCACCGCCTCGACGAAGCGCATCGGCTTGTCCTCGCCCAGGAAGCGGGCCACGACGTCGGCATAGGCCTCGGCGACATCCGTGCCCTTCAGGTGGATCGCCGGCAAGCCCTGGTTGGACGCCTGCAGCACGCTCTCGCTCTCCGGGATCACGCCGATCAGCGTCGTGCGCAGGATCTCGTGGATGTCCTCCAGCGACAGCATCTGCCCGCCCTCGACCCGGTTCGGGTTGTAGCGCGTGATCAGCAGGTGCTCCTTGACCGGCTCCTTGCCCTCGATCGCCCGCTTGGTCTTGCTGTTGAGCATGCCCAGGATGCGATCGCTGTCGCGCACCGACGAGACCTCGGGGTTGGTCACCACCAGCGCTTCGTCCGCGTAATGCATCGCCATCAGTGCGCCCGTCTCGATGCCGGCCGGCGAGTCGCAGACGATGTAGTCGAACTCCATCGTCTTGAGCTCCTCCAGCACCCGCTCGACGCCCTCCTGCTTGAGCGCGTCCTTGTCGCGCGTCTGCGAGGCCGCCAGGATGAACAGCTTGTCCAGCTGCTTGTCCTTGATCAGCGCCTGGCCCAGCTTGACCTCGTCGTTGATGACGTTGATCAGGTCATACACGACGCGACGCTCGCAGCCCATGATCAGGTCGAGGTTGCGCAGGCCGACGTCGAAGTCGATCACCGCGGTCTTGTAGCCGCGCATCGCGAGGCCGGTGGCGAAGCTGGCGCTGGTCGTGGTCTTGCCCACGCCGCCCTTGCCGGAAGTCACCACAACGATCTTGGTCATGGGTCGAGGTCCTTCTTTCAATGTGTCTGGTTGGGGAGGATCCCGGGCCCTCAGGCGCCCAGCGGCTCCATGATCAATTTCTCGCCGTCGAGCCGGACCTGCGCCGCCTTGCCGCGCACGTTGTCCGGCAGCGGGTTCTCGCTGGTGCGGTAGATGCCGGCGATGGCGATGAGCTCGGCCTCGAGCTGCTGCGCGAAGATGCGCGCCTGCGCATTGCCGCGCGCCCCCGCGATCGCCTTGCCGCGCAGCGGCGCGTAGACGTGGATGCTGCCGTCGGCGATCACCTCGGCGCCATGGTTCACCGCCGCCAGCACCACCAGGTCGGCCCCCTTGGCGTAGACCTGCTGGCCCGAGCGCAGCGGCTTGTCGACGTAGACCGTCTTCGACTCCGCCGGCACCGGCACCTCGACCGGACGCTCGACGACCACTTCCTTGACGACCTGCTGGACGACCTGTTCGACGCGCGGCTCGCGCTCGGCGCGCACCGGCTGGTCCGGCGCCTCGGCCAGGCCCAGCGCCGCGGCCTGCTCGAGTTCGGCGGCGTTCGCCCCGATCACCCCCACCGGCTGCAGCCGGTGACGGCGCAGCAGCGGCAGCAGCGCGGCGAGCTCCACGCGGGCCGCCGGCTCGGCCGCGGCGACCGGCGCCTCGGCGTCCAGGCCCAGTTCGCCCTGGCCGTCGGCGGCGGCGGAAGCCTCCACCGGGGCCGGCGCCTCGGCCGACTCGGCCACGGCGGGCAGCTGGCTCAGGTCCAGCAGCAGCGGATCGTGGTGGAAGGCGTCGGGCGTCTCGCCCAGCCTGGCGGCCAGTTCCCCGTCGAGCGCGGCCGGATCGGCCGTCTTCAGGACGAGGGCGAGCAGGCTCAGCGAGGCGCTCTTCAGTTCAAAAAGTTCCGGAGTCTTGCCGGCGGCCGACCGCCCCGACAAAGTGCCCGCCACTGCCTGCGTCATGAAAGAAATGAGGAATGCGTTTGCAAAGTCGCGGATTTTAGCGGTGCGCCGAGCGCCTCCTTTTAGGGGCCTGCCCGGCCCGCGCGGCCCTCGACACCGTCATCGGCTGTCGCGCGGATGTCATCCACGGACGCCATGTCGCCTCGTCCAGCGTCATGGCCTCGTTGTCAACCTAAAAATCATGGACCTGGGGCTTGACTTATCCCCATCGCGCCGCTTACCCGAACTGGCGCGCACCCGTGCTGCATCGCAGCTGCTCGTTTTCCCGGCACGCCGCCAAGTCGTTGATTCATATGGAGCGATTTCGCGTGCCCGGAAAAGAGGCACGGAACCTCCGACGACCGTCGATCAAGGGTTTAGAGCGATCCCCGGCAGGTTTCCCACAAAGTTATCCACAGCCACGGTGGATAGCTTTCGGGGGTCTTTGAAATCAACCATTTAGCGGGGGTCGTTGAACCGCCGGACGAGGTGGATCCCCCTTCCGGAAGGCGCCGGAGGGGCTGTCGGAGGGGCACGACAGGCGCCCGGACCGTTACAAGTCGGGGCCATGACGCCGTGCGCAGGCCCGTCGGGCCGTGCGATTGCCGTCATGAATGCACCACCGCGCGTCACGAATCCGACATCCGGGGCGGACAGCGTTCCGCCGCGCTCGTCAATCGGGACACCGGCAAGGCTGATGACAGGCGGGCAAGTCGCGCGCCCGCTAGAGTCCCTGCTTTCCCCGATGGTCACGACATGCCGGCCCCGCCGGCGGAAGGAAAGCGATGGGCATCCGCGCCTGGGTCCGCAAGGAGTGGTTTCTGATGGCCCTGGTCGGCGCGGTCGCGCTGGCCAGCGCCTGGCCCGACCTGGGCCGCAGCGGCGGGCTGCTGCGGCTGGAGGTGGTCAGCAACTGGGGCGTGGCGCTGGTGTTCTTCCTCACCGGCCTGGGCCTGTCGGCCGCCGCGCTGCGCGACGGCGCGCTGAAGTGGCGCGTGCACGTGCTGGTGCAGCTGTCGACCTACGTGCTGTTCCCGCTGCTGTGGTGGGGCTTCACCGCGCTGTTCGGCCGCTGGCTGCCGCCCGACCTGGCGCTCGGCTTCGCCTACCTGTGCGCGCTGCCGTCGACGATCTCGTCCTCGGTGGCGATGACGGTGCTGGCCAAGGGCAACGTGCCCGCGGCGATCTTCAACGCCAGCGCCTCCAGCCTGCTGGGCATCGTGCTGACGCCGCTGCTGGTGACCTGGATGGCCGGCACCAGCGGCGCGACGCTGCCGCTGGGCGAGGCGGTCTGGAAGCTGACCCAGCTGCTGCTGCTCCCGCTGGTGGCCGGCCAGTTGCTGCGGCCGCTGCTACTGGGTTTCCACACCCGGCACAAGGCGCGGATCACGCTGGTGGACCGCTGGGTGATCGTGCTGCTGGTGCTGTCGGCGTTCAGCGACTCGGTCGCCTCGGGCCTGTGGCGCGACCACGGCGCGGAACTGCTGGTCAAGGCCGCCCTGGGCGCCGCGGCCTTCCTGGCCGTGGTGATCGTGCTGAGCCGCCTGGCGGCGCGCGCGATGGGCCTGTCGGTGGAGGACGAAATCGCCGCCGTGTTCTGCGGCTCCAAGAAGACGCTGGCCTCCGGCGTGCCGATGGCCAAGCTGCTGTTCGGCGCGCATCCGGCGGTCGGCGTGATCGTCCTGCCGATCATGTTCTATCACCAGCTGCAGCTGATCCTGTGCTCGTGGCTCGCCCAGCGCTACGCGGCGCGGCCAAGGCCCTCAACCGGCGCCTAAAATGGCCGGTTCCCCGCACGTGGCCGCACCGATCCAGGCTCCGGGCGCGCGGGGAACCCCTCGCAGCTCCCATCGCGCCATGACACGCAAGCTCTTCGTCACCACCGCCCTCCCCTACGCCAATGCGAACTTCCACATTGGCCACATCATGGAGTACACGCAGGCCGACATCTGGGTGCGCTTCCAGCGGATGGCGGGCAGCGAGGTGCACTTCGTCTGCGCCGACGACGCGCACGGCGCGCCGATCATGATCGCGGCCGAGAAGGCCGGGAAGGCGCCGCAGCAGTTCGTGGCCGACATCGCCGCGGGCCGCCAGAAGTACCTCGACGGCTTCCACATCAGCTTCGACAACTGGCACACCACCGACGGCGCCGAGAACCACGAGCTCTGCAAGGAGATCTACAAGTCGCTGCGCGCCAACGAGCTGATCTCGGTGAAGACCATCGAGCAGTTCTTCGATCCGCAGAAGTCGATGTTCCTGCCCGACCGCTTCATCAAGGGCGAATGCCCGAAGTGCGGCGCCAAGGACCAGTACGGCGATTCCTGCGAGGTCTGCGGCGCCGTCTACACGCCCACCGAGCTGAAGAACCCGTTCTCCGTGCTGACCGGCGCGACGCCGGTGATGAAGAGCTCGGAGCACTACTTCTTCAAGCTGTCCGATCCCCGCTGCGTCGAGTTCCTCGAGCAATGGACCCAGAGCACCGGCCGGCTGCAGTCCGAGGTGCTCAACAAGATCAAGGAATGGTTCGCCAAGGACGAGGACGGCAAGGGCGGCCTGGGCGACTGGGACATCAGCCGCGACGCGCCCTACTTCGGCATCGAGATCCCCGACGCGCCGGGCAAGTACTTCTACGTGTGGGTGGACGCGCCGATCGGCTACCTGGCCTCGCTGAAGAACTACTTCGGCAAGATCGGCCGTGACTTCGACGCGTTCATGAAGGACCCGTCGACCGAGCAGATCCATTTCATCGGCAAGGACATCACCTACTTCCACACGCTGTTCTGGCCGGCGATGCTGCACTTCAGCGGCCGCAAGACGCCCAACCACGTCTACGTGCATGGCTTCCTGACCGTCAACGGCGGCGAGAAGATGTCCAAGAGCCGCGGCACCGGGCTGGATCCGCTGAAGTACCTGTCGCTGGGCATGAACCCCGAGTGGCTGCGCTACTACCTGGCCGCCAAGCTCAACAGCAAGGTCGAGGACCTGGACTTCAACCCCGAGGACTTCGTCGCCCGCGTCAACTCGGACCTGGTCGGCAAGTACATCAACATCGCCAGCCGCGCCGCGGGTTTCCTGTCCAAGCGCTTCGGCGGCCAGCTGTCGGCCGATGTCGGCGTCGAGGGCCTGGCCCTGCTCGACGGCCTGCGCGCGCACAAGGCGACGATCGTCGAGCTGTACGAGACCCGCGAGTTCGGCAAGGCGCTGCGCGAGATCATGCTGCTGGCCGACCGCGTCAACGAGTACGTCGACCAGAACAAGCCCTGGGAGCTGGCCAAGCTCGAGGGCAAGGACCAGGTGCTGCAGGACGTCTGCACCGTCTGCATCGAGGCCTTCCGCCTGCTGTCCATCTACCTGAAGCCGGTGCTGCCGGCGCTCGTCGCCAAGGTCGAGGGCTTCCTGCAGGTCGCGCCGATGGTCTTCGACGACGCCGACCGGCCGCTGGGCGCGCATGTCATCGGCGGCTACGAGCACCTGATGCAGCGCGTCGATCCCAAGATGCTGGACGCGCTGTTCGAGCCGCCCGCCCCGCCCAAGGTCGTGCCCGGCGGCGAGGAACTCGCGCCCGAGATCAAGATCGACGACTTCGCCAAGGTCGACCTGCGCATCGCCCGGATCGTCAAGGCGGAACTGGTCGAGGGCTCGGACAAGCTGCTGCGCCTGACGCTGGACGCCGGCGAAGGCCGGCTGCGCAACGTCTTCAGCGGCATCCGCAGCGCCTACCAGCCCGAGCAGCTCGAGGGCAAGCTCACCGTGCTGGTGGCCAACCTGGCGCCGCGCAAGATGAAGTTCGGCGTGTCCGAGGGCATGGTGCTGGCCGCCAGCCATGCCGACGAGAAGGCCCATCCCGGCGTCTTCGTGCTGGAGCCCTTCCCCGGCGCCCAGCCCGGCATGCGCGTGCGCTGAGCCCTCCAACTAGAATCCATCCCCAGTTTTCGCCCCTCGATCAAGAGACGACCATGCCGCTGTTCTGGAAGAAATACGAATCCGAAGCCACGCAGTTCATCAATGAGCTCAAGGCCAAGAAGCCGACGCTGGAAGCCGAGCAACGCGCCGGCCGCGCGCTGCTGTGGGACCGCGAGCAGGACCGCCAGGCGCAGGCCGGCTACAGCCAGTCGCGCGTGGCCCAGCAGGCCTACGTCTACCAGACCAAGTCCGAGTAATCCGGACACCGGCCCCGCGTCGCCCGCTGCGTGAGCAACGCTGACGACCACCGCGACACCGCCCTGACGCTGCCGGACGATCCGGCGGATCAGGGCGGCGGCGCTTCTTCGCCCGAGGAAGTCGACCACGTCGCCGTCGCGCGCCTGTACGGCGAGCCGCTGTTCGCGCTGCCGCAGGACCTCTACATCCCGCCGGACGCGCTGGAGGTGTTCCTGGAAGCCTTCCAGGGACCGCTGGACCTGCTGCTGTACCTGATCCGCAAGCAGAACTTCAACATCCTCGACATCCCGCTGGCCGAGGTGACCAAGCAGTACCTCAGCTACGTCGAGCAACTGCGCAAGCACAACCTCGAGTTGGCGAGCGAGTACCTGCTGATGGCGGCGATGCTCATCGAGATCAAGTCGCGGATGCTGCTGCCGCCCAAGAAGTCCGAGGACGGCGCCGAGCCCGAGGACCCGCGCGCGGAACTGGTGCGGCGGCTGCTGGAGTACGAGCAGATGAAGCAGGCCGCGATGCGGCTGGACCAGATGCCGGTGCTGGGGCGCGACTTCCTGCGCGCGCAGATCCACATCGAGCAGTCGCTGGCGCCGCGGTTGCCGGACGTGCATGTCGACGACCTGCGCGCCGCCTGGGCCGACCTGATGCGCCGGGCCAAGCTCAACCAGCACCACAAGATCTCGCGCGAGCAGCTGTCGGTGCGCGAGTACATGTCGCACCTGCTGCGCAAGCTGCAGGGCCAGCGATTCGTGGAGTTCGAGGACCTGTTCGAGCTGGACCGCGGGCCGCAGGTGCTGGTCGTGTCCTTCATCGCGATGCTGGAGCTGGCGCGGGAACGGCTGCTCGAGATCACGCAGGCCGAAGCCTTCGCGCCGATCTACGTGCGCCTGGCTTACTCGCCGAGCTGACGACCGACGTCCAGCGCCCGACCCGCGCCCGATGCCGGCGCCAATGACAACGACCTCCGCTCGGGAGGTCGTTTCATTTGCGGGAGCCGCGCGGGGCGCGGTCCGGCAGACTCAGCGGAAGGTGGTGAACGCGGCGTTCGGCTGCCGCTGCACCATCTGGCCGACGGCCAGCACCGCCTGCGTCCGAGAGCTGACGCCCAGCGCCTTCAGCACTGCGGCGACGTGGTCCTTGATCGTCTCCACCGACACGCCCAGCTCGCGGGCGATGATCTTGTTGGGCTTGCCCTGCAGCAGCAACGCCAGCACATCGGTCTGGCGGGGCGTCAGCTGCAGGCTCTCCAGCCCGGCGGTCGTCTGGTAACCGGCCTGGCTGGCCAGCGCCTGCACCTGGTGCAGCTTGGTGTTGACCGGCGCCGACGCGCTGTCGGCGACGACGATCGGTTCCGGCTCCGGCGCGTCCGAGCCCAGCGACATCGGCGGCACGTAGATGCCGCCCGACATCACCAGCTTGAGCGCCTGCGCCAGCACGTCGTTCCCGGTGCGCTTCGGGATGAAGCCCATCGCGCCCTGGTCGATCGCGCGGATCACGTCGCTGGCGCGGTCCGAGGCGGAAATCACCACCACCGGCAGCGACGGGTACTGCGCGCGGAACTCCTCCAGCACGTCGAAGCCGCTGGCATCGCCCAAATTCAGATCCAGCAGCACCAGGTCGAAATCCTGCCTCGCCTTGAGCGTGTCCCGCGCCTGAGCCGCGCTGTCGGCGCCCAGCACCTGCACGTCTTCTCCCAGACCTTGAATCACAGTCTGGAGCGCGGCCAGGATCAGCGGGTGGTCGTCGATCAGCAGAACCCTCACGGGCGTGTCTCCTTGGATAGAACTAGGGCGCGATCATAGGCGCGCACTTTCGGCCCGGCACTCCCCCTTACGGTGGCATCGCTACCAGCGGAAAGTTCTATTGGCAAACACAAAAAATGATGCTCGCACGGGCGAGTACCCCTGTGTAAGGGTAGTCCGCTTCCTGTCACGACAGCAAAAAGCCGCTTCCGAAATGATGGAAATGCGAGCGCCGTGCGCGTTTCGCGCAGCCGCCACGTGGCGGCAAACGCACGTCAGCGGTACTGGCGCGTCAGCGATTCGGCGATGCAGACCGGCTTGCCGCCGGCCTCGCGCTCGACGGTGACCTCCACCATCATCTGCACGCCGCCGTCGACCGGCTCCAGGCGCTTGAGCACGAAACGCCCGCGCAGCCGGCTGCCCACCGGGACCGGCGCCGGGAAGCGCACCCGGTCCAGCCCGTAGTTGAGGCCCATGCGGACTTCCCTCACCCGAAAGGCGGTCTCGTAGAAACGCGGCAGCAGGCTGAGGGTCAGGAAGCCGTGCGCGATGGTCGCACCGAACGGTCCGGCGGCGGCGCGTTCCGGGTCGGTGTGGATCCATTGCTGGTCCTCGGTCGCGTCGGCGAACGCCTGGATCCGCGGCTGGTTCACCGCGATCCAGTCCGACACCCCGATCTCCTCGCCCACCAGGGGCGCCAGGTCTTCCAGCTTCTCGAACATCCGCATCCCGATCTCCTGTCGTTGGATCAGGCGCCGGGCGGATGCGGAGCGATCACTCCTTGCCGACCGCGGTCGACCGTTCCAGCCAGGCGCACAGCCGTTGCCATTGCTCCAGATCGCGCGTCACCCGGCCCGGGGCGATGTCCCAGAGCGTCAGGCCGCGGGCGGCCAGCTGCACGTAGTTCTGGGTGTCGCGCAGCTCCGCCAGCAGCGGCAGCCCGAGCTGCTCGATGAACTGGTGCAGCTGCTGCTGCGACAGCGTCCCCTCGCGCACCCGCATCGCCACCAGGGCGATCTCGGGCCGCTCGCCGAGCTTGTCGCGATCGTGGGCGTGATCTTGCAGCTCGCGCACGAAGTCGTATGTCGCCTGGATGTCAAACAGGCTGGGCTGCAGCGGCACGACCACGCGTTCGGCGACCTTGAGCGCCTGCGTCAGCCGCTTGCCGCGCAGGCCCGCGGGCGTGTCCAGCACCGCGTGCGACACGCCCTTGGGCGTGCGCAGCTGTTCCGTCGAAGCGAGTTCCCAGCCGCGGATCGCCGGCAGCGCCGCGGGGCGCTGGGCCAGCCAGCGGGCCGAGGACTGCTGGCGGTCGATGTCGCCCAGCATCACCGCGTGGCCGCGATGCGCCAGGAAGCCCGCGATGTTGCTCGCGAGCGTGCTCTTGCCAACGCCGCCCTTCGGGTTGGCGACCAGGATCACGGGCATGGCCTCTCCTCTCCTCGATGAGGTGCGCGGGATGTTATGCGATACCGCAAAATCCGCCGCCATGACCGCCCCGTCCATCCTCATCCTGAGCGCGCATCCCGACCTGGCGCACTCCCGCGTCACCCGCGCGATGCTGTCGGCCGCCCACGGGCTGCCCGACGTCCGCGTGCGCGACCTCTACGCGCTCTATCCCGATTACGCGATCGACACCGCCGCCGAGCAGGAGGCGCTGCGCGACGCCGAGCTGCTGGTCTGGCTGCACCCGATGCACTGGTACGGCATGCCGGCGCTGATGAAGCTGTGGGTGGACGAGGTGCTCAGCATCGGCTTCGCCTACGGCCAGGAAGGCCACGCGCTGCACGGCAAGGACCTGTGGCTGGTGACCTCCACCGGCGGCAGCGCCCACTCGTACGGCGCCGACGGCTACAACCGCCACCCGGTCGGCGACTTCCTGCTGCCCTATGCCCAGACCGCCGCGCTGTGCGGCATGCGCTTCCTGCCGCCGCTGGTGCTGCACGGCGCGCAGAAGGCCACCGCCGAGCAGGTCCAGGCCCATGCGCAGGCCTTCCTGGAGGGCCTGCGCGCGCTGCCCGAATGGTGCGAGCGCCAGCCCGAACCCGCCCAGGAGGCGGTCCCCGACGACGAGCGCCCGGTGCGCGAGGAAGGAGCGCCGGTCTGATGGACACCGCTTCCCATGCCGTTCATGGCAACTGGCTGCTGACGCCGCTGGTGCTGCTGGCCGCCGCCGTGCTGGCGGTGCCGCTGGCCCGGGGCCTGAAGCTCGGCTCCATCCTGGGCTACCTGGTGGCCGGCGTGCTGCTCGGGCCGCAGGTGCTCGGACTGATCAGCCAGCCGGCCACGGTGCTGGAGGTCGGCGAATTCGGCGTCGTGCTGATGATGTTCCTGGTCGGCCTGGAGCTCGAGCCCAAGCGGCTGTGGGCGATGCGCCGGCCGATCTTCGGCTGGGGCTCGGCGCAGATGCTGGGCTGCGCGGCGCTGCTGCTGATCCCGTCGTTCTTCCTGGACGCCGACTGGCATGCCGCGGTGATCGCGGCGCTGGGGCTGGCGATGTCGTCGACCGCGGTGGCGCTGGCGGTACTGGCGGAGAAGAACCTCGGCGGCACCCGCGCCGGCCAGAGCGTCATCAGCGTGGCGCTGCTGCAGGACATCGCCGCGATCCCGGTGCTGGCGCTGGTGCCGATCCTGGCCAGCCAGGGCCGGCCCGCGGCCGGGCATTCGGGCGGGCGGATCTGGCTGGCGCTGGGCGCGCTGGTGCTGATCGTGCTCGGCGGCCGGCTGCTGCTGCGGCCGCTGCTGCGCTGGATCGCGCGCAGCGGCACGCCGGAGATCTTCACCGCCGCGTCGCTGCTGCTGGTGCTCGCGGCGGCGATGCTGATGCAGAAGGTCGGGCTGTCGATGGCGCTGGGCGCCTTCGCCGCCGGCGTGCTGCTCGCCGAAAGCGAGTACCGCCGCGCGCTGGAGGCCGACCTGGAGCCGTTCAAGGGCCTGCTGCTCGGGATGTTCTTCATCGCCGTGGGCATGGGGCTGGACCTGACGGTGCTGTGGCAGAAGCCGTTCGCGGTGCTGGGCCTGCTGGCGGCGCTGTGGCTGTGCAAGGGCCTGGTGCTGGCGGTGCTGGGCCGGCTGATGGGCTTGCCCCGGCCGGAGCGCGCGGTGTTCGTGATCCTGCTGGCGCAGGGCGGGGAATTCGGCTTCGTCGTCTTCCAGCTGGCCGAGCAGGCGACGCTGCTGGACGCGGCGCAGCGCTCGGTGCTCGTCGCGGCGGTGGCGCTGTCGCTGGCATTGACGCCGGCGCTGCTGGCCTGGGCGCAGCGCCGCGCGGGCCAGGTCGAGCGCAAGTCCCCGCACGAGCTCACCGAGCAACAGGACTCGCAGGTCGTCATCGCGGGCTTCGGCCGCTACGGGCAGATCATCGGCCGGATGCTGTTCGCCAACGGCATCCCGGCGACCGTGCTGGACCACGACGCGGACACGGTGGAGTCGCTGCGGCGCTTCGGCTGGCGGGTGTTCTGGGGCGACGCGACGCGGCTGGAGCTGCTGCGCACCGCCGGCGCCGAGCGCGCGCACGTGCTGGTGCTGGCGGTCGACGACTTCAACCACAGCGTCAAGATCGCCGAGATCGCGCGGCAGCACTTCCCGCACCTGACGATCGTGGCGCGGGCGCGCAACGTGCAGCATTACTACGCGCTGCGGGAGCTGGGCGTGGAGCTGATCGAGCGCGAGACGCTGGACTCGGCGCTGATGAGCGCGCGCAGCGTGCTCGAGCAGCTCGGCTGGGAACGGCACGCGGCGCGGCAGATGGCCTGGCGTTTCCGGCGCCACACGGTCGAGCAGACCGAGGAGATGCGCCCGCACCGCGGCGACCTGGACACGCTGATCGCGATGTCCAAGCGCGGCCGGGAACAGCTGGAGGAGCGCCTGGCCGCCGAGCGGCGCGCGCTGGCCGAGGGCAAGCGGACCAATCCGTGGCACGAGCCGCATCAGGCGCCGGGGGCCGCGCCCGCCGCGTCGGACCATCAGCCCCAGCCCGACAAGGCTTGAGCGGCCCGGCGACAATCGCGCCCTTATGTTTGCCCCTTCCCAACTCGAGGTCCGGCGTTTCTTCTGCCAGACCTACCGCAAGCAGCGCGACAGGCTGCCGCTGACGCCGATGGAGGCGATCGCCGCCGACTGGATCGAGCAGCACCCGGAGTACCACGATGAGCTGTCCGACGAGGACGCGGCGCTGGCGGCGGTCTACACCGTCGAGGACGGCCGCACGAATCCGTTCCTGCACCTGTCCATGCACCTGAGCCTGATCGAGCAGCACCAGATCGACCAGCCCACCGGCGTGCGCCAGGCGCTGGACCTGCTGGCCGCGCGCCGGCAGTCGCTGCACGAGGCGCACCACGAGGCGATGGAGTGCCTGGGCGAGATGATCTGGAGCTCGCAGCGCAGCGGCCTGCCGCCGGACGGCCACGTCTACCTGGACTGCCTGCGCCGCAAGGCGACCCGCACGCCGACCTGAACGGCGGCCCCAGAAGCAAAAAGGCCACGCATCGCGTGGCCTTTGTCGTTCAGGGAGCGAACTGGCGTCAAGCCTGAATCGACCCGCCCATCGCCGACTTGCGCTCGTTCTTGCCGGAGGCGCCGTACAGCCCGGTGGGCTCGCCAGGCATCAGCACGTCGATGGCGCGGTCCAGCGCCGCGGTCGCCCGGGCCAGCGACTCGCGCTGGGCGGCGACGCGGCCGCCGGCCTGCATCAGCCGGGTGCGCAGCTGGGCAGGCACCGTGCCGGTGCGCGCGGCCGCGCTGAACTGCTCGATCGCGCGGGCCAGGGCCGCGTGCAGCGACGCGGCATGCAGCTCGATCGCCTGCGAGTCGCGACGATGCAGCGCCTCGCCCAGCAGGTTGAGGCAGCTTTCGACGTCCTGCAGCGGCTGCTCCAGGTCGACGGGGGTCGTGTTCAGAGGCGTGGCGGTCATGGCGTCACCGGAAAAACCGTTGGTGAAAGTCGCTTCAGTTCAGCTTTTCACGAATCGCGAATTCAATGCGAGGGCTGGGTCCGGCCCAGCATCTCGGTCGCGTTGGCGATCAGCTTGTCGGCGATCGCGTCGGCGTTGATCTTGAACTCGCCCTTCTCGATCGCGCTGGCGATGCGCGCGACCTTTTCCGCGTCGAAGCTGCCGTCGTCCGCGGTGGCGCCCGAGATCAGGCTGCTCGCGGTGCTCGACAGCTCGACCTTGGACCCCTCGTCCGACTTGGCGACGCCGCCCTTGGCGGTCGCCTTCGCGCCCCCGTCGACGGCGCCCGAGGCGGTGCCGCCCACTTTCGAGTAGGCGTTCAGGTCAGCGTTGTTACCGATCTTCATGGCAAATCTCCATGGGCCCGAGGACTTCCGGAGCCCTTCCAATGACGGGTATATCGACCCGTCCGGGCGGAACTTGAGGGGCGAGCTTCACAAAAAGGACAGATCGCGGCGCGAGGGGCGTCACAGTACCACCTCCACCCGTCGTTCACCGATCGTACGCCCGGTGACCATGCGGCCATTGTCGAAGCGCACCCGGACGTCCTGGCCTTCCAGCCCGACGCCCATCGCCTGGCCTTCGCCCGCGATCGCGTAACCGTCGCCGGTCGCCATGACCTGCACCCGGTCGCCCGGTTGCACCCATTGGCGCAGTTTCAGGTCAGCCGACCGCAAGGCCTCCCCGGCCGCGACCGGCCGGGACAGGTGGCGGCCCAGCCAACCTTCCGCTTGTGTATAGATGGCGCCGGCCTCGCCGGCAATATCAACTTCGGCCAGCCGCAGATGTTCTTGAGTCAGGACCGTGCCGGCCGGCAGGTCCGCCGCGGCGACGAAGGCCTGACCGTACACCTTGATCGTCAGCGGCAGCGTGACATTCCATTTGGTCACGCCCGACAGGCAGCGCAGGCCCAGCCGGGTGCGGCCCCACATCCGGGAGCCCGCCGGCAGGTAGGGCTGGATCTGCGCGCACGGCGCCAGGCGCAGGCGCGGATCGAGCCGGCCCAGTTCCACCTCGACGCGGGCCTGGTTCGGCGCCACCTGGCGCGCGCCGGCCATCGCCAGCGTCTGCAGCCGGTCCTCCAGCGTCGCGTCCAGCGCGCCCAGGCCGGTGCCGCCGGCGGTCGACGACGGTTCGCTAATGGAAACAGCCTGCGGCGCCGAGGCGACCTGCACCGTCTGCGCCTCGGCCACGTCCAGCCATCCGAACATCAGCCACACCGACAGCAGCGCCCCCGCCAGCAGGGCGGGCAGCGCCTGCGCGTGGCAGGCAGGGGTGGAGGGGCAGCTTCTCGGCATGGGTCAGGACTGTACGGATCCGGGCAGCGCCAATGGCTTGGAAATGCGCCCGGATCACCCGTCTTATCGCGCTCATGTTTTCCGACCCGCTGCCCACAATGCCCGAACGTGACAAACCGGGCCCGCAGCCATGCCGGTCCGGCCCCGTCCCGAAGGAGCCGACCATGTTGAACCGACTGACCGACGCGATGAATTTCCAGGCCCAGGCGCTGACCCTGCGGGCCGAGCGTCAGCGCCTGCTCGCCAGCAACATCGCCAACGCGGACACCCCGGGCTACCAGTCCAAGGACATGGACTTCGCCAAGGCGCTGCGCGAGGCCACCTCCCCGGCCGCCGGCACGGACTCCAACCAGACCCTGACGCAACGCACGCAGCACGCGCTGCAGAGCAGCCTGAGCGCCATGACCAGCATGGACAGCAACACCGTCGACATGGACCGCGAGCGCGCCAGCTTCGCCGACAACACGGTGAAGTACGAGGCCTCGCTGCGGTTCCTCAACGGCTCCATCCGCACCATGATGGATGCGATGAAGTCGCCCAACGCGGCCTGAGCGGCCTGACGCCGAGCCAGAAGAAGGAGCCCGTCATGTCGATGTTCAGCATCTTCCACATCAGCGGCAGCGCCGTCAGCGCGCAGAGCCAGCGCCTGAACGCGGTGGCCAGCAACATGGCCAACGCCGACACCGTCGCCGGCCCGGACGGCCAGGCGTACAAGGCCCGCCAGGTCGTGTTCCAGAGCGTGCTGGCCCAGAACGGCACCGACGCGACCGACGTCGGCGTGCAGGTCGTCGGCGTCCAGGAGAACCAGGCCGCCGGCCGCCGCGTCCACGATCCCAGCCACCAGCTGGCCGACGCCGACGGCTACGTCACCTACAGCAACGTCAACAGCGTCGAGGAGATGGTCAACATGATCTCCGCCTCGCGCTCGTACCAGAACAACCTCGAGGTCATGGGCACCGCCAAGTCGCTGCTGCTCAAGACCCTGCAGATGGGCCAGGGCTGAGGCCCCGCTCTTCGTAGAACGAACAGACCGGAAGGCCCGCCATGGACTACACCTCGCTCAACGTCAACTCGAGCACGAACAAGACCGCGACCTCCTCCGCCGCCCAGAGCAGCGGCGCCGCGGACACGCAGGACCGCTTCCTGAAGCTGCTGGTGGCGCAGATGCAGAACCAGGACCCGATGAACCCGATGGACAACGCGCAGGTCACGACCCAGCTCGCGCAGATCCAGACGGTGACCGGCGTGGGCACGCTGAACAACAGCATTCAGAGCCTGTCCAACCAGTTCGAGCAGATGCAGGCGCTGCAGAGCGTCAGCCTGGTCGGCCGCGACGTGACGGTGCCCGGCAACAAGGTCACGGTCGCCGACGGCAAGGCCACGATGAACTTCGACCTGGCCGACGCCGCCGACACGGTGAAGCTGGAGGTGCTCAACGGCGCCGGCGCGGTGATCTCGACGCAGGACCTCGGCAAGATGAAGGCCGGCACCCAGTCCTACACCTGGGACGCGTCCAAGTCGCCCGAGACCGCCAACCTGACCTTCCGCGTCACGGCGACCAAGTCCGGCAACGCCGTCACCAGCACGACGCTGATGCGCGACACCGTGCGCTCCGTCAGCACCACGGGCGGCACGCTGCAGCTCGACCTCAAGAATTCCGGCCTGGTCTCTTACGACAAGGTCCGCGCGCTCGGCTGACGTTCAGCCGTCTCCCCCACGCCTCCCTCACGCCAGCCCCGCTAGCTTCGCTCGCCTGAACCGCCCAAGGACATCCCCATGAGCTTCCAACAAGGCCTCTCCGGACTGAACGCCTCCAGCAAGAACCTGGAGGTCATCGGCAACAACATCGCCAACGCGCAGACCTACGGCGCGAAATCGTCGCGGGCGGAGTTCGCCGACATGTACGCCTCGGCGCTCAACGGCGCGGGCACCAACCAGGTCGGCATCGGCGTGCAGATCCAGACGGTGGCCCAGCAGTTCACGCAGGGCAACATCTCGATCACCGAGAACCCGATGGACCTGGCCGTCAACGGCGCGGGCTTCTTCCAGGTCAGCGACGGCAAGAACCCGACGACGTACACCCGCAACGGCCAGTTCAAGGTCGACAAGGACGGCTTCATCGTCAACAACAGCCAGCTCAAGCTCCAGGGCTACCCCGCCGACGCCAACGGCGTGATCCAGCCCGGCCTGGCGCAGGACCTGAAGCTGCCCACCGGCGGCATCGACCCCAAGACCACCGGCAACATCAAGATGGAGTTCAACCTGGACTCCCGCGCCGGCCCGACCGCGGCCTACGACCTGACCGATCCGGCCGACCCGAACTCGGCCAAGATCGACAAGACCGGCCTGACGCTGAACGACCCGACGACGTACAACAACGCCACCTCGATGACGGTGTACGACGCCAAGGGCCAGCCGATCGCGCTGACGATGTACTTCCAGCGCGCCAACAACGACGACGCCAACGGCAACACCGTCTGGAACGTCTACCTGACGGCCAACGGCTCGGCGGTGCAGTACGACGCCCAGGGCAACCCGATCGAGACCGACAGCGGCCAGCCCAACGGCAACCCGCTGACGCCGTACACCCAGATGACCTTCCTGCCCACGGGCGGCAAGCCGGTCTCGCCCGGCCCGAGCGAATTCCTGAACCTGAAGGTGCCCGCCGGCGTGAACTCGCAGGGCGCGCCGACGCTGCCGATCCCCTCGCCGCCGGCCGACCCCTCCGACCCGTCGGTCAAGGGCATCTCGCTGGACCTGCGCTCGGGCACGGAGAACGGCTCCAACTTCGCCGTCACCGACCTGACGCAGGACGGCTACGCGCCGGGCCAGCTGGTGGGCATCAAGATCGAGGACAACGGCATCGTCACCGCCCGCTACTCGAACGGCGAATCGAAGCCGGCCGGCCAGGTCGAGCTCGCCAACTTCCGCAACCCGCAGGGCCTGCAGCCGCTGGGCGGCAACCTGTGGGCGCGCACGAACTCCTCGGGCGATCCGGTGGTGGGCGTGCCCGGCGACGGCAACCTGGGCTCGCTGACCCCGGGCGCGCTGGAGGAATCCAACGTCGACCTGACCTCCGAGCTGGTGAACATGGTGACCGCGCAGCGCGTCTACCAGGCCAACGCGCAGACCATCAAGACGCAGGACCAGGTCCTGCAGACGCTGGTCAACCTGCGTTGAGCGCGCAGCCGACGCCGCATCCGACCCGCGCTGAGGAGTTCCCATGGACCGCATGATCTACCTGTCGATGAGCGGCGCCCAGGCGGCGATGTCGCGCCAGGACGTGCTCTCCAACAACCTGGCCAACGCCAACAGCAACGGCTTCCGGGCCGAGCTGCAGGCGTTCCGCGCGGTGCCGATCCGCGGCGACGGCGCCTCCACCCGCGCCTTCGCGCTGGAGACGACCACCGGCCACGACCTCTCGGCCGGCCCGATCCAGCAGACCGACCGCAACCTGGACGTCGCCATGAAGGGCAAGTCCTGGATGGCGGTGCAGGCGCTGGACGGCACCGAGGCCTACACCCGCGCCGGCTCGATGGACGTGGACCAGGACGGCGTGCTGCGCATGCGCAACGGGCTGCAGGTGCTGGGCGATGGCGGCCCGATCACCGTGCCGCCCAACTCGACGATCTCCATCGGCGACGACGGCACCGTCGTGGCCAAGGCCGACGGCCAGCGCCCGGTGAACATCGGCCGCATCAAGCTCGTCACCGAGGACGGCCGCTTCACCCGGCGCGACGACGGCCTGTTCATCGCCGACGGCGGCGACCCGCTGCCCGCCGACCCGAACGCCCGGCTGCAGTCGGGCGCGCTCGAGGGCTCCAACGTCAGCCCGGTCGAGACCATGGTCGGCATGATCGCCGCCGCCCGCCAGTTCGAGCAGCAGATGAAGCTGCTCTCGATCGCCCAGACCCACGGCCAGGCAGCGTCCAAGCTGCTGTCCGACAGCTGATCCGCCCCCCCGGCCGATCCGCATTAGCTCAGGAATCAGGAGTCCCCGATGCTTCGCTCGCTCTGGACCGCCAAGACCGGCATGGAAGCCCAGCAGACCCAGCTGGACGTCATTTCGCACAACCTGGCCAACGTCTCGACCAACGGCTACAAGAAGTCCCACGCGGTCTTCGAGGACCTGATGTACCAGACGCTGCGCCAGCCCGGCGCCAACAACACCGAGCAGACCACGCTGCCCACCGGCATGCAGGTCGGCCTGGGCGCGCGCGCGGTGGCCACCTCGCGCAGCCACTCGCAGGGCAGCCTGACGCAGACGTCCAACTCGCTGGACGTGGCGGTCAAGGGCAACGGCTTCTTCCAGATCCAGATGCCCGACGGCACGACGGCCTACACCCGTGACGGCAGCTTCCAGCTCGACCCCAACGGCCAGATCGTCACCAACAACGGCAACACCGTGCTGCCCGGCCTGATCGTGCCGGCGGACGCCAAGTCGATCACCATCGGCGCGGACGGCACCGTCAGCGTCACCACCGCCGCCAGCGCCACGCCGACGACGCTGGGCCAGCTTCAGCTGGCGAACTTCATCAACCCGCCGGGGCTGGAGTCGCTGGGCGGCAACCTGTACGCGGAGACCGTCGCCTCGGGCACGCCGCAGACCGGCGCGCCGGGCCAGAACAGCCTGGGCACGGTGCAGCAGGGGTTCGTCGAGACCTCGAACGTCAACGTGGTCGAGGAACTGGTGCAGATGATCCAGACGCAGCGCGCCTACGAGATGAACTCCAAGGCGATCCAGACCACCGACCAGATGCTCCAGAAGCTGTCGCAGATCTGAGCGGCCAGGGCCCCGCTCTTCCGGCGACCGGGCGGTGAGCGCCCGGGCGACCATGCGAAGGCCCGCGCCCTTGTCCGCGATCCCAGGAGTAGTCATGCATCCGATCCCGTCTTCTTCCCGTGCGCTCGCCCGTCTGGCGAGGCGGCTCAGTGTTCCCGCCGCCGCGCTGGTTCTCAGCGCCTGCGGCACGATGTATCCGCAGCCGCGCGTGGACATGCAGCCCGCGCCGGTGGTGAAGATGCCCGAGCCGATTCCCGCCTCGGCCAACAACGGCGCGATCTACCAGAACGCGAACTACCGTCCGCTGTTCGAGGACCATCGCGCCCGGCTGGTCGGCGACATCGTCACGGTGCAGATCGTGGAGAAGGTCAGCGCCTCGCAGAAGTCCAGCAGCGACCTGGAGAAGACCGGCGGCCTGACCGCCGGCGTCACCGCGATCCCGGGCTTCAGCCCGAACTCGTTCGCCAGCGGGCGGGCGGAGGTCAGCGGCTCCTCGTCCAACAAGAACGCCGGCAAGGGCACGAACGAGAACACCAACGACTTCTCCGGCACGATCACCGCGGTGGTCACCGGCGTGCTGCCCAACGGCCACCTGCTGATCTCGGGCGAGAAGCAGGTCGGGGTGAACAACAACGTCGACGTGCTGCGCTTCTACGGCCAGGTCGACCCGCAGTCCATCCGCCAGGGCAACACGGTGGCCTCCACCGCGATCGCCAACGTGCGGGTGGAGCAGCGCGGCCGCGGCGCCGTGGCCGACGCGCATGGAATTGGCTGGCTATCCCGCTTCTTCTTGAACCTTTCGCCCATTTAAGTTTCCCCACAATCGGTCACACGAGTCTGGCAACCGTGTGACCGAGATGTACCCCTCCACTTCCGCCTTCCCCCGCTTCTTCCCCCGCTCCTCGCAAGGCGCTTTCCGCCTGCTGGCGTCCGGGCTGCTGTCGCTGATGGCCCTGCTGGCCGTGGCGACGCCGGCCCAGGCCACCCGCATCAAGGAAGTCGCGGCCGTGCAGGGCGTGCGTTCCAACCCGCTGACCGGCTACGGCCTGGTCGTGGGCCTGGACGGCACCGGCGACCAGACCACGCAGGCCCCGTTCACCGGCCAGAGCATGACCGCCATGCTGCAGCAGTTCGGCGTGCTGCTCCCGCCCGGCGTGACCATGCAGCCGCGCAACGTGGCCGCGGTCATGATCACCACCCAGCTCCCCCCGTTCGCGCAGCCCGGCCAGCCGCTGGACGTCGTCGTCTCGTCCATGGGCAACGCCAAGAGCCTGCGCGGCGGCACGCTGATCGCCACGCCGCTGCGCGGCGCCGACGGCCAGGTGTACGCGATCGCCCAGGGCAACCTGGTGGTCGGCGGCGCCGGCGCGTCCGCGGGCGGCTCCAAGGTCCAGATCAACCACCTGAGCGCCGGCCGCATCCCCGGCGGCGCGCTGGTCGAACGCAGCGTGCCCACGCCGCTGCAGCAGAACGAGTGGCTGCAGCTGGACCTGAACAGTTCCGACTTCGGCACCGCGCGCGCCGTCGCCAAGGCCATCAACCGGGCCAAGGGCGAAGGCACGGCGATGGCGCTGGACGGCCGCGTGGTCAAGGTCCGCGCGCCGCTGACGCCCGACGCCCGCGTCGCCTTCCTGGCCGACATGGAGAACCTGAGCTTCGACCAGGAGGTCCCGGCCGCGCGCGTCGTCATCAACGCCCGCACCGGCTCGGTGGTGATGAACCAGGCCGTCACGCTGCAGCCCTGCGCGGTCGCGCACGGCAACCTGGCGGTGACCATCTCCAGCACGCCGCAGGTCAGCCAGCCCAACGCGCTCTCGGGCGGCCAGACCACGGTCACGCAGAAGACCGACATCTCCATCAAGCAGGACCCGGGCACGCTGATCCAGCTGCCCGCGGGCACGCGGCTCAACGACGTCGTCAAGGCGCTGAACACGCTGGGCGCGACGCCGCAGGACCTGCTGGCGATCCTCCAGGCGATGAAGAGCGCCGGCGCGCTGCAGGCCGAGCTCGAGGTGATCTGACATGGCCCTCTCCACACCTCTCAGCACGGCGCTCGGCATGGGCGTCAATGGGCTGTCGTCCGACACGCGCTCGGTCGAGCAGCTGAAGTCGACCGCCTCGCGCGACCCGAAGGCCGCGGTCAAGGAGACCGCGCGCCAGTTCGAGGCCCTCTTCATGCAGGAAGTGATGAAGAGCATGCGCCAGGCCACGATGAGCAGCGGGATGATGGAGAACTCGGCCACGCAGATGGGCTCCGAGATGCTGGACCAGCAGTACGCCGCGAAGATGACCGGCCTGCCCGGCGGCCTGTCGCAGGCGATCGAGCGCCACCTGCAGCGCCAGCTCGGCGTCAAGGACGGCGAGCTCCCGAGCGCCAAGGACGCGACCAAGACCCAGCAGCTGCCGCAGCTCGCGGTCAAGAACGTGCAGCCGCACGTGCAGGACTTCATCCTCAAGCACGACGCGGCGGCCAAGTCCGCGCAGGCCGCCACCGGCATCCCGGCCAGCTTCATGATCGCGCAGGCCGCGCATGAGTCCGGCTGGGGCAAGCGCGAGATCCTGAACAAGGACGGCTCGAGCAGCTTCAACGTCTTCGGCATCAAGGCCGGCGGCAGCTGGACCGGCAAGGTCGCCGAGGTGCCGACCACCGAGTACGTCGACGGCAAGCCGGTCAAGGTGATGGCCAAGTTCCGCGCCTACGGCAGCTACGAGGAAGCGTTCAAGGACTACGCCAAGCTGATCGGCAACAACGACCGCTACCGCGACGTCGTGGCCAAGGCCAACACCGGCAGCGCCGAGGGTTTCGCCAAGGGCCTGCAGAAGGCCGGCTACGCGACCGACCCGGACTACGCGACCAAGCTCGCGCGCACGATCAACACCACGATGCGCGTGCAGCGCGCGCTGGCCTGACGGGCGCCGCTGAGCACGCCGAAGGATCGAGGAGACATCGATGAGCACTTCTCCGCTGCTGTCGCTGGGCATGCGCGCCATGTTCGCCAACCAGGCGGCGCTGCAGACCATCGGCCAGAACATCGCCAACGCCAACACGCCGGGCTACTCGCGCCAGGACGTCGTGCTGACGACGCCCGAGGGCCAGTTCACCGGCGCGGGCTACTTCGGCAAGGGCGTGAACGTGCAGACGGTCACCCGCTCGCACAACGAGTTCCTCACGCGCGAGGCCGCGGCCGCCAAGTCGCAGGCCTTCGCCGACACGACGATGCAGTCGCAGCTGGCGCAGCTCGAGAAGCTCTTCCCCACCGGCGCCGACGGCCTGGGCCAGTCGGCCAACGACTTCCTGAACGCGCTGGTCGACGTGGCCAGCCGCCCGTCCGACCCGTCGGCGCGGCAGGTGGTGCTGGGCAAGGCGCAGGCGCTGGCCTCGCGTTTCCAGAGCGCGGGCCAGCAGCTGGCCGACCTGCAGTCCGGCGTGGTCAGCGACATGAACGCCGACGTCAAGCAGGTCAACGAGCTCGCCAAGCAGATCGCCGCGGCCAACGACCAGATCGCCCGCTCGGCCGGCACCAGCCACACGCCCAACGACCTGCTGGACAAGCGCGACCAGCTGATCTCGCAGCTCAGCCAGTACGTGCAGGTCAGCACCGTGCCCAACAGCCGCGACGGCACCACCGGCGTGTTCATCGGCGGC
This sequence comes from Mitsuaria sp. GD03876, assembly GCF_029840635.1. GTDB lineage: Bacteria > Pseudomonadota > Gammaproteobacteria > Burkholderiales > Burkholderiaceae_C > Roseateles. The sequence continues at coordinate 68,057 of NZ_JAOCCU010000015.1, read as the reverse complement.
GGCCAGGTGCTGGTGCTGGGCGGCCAGGCGCAGCAGCTCTCGGTCACGCCCGACCCGTACGACGGCGCGCGCGCGCAGCTCTCGATCAGCGATTCCTCCGGCACCCGCGCGCTGGACGACAGCACGCTGACCGGCGGCTCGCTCACCGCGCTGCTGCGCTACCAGAACACCCACCTGCAGGACGCCCGCAACCTGCTCGGCCAGATGGCCACCGCCGTCGCCACGCGGGTCAACGAGCAGCAGAAGCTCGGCATCGACCTGAAGGCGCAGGCCGGCGGCCCGCTGTTCACCATCGCCGATCCGACGGTGCTGCCCGCGGCCACCAACAAGGGCGACGCCAAGATCAGCGCCACCGTCACCGACGGCGCGCTGGTGCCGGCGCTGTCCTTCACCGTCACGCCGGACCCGACCGGCACGCCCGACAGCTACCAGATCGCGGTCCGCCCCGGCGGCCAGCCGACGATCATGAGCAACGACCAGATCAAGAAGGCCTACGGCATCAGCCTGTCGACCAGCGGCACGATGCAGCCCGGCGACAGCTTCCTGCTGGAGCCAGTGGCCGGCGCGGCGGGCAGCTTCAAGCGCGCGCTGGACGATCCGGCGGGCCTGGCGGCGGCCTCGCCGATCATCGCGACCACCGACGTCAACAACAAGGGCACGGCCACCGTCGACTCGCTCTACGCGATCAACGACAAGTTCGACAAGAGCAAGCAGCCCGCGACGGTGCAGTTCGGCACCGTCAACGCCGACAACAGCATCAACTACACGATCACGCTGTCGGACAACACGACGGTCAGCGGCACCTGGAAGGCCGGCGGCGCGATCGGCAACGACCCGGCCCACGGCGTGGACCTGGGCTTCGAGCTGCGCCTGAACGGCGCGCCCCGCGAGGGCGACAAGATCGCGCTGCAGGTCTCGGACCAGGTGGTCGCCACCAACAACGGCAACGCCAAGGCCTTCCTGGCGATGCAGACCGAGCCCTTCGTGGGCAAGCAGCTGCAGGCCGACGGCACCGTCAGCCGCGGCCAGACCGTCAACGAGGCCTATGCCGCGGCGATGGCCGACATCGGCTCGCGGGTGCAGGGCGCGGACTACCTGGCGTCGGTCTCGACCTCGGTGGCCTCCGACGCGGAGGCCACGCGTTCCAGCCAGGCCGGCGTCAACCTGGACGAGGAAGCCGCGCGGCTGATGCAGTACCAGCAGGCCTACCAGGCCTCGGCCAAGATGCTGCAGACGGCGCAGAGCCTGTTCGATCAATTGCTGAGCATCGTCTCGCGCTGACGCGCCGACGACGACCTGAATCCCGAGGGACCGAGCCATGCGACTCTCCACCGCCAACATGTTCGACGCGAGCATCGCCACGCTGCAACGCCGCCAGCAGGAGATGCAGGACGCGCAGCAGCGCCTGACCAGCGGCAAGCGGGTCGAGAAGGCCAGCGACGACCCGACCGGCGCGGCCCGCGCCGAGCGCGCGCGCACCTCGATCGGCCAGGTCGACGCCAGCCAGCGCGCGCTGGACGCCAGCCGCAACAGCATGACGCTGGCCGAAAGCGCGCTGGGCGACGCCAACGAGCTGATGCAGCAGATCCGCGAGACGCTGGTCGCCGCCGGCAACGCCAGCTACAGCGACCCGGAACGCCAGGGCCTGGCCAACAAGATCCAGGGCCTGCGCGACCAGCTGCTGTCCATCGCCAACCGCGGCGACGGCGCGGGCGGTTTCCTGTTCTCGGGCCAGGGCACCTCGGGCGTGCCCTTCCTGGACAACCCGGTGCAGCGCGACGCAGCCGGCAACCGCACCGGCGGCGGCGTCGGTTTCGAGGGCGTGGCCGGCAACGTCACCACCGGCAACATCGAGAACTACCCGCTCAGCGTGGACGGGCGCATGGCCTGGGAGCAGGCGCGCTCGGGCAACGGCACCTTCGAGACCGGCCCGGCGGCCAACGCGCTGACCGGCAAGTCGCCGGCGGGCTACATCGACTCGGGCCGCGTCACCGATCCGTCGCAGATCACCGGCGACAGCTACAGCATCGTCATCAGCGGCAACGCGCCGTCGCAGACCTACACCGTCTTCAACGAGACGCAGGGCCACGTGCCGGTGGCCAGCGACAACTACGCCGGCGGCAACAGCATCAAGTTCGCCGGCATGGCGATGACGGTGGCCGGCGCGCCGGTGGACGGCGACACCTTCACCGTCAAGCCGTCGACGGCCGACCTGAAGCTGTTCGACGTGCTGGACCGCACCATCGAGTCGCTGAAGACGACCGGGCGCACCTCGACCGAGGTGACGCAGGCCAACCTGGTGAACCTGCGCGACCTGGAGGCGGTGATGGGCAACCTGTCCAACGTGCGCAGCCAGGTGGGCGAGCAGATGAACAACCTGGACGGTTCGGAATCGCGGCTGCAGACGCTGAAGGTTTACAACCAGGCTGAGCAATCTGCCGCAGAGGACCTGGACATGACCCAGGGCATTTCCGACTTCCAGAACCAGCAGACGGGCTACGATGCGGCGCTGAAGACCTATTCGATGGTGCAGCGCATGTCGCTGTTCCAGTACATCAACTCCTGATGCGCCGATCTGCATGAACTCGACACACGCCGTGCTGGGCCAAGTGGCCCTGGGGTACGCGCCCCTGGTTTCCAAGTCCCTCGAGATCGAGGCCACCCGCGTCACGGTGTCCGCGCTGCGCCCGGAAGCGACGCCCGACGCGGGCGAGCTGCTGGCAGCGCTGGCCGAGGCCTTCCCGGCCAAGCCGGTGCTGCTCAACGTCGCGCACGAGGGCCTGCTCAAGGGCCTGCTGGCGGCGGCGCTGCCGGGCAACGTGAAGATCGAGGTGCCCGCCTTCCTGCTGTCCGACGCGGACGTGGCGGCCCAGGCGCAGGCGCGCGGCGCGCTGCTCAAGGGGCGTTCGGACGCGGCCGGCTTCAAGCAGCTGGTGCTGGACCTGCAGGACCTGAGCGGCGGTCCGCTGCCCGCGGGCAAGTCGGTGCTGGTCTCGGGCGCGCGCAGCGCGGCCGACTTCAAGCAGGCGCTGGACGCGGGCGCGGCCGGCGTGCTGGGCTGGACGGTGCATGGCGAGTTCGAGGCCCCGGCCACCCCGGCCGCGCGCAACGACGGCCAGGCGGACTTGCAGGTGATCGTGGAGCTGATGTCGCGGGTCGACCAGGGCGAGGACGTCGAGCGCCTGGAGCAGACGCTCAAGCGCGACCCGAGCCTGGCCTTCAAGCTGCTGCGCTACATGAATTCGGCGGCTTTCGGCCTGTCGGTCGAGGTGTCGTCGTTCCGTCACGCGATCATGCTGCTGGGCTACGCGCGGCTGCGCCGCTGGCTGGCGCTGCTGCTGGCCACGGCGAGCAAGGACCACGCGATGCGGCCGGTGATGTTCGGCGCGCTGCGCCGCGGCCTGGTGATGGAAGAGCTGGCCAAGAGCATGTCGGACTCCGAGGTCCGCGACGAGATGTTCATCTGCGGCCTGTTCTCGCTGCTGGACCACATGCTGAAGCAGCCGTTCGAGAAGCTGCTGCAGTCGATCCCGGTGCCGGAGCGCGTGCGCCAGGCGCTGGTCGAGAAGACCGGCCCGTACCACGGCTACCTGGAGCTGGTGCAGGCGATCGAGAACGAATCGGTCTTCGACATCCGCGCCGGGCTGGACACGCTGATGCTGGGCCCGGACGAGGTGAACCACGCCGTGCTGCGCGCGCTGCACAAGGCCGCCCAGCTCGAGTGAGCCGACGCGCGCCCCGGCGCGCCTCCGCCCCCGTCGATCAAGGCCCCGCCGGCACCGCCGCGGGGCCTTTGCCATTGGCGAGTCCGGCCCAGCGCTCGCCGATGAACTTGTAGCCGCGCCGATGCAGCGTGATCAGGTGGGCCGGGTTGCGCGGGTCCGCCTCGATCTTCTGCCGGATCCCCGCCACGTGGACGTCGATGGTGCGCGTGGTCGGGAGGAAGTCGTAACCCCACACGTCCTTCAGGATCTTGTGGCGGGTCAGGACCAGGCCCTCGTTCTGGATGAAGTACCGCAGCAGCTTGAACTCCATCGGCAGCAAGGGCAGCCGCTCCGTGCCGCGGGTGACCTCCTCGCGCAGCAGGTCCACGGCGACGGCGCCGATCCTGACGACGCCGTCCCCGGTCCTGGACGCGTACCGGCCCGACCGCCCCCGCCGCTGCAGGGCCTCCAGCCGCGCCAGCAGTTCCGCCGTCTCGAAGGGTTTGACCAGGTAGTCGTCCGCCCCCGACTTCAGGCCCTGGACGCGGTCCTCGGTCTGGCCCCGCGCCGTGAGCATCAGGATCGGCACCTGGCAGCCCGCGGCGCGCAGGCCCTTGCACACCTCGAAACCATCCCGCCCCGGCAACCGGACATCCAGGACGACCACGTCGAAGGGCTCCGCCAGCGCGCGCGCCAGGCCGCGATCCCCGTCGGTCGCCTGCGCGACCGCGTACCCCTCGCTGGACAAGCGGTCGGTCAGGGACATCATCAGCCCCTCCTCGTCCTCGACCAGCAGGATCCGCGGGAACATCGACGACGCCTCAGGCCGCATCGCCGACATGCCTCGGCAGCCAGAGCGTCACGACCGTGCCTTGGCCGACCACGCTCTGGATCTCCACTCGCCCGCCGTGACGGTCCGCGACGCGCTTGACCAGGCTGAGCCCGACCCCGGTGCCCGGCACGTTGCGCTCGAGGGCCTGGTGGCCGCGGCGGAAGGGCAGGAAGACCTGGTCCAGCTCCGACGCGGGAATGCCCACGCCCCGGTCCTCCACCGAGACGCCCACCCAGGACCCGGCGCCGTCCTCGCGCGCCAGCACCGACACGCCGATCTCGCGGACGTCCCCCGAGTACTTCAGCGCGTTCGACAGCAGGTTCTGGAGCGCCTGCTCCACGGCGCCGGCGTCGCCCAGGACCTGGAGGCCGCTCGTTTCCTCGACGACGCTGCAAGCGCACTTCGATTCACGCATCAGGACCTCGTAGGCATCGAGAGCGGACTGCACCACCCGCGCGATCGGAAACGGCCGGAACTCCGGCGACAGGTTCGACTCGATCTTCGCGAAGGCCAGCACCTGCTCGGTCATCTCCGCCAGGCGGCGCCCTTCCCGCAGCATGACCTGGCCGTATTGCCGCACCTGGCTCGGCTGGACGACCAGGCCGTCCGCCAGGTTCGCGGCGGACAGGCACACGACCGACACCGGCGTCCTCAGCTCGTGCGAGATGCCGGCGACGAACTCCAGTTGCTGCTGTCGGAGGTCGGAGGAGCGCTGCCATGCCAGCAAGGCGACGGACGCCGCGGTGAGCAGGAGCAGCAGCACGGCGGCGCTGATCGCCAGGTTGCGGCGCAGGTTCCCCTCGACGAACGACGCCAGCGAGCCCGAGCGGTGCAGCGCCGTCAGGCGCCAGGCAGGCGGCGCGGGTTGCGACGCGGCATCCGCCCTCACCAGGGCGACGGCCGTGGGGAGGTTCAGGTCGGCGCGAACGCCGGGCACCGCTTGAACGACCGCGTCGTCCTGCACCCGCGCGAGCGTGCCGAGCGCCACCGGCTGGAATCCGGCCGCCAGCGGCGTGATCCGCAACAGCGGCACGCTGGCGTCGGGCGGATGGAGTTCGTCGGCGAGGTTGCCGAAGGTCGAGAAGACGACCTCGCCCGCGTCGGTGTCCCTGCGGACCGCGATGTCGTACGCGTCGGCGTCGTCGGCGCCGGCGGCCTGGCGTCCGAAGTGCTTGACCGCCAGCGCCGGCAGCACGGTCTTCAGGACCTGGTCGCGACGCAGGACGACGAAGGCGAAACCGGCCTGGAAAGGCGCCTCGACGGCCGCCGTCCCGGTCCGCGCCGGGATCGTGACGGCCAGGCCGGAAGCGAACAGCGGCGCCGTGATCGTGAGCGACGCCTCGTCCAGCCAGCTGGGTTCACGGAACTCGCTCGCGGCGGTCGTGGGGACCGGGAACATCCCGGTGCTCGCGACCGCCTCGTCACGCAGGCGCTCGAGGCGCTGCGGCAGGGTGCCGGGCAGCAGGCGCCGGGTCTCCGGATCGAAGCGCCGGACGATCCAGGCCCGCTGGCCCGGCGCGACCGCCGCGCGCGCGGCGCCCGGATCGTCCTGCGCCACCACGACCCAGATCTCCTGGACCAGGGTGGGGAACTTCGTCTGCCGCCGCCAGGCATCGAAGTGCTCGGCGATGCCGTCGTCGCCCTCCCGCGTCGCGGCCGCCGGACTCATCTGGAACTGCAGCTGCAGGCGCGACAGCTCGCCGTCGAAGTCCTCCGCGAAGTTGGCCAGGCTGGCCTGGAGGCTCTGCAGGTGCCGGTCCCGCTCCAGCTCGCCGACCTTGGCCATCCATTGGACCTGAAGCACGCCGAAGGTGAGGACCAGCAGCACCAGCACGGCCGCGGCGATCCGTGCTCCTTTTTCTCTCAGCGCCTGGGGGATGGTCTTCATGGGTCATCGGTCCTGGACAAGTCGCGCCGTCACCGCCCGGCCGTCGCCGAACAGGATCAGCGAGTACACGCGCTGCGCGGTCAAGGTCGCCCCGGGTTCGTCGGTCTTGAACAGCGGGGCCGGCAGGGACGGCGTCGTCACCTCGATGCGCACCGGGGTCCCCGCCGTCACGTCGCCCGGCAAGGAGGTGGTCCCGAATTCCACGCTGTCGGCGATGGACTGGTAGCCCGCGCTGAGCGCCAGGTTGGTCTCGAGACCGTTGACGAGGTGCACCAGCCGCAACCGGGCGCGCCCCGTCACCTCGGAGACCGCATTGTTGTCGGTGAACAGCTTCGCGCGGGGCGTGGCGGCCGCACCGAAGACCGCGAGCGTGGCTTCCGTCCCGGCTTGCAGCGAAATTCCGGACACGTCGAGGGCGGTGCCGTTCACCGTCACGCCCAGGCCGGTCAGCGCGGCGGGCACGAACGCGTAGGACGACTCCACCGCCGGCGCCTGCACCGACTTGTTGACGCTGAGGTCCGCCGTCTTCACGACCACGCGCGGGTTGCCTGCCGCCACGGCGACGACCCGCAGCAGCGCATGCGTCCCCTTGAACGCGGTCACGCCGCCGCCCTGCGTCATCAGCAGCCCGTTGAGCAGGCGGCTCGACGCGGTGCCGGTCACGGCGAAGGTCGCGATCTGCTGGTCGGAGAAGGCGATCTCGGGCACGTCCAGCCGCAGGTCCGTCTTGCTCCCGGCGCCGGTGACCCTCAGCCGGTAGCTGCCCTTGGCCGTCTCGACGTAGGACGACGCGTAGGTCGGCGCGACGTTGCTGACGGTGGGCGAGGCGCTGGCGAGGTCGGCGTCCCGGGCGGTCAGGTAGATGTCCACGTTGCCGGCGGAGGTCGTGGCGGCATTGAAGAAGCGCAGCGCCGCCGTGCCGGCGGTGGGCGCGCCCTTGTCGTCCGCGAAGTTCGTCAGCTTCAGGACGCCGCCCTCGTTGTACGCGAGCAGGGTGTAGAGCTTCTTCTCCGTCAGCGTCAGGGAGGCCGTCGCGGCGGTCGCGTTGTTGCCGGCCTGCTTGACGCGGAAGGTGTAGGTGCTGGCATCGAACGGCAGGTAGTCCGTTCCCGCCGTCGCCTCGACCTGCGACTGGATCTTCTTGTCGTCGTTGTAGAAGTCCACGGCGCCATATTGGGCCGTGGCGTTGACGAGCCGGATCCGGGCCTGACTGCCCGCGCCGTCTCCGCCGCCGCCGCAGGCCTGCAGCACCAACGCCGACGCCAGCATCAGTGCCAGCGATTTCCAACCGAACCTTCCGATCACGTTCTCTCCTCGGGACATGGGATGGCCGTGATGCTCGCGGCCGCCGGCAGGCGTGAAGTTAGGAAGTTGCAAAATCCGCGTGGCGGCGACGGTCCCGGCGCCCGCGCATAAACTCGCCGCGTGTCGCCGCAACTCCCCCTCGCCTCCCCGGATCTCGACGCGCTGCGCGCCCTGCTGACGGCGCGCGGCCTGGAGCTTCCCGCCCTGCTCGCGGGCTTGTGGGACGGCCCGTGGCCGGCGTTCCTGCTGGAGGCGAAGGGCCAGGTCTTGCTGGCCAACGCGCGGCTGCAGGGCCTGATGGGCGAGGTCTCGCTGAAGGGCCAGCGGCTGCTCCCGAGCGGCAAGGCGCAGGAGTTGCGCCTGATCGACGACCAGGGCCGCGAGCACCTGCTGCAGGCCTGGGTCCATCCGCTGGACGGCGGGTTGGGCGTCGCGCTGCTGCAGGACCACAGCACCGAGCTGGCGGCGCGGGAACGCGCGGACCGGATGCAGTCGGAGATCGACCAGTGGCTGGACCTGTGCCCGCTGCCGGCGCTGATGCATGACGACCAGGGGCTGCTGCTGCGCTTCAACACCGCGTTCTCGGCGCTGTGCCGGCGGCTGAGCCCGCAGATGCCGATCAGCCTGCACGAGCTGCCGCCCGAGTGGCGCGAGCTGCTGCATGGCAAGGTGCCCGAGTCGGGCCAGGAATCGCTGCGCAACGCGCTGCTGGCGCCGCCCGGCGACCGCCGGCGCTGGATCCGGGTGCGCGCGCGGCGGCTCAGCGGGCCGTGGACGCGGCCGCGCACGCTGGTGATGCTGGAGGACCGCAGCGCGGAGCAGGACCTGGAGCTGGCGCAGCAGCAGCTGCAGACCTTGATGGACACGGCCGGCGTCGGCCTGGCGACCTTCCAGGCGGAGGCCGGCTGGTCGCGTCCGGGCACCGGCGCGCCGCCGCCCGCGGCCGTGCCGGGCGACGACGGCCTGCGCCCGGCGCCGGCGTTGCAGGGCGTCAACCGCGAGATGGTCGAGCCCGAATCGCGCGCCGAATACGAGAAGCTGCAGCTGGCGCTCAAGCAGGCGGCGCCGACGGTGGCGCGCTACGCGGTGCGCCATCCCGAGCACGGGCTGCGCTGGCTGATGACGCGGGTCGAGATCGGCCAGCTGGCCTCGGGGCAGAAGACGACCTCGGTGCTGACGGTCGACATCACCGACCACCAGCAGGCGCAGGCGCGCAACGAGCTGCTCCAGCACTCGCTGCAGCTGCAGACCGAGCGCGAGCGGGCGGTGCTGGATTCGGTGCTGGTGGGCATCGTGACGGTGGGCCGCCAGGGCATCGAGTGGATGAACCGCTCGGCGCGGCGCATGTTCGGCGGCGACCTGCCGGAATTCGCCGGCCAGCCGATCAGCAGCGTCGCGACCGACGCGCCGGACCATCCCTTCCGCCAGACCCATTACCTGGACGACCTGCCCGAGGGCCAGGCGGAGACCTTCGAATGCCGCGTCGTCGCCCGCGACGGGCGCGAGTTCTGGGTGGTCGGCAACGCGGTGGCGACGGTCGGGCCGGACGGCTCGCGGCAGCTGACCTACGCGCTGCTGGACATCGAGCGGCGCCGCCAGGCCGAGGCGCAGAGCCAGCAGGCGCAGGCCTCGCTGCAACGGATCATCGAGGCCGCGCCGATCGCGATCAGCCTGCACGACGCGCGCACGCTGCAGGTCCGGCAGATCAACCAGGCCGCGGCGGCGCTGGCCGGCCGGCCCGAGGAGGAGCTGCTGGGCGCGAGCCTGGAGGCGCTGTTCGGCGCGGGCGAGGTGCTGGGGACCATCCGCGCGGACATGGAGTTCGCGCTCCAGAGCAGCGAGGTGCTGCAGCGCGAGTACCGGCTGACGGTGCGCGGCCAGCCGCGGATCTGGGACGCGCGGCTGCTGCACCTGGCCGGCGTCAACGACGCCAGCGGCGAGCTGGAGCCGGAACAGCTGCTGCTGGTGGCCAGCGACGTCACGCAGCAGCGCGCGCAGGAAGCCGCGCGGCTGGAGGCGGCGATCGCGCAGCGCGAGCTGCTGGTGCGCGAGGTCCATCACCGGATCAAGAACAACCTGCAGGGCGTGGCCGGGCTGCTGCAGCAGATCGCGGCGCGGCGGCCCGAGGTCCAGGGCGTGATCAACGAGGCGGTCGGCCAGGTCCAGGCGATCGCGCAGGTCTACGGGCTGCAGGTGGGCATGTCCGGGCCGCTGCGGCTGCGCAAGGTGGTCGAGGCGGTGATGGGCTCGGTGCAGCGGATGTTCGGCCGCGAGATCCTGGTCGAGGTCGACGGCGCGATGGCGGAGCAGTCCCACCGCTGGGGCCTGCCCGAGGCCGAGGCGATCCCGATCGCGCTGACGCTCAACGAGCTGTTCACCAACGCGCTCAAGCACGGCGGCCAGGCGCCGGTGCGCTGCGAACTGCGCTTCGATCCGGAACAGGTGGTGCTGCGCATCGTCAACGAGGGGACGCTGCCGGCGGGCTTCGACCTGGCGCAGGTGCGCGGCGGCGTCTCGGGCCTGGGGCTGGTGCGCGCGCTGCTGCCGCGCCGCAGCGCGCTGCTCGGCCTGACCCAGGACGGCGACCGGGTCGTCTGCGAACTCAGCCTGTGGCCGCCCGGGGTGCAGTTGCTCGAGGCCTTGTGACCACCCGAAACCGGTGCCGTCCGGGGCCGGGTCCCGGCGCGGCATTTCGGTGACAATCCTCGGTCACCCTCCGGGGAGCCTTGGATTCGGGAGCAGCGTGGATAGCGTGAGCAAGGACGTGGGCGCGAGCGGCAAGGGCCGCATCCTGGTCGTGGACGACGACCGGCTGGTGCTCGCCACCCTGACGCACGGCCTGGCCCAGGCCGGCTACGAGGTGCTGGACGCCGACAACGGCGACGACGCCATCCTCATCGCCCGCCAGCACCGCCCCGACCTCGCGCTGCTCGACATCCGCATGGAAGGCATGACCGGCTTCGACGTCGCCGGCTACCTGCGCGACTACCTGCAGCTGCCCTTCATGTTCCTGTCCGCCTTCGCCGACGAGGCGACCGTGGCCAAGGTCAAGGAACTCGGCGCGCTGGCCTACCTGGTCAAGCCGCTGGACATCCACCAGATCGTGCCCGCCGTGGAGGCCGCCTTCGCCAACCGCCCCGCGCGCGCCGCCGCGGCGGCGCCGGCCGCCCCGGCCATCGACGCCGCCGCCTCGCTCGAGGTCGTCGAGGCCATGGCCCTGGGCGTGCTGATGCACCGCTACTCGCTGACCCGCGCGCAGGCGCTGTCGCGCCTGGAGCGCATGGCCGGCGAGCAGAAGATCGATCTCGGGGAACAGGCCCGCCGCATCGTCGAGGCGGTCGAGCAACTGGCGCTCGGCAGCTGAGGCGGCCATCGGCCGGCGGCGGCCGGGATCGACGCCGGCCGGCCGTCGCCGGAGCGACGCCGGGACCGGCGTCAGTTGGGCAGCGTGAAGTAGAAGCGGGCGCCCTGCCCGACCTCGGATTCGGCCCAGATGTCGCCGCCATGGCGGCGCACGATGCGCCGCGCGGAGGCCAGCCCGACGCCGGTGCCCTGGAAATCGCTGGCGCTGTGCAGGCGCTGGAACACGCCGAACAGCCGGTCCGCGAAACGCATGTCGAATCCCGCGCCGTTGTCGGTGACGACGAAGACGCGGCCGTCCGCGCGCTGCTCGGCGTCGAAGCGGATGACCGCCTCCTCGCGCTTGCCGCTGTACTTCCAGGCGTTGCCCAGCAGGTTCTCCAGCACCATGCGCAGCAGCGTGGGATCACCGAGCACCCGCAACCCGGGCTGCACGTGGGCCTCGACCGCGCGCTCCGGCGCCGCGCGCCGCAACTCGTCCATCACCTGCGAGGCCAGCAGCGACAGGTCCACCGTCTCATGCCGCAGCGCCTGCGAGGACAGGTGGGACAACGCCAGCAGCGAGTCGATCATGCTGTGCATCCGCGCCGACGCGCCCAGCACCCGGTCCAGGTGGTCGTTGCCGGCGCGGTCCAGCAGCCGGCCGTAGTCTTCCTTGAGGATGCGGGTGAAGCCCTCCACCACGCGCAGCGGCGCGCGCAGGTCGTGCGACACCGTGTAGCTGAACGACGCCTGGTCGGCGCGCGCCTGCTCCGCCGCCTGCATCGCCAGCGCCGCCGGCACCGTCTCCGCCGCGCCTTGCGGCCACAGGCTCAGCAGCGTTCCGCCACCGTGCGGCAGGGCCGTCAGGCACAGCCACCACGCGCCGCAGGCGCTGCCCGACTGCAGGTCGGGCTGGGCCAGCGCCTGGCGCAGTTCCTCGGGCAGGCGTTCCTCGCAGGCGCGCCACAGCTGGCCGCGCGCCTCGGAGCCGCCCATCATCTGCGCCGCCGCGTCGTTGAAATCGATCAGCCGGGTCGACGCGCCGGCATCGCCGCTGAGCAGCCACGCCGGCCCCGGCAGGGCCTGCAGCCAGTCGGTCATCGCCGCGTCGGCGACCGCCGGCGCGGGCAGCGCCGCGGCGGGCGAAGTCACGGGCGGCGTGTCGTCCAGCACGCGGGCGGCGCCGAGGTAACCGGCGAAGCGGCCGGCCGCGTCCAGCGCCGGCTGCGCGCGCAGTTCCCAGCGGCGCCCCTGGCCATCGACGACGCGCAACCGGTCGAAGGACTGGCCCGGCTCGACGCGTCGTCGCACGTCGACGCTCGCGCCGCCGTCGCGCGCGTCCGGCAGCGGCTCGAAGCGTTCCCACAGCAGCTGCGTCACCGCGCCGTTGACCGGCGTGCCGGCCCAGCTCGACGCGGGCGCGCCCAGCGGCGCCTGCCAGCGGACCAGGTGGTGCTGGGCGTCGGTCTGCCACAGCCAGTCGCCCTGCAATTGCGTCAGGGCCTGCGAATGCTGGCGGCTCTCGCGCAGCAGTTCGCCGAATTGCGCCCGCGCCAGCCGCACCGCCAGGTGCCAGGTCAGCGCGGCCACGACGATCGTCAGCGCCACGCCCGCCATCACGGCGGTGAGCACCAGGCCGGGGCCGGCGGGCTCGACATTGAGCGCCAGCAACAGGAGCAGGATCACCACCGCCAGCCCCAAGGCCAGCGCGGCTCCCTTCCATGGCCGACGGCGCGCCGCGGCTTCCCCCAACCTGTTCATGCGAACCATTGTATGTAGGCAATCCCAATGTTTCGGCGGCGTTTCCGCGCCACGCCGCCCCCGGTCCCGGTGTCCCGCCGAGGCCCGGGGCGCGCCGTGTCGCCCGCGCGCGGCGCGGCGCGCACGCGACAGCGCACCCGGGACTTACCCCGAGCGAGGCCTCCAAGAACACCAGAATTGACTGCTTTTTCGCGCGCTCCCATCCTCCTGGTGAACGACAATGGACCGCAACTCCGCGTGGAACCGCCACGCGGCGCCATGATCAGAAGATGTCACCAGACCACGCCACGACCATGCCCACCCGGACGCAGCCCGAACCCGCCGTGCTGGACGAACAGGCCCTCGCCCGTCTGCGCGAACTGGATCCGGAAGGCGTGAACCATCTGCTGGAGCGCGTCGTGGCGGCCTTCCTCAAGTCGCTGGACCAGCAGGAGCAGGTGCTCGCGCAGGGCCGCGGCGCGCCGCGCGACCTCAACGGCCTGCGTCACGTGGCGCACACCCTCAAGTCGGCCGCGGCCAGCCTGGGCGCGACCGCCCTGTCGCAACGCTGCGCCGAGATCGAGGCCCTGGCCCGCGCCGGCCGCGAGGAGGGCCTGGCCGCGCTGATCGAGGCGGTCCTGGACGACATCGCCGCCGCCCGGCTGGCGATGCAGCAACTGGTGCAACCCGCGCGATGAGCCGCGACGTGAAGGAAGGCGACCTGATCGAGCGGCCACGCGTCCTGCTGGTCGACGACGACCCGGTCAACCTGATGCTGATCGAGGCCGCGCTGCAGGAGCACGGCTTCGAGGTCACCGCGCTGACCGGCGGGCTGCAGGCGCTGCAGCTGGTCACGCAGTGGACGCCCGAGCTGATCGTGCTGGACGCGCTGATGCCCGAGCTCGACGGCTTCGAGACCTGCGAGCGGCTGCGCGCGCTGCCCGGCTTCGAGAACGCCCCGATCCTGATGCTGACCGGCCTGGACGACGAGGCCTCGATCAACCGCGCGTACCAGGCGGGCGCCACCGACTTCTTCGTCAAGTCCACCCAATGGCGGCTGCTGGCCGGCCGGCTGCGCTACATGCTGCGCAGCGCGCGCACCCGCCAGGAGCTCGAGCGCAGCAAGTCCAAGCTGGCGCGCGCGCAAGACCTGGCCCGCATGGGCAGCTTCGAGTGGCAGACCGGCCACGGCTTCAAGCTGGCCAACGAGGCGCTGCGCGTGTTCGGCCGCGGCCCGTCGGACCCGCTGGACTTCATCGGCGTGATGCGCATGGTCCCGCGCGAGGAACGGCTGCTGTTCATGCGGCTGCTGCGCGACGTCGTCGCCCACAACTCGGTGCTGGTGACCGACCTGCCCTTCACGCTGCTGGACGGCCGCAAGCGCGTCATCCACATCGAGGCCGAGCCCGAGTTCAACGAGCACGGCAACGCCTGCGGCTACACCGGCGTGATCCAGGACGTGACCGACCGGCGCATGGCCGAGGACCGCATCCGCGAGCTCGCCAACTTCGACGCGCTGACCGGCCTGCCCAACCGCCGCCAGCTGATGTGGCGCGCCGAGCGCGCGATCGAGGCCGGACGCCGCATGGGCCACGAGGTCGGCCTGCTGCTGATCGACCTGGACCGCTTCAAGATCATCAACGACACGCTGGGCCATGCCGCCGGCGACGACCTGCTGATGGAAGTCGGCCGCCGGCTGCGCAGCTGCGTGCGCCACAGCGACCAGGTGATGGAAGGCATGCTCGAGTCGGTCGGCACCCGCTCGCACCGCACGCTGGAGGCGGTGGGCCGCCTGGGCGGCGACGAGTTCGTCGCGCTGCTGCCCGAGGTTGGCGACGAGAGCGATGCCGAGCGCGTCGCCGAGCGCGTGCTGGACGCGCTGCGCGAGCCGATCTTCATCGCCGGCCAGGAATGCTTCGTGACCGCGTCGGTCGGCATCGCGCTGTACCCGCGCGACGGCCTGACGATGGCCGACCTGCTGCGCAACGCCGACGTGGCGATGTACGCCGTCAAGAACCAGGGCCGCAACGCCTCCGCGCTGTATTCGCCGATGCTGGCGGGCCGCGGGCGCGAGAAGCTCGAGCTCGAGTCCGCGCTGCACAAGGCGATCGAGCGCGACGAGCTGGTGCTGCACTACCAGCCCAAGATCGACGTGCGCACCGCCCGCATGGTCGGCGCCGAGGCGCTGATGCGCTGGCGCCGCGGCAACCAGCTGGTGCCGCCCGGCGAGTTCATCCCGCTGGCCGAGGAGACCGGCCTGATCGTGCCGCTGTCCGAGTGGGCGCTGCGCGAGGCCGCGCGCCAGGCCAAGGTCTGGCAGCTGAACTTCGGCTTCAGCGAATCGATCGCGGTGAACCTGCCCAACCGGCTGTTCGAGCGCTCGGACCTGGTCGAGCACATCCACCAGTTCGTCAGCCAGTGGGGCGTGCCGCACCGCGCGATCCAGCTCGAGATCACCGAGACCGGCCTGATGAAGGACCTGCAGAGCGTGATCCCGTCGCTGCACCGGCTCAACGAGGTCGGCGTCGAGATCTCGATCGACGACTTCGGCACCGGCTATTCGTCGCTGGCCTACCTGACGACGCTGCCGATCTCCGAGGTGAAGATCGACCGCAGCTTCGTCCGCGACCTGGGCATCACGCCGCAGAGCTCGGCGGTGGTGACCGCGATCATCGCGCTGGCGCGCTCGCTGGGCCTGCAGGTGATCGCCGAGGGCGTCGAGACGCTGCGCCAGATGGAAGTGCTGCGCCGGCTGGACTGCAGCCTGATGCAGGGTTTCCTGTTCAGCAAGCCGCTGCCGCCGGACGAGCTCGAGCGCTGGCTGGCGCAGACGGTGCTGCCGCGCAAGGCGCCCTGGATCCTGCCGACGTCCGACGCCGGCGACGACCTCCCGACCATCCGCTGACCGGGCCCAGCGCCGCGCGCGTCAGCGATCTCCCCCCGTTTCACCGAGCCCCGACCGATGCCGCAGCAGCCCCCCGCTCTCCTGGCAAAAGCGGCCCTGCGCCGGCTGGCGCTGGACAAGCTGGAACCCACGCCCGAGAACTACGCCCGCGCCTACGCGCAGGAAGCCGGCGAGCCCGCGCGCGACAGCGGCGCCCTGCCCGAGCGCGCGCAGGCGTCGATGGCGCGGCTGCTGGGACTGGCGGTGCCCGATCCGCAGCAGCGCCAGGGCTTCGCCGCCCAGTTGCGCGAAGGCCGCTGGGACGAGCTGCAGCGCGCGCTCGAGGCGCTGCAGCAGACCCACGGCCCGGGCGCGCAGGCCGAGCTGCTGGCGCAGTTGGTCGAGCGGCTGATGCGCGGCCTGGAACGCGGCGGCCGACAGTGGACGCTGGCTCGCAAGAAGGACGGCGTGCTGCGCGTGCTGCAGAGCAACCGCAGCGACCCGCAGCGGCTGATGCTGCGCTTGCGGCAGCTGGTGGCGAGCTGGGACGGCGATGTCGGCGACTCGCGCGTGGAGACGCAGCCCGCGCCGCTGGACGAGGCGCCCGGCGCTTCGTCGAGTGCGGCCTCGAGCCCGGTCGCTTCGCGCGATGACGGCGACGACGAGGACGACGAACGCGCCGGCACGCCGACGCAGTTCTTCACCGACGAGGAAAACGCGCAGCCGCCCGCGGAGGCCGGCGCCGGTTCCGGCGGCGCCGCCGCGTCGGCCGCTTCCGGCGAGGGCCGCTACGGCTCGCTGGACACGCTGATCGGGTCGAGCGGTCCCGGCCTGCAGGCCTGGCCCGAGGTCGGCACGCACCTGAACGGCACGGTCCGCCATGCGCTCGCCTCGGACGACGCGCGGGCGCAGGAACTGATCGAGGAACTGGGCCACGCGCACGCGGAGCTGGTGCGCGACGGCGCGACCCCGGAACGCGCGGCGCAGATGGACGCGCTGTGCATCCGCGCGCGGCGCTGGCTGGACCACCGCAACCACGCCTTCACCGAGCTGGGCAAGCTCTGCGGCGAGCTGACCGGCAGCCTGGCCGACCTGGCCGAGGACGACTCCTGGGCGCAGGGTCAGTGCGAGGCGATGACGCAGACGCTGGCGCAGGGCCTGACCGCGCGCAGCGTGCGCTCGGTCAGCGAGCTGCTGCACAACACCCGCGAGCGCCAGCACAACCTGCGCGAGGAACGCGGTCGCGCCCGCGACGCGCTCAAGGGCCTGATCAACCGGATGCTGCAGGAGCTCGGCGAGCTCGGCCAGCACACCGACCGCTTCAGCGACAGCGTCGGCAAGTACGCCACCGTGATCGAGCAGGCGGACTCGCTGGAGAGCCTGGCGGGCGTGGTGCGCGAGATGGTCGAGGAAAGCCGCAGCGTGCAGTCGCTGGTGCAGACCACGCAGGGCCGGCTGCGCGACGAGCACGACCGCGCCACGCAGCTGGCCGAGCGCGTCGAGCAACTCGAGGGCGAGCTGCGCCGGCTCTCCAGCGAGGTGCAGACCGACCAGCTGACGCAGGTGGCCAACCGGCGCGGCCTGATCGCGACCTTCGAGACCGAGCGCGCCAAGCTCGAGCGCGCGCCCGCGCCGCTGGCGCTGGCGCTGCTGGACATCGACAACTTCAAGAAGCTCAACGACAACCTGGGCCACGCGGCCGGCGACGAGGCGCTCAAGGCGCTGGCGGCGCGGGTCTCGGGGCTGCTGCGTCCGGGCGACAAGGTCGGGCGCTGGGGCGGCGAGGAGTTCGTGCTGATCCTGCCGGAGGCGCCGCTCGAGGAGGCGCAGGCGGTGCTGCTGCGGCTGCAGCGCTCGCTGTCGGCCAGCCTGTTCATGCACGAGGGGCGCGACGTCTTCGTCACCTTCTCGGCCGGCGTGACGCTGTTCCGCCAGGGCGAGACGATGGAGCAGGCGCTGGACCGCGCCGACGAGGCGCTCTACGAGGCCAAGCGCACCGGCAAGAACCGCGCGTGCGTGGCCTGAGCGCCGGCCCGCGCGGCCGGCCGGCGCCCGGCGCGCGCGGTCGCCAGGCCGGTGACCGGGCCGCCGGCAAGGAGACCTGAACGATGGACCACGTCGCGACCGATCCGAACCAGTTCATCCACATCCGGATGGTGCTGAGCATGGTGGTCAGCCTGTCGATCGCGCGGCTGCTGTCGGGGCTGGCGAAGTTCGTGCAGCACCCGGGACGCCTGCGGATCTACGGCGTGCACCTGCTGTGGGCGCTGTACATGCTGGTCACGCTGATCCACTTCTGGTGGTGGGAGTTCGCGCTGAGCCGCGTCGGGCCCTGGCACTTCGAGCAGTTCGGCTTCCTCGTCGGCTACAGCGCGGTGCTGTACCTGCTGTGCGCGCTGCTGTTCCCCGACGACATCGCCGAGTACAGCGGCTAC
Source organism: Mitsuaria sp. GD03876 (assembly GCF_029840635.1). Classification (GTDB taxonomy): domain Bacteria; phylum Pseudomonadota; class Gammaproteobacteria; order Burkholderiales; family Burkholderiaceae_C; genus Roseateles. Next base: position 49,927 of record NZ_JAOCCU010000015.1, on the reverse strand, counting down.
CGCGACTACTTCCTGTCGCGGCGGCGCTGGTTCTTCGGGATCCTGGCGTTCTCGCTGCTGCTGGACGTGGCCGACAGCTGGCTCAAGGGCGCGGCCCACCTGCAGGAGCTGGGCCTGGCCTACGGCGTGAAGACCGCGCTGGCGGTGGCGCTGTGCGGCGTCGCGGCGACGGTGACGAACCAGCGCTTCCAGTGGGCGCTGGTGATCGTCTCGCTGGCGGTGCAGCAGTGGTGGATCCTGCGGCTGTACAACGTGCTGTCCTGACGCGGCCCCGCCGTCCGGGCAACGCCGCACGGCGCCTTGGCGCGGGAACCGGACGCGCCGGCGGGGGTCAGGCCTTGATGCACTTGCGCACCGTGTCGACGGTGCGGGTGGTGATCTGCTTGCCGAAGGTCTTCTCCAGCATCGTCATGAACAGCGGCCCCTTGTCGTTGGGCAGGTAGTGGCTGTAGACCTCGACGCCGTCGAGCTTGCAGATCGCGGCGCCCTCGCCTTCGAGCGGCAGCGACACCGCGCCCTCGTGCGGACGCTTCAGGAAGGTGATCAGGCGCTTGGCCTGCGCGGGCGGCTGGAACGGGTCGTGGTGGTCGGCGTCGACGATGCGCTGCAGGTGCTCGACCGGTCTCACGGTCGTGCCGAAGGTCTTGCCCAGCGTGTCGGTCATCGCCTGCTCGGCGGTGCGCTCGAGGTCGTCGACCGGCGCGCCGTCGTGGTCGAAGACCACGTTGCCGCTGGAGATCACCGTCTTGACGCGGGTGAAGCCCGCCGCCTCGAAGGCGCGGATCAGGTCGGGCATCTTGGCGTTCATCGGGCTGACTCCGCGTAGGAAGGCGACGTAACGGGGCATGGCGGCGCTCCACAAAGGATGAGGCGCCGGAGTCTAGAGGACACCGGCGCCCGCCGCGAAAGTCAGCCGCGGGAAGTTCAGAGGACGTGCAGGCCGTCTCCGGTGCGGACCAGGACGTTGTCGGTCAGCGCGACGTTCCACAGTTCGATCGGGCCGTAGGCGCCGTCATCGCGTCGCCATTCCAGGACGCGGCGCCCGGTCGCGGCCTGCGTCGGCAACTCCCAGAGCACATCGTGGATCGACTGTCCCGGCGCGAGCGTCAGGATCGCGCTCAGGTCGAGCACGTCGCCTTGCGCATGGCTGTAGTTGGTCAGGACGACCAGCTTCGTCGTCGCCCACGCGGTCAGGACGAAGGTGTCCTGGCCTTCGGTCCCCATCAGCGCGGCCGACTGCTTGACCCGCATGTCCACCGTCGGCGTCTGGCTGGCAGCGATCTCTTCCGTGGTGACCCAGGCCTGCAGGGCGGTCGAGTGCTTGCTCACGTTGCCGGCGAGGTCGATCTGCCGCGCCCGCGTCCACATGTTGAGCTCGCTGGGCACCGTCAGGATGTTGCCCGCCGCGCTGCCGGCGGCATTGAAGTTGTTCACCCCGATGAGTTCCCAGGTCGCGTCCTTCTCCAGGCCGTCGATCCGCACCTGGGCGACCGAGGTGATGTTGTCCGAGGCGCTGGATCCGGTGTCGTGCGCCAGCCGGATGACCGGGGCGAGCGCGACCCGGTCGAGGGTGAAGGACAACGGCGTGATCGCCTGGTTGCCGGCGGCATCGATGTGGGCCACCTCGACGAGCTTGTCGCCGTCCGCGCCCAAGGTGGCCATCTCGATGCGCATCGACGCGTCGCCATCGGCCCAGCCGCCGCCATTGACCCGGTACTGCCAGCGGTTGCCCTGGACGAGCCCGCTCACCTGCAAGGTGCCGTCGCGGGTGATGCCGTCGGTGGCGCTGGCGCCGGTGTCGTTGACGAGGCGCAGGCCGAGTTCGACGGGCGCGGTCCGGTCGAGCTGGAACTCGAAGGGCGTCTTGGTCGCGTTGCCGGCGCCGTCGTACAGGATCACGTCGACCTTGCGGGCGCCGTCCGGGAGCTTGGGCGCGAGGATCTCCTGGCCGCGCGCGAGGGTGCCGGTCTCGCCGGTGTCGAAGGCGTAGGTCGCGGTCACGCCCGGCGGCAGGTCGACCGTGATGCGCGGGTCCCGGGTCAGCCTGTCGGTCGCGGACAGGCCGGTGTCGTCGACAAGGCGGATCGCCGGTTCCGCGGGGGACTGGCTGTCGAGGATGAAGGGCAAGGTTTCGATGGCGCCCGCGCGCCCGTCGGTGGCGAGCTGCCGTACCTGCACCGACTTGGCCCCGTCGGCGCCGAAGACGGCGCCATCGATGCGGTCGCCGACGCCGGCGGTCCAGGTCCGGCCGTCGAGGCTGTACTCCCAGCGTCCGCCGGGGACCAGGCCGTCGACACGCACGGTGGCGATGGCGGTGATGCGATCGCGCAGCGACTCGCCGGTCGGATCCGCCGCGGTCGGCGCGCCGGTGTCGCGGTCCAGGTGGAGTTGCGGCTTGGCCGGCAACGGCGCGGGATCGGGCTTCTGTTCCGGCTCAGGCTTCTGCTCGGGTGTCGGCTTTTGCTCTGGCTCAGGCTTCTGCTCAGGCGTCGGCTTCTGCTCAGGCTCGGGCTTCTGCTCAGGTATCGGCTTCTGCTCCGGCTCAGGCTTCTGCCCGGGTGTCGGTTTCTGCTCCGGCTCGGGCTTCTGCTCGGGCGTCGGTTTCTGCTCCGGCTCGGGCTTCTGCTCGGGCGTCGGTTTCTGCTCCGGCTCGGGCTTCTGCTCGGGTGTCGGCTTCTGTTCCGGCTCAGGCTTCTGCTCGGGCGTCGGTTTCTGCTCAGGCTCAGGCTTCTGCCCTGGTGTCGGTTTCGGCTCCGGCTCGGGCTTCTGCTCGGGCGTCGGCGTCCCGTCGGGGCCGGGGCGGCCGCCATCGGGTTTGGGGCGCTGCGACTCCGGTTGCGGTTCGGGCTCGGGCTTCGGGGCCGGAACGTCGGGCTTCACCTGCTGGTGAGCGGGCTGGGAGCCCCCGCCGCCGGAGCCTCCTCCGGCAGCGACGGCAACGCCCAGGCCCGCGACGACGGCGGCGCCGACGCCGAGGTACTGCGACACGCCGCCCGTCATGGACGACGCGGACGACGCGGACGATGCGGCCGGCGCGGCGTCCGCCGGGACGATCGGCGGCGCGGCCTTGTCGTCCCGATCGCCATCGGCGGCGGCGTCGGGGCCGCCGGTGGCGCCGGCGTCGATGGCGGCGTCATCGTCCTCGGGACGGCGGCGGCCGGTGTTCGAGGGCTGGCGGGCAGGCGCGTTGACCGGGGTCATGACGCTCGCCTGCGACGGGAGGGAAGGCGGAAGAGGCTTCGACATGGATGAAGGGGGTTGGCTGCACGGAGATGTGAGCGCGCAGTCTCTTCATGCCGGCGTTCCGAGGCGATAGCTCTCGCAAGGGCAAGTGGCTGACGTCTCCCACCTTCTTCGGTAGGCGGCCTCCTGGAAGGAGTGGAAGACGTCGATCGGACCTATCGCTGCGCGAGCAGCGTGATCGCATAAAGCAGCAGTCCGATCACCCCGCCGACCAGGGTGCCGTTGAGCCGGATGAACTGCAGGTCGCGGCCGACGCCCAGTTCGATCTGCCGGACCAGGCTGCGGTCGTCCCACGACTTGACGGTGGACGCGATGTGGCGGGTGACGCCGTCGCGCATGCCGCCGACCAGGCGTTCGGCGCCGGACAGCAAATGCGCGTTGATCGCGCCCACGAGCGCCGGATCGCTGCCCAGGCGTTCGCCCAGCGCCGCCAGCGAGCGGTCCAGGTGGCGCATCAGCGCCGAGTCGTCGCGGCGCAGGTCGGCGTCGACGCTGGCGCGGACCTCGGTCCAGACGCTGTCGAGGTAAGCGCGGACGTCGTCGCTGCGCACGATGCGGTCCTTGAGCGCGTTGACCTCGCGCGCGAACTCGGGGTCCTCGCGCAGCCGCGCGATGAACTCGGTGATCCAGGCGTCGAACTGGCGCCGCACCGAGTGGTCGGGCTGCGAGAGCGCGGTCTGCACTTCCTCGACCAGCTGGAGCGCGAGCTTGTCGGACAGGCTGTCGGCCATCTTGTCGACGTTGGCGATGGTGTCGACCAGCGAGGTCGCCTTGGGCCATTGGGCGCGGGCGAACTTGACCAGCCGCGCGGCGACCAGCGTGCGCACCTCGGGCGTGGCGAGGTAGTCGCGCAGCTTGGACAGCGCGCCGTCGAGCACGTCCTGGTGGCGGCCGGACTGGGTCATCACGTCCAGCACCGAGGCGGCGGTGCCGGTGGCGTTCCAGGACAGCGCGCGGGCGACGAGGAACTCGCCGAGCGCGCGGCGCACGGCCTGTTCGTTGAGCAGCGACAGCGCCTCGACGGCCATCGCGCGGACGGGGCCGGTGACCTGCGCGAGGTGGGCGGGCTCGCGCAGCCACTGGCCCAGGCGTTCGCCGGGGTTGAGGATCTCGAGCTTCTGGAGCAGCACCTCGGGGTGGAGGAAGTTGTCGCGGACGAACTCGGCGAGGCTGTCGGCGATGCGGTGCTTGCCTTGGGGGATGAGCGCGGTGTGCGGGATGGGCAGGCCCAGCGGGTGGCGGAACAGCGCGACGACGGCGAACCAGTCGGCCAAACCGCCGATGGCGGCGGCTTCGCAGAAGGCCTTGAGCCAGGCCCAGGGGCCGGCGGCGCCCATGGCCAGGCTCAGGATCAGCCCGGCGAGCGAGGCCAGCAGGCAACTGAGCGCGACGAGCTTCATGCGCCGCAGGTCGGCGGCGCGGGGGTCGGCGGAGTCGGCGGGGACCGGGGAGTCGGGCAAGGGCATCGGCGGCGGGGCGGCAGGTTCGATGCCTGAGGCGGGAACCGGCCGGAACGGGCGATGCGGGGTTGTATCACCGCCGGGCGGGGAATGGGCCTAGTCCGAGCCCTTGCAGAAGCGGTGATGCTCGTCCAGGAAGACGACGTAGAACGTGTTGGCGCAGAAGCGGCCACCATGGGGATGGGCACGGCCGTCGAGCTCGCGAGGGACGACGAAACCGCACAGCCGGCCGGCCCAGTCGAGGCGGAAACGGCCCCACTGCGCCTGATGAGGCACGTGCTTGGGAGGTTTGAACTCCGAGCGCTGCGGGAACGCGCCATAGATCGAGAGCACCCGGCCACTCTTGCCGATCGACTGCTGTTTCCAGTGATCGAGCGTGCATTTGCCGTAGTGGCCCAGCTTGTCGAAGAGCCCGGCCAACTGCTCGTGGGTCCAGTCGGAGAACCGCTGGCCGGCCGCGTCGTGCGTGAAGTACGAGAAGTTGAACTTGCATCGCGCCGCGTGGTCGCTGTCGGCCGCCTCGAGGCTGGCCGCCGGGAAGCCGGCCAGGAACCGATCCTTGCCCGAATTCCCGAACTTCGTCATAGGCGCGGCACCCCGCCGATCTTGCGGTCGTTGTAGGGCGTGACGAGCGTGCGGTCGTTGCGGATCACGTCGCCGGGGATCTCGTCGAGCCGGTAGGCGTAGCTCTGGTTGTCGTCCTTGTTGACGAACACCGTGCGATAGCGGCCGCACAGGTCCATCACGTCGTTGTGATGCGTGCTGAAGAGCAGTTGGGCGGCGGGATCGCCGGGCGCCTTCTCCTGCAGGAACAGGCCCAGCAGCTTGGGCAGCAGGTGCGGGTGCAGGTAGAGGTCGAGCTCGTCGAGCACCAGCACCGAGCCCGCAGCGACCACGGCGGCGATCGGCAGCATCAGCCGGAAGATCTGCTTCGTGCCCGCGGACTCGGTCGCCGGCATCACGTCGCATTCCCGGCCGTCCACCTCGTGGATGAACACGGGGAAGAAACGTCGCTTGCCGTCCGAGCCCTCCTCGCTCGCGATGCGCAGCCGGGTGATGCCGATGTCGCATTCGCGCAGGAACTGCTCGACGTAGCGCCGCACGTCGTCATGCTCGCTCAGCAGTTGCGCGACCTTGTAGATGTCCATGAAGAGCGACTCGCGCGTGCCGCTGCTGCCGACATTGAAGTGGATGTTCTTGAAGAACGCGTGCACCGGGACGAGTTCGTCGATCTGGTGGTGATAGGCCGTGGCGAGCAGCGACGCATTGCGCCGCACCTTCACGCCCTCCAGGACCTTCAGGCGGGCGACCGCCTTCACCGTGTCCTGCGTGCGCTCGAACACCAGCGTCTTGCGCCTGCTCGCCTTGAACAGGGCTTCGCGCACCACGCCGGCGGGCGTGACGTCGAGCTCATAGCGATAGGTCGCCTCGTCGACCAGGAAGTCGACGAAGAAGGACGTGGGCTCGGGATCCGAGAAGAACGGCGCCACGGGGATCTCCGCCTCGGGATCCGCGGAAAAAGAGGTCGACACGAAGCTGGCGACGAATGCCAGGCCCTTCAGCAGATGGGTCTTCCCGCTGCCGTTGGCGCCCTTCACGCACATCACCGTCGCGGCCGGCAGGTTCAGCGAGATGCGGGGCGGGACGTTGGCATCCAGCCGGAAGGACACGGCGGCGCCTTCTCTGAAGGACAAGAAGTTCCTGAGTCCGTATTCAAGCAGCATGGCGTCTTATTTTCATTTTCCGTCGAATATGACGGAAGTATAGACAAACAGAGCCGATTTGACCGTCACTCCCGAGCCTGACCGCCGACATGGCCTGGAGATGGAAGTTGATAACAGTTCGCAATTGCGAGCCATTCTCATCTATAGTGCCGCCCACCTCTCAACCGGCCCTGAACGACATGCCCTTTCCCAGGCTCACGAAGATCGCCCCCTGGCTGACCCCGCTGCTGCTGTGCGCGGGTGCCCAGGCCCACTCGCCCTACCTCAAGCCCAACACCTTCACCGCGGACGAGCAGCGCAAGCACGTCACCGTGGAGGCCTCGTTCGCCGAAGGCGACCTGCGTCCCGACGTGGCGATGAAGTCCGACACCTTCCAGGTGACCGGTCCCGACGGCAAGAAGTTGCCGCTGGTGCCCGCCGCCGTGCTCAAGGACGCGAGCTACCTCGAGGTGCCGCTGGGCGCGGGCAACGGGACCTACCTGGTGTCGTCGGGCGTGCGCCGCGGCCGCCTGGCCAAGGGCGTGCTGCGCGACGGCAAGGTGCACTTCGCCGAACGCCAGGAAGACAAGCAGGCGGGCGACACCCCCATCGAGGTGCAGAGCATCACCCGCGCGGACGTCTACGTCAGCCGCGGCCGCCCCAGCAAGGTGGACTACGACACCGAGGGCGTCGAGATCTACCCGGTGACGCAGCCCTACGACCTCTACGCGGGGGAGCCCGTCACCGTGCGCGTGCGGGAGAACCGCAAGCCGCTGGCCGGCGAGACGCTGACTGTCATCACCGACGGCCAGAACTACGTCAGCCACAAGCAGGCCGAGCAGGATTTCCAGACCAACGCCGCCGGCGAAGTGAGCTTCAAGCCCAAGAGCGCCGGCCTCTATCTGCTCCAGGTGCGCGTGCGTCGCGCCTCGCCTGACAACCCCGCGCTGTGGTTGAGCAACACGGCCACCCTGACGATCGAAGTCCAGCCCCAACCATGAACCACACCCTCTCCCTCCGCCGCGGCCTGTCGATGGTCGCGATGAGCCTGGCCGGCCTGGCCTCGCTGTCGGCCGTCGCGGCCTCGCATTCCACGACCACCTTCATCAGCGAGCAGGACATCAATGGCGACGGCAAGGTCCTGAGCGCTGAATTCAAGCTGGGCCGCCAGGTGGAATTCACGCGCATCGACTTCAATGCCGACGGGCAGTTGAGCGAGGCCGAATACCTCGGCGAATTCGAAGGCCGGTTGATGCAGCGCATCAGCAAGATCGCCGACCCGGAAAAGCGCCGCGAGGAACTGCAGCGCCAGATGCGCCAGGCCAAGGTGCGCTTCGGCGTGCTGGACGCCGACAAGAACGGCAGCATCAGCCTGGAGGAATTCATGGCCGCTGGCGAGAGCATGTTCAAGCTGCACGACCGGAACAAGGATGGCGTCATCGACGAGGCGGACGTGAAGATCGCCGACGAGGATCGCAAGGCGGGCAAGGAGAGTTTCGTCTCGCCTTGAACGGCTCGATCGCCGGTCGATGGAACGGGCGCCTCGCGGGTATGCGGGGGGCCCGTTTTTCATTGCCGGCGCCTAAACTCGCGCACCCCGTTTCTTCCCTCCGGCCCATGAGCGAGTTCCACCTTTCCTCCCAGTTGGCGGTGTCCTGCCTGGACCTGGAGCGCCATCTCGACCAACTGCGGGAACCGAAAGGCGACGGTCATTGGCCCGGTACCCGCATGGTTCACAAGAGCGGCCTGCTGATGAAGCGCTGGTCGCATGAACGGACGATGAGGCCAATTCCAGGAGGAAGCGAATTGCGCGACAGCGTGCACTTCGAGCTGCGGTTCGGATTCCTTTCCGCCTGGGTGAAGGCGTCGCATCTCATGCGGTTCTTCCGGCTTCACCAATCGCTCCGCGCGAGGCATGGCGACATCGCTCAGCGGTGAAGCCAACTGCCCTCGATACGCCGACGACGGAGCGCGACGTGGAATTCGATCCCCTCTCCCTGGTCGAGGATGCCCCTTTGGCCCTCACCGACGCCATGCTCGACGAGCTGAATGGGATGCTCGGCAACGACCACGTTCCGCATCTGCCGGGCGTGAATCCGCAGGCGGAAAAGCTCGAGGCCAACCGGGCCGTCGACTTGGTGCTGCGCCAATTGATCGATGGATTGCGTCAGCACCCGAGCAAGCGCTGGGTGCTGGCTTGCTTTCAATCGTTGCTGGTGACGCAGCAGCACCGCGACACAGAGTACCGCGACCACCTCGGCATGGCGTTGGAAAACATCATGGATGTCCTGCGCATGGAGAGTTCGGACGGGCTGCTGGGTTACTACCTCGGCGGTTTGTAGTCGCGTCCGACCTCCGCGCTCTCCACGAAGGACAACACCGGGCCGGAGGGGCGCCGCCCAACGGTTTCCTCAACGCCCTCCTTGCCCCATCGCTTCGGCGCGAAGCCCCTGCAGCACCCGGTATTGCGCGTCGATCATCGTGGGGTTCGGATCGTGGCCGGTACGGGCCAGCGGGAGGAATTCCTTCTTCGGCGCGACCAGCGCGTCGAAATAGGCCCGGCTGATTTCCAGCGGCGTGACCAGGTCTTGCTCGCCCTGCAGCAGATACACCGGCATCGCGAAACGAAGGCCCAGCTGGCCCAAATCGATCCGGGGACCCATGCCGTCGCCGGCGAGGCCGACGAAGGCGAGGAAGGAATAGTCCTCGCCGGCCTCGTAGGCCGCTTCATACGCGGGGGAGTCATATCCGGGCCCGAACGCGAACCAGCCCTTGGGCGCGGGATCGATGCGCATGGCCTCGTATTTGCGGGTGACCCGGCGCAGCACGCCGAAGGCGCGTGGGTCGGTCCACGGCGGAGCGCCGATCTTCTCCAGCTTGCCGAGGCTGTCGGCATCGTTCGCGGCCTTCGCCAAGGCGACGGTCTTGGCATAACTGGCGGCGGTGTCCGCGTGGTAATTCACCAGCTGCGCCGTGCCGACATAGGCCTGGAACAACGCCGGCTCGGCCATGGCCATATGCACCGCCAACGCCGATCCCCACGAGCCGCCCATCAGGATCACCTGCCGTTTGCCGAGCCGGCTCGCGACATAACGAGCGACCTCGACGCCGTCCTTGGCCAACCGCGCCATCGTGAGCGGCTCATCCTCGGCCGGTTTGTTTTCCTGGAAGGTCTTGCCGGCGCCCCGCTGGTCCCACTGGACGACGGTGAACTGCCCGGTCCAGGTGCCGAAAAGGCGATCGGCAAACGGCGTGTTGGGATTGCCAGGGCCGCCGTGAACGATGAGGACGACGGGATTGGCGCAATCCGCGCCTTGAATCGTCACCCACTGGGAAATGCCGCCGATGGGCACGTATCCGGATTCCTGGATCGGCTGGGTGGAAACGCCGCAGGCCGGTGAGCGCTCAGGCGGCGCGGCGTGGGCGGACGGGATGAAGGCGATGAAGGCGGAGGCGATGAGCGCCCCGAGTGGCGCAAGCCGGAAGGGTTTCAGCATCCCGGGACTCTATCGTCGGGCGGAGGCGCGGATTCCTTGGATGGGAAGCGACAGTCGTGACGCGCGACGGGGCGCCACATTGGTACGCTCCGGGCCTCGCTCATCAGCTTCCCCATGCAGCACTTCTCCCCCATCAAGATCGTCGCGGGCATCGCGGCCGTCGTTCTGTCCATCACTGGACTGTTCTTCGCCTCCAACGTGCGCCAGGCCGTGTCGGACATCCTCTCCATCAAGCGCGAGAAGCCGCGCGCGACCGCTGCGCAGCAGCCTCCAGTGGAGGTGTCGGCCAAGGCCTCCGGCGTGCGCGTGATCCCGTTCGGGGTGGCGGACAAGCCGGCGTCGGCGAACGCCGGCAAGTGAGCGCCCTCGCCTGACATGCAGCTGCCTCGCGGATTCGACGATGCGTTGATGACGCCGCCCGATGCCAGCGGCTCGATCGATGGACCGTTGACGACCTCGATTCGCCAATGGTGCGAGGACGGCGCATTCCCGGTGATGACCGAGCCGCTGAAAGTCGCCAGCACTGCGCCGAATCCCGGTCTGGACGGCGCCGCGGCGGACCTGGATGGCAGTCATGAACTCGCGCGCCTGGGCCGGTGGCCCGGGTTGCTGTGGCGTCTGCAGCTGCTCTTGCGGGAATGCGTCTCCGAGCACGTTCGACCTCAAGACCCGTGGGATTGCGGGTGGTGGCGAGTGGGCTCGCCAGACGCTGCCGCGGGGTTTCGGCCGCGCCGAGCGACCTTGCTTCTGGTGCGTGAGGTCGACATGGGTGCCCTCAACACGCTGCTGGATGCGCTCCGGACCAAAAGCGCGATCTATGAGAAGCCGGTACGCGTGCTGGTGATTTCAGAAGCGGCCCAGGTCGGGATGGAGCGCCTGTAGTCCTATTCGGGAACCCGCCGGCCAATGGGCCGCGGGGACTCAAGCGTCGGGGAGGCCCGTTCGCCAAACCTCCCGGGGATACCTCGACGCCGCAGCTCGGCATTGATCGCCCGTCCCACGATGACGCCGGTGATCAACCCAATGATCGACGTGCTGATCAGATTGACCTCGATCCCGTAATCCCCAAACGGGCCGGGAGTCGAAAACCCCCAGATCATGAACCGGCGAGCGAGATCATCAGCCACCTGCGTGTACGCCCAGCAGAAGATCAGGTCTCGAAAATCGTAAAACGCGTTGCGCGTCCGCCAGGGTGCAGACCACCACAGTGCCGCCGAGGTCACGATGGCGGGAATCAGTTCCAGCATCAAACTGATCAGGGCAATGGTCGGTTGCATGGGGTTTTGGGGAACAAATTGAACCGTCGACGAAATCACGCATGGATCTGGTCGTCTTCCATTGATGCACCAGCGGCGGCGGAGAGCGCCGGATCCGACAATCCCCGCGGTCCAATGAACTGGATCCAAGCAACGTCGATCGCAGCAATGACAATCGAATGCTCCGTCGTTGGCGGCTCCGCTTCGCGCTCGCGCTGCTGACGGAGCCATCGCGTTCGGATCAAATGGAAATGCCCGGCGTCGGGCTTTTCGGGCCGGCCCAGAGGCCAACCAAGCAGCCGGTCTCCGTTCTTCAGATTCAAGATCACATATCCGCGTTCCATTTTGAAGATGGCAGGCCAGGAGGTACTGATCGACTTGTCCAGCTTGAGCTTCATCCCGCCATCCAATGGGCGTTGCCAAACCAGGCGTTGATCAGAAGCAATTGCACCCATCAAACCAAAAAGCGCCCCGAGAAGGAGGTCGAACGCCCGTTCACCTGGAACCGCCAGTTCTGGGAAAGGCGTAGGTGGGATGCCGGCATTCCAGAACGTCCGAAACGTGAATTTCAATGCGGCGACGAGGATACTCACGAGAATGACATTAATTGCGTACTTCGATATCTCCAAGCTGTCTCGCATGGTCAGCCATCCGTAGATCCAGTTGGCTGCGATGCCGGAGAGCAGGACGGCGGCAGCTTCGAAGTTTTCTTTCGTGATCCATTGCATAACCACCTCGCGCGGATCGAATCGGACGACGAGCGTTCCGTACGTCGACAGGGCGAAGCATAGGGATTCGCCGCCGCGCCAACAATTACTCGACTTCGAGCTCGAACAACTCATCCAAGTGAGAGAACCTTCGAGCGGAATCTGGCTCTTGATCTGGGTTAATGGATATTCTCGGAGTTGCGCTCAAGGACCAGTCATCAAGCGACTTCAAGAGAGGGGGATGAACTCAAAAGTCCGCCATCAAAAATGACCTGCCCACGTTGCCGGTTTTCGCCTATGGTTCGAGCCCATCTCCGCCCGCGACCGCAAGCGGCGCTCAACTCCCTGCTCCGACCCGCATGACTGGAATCATCCTCATGGCCGCGTTTCTGGCCGTGGTCGCCGCGCTCTGCGGCTCCATGTTTCTCTTGACCCGCTTGCTGCCGGAGACGAGCCCGGTCCGACGAAGCGTCGAAGCGGCCGCGCAATGGATCAAGGCGAATCCGCGTCTCTTCGAGAAGCGGCTGAAGCTGGTGGCGTTCGCGCTTCTGATCTCGTTCTTCATGGCGCTGACGCTCATTTACTCGTGAGGGCAAGGCCTGGCACCCTCGGCGCGGCTGGGCGCTAGTCAGCTGGTGAACGATTCGGGCCTGATCCGGCGGTAGGAACGGCCTGAGTCAGGGCCCGGCCCCAGCGGCCGGCGGCGAAGGCCCTACGGATGCCCAAAGTCAGGTGCCCACCGTCGCCCTGCCCCGTATGGTCGGGATTCACGGCAAGCCTGCGGTGCCTCTCATCGTGACGCCAGCCCCCTGCCACTTCGAGAAAGGACTCCCGCGTGAAGCGTCCCTCCTTCGCCGCAGCTTGGGCGGCATCCCTGCGCATCTATGACATCGCCGATTCCGGCGGCAAGGTCGCCTCGGTGATCGGCGGCAACGTCGAAAAGAACGTCCGCAACCCGGATGTGCAGCAGCGCTGGACCAACACCTGCGCGGTGCGGATGAGCTACATCCTCAACGAATCCGGTCTGCTGGTGCCACGCATTCCTGGTCAAACGGTGTCTGGCGGCGACAAGCGCCAGTACTTCTTCCGAGTGCGCAACCTGATCGGCTTCCTCCAGCAGCAATGGGGGAAGCCGGAGATCGTGAAGTACCCGCCGACGGGCGGCGGCAGCCTCGCCGGGAAACAAGGCGTCATCTTGTTCGAGGTATCCGGCTGGTCCGATGCCGCCGGACACGCCACGCTCTTCAATGGGCGCCAGTGCTACGACCACTGCTATTTCAACGAGCCGGGCGTCAATTACCGGACTGACCGAGCCAATTTCTGGAGCCTGCCGTGAGCGGCGTTCGTTCGATCCTGTGCGCGGTGGTGATGTCGCTGTCGCCGGTGCTTCCTGCAATCGCGCAAGACGTGGCCCCGAGCGGCGAATCACCGAAGGCGCCCGCCCGCAGCCACCTTCAGAACTACAAGGACATGGTTCTCGCGACCTGCGTCGCAATGGCCTACCGGCAGAACCCGCAGGCCGCCGGGGACGCGGGGAGCAGCGTGAGCGCGTTGCGCGACTGGACCGAGTACGACCTGGACCGGGCGCCGGACGAGATCAAGCAACTCGTCGACCGCTATCTGGCGAAGGACTATCGAAACCCGTTGGCCGAAGCGGAATCCCCGGGGCAGCGATTCGATTTCCTGAAATGCCTGGACCTGTATCACAGCACCGAACTGGACACGCAGGCGAAGAAGCTGGTGATGCACCCGAAGCGGAAGACCCAGAAGCGTTGAGTTGCCGGCCGCCGGGCGGCTCCAAAACAAAACGAGTGCCTCACGCTCCCGCGTGGGCACTCGTTTTTCTTTTCCTGCTGGATCTGTTCCGGCTACTTCTGGTCTGGGGTGAATGGTCTCGGACATCACGCCGGCTGCAGGCTGCTCCGCACCTGGTAGCTGTGTTCCTGGAGGGTCGCGATCTCCAGCACCGCCAGGAAGCTGGCGGCCTCATGGGCCAGGTCGACGACGGTATCCCGCAGATGGCTGTTGGGACCGCGGCGAACCCCCATCGGCACGTCGAATTCCTGCAGCAGCGCGGTCATGTAGGTGAGGCGATCGCGGATGTTGAACATCGCTTCGCCGACCGAGGTGGCGCGGTCGAGCAGGAGCGGACGCACGTAGCTGCGGCAGGTGTCGGGCGCTTCATAGCGATAGGGATTGCCGGCGGCGGTGCGAAGCACCTCGAGGGTCCAGTCGCTCGAGGTTTCGAGCGGCTTGCGCTCCAGGAGCGGGACGCGCGGGAGCGGATCGCCCGCCTCCCGTTTCTGCCATTCGATCTCGTGCTTCTCATTGGCGAACTGCTCGGAAATGGCGTAGCCGTCCTTGGCGACGGTGTGCATGAACTGGGCGGTCAGCATGGTCAGGTTTCCTTCAATAAACAACCGTTGAGGGATTCCCATCCAGGGCAATTGAATGCGGAGGGTGGGCGAGATGTCAAAACACGCAACACGCACGTGCGACTTTCCTCGCGGAAAAGTCCATCTCGCCCGTTATGGCGGACTGTGGAGACACACCTTTCGGTGGCGCAACGTGTTGGGTGTTTTGAGCACCTGTGCAAATGATCTTCGAATGCCAAGCAAGCCGCAACGGCAAACATCTTTCTAAAATCGCGACGGAACCACCAATATCTGCTGTCAAGGCAACACTTCAAGCAGACATCACAAAATATAGAATCTCATCTATTTCGCACGAACCACCCTACTTTTTATTGTCAGCAACTCACCCGCCTCCGTCGCCTCCCAAATAGGCTCATCCCCTCCCTTTTGTGGATGCACTCTGATCAACCCCAATGCCCGCAACTGAATAGAAATAGTTTGAAAAATTTGATCGTCTAAGGTTTCCGCTTCACCATCCAGACGCGAGCGCGAAAAAGCGGCCTTCGCAATAATGTCCTGCACGGTGTCTGCTCGCGGCCTCTGGGCCAAATATGGACCGACCGCAGCAAATATATCAAGCCAAGTCAGCTCAGTCCTCCAATTGGTACGCACATAGTTATTAAACTCATCGGATGTATACCGACCCTCCAAGGAAAATTCTTCATCCAACCCAGCCAAATCAGGGATATCGACGTGACGCTGCTCTGACTCTCTCCCCAATTGAGCGGTCAACTCCTGAATGCGCTTTCTAGCTTCATTGAGTTCCGACAATATCTCGGCACTTGCGGCTCTATCCGCCCTGATCCAGCCAACCGCCGGATAGGTGCGAATTGTCTGCGGAAGACTTAGCGCCACGATTCCTGGCAATTCATTCGCACTCTTCCAGTATTTCACAAGACGTCCGGTTGAAGCCTTTTCTCTAAATGCGACCAACTTCAAGGCCAGCGCCGAATCTTGATCAGTTTTACCCGCTGCAATATCGCCTGGGGACCCATGGAGCAGCGCCAAAACCTTCATTCCCTTCGAGATTGCATAGTCATATTCTTTTTCAGTGTAGCTAATACCATCACTTGTCAAAGATCCGTATCGTCCGCCAATGATCAACAAATAGTAGTCACAATCATCAATAACCCTTCGAATGAATGCAAACTGTTCCTCATCCATGGCAGGAAACAATTCCATCCCCGAAGGAATGCAGTCCAACTGCATTAGCGTCTGAATAACCTTCTCCCGCTCATCCTTAAGATCGGCAAAGGTCGAACTGACAAACACTTGATATCTCTTTTCCATCCCCCCTCCTTCTACAAGAACGACCGTGCTTCAGAACCCAAACGCCAACCTCACCCCACCCCAATGCCTCCCGGCAACGGTGACTGGAGCGGATGCCTCCTTCAGCAGCACGAAGTTCCCACCGCCCATATCCCGGCGGTAGGTCTGAAGCAGGAATGGGCGTTGGTTCCGGGCTGAAGCCAGCCCGGTGCGGTCGTTGAAGATCCGCCGGTAGCGGCTATTGGCGGTGTTCCACGCCGTATCGCCCGACCGCTGCGGCTGGCAGTACCGCTTGTTATGCGTCGCGACATAGCCATTGCGGTCCACCGCGATGCAGAACACCACCTTGTCGGAGAACGTCAGCATCCGTTCCTGCACCTGCGGGAACAGCTGGTCCGCGAGCGGCGTGAACCGCGTCGTGAACTGCTGCGGATCCGTGCCCTTGATCGGCTGGTATTGCTCGTCGAACAGCGACGTCAGGTCGATCTGCTTGTCCCGCACCGCGCGCTCCAGCAGCGCCGAGATCTCCGCCGCCGCGCCCTGCACCGCCTGGATGTACGGCGAGTCCTCGACCTCGACCCCGCTCGACGCGATCTGCTCGATCATCTGTTCGCTCAGCCGCAGGAACCGGTCGCTGCACGCGAACGCCGCCTCCAGCTTGCGCATCGCCTGCTGGATCTCGACCCCAAGTTCCCCCGAGCGTTCCGCCAGCTGCTGCGTCGTCGCCTGGCTCTCCTGCGCGCCCTTGGCGATCAGGTCCACGTCGACCTCGACATCGGCGAACGCCTGATGGATCTTGCTCTGCGCGCCACCGCCCGCGCCGTCCGCCCGCAACTCGCGGCTGAAGCTCTCGATCCGCGTGTCCAGCGTCCCCACCGTGCCCATGATGGCCTTGGACGACGCCTCCACCTGCGCCGCCAGATCCTTCACCGCATCGGCCACCACGCCGAAACCGCGGCCCGCCTCGCCGGCGCGCTTGGCCTCCACCGACGCGTTGAACGCCACCAGCCGCGTCTGCAGCGCGATCTTCGTGATCTCGGACGCCGCGTCGCTCACCTGGCGCAAGGTCGACACGATCCCGCCGACCTCCTCGCCGACCCCGGCCAGCGCGTCCCGCGCGCGGCCGACCGCCTCGCGGGTCTGGGTCGTGGATTGGTTGATCGCGTCCTGCGCATGCCGGACCTGCTCGAGCTCGCCGCCCAGCGCCTGCATCGCCTGCGCCTGCGAGGTCACGACCTTCTGCGTGTCCTCCAGCAGGCCACGCACCTCGGCCGCGTCGCGGCCCAGCTTGGAAACACCGCCCGAGAGCTCCCGGACGACGGTCGTGGTCTTGCCTTGCATCGTCGGCTCCCGGAAGCCGTCCCCGACTTCCCCCGCCGACGCGTCAGGCGCATCCTTCCCGGCGCGCCTGCGCCATGAGTCCCACATCGGACGCTCCCCTCATGGTTCCTCGACCACCAGGGACAGCGGCCGTTTCAGGCCGTTTTACCAGTCGCGCAGCTTCACGCGCAATCGGGCAATCGCTTGACTGTGCAGCTGGCACACCCGCGACTCGGTGACCTTCAGCACCGCGGCGATCTCTTTCAGGTTCATGTCATGTTCGTAGTACATGGACATGACGTAGGCCTCGCGCTCCGGCAGGTTCTTGATCGCCTCCACCAGCGCCTCGCGCATGCGGTGATCCCGCAGCAGCGACATCGGATCGGCCGATTCGTCGCTGACGTGACGGTCCAGGTAGTCGTCGCTGTCGTCGTCGCCGGAGATGTCCTCCAGGTAGACCAGCTGCGTCCCGCGCACCTTGCCCAGCATCTCCTGGTACTCGGCCAGCGAGATGCCCATCTCCGCGGCGATCTCCGATTCCTGCGGCGCGCGGCCCAGCTTCTGCTCGAGCTTGTGCACCGCGCTCTCGATCGAGCGCTGCTGGCGGCGCGAGCCGCGGCTCATCCAGTCGCTGCCGCGCAGCTCGTCGAGCATCGCGCCGCGGATGCGCTGCGTCGCGAAGGTCTCGAACTGCACGCCCTGCGCCGTGTCGAAGCGCGACAGCGCGTCCGTCAGCCCGATCAGGCCGACCTGGATCAGGTCGTCCAGTTCAACGTTGGCCGGCAGCTTGGCGATCATCTGATGCGCCAGTCGCCGCACCAGCGGGCTGTACTGCCGAATCAGCGAGTTGTTGTCGAGTTGACCCTTGGCGGTGTACATCGTCTCGTCTCCAATCCGGCGTCAATGCGCAGCCAGGGTCACGCCTTGCGGCCCGCGACCCGACTTGGGCTGCCACATCGGCCGCGGACGCAGCGGCATCGCATCGGCCGCGCTGTCCAGCGCGGCGCCGGGCACCGACGCCAGCAGCAGCTCGCGGGCCATGTGACGCATCTCGTGCGTCAGCGGCGCGCTCACCGGCTGGCGGGGATCCAGACAGGCCCACTCCCGCAGCACCGCCCCCAGGAAGCCGTCGCCGCAGCTCGAGAGCTGCTGCGCGATCCGCTCCGCCAGGCGCAACTGCGGGTTGCAGGCCAGCAGCAGGCTGTAGACCATCAGGCCCGCCCGCTGCGTCAGCCACTTCATGCCGGCGTAGGCGTAGGTCACGCTCTGCACGTCGGTGTCGGCCAGCAGCACCGGACGCACCTCGCGCGACACCAGCACGCGGCTCAGCTCGGCCGCGCTGGCATGCAGCAGGATCACGTCCGCGAACGGCGCGGCGTCGGTCACGGCCTCCAGGAACTGGGCCGCCGAGCCATTGGCGTTGATGTAGCGCAGCGGCAGGCCGCGCGCGGCCAGGAAGGACACCTTGGCCGACAGCGGCTCCACGCACGCCGCCAGGTCCACCGCGGCCAGGTCCGACGGCGCCGAGGCCTGCTCGCCGGCGTCCACCACCAGCGTGTGCAGGCCCAGTTCGCCGAACGCGGCGCACATGCCTTCCAGCAGCGCACCGCTGCCGACCACATGCGGGTTGCTCACCACCGGCACCACGCGCACGCGCGCCGTGGCGAACAGGCGTCGCAGGCCGTCGGCCTGGTCCTTGGGAGCATTGCTGAAGTCGCGCATTGGGCTGTGCTCTGTGTCTTCTTACGAGGTCTGCCCCAGCGATCGGTCCCTCTGGAAAAGGGAGCGCCCATTGCTGGAGCCGTTACCGGAAGTTTCGCCCTGGGGGCCCCTCTTCGACGCGGAATTGAAAGGGGGAAACACCCCGCTTTTCTCCACCGCTTCGCCCTGCTCTCGCTCGTCGGCCCTGCGACGCCGGGACGCCTCCCGCTCGCCAGGGCCAGTTGACCACCGCCCGGAGGCGGCTGCCAACTATCGCCCCAATGGCGAAAGGGGAAGCGCTCGCGCACTTCCCCTTCTTAGAACCTGCGGCCGGATTTGGCAAATCCGGCGTCCTCACGGCGCTGGACGCGCCGCTCAGTTCAGGCCCATCGGCGAGCCCGAAGCCCCCGTCTGGCCCATCGAGCCGGCGGTGAAGATCAGGTTCACGTCGTTGGCGTCCACGCGCCAGGCCGACTGGCCGTGGCTGCGCAGCGCGCGCTGCACCAGCGCCTGGGACGACAGGCGATGCCAGTCTTCGGGCACGCGCTGGCCGTTGGTCACGCCCAGCACGCGCAGCTTGTGGCGGATCACCGTGTCCAGCGCCGGGGCCAGCTTCACGGCCTCGTCCAGCTTGGACAGGATCACGCCCTGCGCTTCCGCGCCGCGCCAGGCGCCGACCACGTCCTCGATCGTCTCGCCCTGCTGGGCGGCGTTGACGACCAGGATGCGCTTGATGCTCTTGTGGGCCAGCATGTCCAGCAGCTCGGCGGTGCGGCTGTCGCGCTGGGCCGTGCCGGCCGTGTCGATCAGCACCATCTTCTTGCCGGCCAGCAGTTCCAGCAGGTCTTCCAGCGACGCGCGGTCATGCGCGGTGTGCACCGGCACGCCCAGGATGCGGCCGTAGGCGCGCAGCTGCTCGTGCGCGCCGATCCGGTACGCGTCCAGCGTGATCAGGCCCAGCTGGCTCGCGCCGTACTTGGTGGCGAAGGCCGCGGCGATCTTGGCCGTCGTCGTGGTCTTGCCCACGCCGGTCGAGCCGATCATCGCGAACACGCCGCCCTGGTCTTCCAGCGCCGGCATCTGCTCGGCGGTCTGCACGTTGCGGGCCAGCACGTTCGAGGCCCACGCGTGCGATTCCGATTCCTCGGTCATCGGCGCCGGCAGGCCTTCCACCAGCTTGCGCACCAGCGCCGGCGAGAACCCGGCGTCCAGCAGCTTCTGCGTCAGCCGCGCCTGCGCCGGCTGGCGCTGCAGCTTCTCCATGAAGGCCAGCGCGCCGAAGCGCTCTTCGATCATGCCCTTCATCGCCCGCAGCTCGGTCATCATTTCCTGCTCGCGGCGCGACGACGACGGCATGTCGTTCAGCGGATGGTTGCCCATGCCGCCGAAGCCGTGGCCGATGCCACCCAGGTCCTGCATCGGCTGTTGCTGCACGCGGATCTCGTCGCGCAGCACCGGCGGCACGACGCGCGGCGCGGGCGCCGGCATCGGGGCGGGTTCATAGGCGCGCTCGTCCACGCGGCGCGCGCCCAGCGTCTGCATCGCGGCACGGGCGCGCTGGTCGCGCTGCGCGGCCATCGAGGCCACCGACTCGGCCATCTGCGCCTGCGACGGCGCGTGCGAGGGCTCGTCCATCAGCGGATCGGGCAGGCCGTTCATCTCGGCAGAGCGGCGCTTGAGCATGCGCTCGCGCACGTAGTCCTGGAAGGACAGCGTGCTCATGCCCAGGGCGTTCACGTCGTCGCCGACCGAACCGGCGAAACCGGGTTCGGCGCGTTGCTGCGGCGCGGGCGGGGCCAGGCGCTGCTTGAGGGCCTGGCGCGGCTGCGGGTCCGGGCGCTGCGGCTGCGCGGCGGCGGGCTGGCGCGGGGCGGTGGCGCGCGGCGTCGAGGCGGCGACGCGCTCGATCTGCGACATGCCTTCCGGCGCCATCGCCAGCACTTCCACGCCTTCGGGGCAGGGCTTGTTCGAGAGCACGACCGCGTCGTCGCCGAAAGCCTGGCGGACCAGGGTCATGGCTTCGCGGGAACTGCGGGCGGTAAAGCGTTTGACGTTCATGCCGTGCCTCCGATGATGGAGCCGATGCGGATCGTGTGCGTTTCAGGAATCTCGCTGTGTCCCAGCACCTTGAGCCGCGGCGCAGCGCGCTTGAGCAGTCGGGCCAGGGGTGCGCGGATCAGGTCGGGCACCAGCAGGCAGGCGGGCAAACCGCGATCCTCTTGGGACTGGGCGGTCTGGGCGGCACTCCGCGCAAGCGTGTCGGCCACGCCGGGATCCAGCGCCGCGCCGTGAGGCGAGTGCAGGGCCTGCGTGACCAGGCGCTCCAGTTCCGGATCGAGGGCGATGACATCCAGTTCGCGGGCCGGACCGTAGATCTGCTGCACGATCGCCGGGGCGATGTGGATGCGGATGCGACGGGCCAGCTCGGCCGGATCGTTGGTCTGCGTGGCGTTTTCGGCCAGGCTTTCCACGATGGAACGCATGTCGCGGATGTGCACGCCCTCTTCCAGCAGGAACTGGAGGACTCGTTGCAGGGCGGCGACATTGACCATCTTTGGAATCACGTCTTCGATGAGCTGAGGCGCTTGCTTGGTGAGGTGATCCACCAGCTGCTGGGTTTCCACCCGGCCCAACAAACGGGCCGCGTGAACTTGCAGCAAGTGTGAAAGATGCGTGGCCACCACGGTCGCGCAATCAACGACGGTAAAGCCCGCCAATTGCGCCATATCCCGTTGCCGCTCCTCGATCCAGACCGCCGGGAGTCCGAAGGCGGGATCCGTCGTCTGGGTCCCGATCAGCTTCTGCGTCGCGTGACCCGGGTTGATCGCCAGCCACATGCCGGGGTAGGCCTCGGCCTCGCCGATCACCGCGCCGCGCAGCGTCACGCGGTACTGGCTGGGGCGCAGCTCCAGGTTGTCGCGGATGTGCACCGACGGCGGCAGGAACCCGATGTCCTGCGCGAACTTGCGGCGCACGCCCTTGATGCGGCTCAGCAGGTCGCCTTCGCGCGACTTGTCCACCAGCGTGATCAGCCGGTAGCCGACTTCCAGGCCCAGCGTGTCCACGGCGACCACGTCTTCCCACGAGGCCTCGGCGTCCGGGTTGGGCGCGCCGGGCAGCGGGGCGGCGGGCTTCTTCAGCTCGGCGGCCTTCTTGGCCTGTTCCTTGGTTCGCAGCCAGTACGCCAGGTAACCCAGGCCGCCGGCGATCATCAGGAACACCAGGTGCGGCATGCCGGGGATCAGGCCGAGGATGAAGACCACGCCGGCGGTGATGGCGACGGCCTTGGTCGAGCCGAACACCTGCGAGCCGATCATCTGGCCGACGTCCTTGTCCTTGCCGACGCGCGAGACCACGAGCGCGGAGGAGACGGAGATCAGCAGGGCCGGGATCTGGGCGACGAGCGCGTCGCCGACGGCCAGCAGGATGTAGCTGTCGGCGGCCTGGCCGGCGGACAGGCCGTGCTGGGCCACGCCGATGACGAAGCCGCCGATGATGTTGATGAAGAGGATCAGGATGCCGGCGATGGCGTCGCCGCGGACGAACTTGGAGGCACCGTCCATGGAGCCGAAGAAGTCGGCTTCGTCGCCGAGCTCGGCGCGGCGACGCTTGGCTTCCTTCTCGTCGATCAGGCCGGCGGACAGGTCGGCGTCGATGGCCATCTGCTTGCCGGGCATCGCGTCCAGGGTGAAGCGCGCGCCGACTTCGGCGATGCGTTCGGCGCCCTTGGTGACGACGATGAAGTTGATGACGACGAGGATGGCGAAGACGATCAGGCCGACGGCGAAGTTGCCGCCGATCAGGAAGTGGCCGAAGGATTCGATGACCTTGCCGGCGGCGCCGGAGCCGGTGTGGCCTTCGAGCAGGACGACGCGGGTGGAGGCGACGTTCAGGGACAGGCGCAGCAGGGTCGTGATCAGCAGGACGGTGGGGAAGGCCGCGAAGTCCAGCGGCTTGACCATCTGCGAGGCCACGAGCATCACCATGATGGACATGGCGATGTTGAAGGTGAAGAACAGGTCGAGGGCGAAGGCCGGCAGGGGCAGCACCATCATCGACAGGATGATGATGATGGCGATCGGTGCCCCGAGCGCCTGGAGGATGGCGGCGCGGGGTCCGAGGAGGTTCTGCAAACGGGCCATCAGCTCGTTCATCGGTGCTGCCTTCTGCCTGGATCGACGGGGTTGCCCGACAGGACTGTCGAGTGCCGCCATTGTTCGGCGACACCCCGATTCCCTTTAGCCCGATAAGCGGGAGATTTCCCCCCCGAACGCCGCCATTGCTGGAGCGTCGGCCGGCTCGATGACGCCCCTCCCCCGCACGCCACGCTGGGTTCGGCGTCGGCCGGATCGGTGCCCCCTTGAAGCGAATGCCGAGCGTGCGGAGGCGTCTGAGCGTAAAGGGGGCACCGATCCGGCCGACGCGTGCTCGGTCGCGATCAGGCGGGAGAGCCCTCCGGGAACGCGTCGTCCGCCTCGTCCTCTGGCGGCGTCCAGCCGGGTTTCTTGTGCGGGTCGAGTTCGTCGGGCACCGGCGGATTCGGCGCGACGTTGGGCGCCATGCCCTGCCCCTTGAGCGCGGCCTTGAGCTGGTAGACGTAGGCCAGGACCTGCGCCACCGCCCCGAACAGCGCGCCGGGGATTTCCCGGTCGAGTTCGGCGTGGGCGTACAGGGCACGGGCCAGGGCCGGTGCCTGAAGGACGGGCACCTTGTTGTCCTTGGCGATGTCGCGGATCTTGAAGGCCAGCAGGTCCAGGCCCTTGGCCACGACGCGGGGCGCGCCCATCTTGGTTTCGTCGTACGCGATGGCCACGGCGTAGTGGGTCGGGTTCATGACGACGAGGTCGGCCTTGGGCACGGCGGCGAGCATGCGGCGCTTGACCAGTTCCCGGGCCTTGGCGCGCATCTTGTGTTTCATCTCGAGGTTGCCTTCGGCTTCCTTGAGTTCGTTCTTGGCTTCCTCGCGGGACATCTTGAGCCGCTTGAGGTAGAGGTGGCGCTGCAGCGGCACGTCGATGATGGCGAACAGCGCCAATGCCAGTCCCAGCAGGGCCAGGCCGCCCATCATCTGCTTGGCGGCGAAGGCCAGCGCCGAGGGAAGCGGCACGGACATGATGCCGATGAAGCCGGCGATCCGGTCCTTGAGCGCCATCGCGCCGACGACGCCCAGCACCAGGGACAGCAGCACCGCCTTGAGCGCGGTGGTCAGGTTCTGCCACTGGAACAGCCGGCCGAAGCCGTTGATCGGGTTCAGGTGGGAGAACTTCGGGGTCAGCGGCTTCATCGTGAAGTTCCAGCCGCCCGAGGCGATGTGGGCCGCGATCGCGGCCATCGCCAGGATCAGCAGCGCCGGCAGGCCGAGCATGAAGCCCTGCCAGGTCAGCACCGACAGCCGCTCGGTCATCATGCCGGCGGTGCGGAGTTGTTCGGCATCGAAACGCAATGCGCCTTCGACCATGCGCTGGAGCTTGTCCACCGCGTACGGCGTCGCAGTCGCGAACAAGGCGCCGCCCGTGGCCATCACCGCGAAATGCGGCAGGTCCCGGGAGCGCGGCAGTTGACCCTCCTTGCGCGATCTTTCGATCTTTTTCTGCGAGGCGGGTAAGTTGCGGTCTTGTGCGTCTTGGTCGGCCATGAAGGGGGCCACGGCCTGATGCCGCGGCGCCGCCATTGTTCGGCCGAAGGGGATTCGGCCTTGGCCGGATAAGGGACGGAAAACCGCCGGTCTTCTCGCCCGCCGATGCCGGGCGGGGAATATCCCCCAGAATTCCGGCCCGAAGTGCCGGCCCGAAATGCAGAAACCCGCGCCGGGGCGCGGGTTTCGTTCAGCGAAGCGGGACCTGGATCAGAAGCCCAGCGAGGCCAGCAGGTCGTCCACTTCGGACTGGTTGGCGACCACGTCGGTGCGGCCTTCGTGGCTGACGACCGGCCCCTGCAGGATGCTGGGGTCGACCTTCTCGCGCTGCTCGGGCGGCACGACGGAGACCAGCAGCTTCACCAGCGAGTCTTCCAGGTCGTTGGCCAGCGTCACCACCTTGGCGACGACCTGGCCGGTCAGGTCGTGGAAGTCCTGCGACAGCATGATGTCGGTCAGGTGCGTGTCGATCTTGGAGGTCGAGGACTCGACCTCCTTCACGAAGTTCAGCACCGCGCCCGAGGCCACCGCGCGGACCGGGTCCGCGGTGATCGCCTGGGCCATCGCGTTGGCGGCCTCGGTGATCTTGGCGTGCTCGGCCTTGGCCTGGTCGACCGAGTTGAGCACCTTGTTGGCGGCGTCGGCGGTCTTGTTGGCGATGTAGGTCAGGCGGCTGCGCGCGTCGGGCAGCCCGTCGGTGGCGACCTGCAGCTTGGGCATCACGCCCAGCTGCTGCATCGTGTCGTGCAGCACGCGGGTGATCGTGCCGATCTGTTGGAACACCTCCGGCGAGACCGTCAGCGGCTCGTTGGATTGCGCGGTCAGTTTGGCCAGCTCTTCCATCTGCATGGTGGACTCCCCAGCATCAGGCCGCAGCGGCCAGCTTCTGCATGATCTTCAGGACCTTCTCCTCCAGCGTGGCCTTCGTGAACGGCTTCACGATGTAGCCCGCCGCGCCGCTCTGGGCGGCCAGGACGATGTCCTCCTTGCGGGCCTCGGCCGTCACCATCAGCACCGGCAGGTGCTTGAGCGAGGCGTCTTCCTTGATGGCCTTGAGCAGCTCGAAGCCATTCATGTTGGGCATGTTGATGTCGCTGACGACGAAATCGTATTTGGCCTGTTTCAGCATGCTCAGGGCCTCGACGCCGTCTTCCGCCTCTTCGGCGTTGTTGTAGCCGATCTCCTTCAGCAGACCGCGCACGATGCGGCGCATGGTCGAGAAGTCGTCGACGATCAAGAATTTCATGTCAGTGCTCATGGCGTTCCTCTGAGGGGACTGGAGGGCTTAAGACGAGATCTAGTTATGACGGGCGAACGTCGATCCGGACCGTTATCGGCCCGCGGGGGCGGAACTCGAAATCCTCGGCGCGCTGGCCGCGGGTTCCGTGGCGTCCTCGTCCTCGTCGGGCAGGTTCTTCAGCACCGCATCCTCGGCATCGCGATTCATCACGATGATGCTGATGCGGCGATTGACCTGGGCCTTGGGGTCCTTGGTATCGAGCAGCTTGCTCGATGCCAGGCCCTGCACGCGAAGGACCCGGGTATCCGGCAAACCGCCCGCCACCAGCTCGCGCCGCGAGGCATTGGCCCGGTCCGCCGACAGTTCCCAGTTGCTGTATCCGCGCTCGCCCGCAGAAAACGGCTGTGCGTCCGTATGTCCTTCCAGCGTCAGCCGGTTGGGCACCTCGGACAACACGTTGCCGAGTTCCTGCAGCAACTCGCGCATATACGGCTTTACCACCGCGCTGCCGCTGTCAAACATCGGACGATTATTCTCGTCCACGATTTGGATACGCAAGCCCTCGCGGGTCATGTCGAGCCGGATTTGCCCACCTAATGCCGCAATTCGGGGGTTGTCCGCGATGATTTTCTCGACCTTGTCCTTCAATTGCTGCAGGCGCACCCGTTCGGCGCGGCGCTGCTCTTCCTTGAGGGCCTTGAGGTTGATGGTCTTGCGGGGTGATTCGACGTCCCCGGCCTTGACCTGGCCGGTCTGGCGCGTCAGGTCCTGGCCGCCGCCCTTGATGATGTGCGAGGCGTCGCCCGAGCCCGAGCCGCCGAACATCGCCACCTTCAGCGGCGAGGCGAAATAGTCCGCGATGCCCTTCTTGTCGCCCTCGGTCGTGGAGCCGAGCAGCCACATCAGCAGGAAGAAGGCCATCATCGCCGTCACGAAGTCCGCGTACGCGATCTTCCACGCGCCGCCATGGGCGGCATGGCCGCCCTTCTTGACGCGCTTGATGATGATGGGCTGGAGTTTCTTGGCGTCACCGGCCATGGTGATTCACTCCGTTCACTTCTTCTTCACGTGGCCTTCGAGCTCGGCGAAGGTCGGGCGCTCGGTCGAGTAGAGCACCTTGCGGCCGAATTCGATCGCCACCTGCGGCGCATACCCCTGCATCGAGGCCAGCAGCGTGGTCTTGATGCATTGCAGTTCCTTGCCGGCCTCGTCGACCTTGGCTTCCAGCGCGCCGGCCAGCGGCTCGGCGAAGGCGTAGGCCAGCAGGATCCCGAGGAAGGTGCCGACCAGCGCCGAGCCGATCATCCCGCCCAGCACCGCCGGCGGCTGGCCGACCGAGCCCATCGTGTTCACCACGCCCAGCACCGCCGCGACGATGCCGAAGGCCGGCAGCCCGCCGGCCAGGCGCTGCAGCGCGATCACGGCCAGGAAGGCCTCGTGGTGGTGGGTGTCGATCTCGGCGTCCATCAGCGATTCGATCTCGTGCGCGTTCAGGTTGCCCGAGACCATCATCCGAAGATAGTCGGTGATGAATTCGGTGACGTGGTGGTCGTTGCCCACCGTCGCGTATTTCTGGAACAGCGGCGAGCTGTGCGGATCCTCGACGTCCTTCTCGATGGACATCAGGCCCTCCTTGCGGGCCTTCTGCAGGATGTCGTAGAGCAGCGCCAGCAGCTCCATGTAGCGGGCCTTCGTGTACTTGCTGCCCTTGAAGCAGTCGCCCAGGCCCTTCATCGTGGCCTTCATCACCTTGGGCGGGTTGGTGGCCAGCATGCCGCCGATGGCCGCGCCGAAGATGGTGGTCATCTCGAACGGCAGCGCATGCAGCACGACGCTGATGTTGCCGCCGTGCGCGATGAAGACGCCGAAGATGCAGGCCAGGGCAAGCACCCAACCGATGATGACAAACATGAAGGTCGTTCCGTCTTGAAGTTGCCGCCGCGTCCCCTCGCGGTCCGGGCCATCTCATCCCTTATCGACCGGCTCCCCGCCCGCTTGAGCCCGGCGCTTCACGGCCGGTGCCTTCCGCGGGCGCCGGTCGGGCGTCCCTGACTGATCGCGTGAGAAGTTGACGGGGCGCGGTCGGGCTCAGGCCCGGAGGTCGCGCACCCGGTAGACATACAGCTGGTGGCGGGTCCCGGTCTCCAGCTGCGCGAAGGGCGCTTGCCCCGGCAGCGGGAAATCCAGGCTCGCCAGCCAGCTGTCCGGCCGCATCTCGGCGCGCGCCTTGTCCAGCGCCCGCGGCATCGATTCGGGCCGCTGGAACAGGTAGACCAGGTCCGTCTCGCGCCACGGCTGGGCCCACAGGTCGCCCCGGGCGATCTCGGCCCAGGGGCAGCGCAGGCGGGCCAGCAGCCACAGCACGCCACTGTATTCAATGCCGGCCAGGCGGACCGCCGGATAAGCGCGGCGAAGAGCCACCAATCCGTCGCCCAGCCCGCAGCCGGCGTCCAGCACCCGGGCGCCGCCGGGCAGCGGCACGCGCGCGGGCAGCGCGCGCAGCGCGTCGTGGGGCGTCGGGAACAGCGGCGCGTCGGTCCAGCCGCGGCGCGGATAGGCCAGCACCAGCACCGCCAGCGGGATCAGCCAGATCCAGGCCGGCAGGTCGGTCCCGGTGAACAGCAGGGCGAGCGGGAAACCGGAGGCGACGATCAGCCGGCGCCAGGTCTGCCGGTGCACGCCGGCCAGGATGATGCCCAGGCCCGAGGCGACCAGCGCCGCCGGCCAGTCCGGCCCGAACAGGCGCCAGACCGCGAAGCAGGCGGCCCAGCTCAGCAGCGCCAGCGCCGGCCAGCGCAGCGCCGAGGGGGCGTCCCCCGGGGCGGCATGAGGGAGTCGGGCGGCCACGGCGGCGGCCTCAATGCATCTGGATGCCGCCGGCCGCCTTGCCCTTGCCGGCACGCGCCGGCGGGTTGCACAGGCCGCAGACGTAATGCTTGGCGACCTCGTGCGGGTGGGTCACGAAGTGGCCGCCGCACTTGCCGCACTTGGTCATCGTCAGCATGCCGTTGTCGACGAACTTGACCAGGCGCCAGGCCCGGGTCACCGACAGCAGCGGCTCCAGGTTCTGGGCGGAGGTCTGTTCCTGGTACAGCTGGTAGGCCTTGATGACGACGTCGATCTCGTCCATCTCGGCGACCTTGTTCAGGTACTCGTGGATGTTCAGGAACAGGCTGGCGTGGATGTTGGGCTGCCAGGTCATGAACCAGTCGGTGGAGAACGGCAGCTGGCCCTTGGACGGCGACTTGCCCGAGACTTCCTTGTACAGGCGCAGCAGGCGCTCGTAGCTCAGGTCCGTTTCCGACTCCAGCACCTGCAGGCGGGCGCCCAGGTGGATCAGCGTCACGGCGCGCTCGATCTGCTTGGCTTCGGTCAGGATGGACTTGGTGCGCATGTCGGTGTCTCCGGGGTCGTGTCGTCTTCAGTTCGGCGGCGGGCCGTCGATATAACTTAGGCGGCTTCCTGGTGACGTCCAGCCATCAGGATGGAGGCATGCAGGCGGGACACGCTGTCGTTGGCGGCGGGCTTGCCGTGCGAGGTCAGCAGGCCCCACACCAGGTCGTCGTCCATGCGGAAGCGGCACAGCAGCGTGTTGCCGGAGGCGATCTTGAGCATCTGCGCGGCGCTCAGCGTGTTCAGCAGCGTCGCGGTTTCCTCGGAGATGCCCAGGCGGTACAGCGCCTGTTCGCGGTCGGCACGGATCAGGCTCTGCGCCAGCATCAGGTACGACAGGTTGGCTTCGCGGATCTCGGCGAGGATTTGGTCGGCGTTCATCGTTCGGCTCCTGGGGTGTTGGGTGCTGATGTCGTTTCGTTTCAGCGTGAGACGAACTGTAGAGATCGCGACACGCATAAAACATCAGGTCGCTTCCATCTCCAGGTTAGGGAGTGCGCCGACGCGTTTGTCAGATCAATTCCTACAAGATGCCGGATCAGCGCTATTGCGGCTGTCCTTTTTGAAGGATCGATGACAGCAACGCCAGGTTGTGCGACGCCAGGTGGCTGCCGCGTCCGGCGACCGCGCCGGGCTGGTCCGGGCGCTCGCCGATCTCCAGGCAGCGCCGCCAGGCGTCCTCGATCATCGGCAGCAGCACCTCCGCCTGCGCCGGCTCGTCCGCCGCCCAGTCGAGCAGCAGATCCCCCAGCGCGAAAAAGAAGTCCGGCGACTCGGCGCAGCGCTGCAGCTGCGCTTCCGCGAAGACCAGGCCGTCGGCGTGGCGCTTGAGCGACTTCAGGCCGAAGAGCCGCCGCGCGACCAGGTCGTTCCACCATGCCGGCGGCAGGGGCATCGAGGTCAAGCGCTCCGCGGCGATCGCGAAGGCTTCTTCGGCTTGCGCGAAGCGGTCGTAGACGGAGAAATCCTTGCCGAGCTGGTACCAGAGGTACGGATTCGCCGGATCGTCCTGGACGGCGGCGAGCAGCAAGGCCTCGTTGCGCCCCCGCTTCCCGGCCAGACGTTCCGGCAGATAACCATCGTGCGCGACATGGACATCGAGCGGCCACACCGGCAACGCGTGCGAGGGCTGCTCATGGATGCGGCCGGCGTAGCGGACGGCGCCCGGCAGCACGCGGCTCAGGCGGGAACGCGCGGTGCCGCCGTCGAAGCGGTCCTCGAGCGCGATCGTGCCGACGAAGTCCGGCGCGGTCGAGCGCAGCGCCTCGAGCGCCGCGCCGCTGCCCTCCCCCGTCAGCCATTCGTCGGCGTCGAGCACCAGGTGCCAGTCGGCCCCGGCCGCGTCGAGCGCCGCATTGCGGGCCGCGGAGAAATCGTCGATCCAGGCAAAGTGGCCGACGCGCGCGCCCGCGGCCTGGGCCAGGCGGACGGTCTCGTCGGTGGAGCCGGTGTCCATCACCAGCAGCTCGTCCACGTGGGGGCGGACGCTGTCCAGCAGGCGGGCGATCGTCGCCGCCTCGTTGCGGGCGATGACGACGAGGCAGGTGCGCCAGCGCGACGGCATGCGGCGCGCTCAGTGCATCTGGATGCCGCCGGCGGCCTTGCCCTTGCCGGCACGCGCCGGCGGGTTGCACAGGCCGCAGACGTAATGCTTGGCGACCTCATGCGGATGGGTCACGAAGTGGCCGCCGCACTTGCTGCACTTGGTCATCGACAACATGCCGTTGTCGACGAACTTGACCAGGCGCCAGGCGCGGGTCACCGACAGCAGCTGCTCCAGGTTCTGGGCGGCGGTCTGTTCCTGGTACAGCTGGTAGGCCTTGATGACGACGTCGATCTCGTCCATCTCCGCGACCTTGTTCAGGTACTCGTGGATGTTCAGGAACAGGCTGGCGTGGATGTTGGGCTGCCAGGTCATGAACCAGTCGGTGGAGAACGGCAGCTGGCCCTTGGACGGCGACTTGCCCGAGACCTCCTTGTACAGGCGCAGCAAACGCTCGTAGCTCAGGTCGGTTTCCGATTCGAGGACCTGCAGGCGCGCGCCCAGCTTGATCAGCGTCACCGCGCGTTCGATCTGCTTGGCTTCGGTCAGGATGGACTTGGTGCGCATGTCGGTCTCCGGCTCTCTATCGGATGATCTGGATCGGCAAGTCGGCTGCCTGGATCAGGCGGCTTCCTGGTGGCGGCCGGCCATCAGGATGGAGGCGTGCAGGCGGGAGACGCTGTCGTTGGCGGCGGGCTTGCCGTGCGAGGTCAGCAGGCCCCACACCAGGTCGTCGTCCATGCGGAAGCGGCACAGCAGCGTGTTGCCGGAGGCCATCTTCATCATCTGCGCCGGGCTCAGCGTGTTCAGCAGCGACGCGGTCTCTTCCGAGATGCCCAGGCGGTACAGCGCCTGTTCGCGATCGGCACGGATGAGGCTCTGGGCCAGCATCAGGTACGACAGGTTGGCTTCGCGAATCTCGGCAAGGATCTGGTCGCTGTTCATGTCTGGGCTCCTGGGGGTGGCGTTGCTGCGATGGAATGAATTCTGAAGAAACGCGCAGGCCAGCAACATCAGCTTGCTACCAGATACAGGCTAGGGAGCGGGACGACGGCCTTGTCGGACGGATTCCTACACCTTGACAGGCCCCAAAGGGAAAACCGCCGCGAGGGGCCCGGTGGCACCGGGCTCGGCGGCGGTTTTTCAGGGAGACAGCCTGTCAGGCGGTCTCGCGGAGGACGGATCGGCAGCGCGCCAGGCGGCGCGCAGGCGTCAGGCGGCGCGCAGGCGCAGCAATTCCGTGTCGACGATCGCCATCAGTTCGGGCGAATCGCGGCGCAGCATCTCCAGCGCCTGACCTTCATTGAGGATGGTCAGCACTTCGATCGCGGCCTTGATCTCGCCCAGGCCCGACAGCGCGAAGCCCAGCGTGTACAGCGACGGCGCGTGTTGCGGCGACAGCTCGACCGCGCGGTGCGCGTACAGCGCCGCCTCGCGCAGCTGGCCCGAGGCCAGCAGCAGCGCGCCGACGTCGGACAGCAGGTCCACGCTCATCGGCGCCATTTCCAGCGCGTTGCACAGCAGCGCGACGCCGTCGCCGATGCGGCCCTGGGCGGCCTGCGCATACGCGGCGTTGCGCGCCTGGGCCAGCAGCAGCCGGGCTTCGCTCGAATTCGGGCGGACGCGGCCGTGAACTTGTTCCTCGATCGACACGTCGATCATCGACACGGCGGACCGTGCCTCGGTTTGCGATTGCAGTGGCATAGACCTCTCCATGGTCGTTGATCGGAAGCGGCTGGCCTTGTCGGCAGCGCCGGTTGGCACTTTAGGTCTGCACCCCCGTGATCGAGCACACGAAAAGCGCCCGCTTTCCCCCTCAATCCCGCCTCGTCCGGGCCGTTATCACTGTCATGTCCGTCGCCAGACCGACACCCGGGCACAAGTCCGGGTCGAGGTCAAACGACAAACAACACGTTGTCTGACCTGCTTATCTCCGGATCACATGTCTTGACAAATTGCCCTCAAGTTCTAAGGAGCGCGGTCCGATAACCAACTCAACGGGGCTGCTGTAGCGCAGAAACAAGCCAACCAGGACGACGAGTCCAACGGCAAGTGGAAGCAGGCAGGCGGCACGTGGTCCGGTTAGAAGGCCTGGCGTTCTTGGTTCCCTGAACAAGAGGGGTGGGACGGCAACGGTTGACTAGCGTCGGACTGGGACCTCACCGGGAAATGGCCCGGCAGGTTCAGCAGGAGCATCCGAGATCCTCGGCCGGTTCGCCTCACGGCGGGTCGGAGGATCGGAGGACTCAGGCGCTCATGTGTGGTTCGGCGCTTTTGCCGGTTTTACGTATAGCTGTTAGGAGCAATCATGGCCCAAGTCATCAACACCAACCTGCTGTCGCTCAACGCCCAGCGCAACACTTCGACCAGCCAATCGTCGCTGTCGGTCTCGATGCAGCGCCTGTCCTCGGGCCTGCGTGTCAACTCCGCCAAGGACGACGCCGCCGGCCTGGCCATCGCCGACCGCATGAACGCGCAAGTCCGCGGCATGAACGTCGCTCAGCGCAATGCGAACGACGGCATCTCCCTGGCGCAGACCGCTGAAGGCGCGCTGTCCAAGGTGGGCGATTCGCTGCAGCGCATGCGTGAACTGGCGGTGCAGGCCCGCAACGCGACCAACACCACGACCGACCTGGACTCCATCGGTCAGGAATACGCGCAGCTGGGCTCTGAAATCCAGCGCGTGCTGGGCGGCACGACCTTCAACGGCCGCGCCATCCTGGCCGGCGATTCGGGCACGCAGACCTTCCAGATCGGCGCCAACACGACGGCCAACGACTCGGTGGACGTCACGACGACCAACATGACCACCGACACGACGATCACCGCCGTGACGGGTGGCGCGATCACCAACGCCTCGTCGACGACCGACCTGGCCACCGTGATCGACAACATCGACTCGGCGATCAAGACGGTGTCGGGCGAGCGTTCGAAGCTGGGTGCCTCGCAGAACCGTTTCGACGCGATCGTGTCGAACCTGCAGATCTCGGTCGAGAACCAGACCGCGGCCCGCAGCCGGATCATGGACGCGGACTTCGCCTCGGAAACCGCGAACCTGAGCCGCGCGCAGATCCTGCAGCAGGCTGGCAACGCGATGATCGCGCAGGCCAACCAGCAGCCGCAGCAAGTGCTGGCCCTGCTCCGCTAATAGATAGCAGAGCGCCGCACCGGAGGGGACCGTGGTCCCCTTCTCTTTCCCCATCGCACCGGTGGTGGTGAAAGAGAAGTCAGCGAGAGCGGCTGGGGCCGGAATGGGGCTTGGGGTTCCCGGTGGGAGGCCCCATGCCCCGTGGAGAGCCCGCGCCAGGCCTCACGAAGTGGGGTTCTGGCATCCCGCCGAACGCGCCGGGGTCGGGAGACCTGCCGCCATTACTTCACGCCCGCAAAGGGCCGTTACAGCCTTTCTTTTCAGGAAGGCCTCAAGTCCATTCCTGGTGGCCCGATAACTGCATCAACGGGTCCGCAATTCAACAGCAAGGGCCACGTGGTCCGGCTCAGTCGGACGATTTCAACCGTCCGTGGGACCGAAGAAGGTCTTTGAATTCGAAAGGAATGGATCATGGCTCAGATCATCAACACCAACCTGCAATCCCTGAACGCCCAGCGCAACCTGTCCTCGTCGCAGTCGTCGCTGTCGGTGTCGATGCAGCGCCTGTCGTCGGGCCTGCGGGTGAACTCCGCCAAGGACGATGCGGCCGGCCTGGCGATCGCCGAGCGGATGAACGCTCAAGTGCGCGGCATGAACGTCGCGGTCCGCAACGCCAACGACGGCATCTCCCTGGCGCAGACCGCCGAAGGCGCGCTGTCCAAGGTGGGCGACTCGCTGCAGCGCATGCGTGAACTGGCGGTGCAGGCCCGCAACGCGACCAACACGACCTCCGACCTGGACTCGATCGGCAAGGAATACGCGCAGCTGAGCCAGGAAATCGGCCGCGTCATCGGCGGCACGACCTTCAACGGCAAGGCGATCCTGGGCGACGATGCCGGCACGCAGACCTTCCAGATCGGCGCGAACACGACGAGCAACGACTCGGTGGACGTGATCACGACCAACCTGACGAACGCGGCGGAAATCACCGCCGTGACCGCCGGCGTGATCGACAACGCCTCGACGCCGGACACGCTCAAGACCGTGATCGACAACATCGACGCGGCGATCACCAAGGTCAGCGGCGAGCGCGCGATCCTGGGCGCCTCGCAGAACCGCTTCGACGCGATCATCTCCAACCTGTCGGTGGCGGTGGAGAACCAGACCGCCGCGCGCAGCCGGATCATGGACGCGGACTTCGCGGCGGAAACCGCCAACCTGAGCCGCTCGCAGATCCTGCAGCAGGCCGGCAACACGATGGTGGCGCAGGCCAACCAGCTGCCCCAGCAGGTCCTGTCGCTGCTGCGCAGCTGATCGACGGCTCCTCGCAAGACACCCCGGAGAACGCTCCGGCGCCGCCTGCGGCGCCCCCCTGGATGACTCCTCAAGCACGGCCTCGCGGCCGGGCCTCCAAAGGCTCCGCATCGACCCTCGGGATCGATGCGGGGCCTTTTTTTATCGGCTCGGGAATGGACGGTTTTCCGCCCGTTAATCGGCCCTTCGGCGTCGGCGCTCGTTTCGCACAATGGCAACCATCGAGCATGAAGTTCGCGCTCGATCACCGGTCCAACCGGCAGGTCCGACAACACCCGCGATGGCGGGGCACGGATCGGCCGGCGAGGTCGGGAACGACCACCCCAACCGGGATCGCAGCCAGGACAGGATCTCCGCAGGAGCGCATCAATGCCACAGACCATCAACACCAACATTGCTTCGCTGAACGCGCAACGCAATCTGAATTCGTCCCAGTCGTCGCTGGCGACGTCGATGCAGCGCCTGTCGTCGGGCCTGCGGGTGAACTCCGCCAAGGACGACGCCGCCGGCCTGGCCATCGCGGAGCGGATGAACGCGCAAGCCCGCGGCATGTCGGTCGCGATGCGAAACGCCAACGACGGCATCTCGCTGGCGCAGACCGCGGAAGGCGCGCTGGGCAAGGTCGCCGACTCGCTGCAGCGGATGCGCGAGCTGGCCATCCAGGCCCGCAACGCCACCAACGCGGACAGCGACAAGGATTCGCTGGACAAGGAATTCGGCGAGCTGGCCAAGGAAATCCAGCGCGTCACCGGCGGCACGACGTTCAACGGCAAGTACATCCTGGGCCAGGACGCGGGCACCCCGCAGACCTTCCAGGTGGGCCCGAACACGACGTCCAACGACGAGATCACCGTCGTGACGCCCAACATGTCCTCCGACGACGCGATCACCAAGGTCTCGGGCTCGGACACCAGCGGCACCGGCCGTTCGGTGATCGACCACACGGCCGACGCCGGCGCGATCGCCACCGTGGTGGCCAACATCGACGCGGCGCTGGACCAGGTCAACAGCCAGCGCGCGACGCTGGGCGCGACGCAGAACCGCTTCGACGCGGTGATCTCCAACCTGCAGGTCGCCTACGAGAACCAGACCGCCGCCCGCAGCCGGATCATGGACGCGGACTTCGCGGTCGAGACCTCGAACCTGAGCCGCGCGCAGATCCTGCAGCAGGCCGGCAACGCGATGGTGGCGCAGGCCAACCAGCTGCCGCAGCAGGTGCTGTCGCTGCTCAAGGGCTGATAGGAAATCGCAATCGAAACGCCGGGGTGCCGTCCTAAAGTCGGTGCTCCGGGCGCCGATATGCAGGACAGGGCCTCACGCGAGTCACGCGGGGCCCTGTCGCGCATGGGGCTTCCAGCCAGGGGTCCCGGTCAAGGTGGCCAGGGTCACAGGGAGTTCGAACGATGGCATCCATCACCTCCACCGGTCTGGGCAGCGGCCTGGACGTCGAAAGCATCGTCACGAAGCTCGTGTCGCTGGAGAAGCAGCCCATCACGGACCTGCAGTCCCGCACCGACACGATCAAGACGCAGATCTCCGAGTACGGGAAGATCAAGAGCGCCTTCAGCGCGATGCGCGACGCCGCGGCCAAGCTGAGCAATCCCAGCACCTGGGCCGCGCTGACCGCCACCTCCTCCGACACGACGATGGCCACCGTCATCGCCGGCGCCGGCTCGGGCGCGGGCTCCTACACGCTGAGCGTGGCCAACCTGGCCTCGCCGCAGTCGCTGGCGAGCAAGGCCTTCGCGACCAACGCGACGGTGGGCTCGGGCTCGATGACCATCGAGCTGGGCCAGTGGAGCGCCGACAACTCGACCTTCACCGGCAAGTCCGGCACGTCGCCGGTGAGCGTTTCCATCTCGGCCACCGACACGCTGTCCAGCATCCGCGACAAGATCAACGGCTCCGGCGCGGGCGTGCTCGCCTCGGTCGTGACCGACGCCAGCGGCCAGCGCCTGGTGATCCGCTCGCGCGACACCGGCGAGGCCAACGGCTTTCGCATCACGACCGCCGACGACGACGGCAACGGCTCGGACGCCAGCGGGCTGTCCGCGCTGGCCTACGACCCGACCTCCTCGGTCACGTCGATGACGCAGAACACCGCGGCCCGCAACGCCAACCTGACGGTCAACGGCCTGTCGATCAGCTCCGCCTCCAACAACATCGAGGGCGCCGTCGACGGCCTGACGATCAACCTGCTCAAGGGCGGCACCGTCGACGGGGCCGGCAACGTCACGCCCGCGGTGTCCACCATCACCGTCGGCCAGGACAAGGACAGCGTGAAGAAGGCGATCAACGACTTCGTCACCTCGTACAACAGCCTGATGACGCTGATGCGCACCGACACGAAGTACGACGACGCCAACAAGACCGCCGGCGCGCTGCAGGGCGACAGCACCGCGGTCGGGCTGCAGAGCCAGCTGCGCAACATCACGGCCTCGGGCAGCACGCTGGGCGGGCAGTTCGGCCGGCTGTCGGACCTGGGGCTGGACATCGGCGCCGACGGCACGATGAAGGTCAACGACACCAAGCTGACCAGCGCGCTGGGCAGCATGGCCGACCTGAAGAACCTGTTCATGGGCGTGGACAACGCCAACCCGAACA
This sequence comes from Mitsuaria sp. GD03876, assembly GCF_029840635.1. Lineage (GTDB taxonomy): Bacteria > Pseudomonadota > Gammaproteobacteria > Burkholderiales > Burkholderiaceae_C > Roseateles. The sequence goes on along the minus strand of NZ_JAOCCU010000015.1, from coordinate 12,540 downwards.
ACAACGGCATCGCCACGCGCTGGCGCGCCTTCGCCGACCAGGTGACGGGTTTCGACGGCTCGATCACGACCCGCACCACCGGGCTGCAGTCGCGGGTGACCGCCAACGGCAAGCGCATCGACGAGCTCAACGACCGCGCCGACGCCTACGAGAAGCGCATCCGCGCGCAGTACACGGCGCTGGACACGCAGATGGCCAAGCTCAACGACATGCAGAGCTACGTCAACAAGATCACCAGCATGCTGGGCAGCAGCTGAGGACGGGTCGCCGGCGGCCGCCAGTGGAACAAGGCCGTCGCGACCGCCCTTCTCCGGCGCTTCGAAAAGCGTGCCGACAAGCCTCCTCACGGAGGCTTTCCTCATTCTGGAGATCGGCAGAATTTCGAGACAAATTCGACAGGTGGGAGGCTCAAGTTGGGCCGGCGGGGGCCGAAAACTGATTCAAGCACTTCAGCACACCGCAGCAGCACATCATGTACGGCAACTCCTCCCCCTTCGCTTCCCACGGCCAGCGCGCGAGCAACATGTACAACCGCGTCGGCGTGGAGACGGACGTGATGACGGCCTCGCCGCATCGCCTGGTGACGCTGCTGCTGGACGGCGCCTTCGATTCGATGACGCAAGCCATCGGCGCGATCCGCACCGGCAATGTCGAAGTGAAGAACCGCAGCCTGAGCCGCGCGGTCCGCATCCTGGACGAGGGCCTGAAGGCGGCCCTGGACCTGGAGTCGGGCGAGCTGGCCCTGGACCTGCGCGACCTGTATGCCTACATCTGCATGCGGCTGACCTACGCCAACCTGCACAGCGACGCGGTCGCCGTCGAGGAATGCGTGACGCTGCTGCAGCCCATCCGCGAAGCCTGGGGCAGCATCGCCCCGGCCGCCGCCGCCGACCAACGCGCCGCGGCCTGATCGCCGCCGGACCGACGCCCAACGCCTGACGACTTGAGAAGTTCCATGTCCAAGTACACCGCCAAGCCCCAGACCTCCTCCGCCGCCCACGCCGCCCCGACCCCGGACCGCATCATGAGCACCCAACTGCTGAGCTACTACGAAGCCATCGAACAGGCCAGCGCCGACATGCTGAACGCCGCCCGTTCGGGCAACTGGGACGAGGTGGTCAAGCTCGAGGGCGCCTGCGTCCTGCTGATCTCCCAGCTCAAGCACGCGGCCTCCAGCCAGCAGCTGGGCCCGGACGAGGCGCAGCTCAAGACGCGCATCATGCAGCGCATCCTGCTCAACGACGCCGAGATCCGCCACCTGGCCGAGCCGTGGCTGGACGACCTGGACCAGCTGATGAAGGGCAAGTCCAAGACGGTCCACTGACCGGCGGGACGCCTCGGCGGCGCGACACGATCCGAGACATCGGTCACGCCGCGGGGCTCGCGCTCCGGAGCACGCCGCGACCGGCCCCTCGAACGGATGGGGTCGGCGCGGCGTTTGCCTTGGGGATGCGAGTAGATTTTCCGAACGACTGCTGCCGGAAGCTGGCCTTGAGCGACCTGACGATCCCCGCCCCCTCCTCCGATCCCGCGGATGCCGATTTCCGGCTGGACGCGCCCGGGGAGATCATGAACTGGATGCGCGAGCTGCTGCGGTCGCAGGCGCGGGTGCAGCTGTCCACGCCCGAGGGCGAGGCGATCCACACCGTGCTGCGGGCGCTGGACACGCCGCACGGCATGCTGACGATGGAGGCGCCGCGCGCCGGCGACACGCTGGCGCCGGTGCTGGCCAGCGACGAGCTGGTGGCCACCGCCTACCTGGACAGGATCAAGCTGCAGTTCGACGTGTCGGGCCTGGTGGCGATCCACGGCGACGGCGCCGAGGTGCTGCGCGCGCCGATGCCGCTGCGGCTGTACCGCTTCCAGCGCCGCCAGGCGTACCGGGTGGCGTCGGCGGGGCAGCTCTATCCGGCGCTGAAGCTGGCGCAGGCCGACCTGCCGCGGATCCGGGTGGTCAACGTGAGCGCCGGCGGCGTCGCGCTGCAATGGCCGGCGAACGTGGTGCCGGTGCCGCGCGTGGGCGAGGAGATCGCCGCCACGCTGGAGCTCGAACGCGAGGTCAGTTTCACGACGCTGCTGCGGGTGCAGCACATGGCCGACGGCGACGCCGGTGCCCCGCACCAGGCGGGCTGCGCCTTCGTCTCGCTGGCGCCGACGGCGGCCCGGGCGCTGCAGGTCTTCATCGACCAGGCGCAAAAGCGCGAACGGCTGATGCGGCGCGACGCCTGAGCCCCCGGTCCCTGCCTGGCCTTGATCGCCCAATGAACAAAGCCGCCCTCGGGCGGCTTTTCGCATCCAACAGCCGGCAACGCGGTGCAAGGCCGGCGATCAGACCTGCATGTTCATGATCTCGGAATAAGCCGACACCAGCCGGTTGCGCACCTGCAGCGTCGCCTGGAAGCCGATCTGCGCCTTCTGCATCGCGACCATCGTCTCTTCCAGGCTCACCGTCGGGTTGTCGAGCTGGACCTCGCGCTGCAGCCGCGACGCCTCGTTCTGCTGCGTGCTGACAGACTTCAACGCCGAGCTCATCGCATCCGCGAAGCTCGCGCCCGACGCGGGCTTGGCCACCGGCTGGCCCTGGGGGGTCAGTCCGGCACGGGCCACCGCGCTGGCGAAGTCGAAGGGTTTGAGTTTCAGGTCCACGGCACGCATCGTACGGATCCGCGCCCGGTCCATAGCTCGGAACTGGGGGGGCTTCTTCGGCCTGTTCCCACCATTCTTGAGGGCGCCGATCGAAATAATCCTGACCAGTGCCGAGGCGTCCGCCTGGGCCCTCCGTTCGACCCAGCCGTACACCCCACGCCCCATGGACAACGCCCTGAGCAGCCCCGCCGCCGGACTCCCCGAGGTGCAGCAGACCGCCAAGACGACCGGCGTGCCGGCCCGCCTGGCCGCGATGCCCACCAAGAGCAAGGTCATGCTGGGCGCCGGCGTCGCCGCGCTGCTCGCGGTCATCGTCGCCATGTCGATGATGACGGCCAGGCCCGACTACCGCCCGCTGTTCTCCGGCCTGTCCGACAAGGACGGCGGCGCCGTCATCGCGCAGCTCGCGCAGATGAACGTGCCCTACCGCAACGACCCGGGCGGCGTGATCATGGTCCCCGCCAACCAGGTCTACGACCTGCGCATGAAGCTCGCCTCCGCCGGCCTGCCCAAGGGCGGCATCGTCGGCTTCGAGCTGATGGACAAGCAGTCCATCGGCCAGACCGCCTTCAACGAACGCCTGAACTTCCAGCGCGCGCTCGAGGGCGAGCTCACCCGCACCATCACCGCCATGGCCGACGTCGCCGACGCGCGCGTGCACCTGGCCATGCCGCAGCAGAACGGCTTCTTCCGCGAGCAGCAAAAGCCCAGCGCCTCCGTCATGCTGACGCTGCGCGGCGGCCGCACGCTGGACCGCGCCCAGATCGCCGGCATCGTCCACCTGGTGTCCTCGTCGGTGCCCGAGCTCAATCCCAAGGCCGTCAGCGTCCTGGACAGCACCGGCGCCCTGCTCTCCCAGAACCCCGAGGGCAACGCCATCGGCCTGGACAGCCAGCAGCTGCAGTACAAGCAGCAGGTCGAAGCCAACCTGAACAAGCGCATCGCCGACCTGCTCGAGCCGATGGTGGGCCGCGACAACCTGCGCTCGACCGTCACCGCCGACGTCGACTTCAGCCAGGTCGAATCGACCGCCGAGGAATACAAGCCCAACCAGGGCCCCAACACCCAGAGCGCCGTGCGCCGCCTGACCTCCGAGGAGCAGTCCGGCAACACCCCCGGCGTGCCCACCGGCGTGCCCGGCGCGACCACCAACCAGGTCCCGCCGCAGGCCGCCGCGCCGATCAACGGCCAGGCCCAGCCGCTGCAGCCGGCCGGCCAGACCGGCGGCTCGCAGAACCTGCGCCGCAACAACGACACGCAGTTCGAGGTCGACCGCACCGTGCGCGTCACCCGCAACGCCGTCGGCCAGGTCCGCCGCCTGAACGCCGCCGTGGTCGTCAACCAGAAGACCGTGACCGACAAGAACGGCAAGACCACCAGCCAGCCGCTGTCCGAGACCGAGCTGCAAAAGCTCGACTCGCTGGTCAAGGAGGCGCTGGGCTTCTCGCAGGAGCGCGGCGACTCGGTCAAGGTGCTGAGCGCGCCCTTCGTCTCCGACAAGCTCGAGAACGCCGACGTGCCGCTGTGGCAGCAGCCCTGGCTGCGCGACATGGCCCGCGACGCCGCGGTGCCGGCCGCCCTGGTGCTGGTCGCGCTGATCGCCGTGTTCGGCATGGTTCGCCCTGCTCTCAAGGCGGCTTTCCCGCCGCCCGCCGAAGAGAAGGACGACACTGCCACCAGCCAGCTCAGCGTCGTCGAGAACGAGCAGCTGAGCCTGGGCGGCCCGGGCGGCCTGCCGGCCCTGGAAGCCCCGGTCTCCAACGACAAGCTCGTGCGCGCCCGGGCGCTGGCCAAGGAGAACCCGATCGCGGTGGCCAACATCATGCGCGCCTGGGTCAACGGCGAAGAGCTCGAGACGGCCGCCCCGGCCGGCCGGCGCTGAGCCCCGCCCCGCCCACACGGATCGATAGCGAGACATCACCATGGACGACAAAGGCGTAGAAGACGCGGCCATCCTGCTCATGTCGCTGGGCGAGGAAGAGGCGTCCGAGGTCTTCAAGCACCTCGCGCCCAAGGAAGTGCAGAAGCTCGGCGAGACCATCGCCAAGATGAAGGTCGTGCCGCGCGAGCGCGTCGAGCGCGTGCTCGACAAGTTCGACCTCGTCGCCGAGACCCAGAGCACCCTGGTCAACGACACCGACGAGTACGTCCGCTCGGTGCTGCGCAAGGCGCTGGGCGAGGACAAGGCCAACCTGCTGCTGGACCGGATCCTGCAGGGCTCGGACGTGTCCTCGATCGAGTCGCTGAAGTGGATGGACCCGGGCTCGGTGGCGGAGTTGCTGCGCAACGAGCACCCGCAGATCGTCGCGGCCATCCTGTCGCACCTGGACTTCGACCAGAGCAGCTCGGTGCTGCGCGTCTTCACCGAGCGCCAGCGCAACGAGGTGCTGATCCGCATCGCCACGCTGGACGGCATCCAGCCGATGGCGCTCAAGGACCTCAACGAGGTCATGGGCCAGATCCTGGCCGGCGGCGAGCGCATGAAGAAGTCCAACCTGGGCGGCGTCAAGACCGCGGCCGAGATCATCAACATGATGGGCACCAGCGTCGAGGCCTCGGTGCTGGACTACATCCGCGAGGCCGACTCCGACCTGGCGCAGAAGATCATGGACAACATGTTCACGTTCGACGACGTGGAGAAGATCGACGACCGCGGCATCCAGGCCGTGCTCAAGGAAGTGCAGTCCGAATCGCTCATCGTCGCGCTCAAGGGCGCCGGCCCCGAGCTGCGCGAGAAGATCTTCCGCAACATGTCCAGCCGCGCCGCCGAGACGCTGCGCGAGGACCTGGATTCGCGCGGCCCGGTGCGCCTGTCCGAGGTCGAGGCCGAGCAGAAGGAAATCCTCAAGGTCGTGCGCCGCCTCGTCGACGAGGGCCAGATCGTGCTGGCCGGCGGCGGCGACGACCAGTTCCTGTAATCCCGACGCCGACGGACGCCCGCATCGATGGTCACCCGCCCGCCCCGCCAGGTCCCCCCGCCGCCCCGTCCGGACGGCGATCAGCCGCGCGGCAACACCTACAGCCGCATCATTCCGCGCGAGGAGCTCTCGGGCTTCGCCGCGTGGAACCCCGGCACGCTGGACGGCGCCGCGCCGCCGCGCCGCCCGGCCGTCACCGCGCCGGCCCCGGTCGAGCCCCCGCCCCCGCCGCCCCCGCCCGGTCCCAGCATCGAGGAGCTGCTCCAGCAGGCCCGCCAGGCCGGCTACCAGGACGGCTACCGCGACGGCATGGCCGCGCTGGACGCGTTCAAGCAGAGCTTCGCCAAGCAGATCAGCGCGCAGGTCGGCCAGCTGGTCGCCAGCTTCGACCAGGACCTGTCCGCGATGGAGCAGGACATGGCCCAGGCACTGGCCCGCACCGCCGTCGAGCTGGCGCGCCAGGTCGTGCGCAACGAGCTGTCGACCGCGCCGGAGCTGGTCTCCAAGGTCGCGCATGACGCCGTCGAGGCGCTGCTGATCAACGCCCGCCACGTGCGCGTGCGCGTGCACCCCGACGACCTGCCGCTGGTGCTGGACGGCGCCGGCCAGGAACTTCGCGCCCGCGAGGCGCAGGTCATTCCCGATCCCGCCATCGCCCGCGGCGGCGTCAAGGTGGACGCCGACATCTGCAGCGTCGACGCCTCGCTGCCGGCGCGCTGGCAGTCGGCGGTCAACGCGCTGGGCCAGACCTCGGTCTGGGAGGACCGCCGCTCCGCCGCCGACGAGCAGCGCGAGGCGCGGCTCGATTTCCGCGCCGATCCGACGCCCAGCCAGTACGGCGGGCTGCCGCACGGCCGCCAGAACGGCGCCGAGGAGCCGCAGCCATGAGCGCGCGTATCGGCCGCTGGCAACAGTACTTCGACGATCTGCAGGCATTTGCCGGCAACGGACCGGCATTGGAGCCGCAAGGCAAGCTCGTGCGCGTCGCCGGACTGGTGCTGGAGGCGACCGGCGTGAAGGTGCCGGTGGGCTCGGTCTGCGAGATCCACATGCCCTCCACCGCCGCCGCGCCGCGCCGCGGCCAGCGGCCGGTGACCGCCGAAGTGGTCGGTTTCTCCGGCGATCGCGCCTATCTGATGCCAACGGACGAGATCCAGGGCCTGGCCAGCGGCGCGATGGTGCTGCCGCGGCCCGCCGCGCCGCATGGTCCGGTGCTGGGCGAAGAGCGCCATCCCTGGCGCCGCGACGAGGACCGCGGCCTGCACCTGCCCATGGGCGACGGCCTGCTGGGCCGCGTCGTCGATCCGCAGGGCCATCCGATCGACCGCCGGGGCCCGCTCGAGGAGGTTCGCGACGAACCGATGGTGCGCCGCCCGATCAACGCGATGGACCGCGACCCGGTCCGCCGCCCGCTGGACACCGGCGTGCGCGCGATCAACTCGTTGCTCACCGTCGGCCGCGGCCAGCGCCTGGGCCTGTTCGCCGGCACCGGCGTGGGCAAGTCGGTGCTGCTCGGGATGATGGCCCGCTACACGCAGGCCGACGTCATCGTGGTCGGCCTGATCGGCGAACGCGGCCGCGAAGTGAAGGAATTCATCGAGGACATCCTCGGCGAGGAAGGCCTGCGGCGCAGTGTCGTCGTCGCCGCGCCGGCCGATGCGCCGCCGCTGCTGCGCATGCAGGGCGCGACCTACGCCACCGCCATCGCCGAGCACTTCCGCGATCGCGGCCAGCACGTGCTGCTGCTGATGGATTCGCTGACCCGCTACGCGATGGCGCAGCGCGAGATCGCCCTCGCCATCGGCGAACCGCCGGCCACCAAGGGCTATCCGCCTTCCTGTTTCGCGAAGCTCCCGCAGCTCGTCGAGCGCAGCGGCAACGGCCTGGCCGGCGAGGGCTCGATCACCGCCTTCTACACCGTGCTGTCCGAGGGCGACGACCAGCAGGACCCGATCGCCGACGCGGCCCGAGGCATCCTGGACGGCCACATCGTGCTCAGCCGCGAGCTGGCGGAGAGTGGGCACTACCCCGCCATCGACGTGGAGCGCTCGATCTCGCGCGTGATGACCAGCGTCGCCGACAAGCGCCATGTCGAACTGGCGCGCCGTTTCCGGCAATTGCTCGCGAAATACAACAAGGCGCGCGACCTGATCCAGCTCGGCGCCTACCAGCCCGGGCACGATGCCGAGCTCGACGCCGCCGTGCGCCTGCATGCCGACATGGACCGATTGCTCCAACAAGACATGCATTCCCCCGCTTCTTTGAACGATTGCCTCAATCAACTGACCGCCACACTTAACTTTGCGTGATAGCTGCCGACATCCGTAAAGCGAGGTCATCGACATGAGTAGTTCCAATCTGCAGGCCCTGACCGTTCTCCTCGAACGCGCGGAGGCCGAGCGCGATGAAGCATTGCGGTTCCTGCAGGACGCGCAGTCGCGGGCCAACGCGGCGCGCAACCAGCACGACCAGCTCTCCCAGTACCGCACCGACTACCGCAGCCGCTGGACGCAGGAATTCGCCCAGCAGACGACGGTGCAACTGCTCGGCTGCTACCAGAACTTCGGCCAGCGCCTGGACCAGGCGATCGGCCAGCAGGCCGGCATCGCCGACTACGCCGACCAGCGCCTGACCGCCGCGCGCGACGTGCTGCGCGAGCGCGAGCTGCGCGTGGCCTCGGTGCGCAAGCTCATCGAGCGCCGCCGCGCCGAGACGCTGCGCAGCCAGATGCGCCAGGAGCAGCGCGCCACCGACGAGCAAGCCGCGCGCGCCGCGGCCCGCGGCGGCAACCCGATGTCCCGGCTGGTCGCCTGACGGCGGCCTGGTCCACCGGAACCTCCCTCGCCATGACGCAGATTCAGAACAATGCCCAGTTGCCGGGCGCCCTTGCTGGCCTCGGCGCGAACAATCCTGCCTACACCGGCCGCAAGGAGGGCTCGCCCGACTTCGCCCGATGGCTGAACCAGAGCAGCCAGCAGCTGCAGACCCAGTCGACGCAGGCGCAGCAGGCCTCGCAGCTGCAGACGCAGCAGCTCGCCGCCCAGCAACTGCAGACGCAGCAGCAGGCGCAACAGCTCCAGGCCCAGCAACAGGCGCAGCGGCAGAACGCCGCGCAAGCGCCCAAGCCGCCCAAGGCGCCCGAGAACACTTCCGCGCAGGAAGAGAACAAGCTGGCCGCGCGCAACGCGGCCGCCCGCCGTGGCGCGGCCCCCGCCGAGGACGCGAAGGCGCCGGCGCAAGCCGTGAAGGCGGACGCCGCCGACCAGCCGGACGCGGCCGATGCCGCCGAGCCGGTCGACGCGAAGGACCCCGCCGCGGCTGACGCCGAAGGCGCCCAGGCCGGCGAGCGCGTCGAGGCCAAGGACGGCGAGGGCAAGGACAGGAAGGTCGCCAAGGACGCGAAGGACGGCGCCGCGACGCCGGCCGAGCAGATCCTGGCGATGCTGCGCGGCGAGGCGCCGCCCGAGGCCAAGGGCCCGGCGCGCGCCGGCTCGGCCGATGGCGAGGCCGCCGGCACCGACGCGCTGCCCGGCGGCGCGCAGGCCCACGGCAAGCACCCGACCACCGGCGACGCGATGCGCGAGCGCCAGGAACTCCAGCGCGAGCTGAGCCAGGCCGCGGCCGGCAAGGCCGGCGCCGCCGAGGGCGCCGACAAGGCGGCCGCGCAGGAGACGCTGCAGGCCGTGTCCGGCGGCGCGCACGAGATCGCCGCGGGCGACGGCGCGGCCAAGGGCCCGCAGCCGAGCTTCGACGCGCTGCTCGCCGCGGCGCAGCAGGCCGGCTCGACCTCCGCCACCGGCTCCGCCGATGCCGCCGCGCCGGCCCCGGCGCCCAGCGTGCCGCTGAGCCAGCCGCTGACCAGTCCCGATTTCGCGCCGGAGCTGTCCGCCAGCGTCAGCCTGCTGATCCAGGACGGCGTGCACGAGGCGCAGCTCCAGCTCAACCCGACCGAGATGGGTCCGGTGTCGATCAACATCCAGCTCGACGGCCAGCAGGCGCAGGTGAACTTCCATGCCCAGCACGCCGCCACCCGCGAGGTGCTGGAACGCAGCCTGCCCGACCTGGCGGCGGCCCTGCAGGCCCAGGGGCTGACCCTGAGCGGCGGGGGGGTGTTCGCACAGACCCAGTCCAACGGCGGCCAGAATCGTGGGGACGGATCCTCCGAGGGCACGGCCAACGGCCGTCCGGGCCGCGGTCGACGCGGGCAGGACGACGACGGCGCGATCGCCGCCGCCGGCCGGGCCGAGCGCCGCACCGCGCCGCGCGGGCTGGTCGACCTGTACGCCTGACGCCTGCCTCGGGACTGGCGGGGAACCGCGAGTCTGACCGGAAACCGCCGCCTTTTCGCGCGTTGAGCGCGCGGGCGGCGTTTCACAATGGGAGCCATTGCCGGATCGATCGGTCCGGCGCCTCGCCTACTCCTTCAACCTCGTCACCGGAGCGCCCATGGCCACAGCCGCCGCAGGCAACGACGCCGCCGTCAAGGGCGGCGGCAAGAAGAAGCTGATCATCATCGTCGCCATCGTCCTGGTGGTGGTGCTGGTGGGCGTCGCCGCGTTGCTGATGATGAAGAAGAAGTCCCATGCCGACGACGAGGAAGGCGCCGCGGCCGACGAGAAGCCGGCCGCCGCCGCCCACGCCAAGCCGGGCACGCCGCCGACCTTCGTGCCGCTGGACCCGTTCACCGTGAACCTGGCCGACAAGGAAGTCGACCGCTTCGCGCAGGTCGGCATCACGCTGGAGGTGGCGGACGCGCATTTCGCCGACCAGCTCAAGGCCTACATGCCGGCGATCCGCAACAACGTGCTGCTGGTGCTGTCGCACAAGACCTCGGCCGAGCTGCTGACCGTCGAAGGCAAGGAGAAGCTGGCCAAGGAGATCCGTCGCGAGGCCGTGCGCCCGATGGGCATCGAGCTCGACGACGAGGATGAGGACGAGGACGCCGCGCCGAAAAAGAAGAAGAAAAAGAAGCGCCAGGTCGAGAGCCCGGTGACGCAGGTGCTCTTCTCCACCTTCATCGTGCAGTGACGACGGACCCAGAAGGGATCGGGCGATGAATCAGCAAATCCTGTCGCAAGACGAAGTCGATGCCCTGCTCCAGGGCATCACCGGCGAGAGCCAGAAGCTCGAGGCCGAGGAAGTCCAGACCGGCGGCATCCGCGAGTACAACCTCGCCAGCCAGGAACGGATCGTCCGTGGGCGCATGCCCACGATGGAGATCATCAACGAGCGTTTCGCGCGCAACATCCGCATCGGGCTGTTCAACTTCATCCGCAAGAGCCCGGAAGTCGCCATCGGCGGCATCAAGGTGCAGAAGTACAGCGCCTTCCTGCGCGAGATCGTGGTGCCGACCAACTTCAACATCGTGTCGGTGAAGCCGCTGCGCGGCAGCGGGCTGATCGTGTGCGACCCGACGCTGGTGTTCGCGGTGATCGACTCGCTGTTCGGCGGCATCGGCAAGTTCCACACGCGCATCGAGGGCCGGGACTTCTCCGCCACCGAGCAGCGGGTGATCCTGCGCCTGGTGGAAGTGATCATCCAGGAGTACCTCAAGGCCTGGAAGGGCATCTATCCGCTGGAGCTGGAATACCAGCGCTCGGAGATGCAGCCGCAGTTCGCCAACATCGCCACGCCCAGCGAGATCGTCGTGTCGACCTCGTTCACGCTGGAGATCGGCGAGACCAGCGGCACGGTGTATTTCTGCATTCCGTACTCGACGCTGGAGCCGATCCGCGACGTGCTGTACAGCACCACGCAGGGCGACTCCAGCGAACCCGACCGCCGCTGGGTCAACCTGCTCAAGCACCAGATCCAGTCGGCCGAGGTCGAACTGGTGGCGGAGCTGGCCAAGGCGCCGGCGACCGTGGAACAACTGCTGGCCTTCAAGCCGGGCGACTTCATCGAACTGGACCTGGAGCAGATCATCCAGGCCAAGGTGGACGGCGTGCCGGTGTTCGACTGCCATTACGGCACCTCGAACGGCAAGTACTCGATCAAGATTGAAAAGATGCTGACCGGCCCGGATGCCGGCTGGCTGGGAGCCCGCAATGGCTGACAACACCCCGATGGACGAACAGGACGCGATGGCCGCCGAATGGGCGGCGGCGCTGGCGGAAGCTGGCGGCGGCGGCAGCGAGGTCGCGGCCGAAGTGCAGCCGGTGGCCGAGCAGGTCGCGCCGGCGGCCTTCACCAATTTCTCGCCGACGCCGGGCAACCTGCCGGGCAGCGACATCAACATGATCCTGGACATCCCGGTCCAGTTGACGGTTGAACTGGGCCGCACCCGCATCCCGATCAAGAACATCCTGCAGCTGGCGCAGGGCTCGGTGGTGGAGCTCGACGCGCTGGCCGGCGAGCCGATGGACGTGCTGGTCAACGGCTACCTGATCGCGCAGGGCGAGGTCGTGGTGGTGAACGACAAGTTCGGCATCCGCCTGACCGACATCGTGACGCCATCCGAACGCATGCGCCGCCTCAGCAAGGCATGACGTGACCCCCGATCAGCCCCACCCTCGTGGGGCTGATGCATTTCAGGGACGCATAATTCATCGCCATGACCAACAGCCTCGTCCCCTTGCTCTGGTTCCTGGCCATCCTGGCCTTGATTCCAGTCGTCCTGTGGCTGCTCAAGCGCACGCCGCTGGGCGGCTCCGCGCTCGGCGGGCAACTGCGCACCGTGGCGCAGCTGGTGATCGCGCCGAGCCAGCGCATCGTGATCGTCGAGGTCGGCCAGGACGAGGACCGCCAGTGGCTGGTGCTCGGCATCACCGGCCAGCAGATCCGCACGCTGCACGTGATGCCGCCGCAGGCCGACGCCGGCCAGGCGCTGCAGGCCGCGCAGCCCTCGTTCTCCTCGATGCTCAAGCGCAGCCTGGGCGGCGGCAGGCACGCCGATGGCCCCGGTGCCGGAACCTCGGCCTGATCGAGGACGGCGCATGACCGCTTCCGCTCCCCTGTCGACCCCCCTGCCCGCGCG
>NZ_JAOCCU010000014.1 GCF_029840635.1 Mitsuaria sp. GD03876 | reverse complement strand
CGCTCACCAGCCGGATCTCGCCGCCGAGCAGCCGCGCCAGCTCGCGGCTGATGGCCAGCCCGAGGCCGGTGCCGCCGTACTTGCGCGAGGTCGAGCCGTCGGCCTGCTGGAAGGCCTCGAAGATGATCTGCTGCTTGTCGGCCGAGATGCCGATGCCGGTGTCCGAGACCGAGAACGCGATCACCTGGCCCGCGTGGTTGAGCACCTCGTGGTCGGCGGACCAGCCGTCGGCCGCCGCGGTGACGCTGAAGGTGACCTGGCCCTGGTGGGTGAACTTGAAGGCGTTGGACAGCAGGTTCTTGATGATCTGCTGCAGCCGCTTGACGTCGGTGACCAGCGACTTGGGCAGCGGCTGCTCCACCTCGACGGCGAAGCCGACGTGCTTGGACTCGGCGAAGTGCCGGAAGCTGCGTTCCACCGAGCGCTGCAGCTCGTCCAGCCGCAGCTCGCTGACGTCCACGGCCACGGTGCCGGACTCGATCTTGGACAGGTCCAGGATGTCGTTGATCAGCATCAGCAGGTCGTTGCCGGACGCGTGGATGGTCTTGGAGAACTCGACCTGCTTGAGCGTCAGGTTGCCCTCGCTGTTCTTGCAGAGCTGGTCCGACAGGATCAGCAGCGAGTTCAGCGGCGTGCGCAGCTCGTGCGACATGTTGGCCAGGAACTCCGACTTGTACTTGGAGGTCAGCGCCAGCTGCTCGGCCTTTTCCTCCAGCGCCTGGCGGGCCTGCTCGACCTCGGTGTTCTTGCGCTCGACCTCCTGGTTCTGGTGGGCCAGCAGCTGCGCCTTCTCCTGCAGCTCGCCGTTGGTCTGCTGCAGTTCCTGCTGCCGGCGCTGCAGTTCCTCGGCCAGCGACTGGGACTGGATCAGCAGGTCCTCGGTCCGCGTGGAGGCCTCGATCGTGTTGATCACGATGCCGATGGATTCGGTCAGCTGGTCCAGGAAGGCCTGGTGGGTGGAGCTGAAGCGTTCCAGCGAGGCCAGCTCCAGCACGCCGCGCACGCGGCCCTCGAAGATCACCGGCATCACCAGCACTTCCATCGCCGCGCTCTCGCTCAGGCCGGAGGCGACGCGGAAGGCGCTGCTGGGGACGTTGCCCAGCAGGATCTTCTCCTGGTCCAGCGCGCACTGGCCGACCAGGCCCTGGCCGAGCGCGAGCTCCTTGCCATGCGTGGCCAGGCCGCCGGAGGCGTAGCTGGCGATCAGCTTCAGGCGCGGCATCTCGCCGCGCATGTTGAGCACGTAGAACTCGGCCTGCTGCACGCCGACGACGGGCGCGAGCTCGCTCAGGATCAGCTGGCCGACGGTGACCAGGTCCTTCTGGCCCTGCAGCATCCGGCTGAACTTGGCCAGGTTGGTCTTGAGCCAGTCCTGCTCGGTGTTCTTCTGCGTCGTGTCCTTGAGGTTGCGGATCATCTCGTTGATCGTGTCCTTGAGGGACGCGACCTCGCCCTGCGTCTCGACGGTGATCGAGCGCGTCAGGTCGCCCTGCGTCACCGCGGTGGCCACCTCCGCGATCGCGCGCACCTGCGTGGTCAGGTTGGCGGCGAGCTCGTTGACGTTCTCCGTCAGGCCCTTCCAGGTGCCCGAGGCGCCGGGCACCTTGGCCTGGCCGCCGAGCTTGCCCTCGACGCCCACCTCGCGCGCGACGGTGGTGACCTGGTCGGCGAAGATGGCCAACGTGTCGGTCATCGAGTTGATGGTGTCGGCCAGCGCGGCGATCTCGCCCTTGGCCTCCACGGTCAGCTTCTGCGCCAGGTCGCCGTTGGCCACGGCGGTCACCACCTTGGCGATGCCGCGCACCTGGCCGGTCAGGTTGCCGGCCATGAAGTTCACGTTGTCGGTCAGGTCCTTCCAGGTCCCCGACACGCCGCGCACCGTGGCCTGGCCGCCCAGGCGGCCCTCGGTGCCGACCTCGCGCGCGACGCGGGTCACTTCCGCGGCGAAGGAGGAGAGCTGGTCCACCATCGTGTTGATCGTGGTCTTGAGCTCCAGGATCTCGCCCTTGACGTCGACGGTGATCTTCTTGGACAGGTCGCCGGCGGCCACGGCCTTGGTCACGTCGGCGATGTTGCGGACCTGCGAGGTCAGGTTGGACGCCATCGAGTTGACCGAGTCGGTCAGGTCCTTCCACGTCCCGGCCACGCCCTGCACGTCGGCCTGGCCGCCGAGCTTGCCCTCGGTGCCCACCTCGCGGGCGACGCGGGTCACTTCCGCGGCGAAGGAGCGCAGCTGGTCCACCATCGTGTTGACGGTGTTCTTGAGCTCCAGGATCTCGCCCTTGACGTCGACGGTGATCTTCTTGGACAGGTCGCCGGCGGCCACGGCGGTGGTCACCTCGGCGATGTTGCGGACCTGCGAGGTCAGGTTGCCGGCCATGAAGTTCACCGACTCGGTCAGGTCCTTCCAGGTCCCGGCCACGCCCTGCACGTCGGCCTGGCCGCCGAGCTTGCCCTCGGTGCCGACCTCGCGGGCGACGCGGGTCACTTCCGCGGCGAAGGAACGCAGCTGGTCCACCATCGTGTTGACGGTGTTCTTGAGCTCCAGGATCTCGCCCTTGACGTCGACGGTGATCTTCTTGGACAGGTCGCCGGCGGCCACGGCCTTGGTCACGTCGGCGATGTTGCGCACCTGCGAGGTCAGGTTGCCGGCCATCGAGTTGACCGAGTCGGTCAGGTCCTTCCACGTCCCGGACACGCCCTCGACGCGGGCCTGGCCGCCGAGGCTGCCCTCGGTGCCGACCTCGCGGGCGACGCGGGTCACTTCGGAGGCGAAGGAGCGCAGCTGGTCGACCATCGTGTTGATGGTGTTCTTCAGCGTGAGGAACTCGCCCTTGACGTCGACCTCGATCTTCTTGGACAGGTCGCCCTGGGCGACGGCGGTGGTCACGTCGGCGATGTTGCGGACCTGGTCGGTGAGGTTGCCGGCCATCGAGTTGACCGAGTCGGTCAGGTCCTTCCACGTCCCGGCGACGCCCTTGACCTCGGCCTGGCCGCCGAGCTTGCCCTCGGTGCCGACCTCGCGGGCGACGCGGGTCACCTCGGCGGAGAAGTCGCCGAGCTGCTCGACCATGCGGTTGATGGTCTTGGCGGTGTGGAGGAACTCGCCCTGCAGCGGGCGGTTGTCGACCTCCAGCGCCATGGACTTGGTGAGGTCGCCCTCGGCCACGGCGCCGATGACGCGCGCGGCCTCGCTGGTGGGGTGGACGAGGTCGTCGATGAGGGCGTTGATGCAGTCGATCTGCTGGCCCCAGAAGCCCCGCATCTCGGGCAGCGCCGCGCGCTGCTTGAGCCGGCCTTCCTTGCCCACGACCTGGCGCAGCCGGGCGAGCTCGGCGGCCATCGAGGCGTTCTGCTCGACCACCTCGTTGAAGGCATCGGCCAGCTTGCCGGCGACGCCGGTCCAGTGGAAGGGCAGGCGGATGTCGGGATCTCCGCGACGCAGCGCATGCAGCGCCAGCAACATCGCATTGAGATGCTCGGCCGGGACCACGGCCACACCTTCTTCCAAGACGCTCATGAGGCGACTCCCGGCCGTCTGATCGCGGCTCAACCGAAAGACTTTAGCCGCGCCGCCGCGGCCGTGGGCCCTGGGTTTAGGAGGGGCGGGGCGGGCACGCGGGTTGCCAGCAGGGGGCATCGACGGACGGCGATGCCGCCCGCGCTTCGTCGCGCCCGTGCCTCTGTTTCGTCGTGTTGCATTCAGGGAGATTTCATCGTGCCGGATACATCGCCACACGCGCTGCGGGTCCTCGTGATCGACGACGACCCCGAGGGCGCCCGGAGCCTCAGCGAACTGTTCCGCTGCTACGGCTGCGCGACGGCGGTGGCCTACAGCGGGCGGGTCGGGCTGCGGCTGTCCAAGCTGTTCAAGCCGGAGCTGGTGTTCGTGGATTTCGACATGCCGGACATGAACGGCCTGGAGGTCGTCTCCGAGGCCAAGCTGATCGACGCCGAAGGCGGGCGCCACGTGATGTACGTCTGCCTGACCGGGGGCGGGCCGGAGATCACCGACGAGACGGCCGGCGCGGCCGGGTTCAACCGGCTGCTCTACAAGCCGCTGAAGGTGACCGACCTGCTGGCGGTATTGCTGGCGGCAAGACCGGGCAATTTCGTGGCGAGCCACAACGCGCCGGCGATCCGGCCCGCGCGTCCGGCGTACACGAATCGCACGCCTCGGCATTGAGGTGTCGCGGCGGCGCATCGCGCGCGCCGCGGCGGAGCAGGGGGCGGACATGCGATCGACACGGGACGGTCACTGAATCGACTTGGCAACCAATTGATTGCCAAAAGCAAGTAAATCGCGCACCATGCGCGGCATGACCGACGTCGATCGCATCGAAGCCGTCCGCCGCTTCAACCGCTTCTACACGCGCCGCATCGGCGTGCTCAACGAGGGCCTGCTGGACTCCGAGTTCAGCCTGACCGAGTGCCGCATCCTGTGGGAACTGGCCCACCTGGACGCGGCCGATGGCATCACCGCGACCGACCTGGGCCGGTTGCTGGACCTGGACGGCGGCTACCTGAGCCGCCTGCTGCGCGACCTGAAGGAGCGCGACCTGGTGCGCGCGACGCGCAGCGAGGTCGATGCCCGCCAGTCGCTGCTGCAGCTGAGCCCGGCCGGACGCAAGGCGTTCAAGCCGCTGGACAAGCGTTCGAGGGAGCAGGTCGGGGAGCTGCTCGGGGCGCTCGGCGAGGCGCAGCAGGCCGAGCTGCTGCAGGCGTTCCGGCGAGTGCAGGGCTTGCTCGAGGATCCGAAGGAGCGGCCGGCGCAGGGCAGCTTCATCCTGCGGCCGCACCGGCCGGGCGACATGGGCTGGGTGGTGTCGCGCCACGGCGCGCTGTATGCGCGGGAGTACCAGTTCGACATGCGCTTCGAGGCGCTGGTGGCGCGCATCGCGGCGGACTTCATCGAGCGCTTCGACCCGCGCCGCGAGGCCTTCTGGATCGCCGAGCGCGACGGCGTGAACATCGGCAGCGTGGCGCTGGTGCAGGCGCGCGACGAGGCGACGAACGAGCCGGTCGAGGGCACGGCGCAGCTGCGGCTGCTGCTGGTGGAGCCGTCGGCGCGCGGGCTGGGGCTGGGCGACCGGCTGGTGGCGGAATGCCACCGCTTCGCCCGCGAGGCCGGCTACCGGCGCGTGCGCCTGTGGACCAACAGCCAGCTCGACGCGGCCAAGCACATCTATCGCAAGGCGGGTTACCGGCTGGTGGGCAGCGAGCCGTACCAGAACTTCGGGCTGGACCTGATCGGGGAGTTCTGGGAGCTGGACCTGGCGGACGGCCAGGGCTGAGGGTCTCCGCGTTCGTCCGCGCGTCCTCTCCTCCTTTCATCCTTTCCTCCTTTCATCCTCTCGATTGAGGACGAGCCTCGGCCGGGCGGCTCGCCATCGGCGGCGGCCGAGCCTATCGTCGTGCGGCGACTCCAGGAGACGCCGTGCCGCTCGCCGACAGCTTTCGAGACCGGACCTTCACCGTCACCGATCCGGACGCGCGCATCCGCCGCGATGGCGACCTGATGAGCTTCGTGCCCGCGCCGGGCGGGGGCTTCCAGACGATCCCCCGGGGCACGGCGGTGCGCATCGACCAGGTGCGGCTGGCGGAGGCCGGCAGCAAGACGAGCATCGTCTTCGGGCGGGCGATGTCGGCTGACGGCGCCAAGGCGCTCGGCTGGACGTCGACGCGCAACCTGGACGGCAAGTTCGTCAACGAGACGCTGGAGCGCGTCGCGCCGGAGGCGGGCGCGAGCCGCTTCGGGCCGAACGCCGCGTGGTCGGGCGGGGCGTTCATCGGGCAGATCGAGTTGGCGGCGATCGTCGATTCGAAGCTGGAGATCGAGCGCGTGGCGCTCAGCACGGTCGGGCCGTACAAGGACCTGGTGGCGGCGGCGGCGGGCGACGGCATCGTCGTCACGCTCAACAGCGGCTTTCGCTCGTACGGGGAGCAGAAGCTGCTCTTCGACGGCTTCCAGAAGGGGCTGCCCAACTTCAACCAGGCGGCCAGGCCGGGGTTCTCGAACCACCAGAACGGCATCGCCTTCGACCTGCCGGTGGCGGGAGGGGACGGCAATCCGACCTATGAATGGCTGAAGCGGCATGCCACGTCGTTCGGTTTCGTGCGCACGGTCACCGGCGAGCCCTGGCATTGGGAGTTCGACGAGGCCAAGGCCTCGGCGGCGAGGGCCAAGGGGACGTTCAAGGCGCCAAACGTGAAGGCATAGCCCATCGGATCGATACTCGCTGCCGGCTGGCGCCTGAGCGGGGCCGGACCCCCAAGGCGAATCGATCGAGGTGGCGATGACGGACATCCAGGCACAACGGACCTTGCGCCAGACCGTCGCGGCGGCAGCGCGCTGCCTGGTGGCGGACTTTCGGCACAACACCGACCCCGTCTACCTGCAGAAGAAGTTCGACGACCACCGGGTCTATACCGCGGTCATCCTGGTGCTGGTCGGGATCCTGGGCGCGACGAACTGGACACTGGACCAGGTCCTCGATCCGGTGGGGGCGCGGCAGACGGGCTGGGAGCGGGCGGGGTTCCTGTACATCTGCGCGGCGGGTGTCGCCACGCTCCGGATCCACAGCTACCGGCGCGTGGCGCTGTTGCTCATGGCGGTGTGCCTGTCGAGCCAGGTCTACGAGCTGTCGATCCTGCGGACGCTGGAGGGCGCCTTCGCGAAGGGGACCGGCCTGTTCGGCTTCTATCCGTTCGTGGCCATGATGGGCTGCCTGGGATTGCCGATCTGGCTGAGCTGGCTGGCGATCGCCGTGGTGACGGCGCTTCCGCCGCTGCTGGCCGGGGCGGGTTGGCTGCCCGGATTCCAGCCGGACCTGTACGGGGTCATCGTGGGACCGGCGGCGGTGATCATCGCGCTGGTCGGCGCCACGCTGTCGTGCGGCTACTACCAGCGCCACCTGCTGGAGCGGCAGCTGGAGCAGATGTCCAACACGGATCCGCTGACCGGCGTGGCCAATCGCCGCCATTTCGAGGTGCTGCTGCGGCGCGAGCTGCGGCGTGCGACGCGGCAGGGGACCTCGTGCGCGCTGATGATGGTCGACATCGACCATTTCAAGCGGATCAACGACACGCACGGCCATCCCACCGGCGATCGCGCGATCCGCCTGCTCGCGGACACCTGCACGGCCAACTCGCGCGACACCGATCTCGTGGCGCGGCTCGGCGGCGAGGAGTTCGCGATCCTGCTGCCGGACACGGACCTGCTTCAGGCGGGGCATTTCGCCGAACGACTGCGGCAGGCGGTGCAGGAGGCCTCGATGCTCAGCGAGGCAGGCGACGTGGTGTCGTGGACGGCCAGCATCGGGGTGGCGGCGATCCGTCCGGACGGGTCGACGCGGCAGTCGGCGGCGGCGCTCGGCGAGGCGCTGATCGGCCAGGCGGATGCGGCGCTCTATGAGGCCAAAGGAGGAGGGCGCAACCGCGTCGTGGCGTGGGAGCGTGCGAGCGAGGTCCAGCGCTCGGTGTGAGCGGGTTTGCCGATCTGGAGATCTATCGTGAGTCCGGCCTGGCCGCGGCGGACCGCACCGAAGACTTCGCGCTGAACGCTCGCCGGGCGTTTTGCGTTTCAGGGTCGCCGACAGATTCACCGCACGAGCGCCTTCGCAATCTGCCCCAAGGTCTTCAGCGCGCCCTCGACCTGCGCGTTGTCGGGATGCCCGAAGTTGAGCCTCAGGTGGTGCGTGAAGCGGCGGTCGGCCGAGAACAGATGCCCCGGCGCGATGCCGATGTCATGCGACAGGGCGACCCGGTGCAGTTCCAGCGCGTCGATCTGCGCGGGCAGCTCGACCCAGACGAAGTAGCCGCCCTCCGGCTGCGTGACGCGGGTACCTGTCGGAAAGCACTTGGCGATCGTCCTCAGCATGGCCTGGCGGTTCGTGACGAGCGCGTGC
Organism: Mitsuaria sp. GD03876; assembly: GCF_029840635.1. Classification (GTDB taxonomy): domain Bacteria; phylum Pseudomonadota; class Gammaproteobacteria; order Burkholderiales; family Burkholderiaceae_C; genus Roseateles. Next base: position 126,433 of record NZ_JAOCCU010000014.1, on the reverse strand, counting down.
CGGAGCTGTCGCAGGTGGCGGTCGTAGCCGCCGCGCCGGAGGTACTCGCTCAAGCCCTCCTGCATCGGCACCGGGGTGGCCAACGAGCTCATCAGCTTGCGGCGGCTGACATCCCGCGCGAACCGCCCCGCGGCCGCCCAGCCGACGCGGAATCCGGGCGCCAGCGACTTCGAGAACGAGCTGCAATGCAGCACCAGGCCGGTCTTGTCCCAGCCCTTGGCGGGCCGTGGGCGTGAGCCGAAATACAGCTCGCCGTAGACGTCGTCCTCGATGAGCGGGATCTCGCGCTCGGCGAGCAGCGCGACCAGCGCCGCCTTGGCCGCGTCGGGCATCAGGCTGCCCAGCGGGTTCTGGAAATTCGGCATCAGCCAGCACGCCTTGACCGGGTGGCGGTCGAGGACGGCCGCCAGCGCCGCCACGTCGACGCCGGTGCGCGCATGGGTGGCCACCTCGACCGCCTTGAGCCCGCGTCGCTCCAGCGCCTGCAAGGCACCGTAGAAGGTCGGCGACTCGATGGCGACGAGGTCGCCGGGCTTCGTGACCGCCTCCAGGCACAGGTTCAGGGCCTCCATCGCGCCGTTGGTCACGACGATCTCGTCCGCGTCGACCTTGCATCCGGCGCCGAGGTAGCGCAGGCCGATCTGGCGCCGCAGCTCGGCGCTGCCGGGCGACAGGTCTTCGACCGTGCGCCACGGGTCCAGCCCGCGCGCGGCCTTGCCAAGCGCCAGGGCCAGCTTGTCCAGAGGGAACAAGGTCGGGCTCGGGAAGGCCGAGCCCAGCGGCACGACGGCCCGGTTGCGCGACAGCCCAAGCACCTGGAACACGAGTTCCGACACCTCGACGCTGCGCTCCTCGGCCAGCGGGTCCGAGGCGTGGGGCTCTGGGTGCGGGATCGCGGCCTGGCTCACGAAGTAGCCGGACCGCGGCCGCGCCTCGATCAGGCCGCGGGCCTCGAGCAGGTAGTAGGCCTCGAAGACGGTGGAGGGGCTGACGCCGCGGTCCTTGCTCGCTTCGCGGACCGAGGGGAGACGGTCTCCGGGGCGCAGCTGCCCCGCGGCGATGGACGCCGCCAAGTCGTCGGCGAGGACTTCGTAGCGCTTCATGAGAGGGAGGCTGATATGGCCCGTGCGTGGAACGATCGCACTGTATGGGCAACAGTCCGCTCACTGTGGATTCCCTCTCAGATGCCCATCTGATCTGGTGTTTTTGGAAGAATCTGAATCTGTATTTTCTGGGCCGCCGAGCGCACAGTGGCGGCTCGACAGAGAAGGCCATCACGAATCATGGAATGGGTCCCCACAGTCTTCATCGTGTTCAAGGGCACGGTGCTGGCCATTGGCATGTTCTTCGCCATCAAGTGGCATTACGACCAGGCGAGGAAGGAGAACGGTGCGGCGAAGCAGCGCGCGGTGCTCCGCGCGGGCGTGACCGTGGTCGTGGTCTTCGTCGTGTTGCTCGCGGTCTTGTTGCTTCTGACCTTCGGCCTGGGCGAGATGCTCGGCATTGACCTGAACTGGCCGTGATGAGGGAGCAGGGGTGAACGCCGGGTAAGCCCGATGGTTGAACTAATTGTTGAGCGCTCGAATTAATTCGCCGATTGCCACCCATCCGGGGCAGATGGCACGGCGCCCTCAACAAGGACACGGAGACCATGAATTCAACCCATCGCCACCTGCTCGCGGCAACCCTTGTCACCCTGGCCTGTGCCTCTTCGGGCGCGCAGGCCGCCACCTGGGCCGCTTCCTCGCCGGCGACCTCGTCGTGCTCGGCGGCCAACCTGTTCGCCACCTGGAGCTACGGCAGCTACGGCTTCAACAACGACGTCTGGTCGCCTTGCAGCGGCCTGGCCGCCGGTGCTCAGACCATCTGGGCCAACTCCAATGCCGACTGGGGCGTCTGGTCCGATCAGCCCAACACCGGCGGGATCAAGTCCTATCCGCACGTTGGCTATACGGTGAACCGCACGATCAGCTCGCTGGCCACCCTGACCTCGACCGTCAGCGCGACCACGCCGTCCGGTGGTGCGTGGGAGTCCACCTACGACATCTGGGTGGGCAACAACGCCCACGAGATCATGCTCTGGCTGAACTACACCGGCACGGCGGGCGGCTGCGGCAACGTCAAGCCGATCTCCTACAACTGGACCTCCGCCGGCTGCGCCATTCCGGTCTACACCAACGTCTCGGTGGGCGGCTCCACCTGGAATGTCTACCGCGGGAACAACGGCAACAACATGGTGTATTCGTTCCTGCGCACCACGAAGACCAACAACACGACGGTCGACGTGCGCGCCATCCTCAACTACCTGAAGAACCTGGGCTGGATGGGCGACCTGGTCGTGGGGGACGTCCAGTACGGTTTTGAAATCACGTCCTCGTCGGGCGGCATGAACTTTGGCGCGAAGAACTTCACGGTCAATGTGAAGTGAACCGGAGGTGATTTGATGGGAGGTGATCGTCGGCCGTCAGCGGCCGACGATGGGGCCGGGCTGGAGGCGATTGCCTGGCGATCGCACCGAAGACTTCTCGCTGAATGGCGGCCAACGCGCCAAGGCCGCAGTGACCGAAGGCGTCGCCGCCCGCTGATCGATTCGATCGCTCCAAACAGAACGCCCGGCTTGCCGGGCGTTTTGCTGAGAAAACAGACTGACAGGGACCGATGTCCGCTTCCGCTGCGATGTTGCCGCCGCTTCAGGGCCTACGCGCCGTAGGCTGCCATGAATACCCGTACAGCCTCGCGTAGAAGGGCGCTGTCCTCCCGGGCGGCCGGCTTCTCGAGTTTCAGCAGGCCGCGGAAATGCCCCGCACCCAGAAACATCGACAGGAACAGGTCCGCTGCCTGAAGTGGGTTGCGCACCTTCAGCGTCCCCGCCGTGTGGGCACGGCGAAGGTATGCCGCCAGCTCGCCGTTAAATCGCTCGGGGCCGTCCTTGTAGAACTCACGGCAAACCTCCGGCTGCGCCCCTGCGACGCCGTAGACAGAGCGCAACGTGCCCAGGGCGTCGTCCCCGCGGGTCAATTCAAGAAACCGCGCACCGATCGCCAGCAGCGCCTTCTCAGGCTGGTCCGGGTCCAGAGATTCAGCGCCTTCGCTGCCAGTCACGGTGGTCGCTGTCTTCTCGTGCACGACCGCCTGGAACAGCCTCTCCTTGGAGCCGAAGTTGCTGTAGACGGTCATCTTGGACACACCGGCCTCCGCGGCGATGGCATCCACGCTGGCGCGCTCCAGGCCATGCTCGTTGAAGTGCCTTCGCGCCGCTTCCAGGATGCGCCTGCAGCGCTCGGGATCGCGCGGGCGCCCGCGCTGGGGCTTGGGAGCAGGAACGGGCTGGTCGGGCATGGCAAATTTAGTGTACTTGACAGTTCACTATATCTGCACCACATTACTGTACCAATGAGTCCAGTAATGAATAGGCCCATGACCTCCTCCTCCCGGCGCAACCGCAGATCGGCCCCCGCGGCAACCCGCCTCCTGTCGCTCGCGGCAGGGGTCGCGTTGTCGGCGTGCTCGACACCAGCCGTGCAGGCCCCCCCGTTCTCGGTGCCCCTTGCGGCGATCTTTGCCAACGCCAATGGGACGCAGGCGCAAGCCGCAGCCGCAGCCGCGGGCACTGCGTGGTGGGCCGACTGGGGAGATCCCGCTCTCACCGCGCTGGTGGAGGAAGCACTGGGCGCCAACCAGGACATCGCCATCGCGCTCCAGCGCGTCGCCCAGGCCCGGGCGGGCGCGGATGCCCAGGCTTCCCGCCTGTGGCCGACGGTGGGCGTGCAGGCTTCCGCCTCGCGCAGCAGCAGCGGCTTGCCTGAACCGGTGAAGCAGGGGATGCCCGACACGCGCGCGCTGCGCGCCGGCATCGACGTGTCCTGGGAGATCGACCTGGCCGGGGGCGTTCGGGCTGCGCGTGACGCAGCGCAGGCCGACTCCAGGGCGGCAGCGGCAGGCGTGCAAGGCGCCCGCCTGCTTGTCGCCAGCGAGGTCGCGCGCCATTACTTCGTGCTGCGCAGCGCCGATGAGAGGTTGCGCCTCGTCGAGGCCCTGGCGAAGGCGCAACGGGACACCGCGAGCCGGGTCGAAAGCCGGTTGCGCGAAGGCCAGGCCAGCGCGTTCGACCATGACCGCGCGCGCGCCGAAGCGGACGCACTGGACGCTCAGGTGCCGGCGCTGCGCATGCTGGTCGGCACCACGCAGACCCAACTGGCCGTCTTGCTGGGCCGCAATCCGTCGGCGCGTGTCGTCGACGCGGACAGTGGCTTCGCCTGGCCAGCGGCGCGCGCCATCGCGGCGGGCCAGCCCAGCGAGCTGCTGAGGCGCCGCCCCGACCTGGTCGCAGCCGAGGCGCGTGTCGGGGCCGAGGCGCTGCGCACGGCCGAGGCCCGCGCCCAGTGGTGGCCCAAGCTGTTCCTGAACGCCTTGGTGGGCCGCCAAGACTTGCGGCTCAACGCGCTCGATCTCGCGCCGGCGCATTTCTCCAACATCGCGCTGGCCTTCGCGATGCCCGTCTTCAACGCCGGTCGGATCGATGCCGGCGTGCGCGTGCAGTCCGCGCGCGCCGACGAGGCCTTGCTGGGCTGGCAGAAGGCGGTGCTGGTGGCCGTCCAGGAAGTCGAGGACAGCCTGCTCGTGCGCTCGCAGGAGGTTCAGCGCCACGAGGCCCTCGCGCTCACCGTCGAGCACCGTCGTCGCTCGCTGCAACGTGCCGAGTCGCTGCGGCGAGAAGGACAGATTGACCTGCTGGTTCTTCTGGACGTGCAGCGCTCCGTGCTGGCCAGCGAGCTGGCCCTGTCCGAGAGCCGCCTGCAGCAGGCGTTGGCCGACGTGCAGCTCTACAAAGCCCTGGGCGGTGGGTTCCCCACGACCTTGCCCGACACCGACATGACTTCACTTGCCGCAAGGATGCCTCAGTGAACAGGATCTTCTCCTCCCTCCTTCTTTCAGGCCTCGCCGTCGCCGGCCTGCTGCTGACGGCCTGCAGCGAACGGCCGGCACCGGGCGCCGCCGTCAAGCCGGTCTTCGTGACGACCGTGGCCACGGCCAACGCCAAACAGACTCGCAGCTTCACGTCGGTGGTTCGCGCCCGCGTGGAGACCGAACTCGGCTTTCGGACCGGCGGCAAAGTGGTCGAGCGGCTCATCGAAGTCGGCGACAGCGTCAAGGCGGGCCAGGTGCTGGCGCGGCTGGATCCGGCCGACTACCAGCTGGCGGTGAAGGCCGCAGCGGACCAGATGCAGGCCGCCTCCGTCGACGCGCAGCAGGCCGCCTCCGACGAGGCGCGCTTCAGCCGATTGCTGGCGGACGGATCGGTCGGCGCCGCGGACCACGAGCGCCAGAAGGCCCGCGCCGACGCCGCTGCAGCGCGCCTGGACCAGGCGAAGCGTCAGCTTGAGCTCGCGCGCAATCGCGAGGGCTACGCGGCGCTGGTCGCCCCTTACGCAGGCGTCGTCACGACGCTGCGCTTCGAGCGCGGCCAGGTGGTTGCGGAAGGGCAACCGGTGCTGTCGCTCGCCCGTGACGGTGACCGCGAGATCGTCGCGGAGCTGCCCGAGGACTGGGTCCTCCGAGCACGGAGCCTGGTCGCCACGGCGACCGCCTGGAACGATCCGACATCGCAGGTCCGCCTCGTGCTGCGCGAGCTCTCGCCTCAGGCCAGCGCGCAAGGCCGGACCTACCGCGCCCGCTACTCGGCCGCCCCCGCCTCTCGCGAGCCCGTGGCAGCGCTGCCGCTGGGCAGCACGATGCAGTTGACGCTGTCGGCCCCGCACACGGGCCCCGCGACCGCGTTGCTGCCCGTGAGTGCCTTGGTCAAGGGCAGCGGACCCGCGGGCGTGTGGACCGTGAACGCCAAGGGTTCCGGCCTCGTCTTCACACCGGTCCAGGTGGTGGCCAACGACGACGCCACGGTTCAGGTCACGGGCCTCGCCTCGGGCAGCAAGGTCGTCAGCGTGGGCGCCCAGAAGCTCGATGCGGGCACAGCCGTGCGCGCCATCGAGCGGGCCCCCGATGCCGCAACCGCCTCCGTCGCCAAGAGCAGCTCATGAAACGCTTCAATCTCTCCGAGTGGGCGGTCACGCATCGGCCGATGGTGCTGTTCCTGATCATCCTGACGCTCATCGTCGGCAGCATCTCCTTCAGCCGACTGGGTCGGCTCGAGGACCCGAATTTCGACGTGCCGCAGATGACGGCCATCGTCGCCTGGCCCGGCGCCACGGCGCAGGACGTGCAGGACCAGGTGCTCAACCGCATCGAGCGCCGCCTGCAGGAGCTGGACCACTTCGATTACGTGCGCAGCTTCGCGCGCCAGGGATATGGCGGCATCACGCTATGGATGAAGGGCGGCAGCAGCAAGGAGGAACTTGAGAACGCGTGGTACCAAGTGCGCAAGAAGATCGGCGACATGCGCCAGGAGCTCCCCGAAGGCGTACGCGGGCCGTTCTTCAACGACGAGTACAACGACCGTTACAGCGTGCTGTATGCATTGAGCGCCCCGGACCTGTCGATGGCCGAACTGCTGACGCTCACCGAGGACGTGAAGCGCCGCCTCCAGAGCGTGCCTGGCGCCGCCAAGGTCGACGTGCTGGGCAAGCAGGCCGAGCGGGTGTACGTGGAGCTCTCGACCCGGCGTCTAGCCTCCCTTGGTATCCCGCCGACGGCCGTGTTCGACGCGCTGGCGCGCCAGAACCTCGTGACGCCCGCCGGTTCGGCGGACGCCACGCACGACCGTGTGCACGTGCGGGTGGACGGTGGGCTCAAGAGCGCCGCGGACGTCGCCAACGTCACGCTGGAAGTCGGCGGCCGGGTGCTGCGCATGGCGGACATCGCGACCGTGCGTGGCGGATACGAGGACCCGCCCAGCTTCAGCATTCGTCACAACGGCGTGCCGGTGCTGGCCATCGGCGTGACCATGCAGAAGAACGGCAATGTGCTGGACTTCGGCAAGGCGCTGCAGCAGCGGCTCGTCGAGATCAAGCAAGAGATCCCGGCCGGGGTCGAAATCCAGCAGTACGCCGACCAACCGCGCGTGGTGGCGGAGTCGGTCTGGGAGTTCGAGCGCTCCTTCCTGGAGGCTCTGGCGATCGTGCTGGCGGTGTCCTTCCTGTTCCTGGGCTGGCGTACCGGCGTCGTGGTCGCTGCATCGGTGCCGCTGGTGCTCGCGCTGGTGGCGGCCGTGATGCACGCCGCCGGCTGGAACCTCGACCGCATTTCGCTCGGGGCGCTGATCATCGCGCTGGGGCTGCTGGTGGACGACGCCATCATCGCCGTCGAGATGATGGTGGTGAAGCTGGAGGAGGGCTGGGACCGCCTGCGCGCGGCTACTTACGCCTACACGTCCACCGCGTTTCCGATGCTGACCGGCACGCTGGTCACGGCAGCCGGGTTCATGCCGGTGGGCTTCGCGAAGTCGATTGCCGGCCAGTACGCGGGTGGCATCTTCTGGGTCGTCGGAACGGCGCTGATCCTGTCCTGGCTGGTGGCGGTCGTTTTCACACCTTACCTTGGCGTGCTGCTGCTGCCGAAGAACCTGGCCATCCGACACGGCCACGGCCCCCACCATGACCCGTACGACCGTCCCGTCTACCGGCGGCTGCGCGGCATCGTCGACTGGGCGGTGCATCGCCGGGCCTGGGTGCTCGCCATCACGGTGCTGGTCTTCGCCATGTCCGGTGCCGGCATGCTGGCGGTGCAGCAGCAGTTCTTCCCCACCGCCTCGCGGCCAGAACTGCTGGTCGACCTTCGCTTGCGCGAAGGGGCGTCGTTCGCCGCCACGTCCGCCCAGGTGAAGCTGCTCGAGGCTCGGCTCGCGAAGGACCCCGACATCGAGTTCTTTACCGCCTACACCGGTGGCGGCACGCCGCGCTTCTACCTGTCGATCCAACCGGAACTGCCAAACCCTGGATTCGCCCAGTTCGTCATCAAGACGGCGGGTACCGAGCAGCGCGAACGCGTGCGCGTGCGCCTCATGACCCTGTTCGACAAGGACGAGGCATTCCCTGACGTCAACGCGCGGGTCACGCGTCTGGAGTTCGGACCGCCGGTGGGCTTCCCGGTGCAATTCCGCGTCATCGGCCCGGACAAGGCGCAGGTGCGCGAGATCGCCTACCGCGTGCGCGACACGATGCGTCAGAGCGCGCTGGTGCGCGACACGCAGCTGGACTGGAACGAGCAGGTCCGCTCGATGCAGGTCCATGTCGACCAGGACAAGGCACGGCTGCTGGGCCTGTCCACGGCGGACATCCAAGGTCTGGTGCAGACCGTGCTGGACGGCGCGCCGGTGACGCAGATCCGTCGCGACGAGGAACTCATCGACGTGGTGGTGCGGGCGTCGCCCGAAGAGCGCAAGCACATCGGCCAGTTGGGGGACCTGCAACTGTTCACGCGCGGTGGCGACACCGTGCCGCTGTCGCAGGTGGCCCGCGTCGAACCGGGCTTCGAAGAGCCGGTGCTGTGGCGGCGCAACCGCGACATGGCACTTACCGTTCGCAGCGACGTGGTCGATGGCGTCCAAGGTCCCGACGCCACGACCAGGATCCGGCCGTCGCTCCAGCCGATCATCGACAGCTTGCCGGCGGGCTACCGCATCGAGGAAGGCGGAGCGATCGAGGAGAGCGACAAGGCCAACGTGGCCTTGTTCGCCGTGTTCCCCGCGATGTTCGCGGTGATGCTGACGCTGCTGATGATCCAGCTGCAGAGCTTCTCGCGCTTGTTCATGGTGTTCATGACGGCACCGCTGGCGCTGATCGGCGTGGTGCCGGCGCTCCTGCTCTTCAACGCACCCTTTGGCTTCGTCGCGCTGCTGGGCGTGATCGCTTTGAGCGGCATGATCATGCGCAACTCGATCATCCTGGTCGACCAGATAGACCAGGACATCGCCCGCGGCATCGCGCCCTGGGCCGCGATCGTCGAGGCCACGGTCCGGCGCTCGCGTCCGGTTGTGCTGACCGCCGCGGCGGCGGTGCTGGCCATGATCCCGCTCACGCACAGCGTCTTCTGGGGGCCGATGGCCATTGCGATCATGGGCGGCCTGCTGGTGGCCACGGCGCTGACCCTCGTCTTCGTCCCGGCGCTGTACGCCGCCTGGTTCCGCATCCGACGCGACAGTGCCGCACAGGGGCCCGCGGAAGCGACGTCGGCGCTCGGCGTGCGACTTGCGGACGGAGGGTCTCATGCCTGAGCACGCAGACGCCGCGCCTGCGCAGTCTTTCCAACCGACCCCTTCCATCCACAACACGGAGCCCATCACCATGGATGACGTCATCATCATTGGCGGCAGCTTTGCCGGTCTCGCCGCCGCCTTGCAGCTCGGCCGGGCCGGCCGCAAGGTCACCGTCCTCGATACCGGACTCCCGCGCAATCGCTTCGCCGGACACTCGCATGGACTGCTCGGCCACGATCACAAGCCACCGCTGGACATCCTGGCCGAGGCGCGGCGGCAGCTGGAGCGGTATCCCGCGATCAGAACGGTCAATGCCCGCGCCGAGAGCGTCTCGGGTGTCATCGACAATTTCACTGTCCTCACCGGCGATGGCCAAAGCCTGGGGGCACGCCGCGTGATCCTGAGCTATGGCGTCACCGACCAGATGCCCGATGTGCCGGGCTTTGCCGAAAGCTGGGGCACGTCCATCGTGCCCTGCCCCTATTGCGACGGCTTCGAGGTCGCCGGCCGGCATTGGGGCCTCGTCTGGTCCAGCCCGCAGTCGCACCAATCCGCCAGGCTGTTTCTCGATTGGACTGACAAGTTGACGGTGTTCGCCGATGGTCACGACATCGCCCCCGATATCCAGGCCGACCTGGCGCGCCGCAAGATTCCAGTCGTCGATGGCCGCATCATCGAGATCGCCCATCACGAGGGCCATATCACCACTGTCAATCTCGAGTCCCGCCGTAATGTCGCGATCGACGTCCTGTTCGCACATCCGCGCAACAGACCTTCCGCGAACCTGCACGCGTCCCTCGGCCTTGCCACGGTCGATACGCCCGTCGGCATCGCCCTCAAGGTCGACGAACGCCGCCAGACCAGCATGCCCGGCGTCTACGCCGCCGGCGATCTCGCCACACCGTTCCTGCCCTCGGTCACCCAGGCAACTTGGCAGGGCGCGATGGCGGGCATCTTCGCCCAGCAGTCGATGCTGACCTGAGCGCACCGATCCCTTCCGCGGTGGCCACGGGCTGCCGCAAGAAGGGCGATCCGCGCGAGGACGCGATCCAAAGAGTTGCCTTGGTCGCGCCGTCAGCGGCGACCCCAAGACGAGGTGTCACGCGTGCATGGGCACGCGTTGGGCGGCGCTTTGCCCTCGTACCCCTGACCATTCCGAGATCTCCATGACGAATCAACCTGTTGTCCTGATCACCGGCGTGTCCTCCGGCATTGGGCTGGCGACAGCCAAGAAGTTCCTCTCGCGCGGCAGCCGCGTCTTCGGCACCGTGCGCAACCTCCAGAAAGCCACCCCAGTCGCCGGCGTCGAACTGGTCGAGATGGACGTTCGCAGCGATACCTCGGTGCTTGCTGGCGTTCAGACAGTGATCAGCCGCGCTGGGCGGGTCGATGTCCTCGTCAACAGCGCCGGCGTCAACATGATGGGTGCGGTGGAGGAGACCATGCCTGCCGAGGCGGCCGCCCTGTTCGATACCAACGTGCTGGGTGTTCTCAGAGTCTCGCAGGCGGTGTTGCCGCACATGCGAGAGCGGCGGCAGGGCAGGATCATCAACATCAGCTCCGTGCTGGGTTTCCTGCCGGGACCCTACATGGGTCTCTACGCGGCATCCAAGCACGCCATCGAAGGGCTGTCGGAATCGTTGGATCACGAGGTGCGCCAGTTCGGCATCCGCGTGACCCTGGTCCAGCCTTCGTACACGAAGACCAGCCTCGATGCCAACTCGCCTCACGTGGCCGCGTTGATCAATGCCTACGACAAGGAACGCCAGCGGGTTACGCAGTCGTTCTCCGCCAATGTCAATCGCGGCGATGACCCGACGGTCGTCGCCCTCACCATCGTCGATGCGGCGTTCGGGACCTGGCGGATGCGACGCACGCCCCCGGGCCAGGCCAGCCTGCTGAGCAAGCTGCGCCGCTTCATGCCCTCCGGCCCGGTCGACAAGAGCCTGCGCAAGCAGCTCGGCCTGGGCTGAGCCCAAGCCGGTACGGACACGCTTCGGCAAGTCATTGCCGTACGACGCCCCATCGCGACCAGACCTTGAAGGAGCTCACCCATGAGGACGTACCCATCCATTTTTCTCCTGGCAGCGCTCGTCGCGCTTGCCGGCTGTGCCGCACCGGCAGACAAGAAGTCTTGCGATCCGCCTCAGATTCAGAGAGAGCTCGGCTACGCGCCTTCGGGTTGTGAGCAGACCTCCTGAGCTCGGGCCCAGCCAATGCGAGGCGTTGCCCAAGCGAGCGTATGCACGCTCGATGAATGACAGCTCGATCTCGCTAGGGGCGGGATACATCCGATGCATTCAAAGCCGAGATTCGAATCGTAGCCAGGCATCCGCTGTCGCTGCGCAGCGGATCTGCGAGGGATTCCCTGATTGTTGTTCCGCCAGCAACAGCGCATTCGCGGTGGCTGCATTTATGCGGATGGGGTCGACGTCTATTGTTTCGACAACGGCAAACGAAGCCGGCAACGAACCCAGACACCGACCTCAACCGCTCTCTCAAAGGAACCCATCATGACCGCCACCAAGACCCTGATCGCCGCCGCCCTGATCGCTGTTTCCGCCGTGGGCTCGTCGGCCTTCGCGCAGAGCTACAGCCACCTCGACCCGATCACCGCGAGCCAGAAGTCCCGCGCTGAAGTGCTGGCTGATCTGGAGATCTATCGCGAATCCGGCCTGGCGGCGGCGGACCGCACCGAAGACTTCGCGCTGAACGTTGGCCAACGCGCCAAGGCCGAAGCGCGGTATGCCGAGCTGAAGGCCTCGCCGAAGTACGCGGCGCTGGTTCAGAAATTCGCCGCCAAGGAAGGCAAGGGCGCCGTGACCGAAGGCGTCGCCGCCCGCTGATCGATTCGATCGCCCCAAACAGAACGCCCGGCTTGCCGGGCGTTTTGCGTTCCCCCTTTGCGTCAACGACTTCAGCAGAACACCAGCGCCGCGCCGCTCTTGATGGAGGCCTCGCAGGCTCGAATAAGCCGGATGCAGGTGAAGGATTCCACGCCATAACGTTTCCACTTCGGACCTTCGGTCACCGGCGTTTCCGCCGCCGCCCAGACTTCGTCGCCTTCAGCGTCGATGTCTGTCGGCAGTTCCAACCACTGGGCCAGGCGCAGGCACTCTTCCAGCAGTTTCACGGCGGATCCCACCATGCCACCCGGAACCTTGAGTTCGTCGCTTGGGAAAATGACTTCTTCAAAGCGGATCGGCGCGTAGAAGCCTTCGCAGTCGCTGTGCAGCACCAGATGCTCGAATCCCGGGGCCATCAGGTCGTAGAAGCCCTCCAGGACGGGGTCGGAAGCCGCATGCTCTCGAGAAGGTCCGGGAATTGGCAAGCCCTCGCCAAGATAGGCCGCCACTCTCCTCAGCGTGTGCAGGCCGGAGTAGCCCCACATGCCGCAGGAATAAACCGCCTCGGCGCCAGGACTTCGCGGTTCCTCATACGGCGGAAGTCCTGCTTCGACCAACGCCGCGGACAGCGGATCGAAGATCTCCTGGTCCTCGTCGTCGAAACCGCCAACTTGCAAAGCCAGTCCCATGTTCCCCCCAGGGTTCAGTTATCCATGCGTCGCGAAGCTCGCGATCGAAGGTGTTCTTACAGAGATCCAAGAAAGCCACTGCCCAGCATCCGGCCGCCTCGAATCAACTGGCGGGGTCGGGTCGTGCACCATTCAGTTGAACAAGTACCGACTCGTCTGGAATCGCGATGTGGAAGGTGCCATCCTGGCGTGGATGTACCTCGCCGGCTATCAGGCGCAATACCTGCCCCTCGAAGTTCAACGCAACATCCGTGATGGCCCCGGTCGTGCTCTGCCCAAGCACGGTGAGCGTTGCCGTCCCTGTCGGCAGGCAGCCCAAAGTCCGAGTCCGATAAATCTCGCCAACCGTTTCCGGGATACGGACCGGCTCACGGACCACCTCCATGAGGAGCAAGCCGCTCGACCCGTCGATCGAATCGTCGCCAAACAGCTGAAAGCGAACTCCGGAGTCCACTTCGATTTCAAGGCTCACGAACTGTCGGTACGGGACGTCTGGATGCTCCCAGACGACCGGGGTATCGCCGAAGAAACCGGTGACCGCAGTCTCGTCCGTCACCACGGCATTTCCGCCATCGAGCGCCATCTCCAGTCCCGACCATCCCGTGATGAACGCGCCGTCGAGGCGTGTGAGAGGCCATGGAGTGATCGGTGATGTGACGCTCATGGGCAGCATTCCTTCGATTCCAGATCGACCTGCGTGCCGGGCGTTCTTGCATTTCGCATGGGTGCCATTCGATTGAAGAGACGTCGATTCTGGTGAAGCGGCGCTCGGTGCTTGGATTGTTGATTCTCTGGGAACAGCGCATTCGCTGGCGGCCCATTTATGCGGATGAGGTCGACATCTATTGTTCCGACATGGGCAAACGACACCGCCCTCGACACCAGACACCGACCTCAACCGCTCTCTCAAAGGCACCCATCATGACCGCCACCAAGACCCTGATCGCCGCCGCCCTGATCGCTGTTTCCGCCGTGGGCACGTCGACCTTCGCGCAGAGCTACAGCCACCTGGACCCGATCACCCCGAGCCAGAAGTCCCGCGCCGAAGTGCTGGCTGATCTGGAGATCTATCGCGAGTCCGGCCTGGCCGCGGTGGATCGCACGGAAGATTCGTCGCTCGAGATCAATCAGCGCGTCAAGGCCGAAGCCCGGTATGCCGAGCTGAAGGCCTCGCCGAGGTACGCGGCGCTGGTTCAGAAATTCGCAGCCAAGGAAGGCAAGGGCGCGATGACCGAAGGGGTTGCCGCCCGCTGATCGATTCGATCGCTGCAAACAAAACGCCCGGCTTGACGGGCGTTTTGCGTTTGAGGCAGCCGCTTCAGGCTGGGAGCGGAAGTCGGCTCACTCGACTTCGGTCGCTGCTTGGACCCCACGCCGCCAGCGGACCGCGATGGAAAACGCTCGATGCCGACGTTCCCGTGGTAGCTACGGCGCAATCGTCGCCGTGGTGTAAGGGGAAACGGTCTCCCAACCGAGCGTCAAATAGAGGGCTCTGCCATCTTCAGTTGCAACGAGCAGTTCGGGTATGGCGACATTCTTCCGCGCGCCCTGGAGCGACTGCATCAGACACGCCCCTAGCCCTCGACGGCGATGTTTCGCCTCGGTCACGATTCGATCGTAGATGAACACCTCCGACGTTTCGACGGCATAGCCGCTGGCGGCGAGCTCACCCGTCCGCGTCGTGATCCGGGCGCGCAGCACAGAGTCTTCGCGGACGACTTTGACGCTATATCCCAACGGCAGAGATCGCACAGGCATCTGCTTGTCCGCATGCATGAAGTATCCAGGGGACTGAATCTCCCAACCTGCCGGCAGCGCAGCTCTCAGGTCAGCGGACGTGCCACAAAGTTTGAGGAAGTAGCGTGGTCGGTCGATGGCTCGCGCCAATTGTCGAAGTCCGCATCCAACCTCGGTGAACACCCACCGCGAGGTCTCCGATTCCGAGTTGACATCGACGCGCAGTCCTCCGTGATCGAAAACCGGTAGGGGCAGATGCCGCGCAATTGACCGCGCGGACAGCCATGCGTTGAGGAGCGGAAGATCAACCTTTCTAACTGCCATCAACACCTCAAACTACGCTGATGCCTCGATCATAGAGAGCGCTCGAGCTGACAGTATTGAGCTTTCGACAAGCGAGGGCAGGGCCGCTCTCGCTGCGATGCTGCCGCCGCTTCAGGCTGGAGCCGGACCTAAGGCGCGTCCTCAAACACCTGCAGATCGCCTACTCGAAACCAGCCGCTCGTCGATGTCCACTGTTAACCAGCAGCAGACAAACGATGGTGATATTCGGCGTGACGAGTGTGGTCATCAAGTCAATGGCGTGGCGTACCTTCCGACGGGTACGGGTCAATCTTTGACGAACGGACTGATTCTTGACGCAAGACCTCCTCAATCACTCGCTCCTTGTAGAGCAGCAGATCCTCTGAGAACTCGTAAGCGGTCAGATCAAACTCCTGCGGTTCGCCAGGCAACGCTCCGTACATAGCGTCGAGGCGGATCGCCTCAATGAGTACCAAGAGGCGAATACGCTGCTCGTTAGAGATCATCCTCTCGGTTGTCACTGTTCTGAAGACCTGTGCATTCCGAAACCATACATCGAGGTCGTTCGGGGGAGACCCAACCTCTTCGAATTTGCGAGCAAATCCTTGCTCGAACATGAAGCCAAGAATCTCGTCGACGAAGTTGATGCGGTCTTTCATTTGGGTCGGGATTTGAGCATGAGATCAGCAAACCAGAAAGAAGCGCTGAACTGGAGCAAAGCAGTCCTCGTTGACCGGCCACTCCTGGCCGAGAGCGGTCCATCGGCACCGTTCTGATGAACGACCGCAATCGTTCCGAAGCGGATCCGCGAGGGATTCCCTGATTGTGGTTCCGCCAGCAACGGCGCATTCGCGGTGGCTGCATTTATGCGGATGAGGTCGACGTCTATTGTTTCGACATGGGCAAACGAAACCGCCCTCGACACCAGACACCGACCTCAACCGCTCTCTCAAGGGAACCCATCATGACCGCCACCAAGACCCTGATCGCCGCCGCCCTGATCGCTGTTTCCGCCGTGGGCTCGTCGGCCTTCGCGCAGAGCTACAGCCACCTCGACCCGATCACCGCGAGCCAGAAGTCCCGCGCTGAAGTGCTGGCTGATCTGGAGATCTATCGCGAATCCGGCCTGGCGGCGGCGGACCGCACCGAAGACTTCGCGCTGAACGTTGGCCAACGCGCCAAGGCCGAAGCGCGGTATGCCGAGCTGAAGGCCTCGCCGAAGTACGCGGCGCTGGTTCAGAAATTCGCCGCCAAGGAAGGCAAGGGCGCCGTGACCGAAGGCGTCGCCGCCCGCTGATCGATTCGATCGCCCCAAACAGAACGCCCGGCTTGCCGGGCGTTTTGCGTTCCCCCTTTGCGTCAACGACTTCAGCAGAACACCAGCGCCGCGCCGCTCTTGATGGAGGCCTCGCAGGCTCGAATAAGCCGGATGCAGGTGAAGGATTCCACGCCATAACGTTTCCACTTCGGACCTTCGGTCACCGGCGTTTCCGCCGCCGCCCAGACTTCGTCGCCTTCAGCGTCGATGTCTGTCGGCAGTTCCAACCACTGGGCCAGGCGCAGGCACTCTTCCAGCAGTTTCACGGCGGATCCCACCATGCCACCCGGAACCTTGAGTTCGTCGCTTGGGAAAATGACTTCTTCAAAGCGGATCGGCGCGTAGAAGCCTTCGCAGTCGCTGTGCAGCACCAGATGCTCGAATCCCGGGGCCATCAGGTCGTAGAAGCCCTCCAGGACGGGGTCGGAAGCCGCATGCTCTCGAGAAGGTCCGGGAATTGGCAAGCCCTCGCCAAGATAGGCCGCCACTCTCCTCAGCGTGTGCAGGCCGGAGTAGCCCCACATGCCGCAGGAATAAACCGCCTCGGCGCCAGGACTTCGCGGTTCCTCATACGGCGGAAGTCCTGCTTCGACCAACGCCGCGGACAGCGGATCGAAGATCTCCTGGTCCTCGTCGTCGAAACCGCCAACTTGCAAAGCCAGTCCCATGTTCCCCCCAGGGTTCAGTTATCCATGCGTCGCGAAGCTCGCGATCGAAGGTGTTCTTACAGAGATCCAAGAAAGCCACTGCCCAGCATCCGGCCGCCTCGAATCAACTGGCGGGGTCGGGTCGTGCACCATTCAGTTGAACAAGTACCGACTCGTCTGGAATCGCGATGTGGAAGGTGCCATCCTGGCGTGGATGTACCTCGCCGGCTATCAGGCGCAATACCTGCCCCTCGAAGTTCAACGCAACATCCGTGATGGCCCCGGTCGTGCTCTGCCCAAGCACGGTGAGCGTTGCCGTCCCTGTCGGCAGGCAGCCCAAAGTCCGAGTCCGATAAATCTCGCCAACCGTTTCCGGGATACGGACCGGCTCACGGACCACCTCCATGAGGAGCAAGCCGCTCGACCCGTCGATCGAATCGTCGCCAAACAGCTGAAAGCGAACTCCGGAGTCCACTTCGATTTCAAGGCTCACGAACTGTCGGTACGGGACGTCTGGATGCTCCCAGACGACCGGGGTATCGCCGAAGAAACCGGTGACCGCAGTCTCGTCCGTCACCACGGCATTTCCGCCATCGAGCGCCATCTCCAGTCCCGACCATCCCGTGATGAACGCGCCGTCGAGGCGTGTGAGAGGCCATGGAGTGATCGGTGATGTGACGCTCATGGGCAGCATTCCTTCGATTCCAGATCGACCTGCGTGCCGGGCGTTCTTGCATTTCGCATGGGTGCCATTCGATTGAAGAGACGTCGATTCTGGTGAAGCGGCGCTCGGTGCTTGGATTGTTGATTCTCTGGGAACAGCGCATTCGCTGGCGGCCCATTTATGCGGATGAGGTCGACATCTATTGTTCCGACATGGGCAAACGACACCGCCCTCGACACCAGACACCGACCTCAACCGCTCTCTCAAAGGCACCCATCATGACCGCCACCAAGACCCTGATCGCCGCCGCCCTGATCGCTGTTTCCGCCGTGGGCACGTCGACCTTCGCGCAGAGCTACAGCCACCTGGACCCGATCACCCCGAGCCAGAAGTCCCGCGCCGAAGTGCTGGCTGATCTGGAGATCTATCGCGAGTCCGGCCTGGCCGCGGTGGATCGCACGGAAGATTCGTCGCTCGAGATCAATCAGCGCGTCAAGGCCGAAGCCCGGTATGCCGAGCTGAAGGCCTCGCCGAGGTACGCGGCGCTGGTTCAGAAATTCGCAGCCAAGGAAGGCAAGGGCGCGATGACCGAAGGGGTTGCCGCCCGCTGATCGATTCGATCGCTGCAAACAAAACGCCCGGCTTGACGGGCGTTTTGCGTTTGAGGCAGCCGCTTCAGGCTGGGAGCGGAAGTCGGCTCACTCGACTTCGGTCGCTGCTTGGACCCCACGCCGCCAGCGGACCGCGATGGAAAACGCTCGATGCCGACGTTCCCGTGGTAGCTACGGCGCAATCGTCGCCGTGGTGTAAGGGGAAACGGTCTCCCAACCGAGCGTCAAATAGAGGGCTCTGCCATCTTCAGTTGCAACGAGCAGTTCGGGTATGGCGACATTCTTCCGCGCGCCCTGGAGCGACTGCATCAGACACGCCCCTAGCCCTCGACGGCGATGTTTCGCCTCGGTCACGATTCGATCGTAGATGAACACCTCCGACGTTTCGACGGCATAGCCGCTGGCGGCGAGCTCACCCGTCCGCGTCGTGATCCGGGCGCGCAGCACAGAGTCTTCGCGGACGACTTTGACGCTATATCCCAACGGCAGAGATCGCACAGGCATCTGCTTGTCCGCATGCATGAAGTATCCAGGGGACTGAATCTCCCAACCTGCCGGCAGCGCAGCTCTCAGGTCAGCGGACGTGCCACAAAGTTTGAGGAAGTAGCGTGGTCGGTCGATGGCTCGCGCCAATTGTCGAAGTCCGCATCCAACCTCGGTGAACACCCACCGCGAGGTCTCCGATTCCGAGTTGACATCGACGCGCAGTCCTCCGTGATCGAAAACCGGTAGGGGCAGATGCCGCGCAATTGACCGCGCGGACAGCCATGCGTTGAGGAGCGGAAGATCAACCTTTCTAACTGCCATCAACACCTCAAACTACGCTGATGCCTCGATCATAGAGAGCGCTCGAGCTGACAGTATTGAGCTTTCGACAAGCGAGGGCAGGGCCGCTCTCGCTGCGATGCTGCCGCCGCTTCAGGCTGGAGCCGGACCTAAGGCGCGTCCTCAAACACCTGCAGATCGCCTACTCGAAACCAGCCGCTCGTCGATGTCCACTGTTAACCAGCAGCAGACAAACGATGGTGATATTCGGCGTGACGAGTGTGGTCATCAAGTCAATGGCGTGGCGTACCTTCCGACGGGTACGGGTCAATCTTTGACGAACGGACTGATTCTTGACGCAAGACCTCCTCAATCACTCGCTCCTTGTAGAGCAGCAGATCCTCTGAGAACTCGTAAGCGGTCAGATCAAACTCCTGCGGTTCGCCAGGCAACGCTCCGTACATAGCGTCGAGGCGGATCGCCTCAATGAGTACCAAGAGGCGAATACGCTGCTCGTTAGAGATCATCCTCTCGGTTGTCACTGTTCTGAAGACCTGTGCATTCCGAAACCATACATCGAGGTCGTTCGGGGGAGACCCAACCTCTTCGAATTTGCGAGCAAATCCTTGCTCGAACATGAAGCCAAGAATCTCGTCGACGAAGTTGATGCGGTCTTTCATTTGGGTCGGGATTTGAGCATGAGATCAGCAAACCAGAAAGAAGCGCTGAACTGGAGCAAAGCAGTCCTCGTTGACCGGCCACTCCTGGCCGAGAGCGGTCCATCGGCACCGTTCTGATGAACGACCGCAATCGTTCCGAAGCGGATCCGCGAGGGATTCCCTGATTGTGGTTCCGCCAGCAACGGCGCATTCGCGGTGGCTGCATTTATGCGGATGAGGTCGACGTCTATTGTTTCGACATGGGCAAACGAAACCGCCCTCGACACCAGACACCGACCTCAACCGCTCTCTCAAGGGAACCCATCATGACCGCCACCAAGACCCTGATCGCCGCCGCCCTGATCGCTGTTTCCGCCGTGGGCTCGTCGGCCTTCGCGCAGAGCTACAGCCACCTCGACCCGATCACCGCGAGCCAGAAGTCCCGCGCTGAAGTGCTGGCCGACTTGGAGATCTATCGCGAGTCCGGCCTAGCCGCGGCGGACCGCACCGAAGACTTCGCGCTGAACGTTGGCCAACGCGCCAAGGCTGAAGCTCGGTATGCCGAGCTGAAGGCCTCGCCGAAGTACGCCGCGCTGGTTCAGAAATTCGCCGCCAAGGAAGGCAAGGGCGCGATGACCGAAGGGGTTGCCGCTCGCTGATCGATTCGATCGCTCCAAACAGAACGCCCGGCTTGCCGGGCGTTTTGCATTTCTGACGCGCGCCTCAGATCAGAAACCGCGCGAGAAAACTCAGCCGCGCAAATCCGGAACGAAGCACCCCGATGCCTCATCGCGCTTGAACGCGGAACCCTCACCCTCGTCCAGGAGGTGAAGCACCGAATCATCCTTCGACAGCACGATTCCGAGAGACACGTAGCCGATGTTGTTCGCGTCGTCCATGTACTCGTCGGTCTCGTCGCCAGCGGTGAATCGCCAACCGCTGTCCTGCTCGTCGTCCGGCGCCTCGCGATAGAGGAAACGGATGGCCTTCCCGTCGCGAAGAATTCGATGAGTGACGAAGGCGCGCTTGACGTACTTGGCAGTGAGGTCGTGGGGGTCGTGGTGCGCGGTATCGATGATGTGCCGCGCCTCGAAGCTCACCGGATCGCCAGCTTGCAGGCCGCGAATCTCGTAAGGGTCGTTGTCCAGTCGACCCTCGAAGCGATTGGCAGGATGGATGGCATCCACGATCACCCACATGCGCTCGACATGCACCTCGTTCGCGTCGGCACCTTCCCCTCGGAAAATCAGCTTCACGACTTCGCCGACCGCGACCTTGGAGAGAACCTCCGGCGACGGCTTGTAGAAGGCGTATTTGTTGGCCGCCGCGATGTCCGTGGGGTCCTCGAGTTGCCAAGTCAGCATGAAGCGCAAGGTCGAAGGAAAGTGCCCGCATTGTCGACCTCGCGCGTCTGCGTGGCGCGGGAAACTTGAGCGGACCTCAGCGCATATGAACCGCCCGGCCAGCCGGGCGTTTTGCATTTCCGATACCCCGGATTCAGGCCGCGAGTTCCTTTCGGATGATTTCCGCGCCTGCGCTCAGCGCATTCAGCATGGCCCAGGAGACGGCTCCAGTTGCGACGTCAAGCGGACAGCAATTTGCCGTTCAGCGCGATGCGCGCCGTGCGCCAGCCCAGCATCGCCACGGCGACGGTCAGGATCACGAGCAACACCAGGGCCACCGCCTTCAGCGCCGGCGCGTCCTGCGTCGCCGCGTATTTCAGCGCCGCATTGCTCAGCGCCGCCATCGGGAAACTGATGGCCCACCAGCTCGGCGCGAACGGCACCTCGCGCCGGAATACCTTCGGCGCCACCACGATGAAGACGAACAGGCCGAAGTAGAAGAGCAGCGCGCCGAACCGGTCGATGCCGAACACATTGCCGTACGCCAGGAAACCCACCGCGAAGGGCGCCACCAGCACCACCAGCGTCGGCACCATGCCCTTGGCCAGGGGCTCCTGGTGCACCAGGCGGCTGAGGATCAGGACATAGAGCACCAGCGCCATCACGGTGCCCACCGCCAGGGCCGCCAGGTTCACTTCCGCGGCCCACGCCATCGGCATCCGCCCGCCGGTGACGGCGATGTCCAGGGTGGCGACGCCGGGAATGAGCCAGGCCGGCACCGCGAGGGCCGTGCTCACCTGGCCGTTGAGCAGTCGACCCACCACCACGACGCTCAAGGCGAACGTGACGATCGTGCCGACCGTCCAGATCCACTGGCCCAGCGCTTCGCTGTAGGGGCCGATCACGGCGGAGAGCAGCAGGATCGCGATCGCGATGGTGCCGAAGAAGTTCCCGGCCACGGGGTGGCGGAACTCGTCGAGCACGGCGTCGCGGTGCTTGGCGAACTTGGCCAGGTAGCCGGCCGCGAGCAGCAGAAAGACGCCCACCGCCAGCGCGCCGATGGCTTCCCCGACCCAGGGACTGACGCCGAAGGTCGCGGGTGCGAGGCGCCAGGCCATCGCCAGGCCCGACAGGCCCATCACCGAGCCGAAGAGGTTCACCGGAAGGTTCCGGATGGACGCGGTGCCGCCTCGCGACGGGTTTGACGCGGGCTGCGGATTGACGATGGTCGTGGCGTGTTCCATGATTGACCCCGATTGGCTGAATTTGACGGTATGGATATTTTCGGCCACGTGCCGACAAAGCGCCCCGCCCATGGACGACGTATTCCGCCAAATCCCCAGCCAACCCAGCCAATGAAGATCGCCATCCTCGCCTTCCCCCGCGTGCAGTTGCTCGATGTCGCCGGCCCGGCCGACGTCTTCGCCGAAGCGGCACGCCAGCTCGGCGACCCGCGCGCCTATCGGGTGCAGGTCATCGGCACGGAGGAGGGCGCGCTCAAGTGCAGCAGCGGCTTGCGGCTGATGGCCGATGCCACGGTGGCCACGCACCGCGGGACCCTGGACACGCTGCTGGTGGCCGGCAGTCCGCACGCGGAGGCGATCACGGGAAATCCTGAACTGAGCGCCTGGTTGCGGCGGCAGGCGAAAACCGTCCGGCGCATCGGCTCGGTGTGCAGCGGGGCCTTCGTGATGGCGGCCGCCGGCCTGCTCGACGGCAAGCGCGTCACGACGCATTGGAATTCCGCCGACCGGCTGGCGCGGGAGTACCCGCAGGCGCAGGTCGACCCCGACAGCATCTACGTCAAGGACGGCAATACCTACACCTCCGCCGGCGTGACGGCCTGCATGGACCTGGCGTTGGCGATGGTCGAGGAAGACCACGGCCGCGACCTGGCGCTGCGCGTGGCGCGCGAGCTGGTGATGTTCCTCAAGCGCCCGGGCGGGCAGTCCCAGTTCAGCGCGCACCTGGCGGCGCAGACGGCGCAGCGCTCCGGCATCCGGGACCTGCAGGACCACGTGCTGGCCAACCTGCGCGCCGACCTGTCGGTGCCCGCGCTGGCCGCTCGCGCGGGCATGAGCGACCGCAACTTCTCGCGCGTGTTCCGCGCGGACACCGGGGTGACGCCCGCCGATTTCGTCGAGTCCGCGCGCGTGGATGCTGCGCGTCGATTGCTGGAGGACTCCGCCGTGCCGCTGAAGCGTCTGGCGGATCTCGTCGGTTATGCGAATGCCGATGGATTCCGGCGCGCGTTCCTGCGCCGGGTCGGCGTGGCTCCGAACGACTACCGCAAACGCTTCGCGGAGGAGGTCGTCACGCCTCAGCCATCGGCCGTGAAGCGCAAGCCGGCGACGCGGGGCTGAAGGGTGCGCCGAGGGCGCCGACCTCAGCGGGCCCGCGAGGTCTTGGCCGCGGCGATCCCCTTGCTTTCCTTGCGCAGCTTCGTCGACACCGGGCAGACCTGCTGCACGAAGCCGGTCAGCGTGTTGGCCAGGCTCTCCCGCTGCAGGCTGTAGAAGACGAACTGGCCGCGCTTCTCGGCCTTCACCAGGCCGGCGCCCTCCAGGATCTTCAGGTGCTTGGACAGCGACGGCTTCGTCATCTCGAAGCGGCTCGCGATGTCGCCCGCCGAGAGCTCCGTCTCGGAGAGATACGCCAGGATCATGCGCCGCGGTGTCGAGGCCAGTGCTTCGAAGATCTTGTCCATCCCCGCATCTTAGATCGCCTGAAGCGAATCTGCTAATTAGCTAGTTAGCCATTTAGCTAATCATGCTGTATGCTCCGTTCCACATCAGGAGTCCGCATGTCCGCCGATCCGAGTCCCTCCGGGCCCCCCGCCGCCGAGACGGCCGCCCCGCATCACACCGTCTACTACAACAGCGCCTGTCCCGTCTGCGATGCCGGCGTGTGCGCCATGAAGGCGCGCATCGCCGAGGACGACGTCGAATGGGTGGACGTGCATCGCCACCCCGAGCGCCTGGCCGCGCTGGGGCTCGAACTGGAAGACGTGCGCGAACGGCTGCACCTCGTCGATACCAAGGGCCAGCTGCAAATCGGCGCGGACGCGCTCCTCACCACCTGGTCGTTGCAGCCGCGCTGGGGATGGCTGCTCAAGCCGCTGGGCCTGCCCGGCCTGCGACGCCTGACCTCCTGGGCCTACATCGCCTTCGCCCGGCTGCTCTATCGCTGGAACCGTCGCCAGGGTCGCTGGTGATTCACTCGAGACAAGGAAACGACATGACCACGCACACCAATTTCGATGCCGCCGAACTCGACAAGTTCCAGGCGCTGTCCGCCCGCTGGTGGGACGCCGGGTCGGAGTTCTGGCCGCTGCACGCGATCAATCCGCATCGCCTCGACTGGATCGACCAACTGGTCTCGCTGCGGGGCCAGCGTGTCCTGGACGTCGGCTGCGGCGGCGGCATCCTGGCCGAGTCGATGGCGCATCGCGGCGCCGACGTGCTGGGCATCGACCTGGCGGACAAGGGCCTGAAGGTGGCCACGATCCACGCGGCGCGGAGCCAGGCCCGCGTCGCCTATCGCCACATCGCGGCCGAGGACCTGGCCCGCGAAGCGCCCGGCGCTTTCGACGTGGTGACCTGCATGGAGATGCTCGAGCACGTGCCCGATCCGGCGCAGGTGGTGGCCGCCTGCGCGACGCTGGTGAAGCCAGGCGGATGGGTGTTCTTCTCCACCATCAACCGGTCGCCGCTCAGTTGGCTGGTCGCCATCGTCGGCGCCGAGCGCGTGTTGAAGGTGCTACCGCGGGGCTCGCATGACTTCGCGAAGTTCATCCGACCCCGGGAGCTCAAGGCGATGGCCGCGTCGGCGGGGCTGGTCCTGCGCGACCAGAAGGGGCTGCGTTATCACCCGACGGCCAGGAGCTTCAGCCTCAACGGCTGGATGGGGGTGAACTACCTGCTCGCCCTGCAGAAGGCCTGAGGGCAGGGCGGCGACAATCCGCGGATGACCGACGCCGTCCCGCCGCCTCCCGCCCAACCCCGCAACCCGCTGCACGGGATGACCCTGGAGGCCATCGTCACCGCGCTGGTGGAGGAGTACGGCTGGGAGGGCCTCGACGACCGCATCCCGCTGCGCTGCTTCGCCTTCGAGCCCAGTATCAAGTCCAGCCTGAAGTTCCTGCGCAAGACGCCGTGGGCTCGCGAGAAGGTCGAGGGCCTCTACCTCTTCATGTTGCGGGAGCGGCGCCGCAACGCCTAGTCCTCTGGCCGCGGCCCCGTGGGCGCCGCGGTCTTCGGGATACCGGGTCGAGGCGCCGCGCCGCCGCTACTTCGCCGCGGCCGGGAAGGCGGGCAGCTTGCCGATGTCGCGCGGGTCGTGCTGGATGATGACCGTGGCCTTCAGGTTCTTCTCGATCTGCTTCATCCGCTGGATCGACGCGATCGTCTGCGCGCGGTCGTCGTTGAAGCCGGGCACGCCCTCGTGCTCGTAGTTCTCATGGAAGTGGACCGCGTCGCCGCTCAGCAGCACCGGGCCCATCTCCTTGAGCCGCACCAGCAGCATGCTGTGCCCGGGCGTGTGGCCCGGCGCGCGCAGCACCATCACGGAGCCGTCGCCGAACACGTCCTTGTCCGCGGTCAGCGTCTCCACCTTGCGCTTCTCCGCGATCCACTCGGCGAAGCCCTTGGCGTTGGCGCCGCCCATCGGCGGCGTCGCGTTGATGCCTTCCCAGTCGCCCTTGCCGATCAGCAGCGTCGCGTTCTTCAGCGGGCCGAGCTGCCCGGTGTGGTCCGCATGGAAATGGCTGATGCCGACGAACTTCACCTCGGCGGGATCGACCTTGATCTGGCGCAGCAGGTCGGCCAGCGGCTTGTTGGTCGCGCTCGGGGCGGAGCCGGGCAGGTAGCCGGTGTCCCACACCATCACGTCCGCGCCATGCCGGATGACGTAGCAGCTGAAGGTGAAGGGCTTGGAGGTCTCGGTGTAGGCGTAGGTGTCGCTGAAGCGGCGCGGGTCGTTGGTCCCGTTGCCGCATTCCAGGCGCGTCAGCGTGACCTCCTGGGCCGCGGCCGACAGCGAAAGCAGCGCACCCACGTGGAGCGCCAACCAGAAGCGTGAGCTCATCTCGTCTCCTTGTCTGCGTGTCGAAGGAAAGGACGGCGAATGCCGGCGCGCGAGCTTACCGCCGCCTGGGGCGGCGCGCGACGGGCGTTACCCGGCGCGCGCGCGGGGCCTTATTTCAGGCCGCCACTCAGGAAGGCCTTCAGGCGCTCGCTCTTCGGCTGCGCGAGGACCTCGCGCGGGTTGCCCTGTTCCTCCACGCGGCCCTGGTGCAGGAACATCGTGTGCGAGGACACCTCGCGCGCGAAGCCCATCTCGTGCGTCACGACGATCATCGTGCGGCCTTCCGCCGCCAGGTCGCGCATCACCTTCAGCACCTCGCCGACCAGCTCCGGATCGAGCGCCGAGGTGGGTTCGTCGAACAGCATCACCTCGGGCTCCACCGCCAGCGCGCGCGCGATCGCCACGCGCTGCTGCTCGCCGCCCGAGAGCTGCGCCGGGTAGACGTCCTTGCGATGCGACACCCCGACCCGCGCCAGCAGCGCCTCGGCCTTCTCGATCGCCTCGGCCCGCGACTGCTTGAGCACGTGGATCGGCGCCTCGATGACGTTCTCCAGCACCGTGCGGTGGCCCCACAGGTTGAAGTTCTGGAACACCATCGCCAGCCGCGCGCGCCAGCGCTGCAGCTGCGCGGCGTCGCCGGCCTTGAGGCTGCCGTCGCGGTCGCGCACCAGCTTCAGCTCCTCGGCGCCGAGCTTGAGCGTGCCTTCGTAAGGTTGTTCCAGCAGGTTCAGGCAGCGCAGGAAGGTGCTCTTGCCCGAGCCGCTGGACCCGATCAGCGTGATCACGTCGCCCGGTTTCGCGGCCAGGGACACGCCCTTGAGCACTTCGCGTTCGCCGTAGCGTTTATGGAGGTTGTCGACAACAAGACTGGCCGCGGACATCAACGGGCTCCCAACAGTTTTCCGGTGCGGGTCGCCTCGCGGCCCGCGACTTTCGCCACACGTGCCCCGGCGGTGACCAGGCGCAGCGTGTCGCGTGCGAACAGCAGCCCGTCCACCGGGCTCCTCAGATCGGTCACCGACGCGGTGATCGGGTCGATGACCTGGGCGATCACGTCGCCCGCGGCCACCGTCTCGCCGACCTCGCGCAGGAAGGTCAGCACGCCGCCGACCGGCGACGGGATCGGGATCGACCCCGCCAGCGGCCGCGCGTCGCCCACCGGCGCCGGCACCCGGGGCGCCGGGCCGTCCGCGGCGACGAGGCCGCGATGGATCAGGAAATCGACGATCGCCTGCGCGTCCTTGGCCGCCAGGTCGTGGTGCACGTCCTGCTGGCCGCGCAGCTCCACCGTCACCGACAGGCAGGCCTGCGGGATCGGGAAGCGGTCGCCGAAATGCTTCGCCCATTTCCACCAGACCTGCGAGCAGGCCTCGTCGAACGGGTTGTCGCCGGAGTCGGTGGCCAGCAGCGTCACGCCGGCGCCCAGGAAGGCCGCCAGCGGCTCGCACTGCGGCCAGCACGGCGTCTCGGTGTAGAGGTGCATCACCGCCTGCGCGTCGCAGTGCAGGTCCAGCACGACGTCGGCGTCGCAGGCCATCAGGAACAGCGCCTTGCGCAGCGCCTTGAGCTCGGTGTCGGCCGGCGAGGCCTGGACCTCGGTCTTCAGCGCGGCGCGCAGCACCGCGACGTTGTGCGCCGGATCGGCGCCCAGGCGCGGCTCGGCGTGGCGGGCGGCGGACTCGATGTACTCGGGGTAGTGGCGGTTGAAGTTCTCGCCCGACAGGCCATCGAAACGGCCCAGGTGCGACTGCAGCCACCACTGCGACAGGCCGATCGGATTGGCCATCGGCACCAGGATCACCTCGCCGCGCAGCCGGCCCGCGGCCTCCAGCGCGTCCAGGTGGCGGCGCAGGTGCCACGCGGTCAGCATGCCGGGCAGCTCGTCGGCATGCAGCGAGGCCTGGATGTAGGCCTTCTGGCCCTGGCCGGGCTGGCCGTAGTGCAGCGAGACCAGCTCGCGCTGGGTGCCCGGCGTCGGGCTCGGGAGCGGGTGTTGTCTGAGTTGCATGGGAATCTCCAGCGGCCGGGCCGGATCAGCGCGGCATCAGCGGTTTGAGCCAGCGCTTCTCGGCCTGGTGGAACAGCCCCACCAGCACCAGCGTCATCGCGAAGTAGAAGAGCGCGGCGGTGATGAAGGCCTCGAACGGGATGTAGTAGGTGGCGTTGATGTCGCGGGCGATGCCGGTGATGTCCATGATGGTCACCACGCTGGCCAGCGCCGTGCCGTGCAGCATGAAGATCGCCTCGTTGCTGTAGGCGGGCAGCGCGCGGCGCAGCGCATGCGGCAGCACGATGCGGCGCAGCATCACGCCGCGGCTCATGCCCAGCGACTTGGCCGCCTCGATCTCGCCGTGCGGCAGCGACCGGATCGAGCCCGCGATGATCTCGGTCGTGTAGGCGCAGGTGTTGAGCACGAAGGTCAGGCAGGCGCAGAACCACGCCGAGCTGAACAGCGGCCACAGCGCGCTCTGCTGCATCCACTCGAACTGGCCCAGGCCGTAGTAGATGAGGAACAGCTGCACCAGCATCGGCGTGCCGCGGAACACGTAGGTGTAGACCCAGACCGCGCGCGACAGCAGCTTGTTGGGCAGCGTGCGCAGGATCGCCAGCGGGACGGCGCAGGCCAGGCCGATCAGCAGCGAGACGATCAGCAGTTCGGCCGTGACCAGCGCGCCCTCGAAGTAGCGCGGGAGGTTCTCGACGATGGCGTCCAGGTTCATGGGAGGTGTCGTTCGGTCGGTGTCGGAGGGGGCGTCGGTCGCGGACGGCGGGGGAGCGCGACGCGGGCGTCGATGGCGGTGTCGGCGGTTACAGCGAGTGGCGCCGCACGCCCACGGACAGGCGCTTCTGGAGCTGGTCGAACAGCAGCTCCGACAGCGAGGTGAAGCCCAGGTAAATCAGCGCGACCGCCAGGTAGAACGAGAACGGCTCGCGCGTCGCCGCGGCCGCCTGCGAGCCGCGCATCATCAGGTCGTGCAGCCCGATGACCGACACGATGGCGGTGCTCTTGATCAGCACCAGCCAGTTGTTGGACAGGCCCGGCAGCGCATGCCGGATCATCTGCGGCAGCGTGATGCGCCAGACCACCTGCCCGGGGCTCATGCCGAAGGCCAGGCCGGCCTCGCGCTGCCCCGGCGGCACCGCCAGGAACGCGCCGCGGAAGGCCTCGGTCAGGTAGGCGCCGAAGATGAAGGCGATCGTGACCACGCCAGCGATGAACGGGTTGATGTCGATGTAGTCGTCGTGACCGAGCTGCAGCGCGATCGCGTTCACCGCGACCTGGCCGCCGAAGAAGATCAGCAGCATCAGCACCAGGTCGGGAACGCCGCGGATCAGCGTCGTGTAGACCGTCGCGACGCCCTTGGCGACGCGGAACTTCGACAGCTTGGCCATCGCGCCGAGCAGGCCCAGCACCATGGCCAGCGCCATCGAGCCGAGCGCCACGCCCAGGGTCAGTACGGCGCCCTCGAGCAGGCTGGGCAGAAAGCCGTGCAGGATCATTCGATGGTCCTTGTTCGTTCGCATGCGCCCGGCACGCGGGCCGCCCGGGAAGGGGCGATCGCGGCACCGGAGAGGGGGAAGGGGGAGAGGATCGGGGATCGGGGCGGGGAGCGGGGCCCGGCGCGGCGCCGGACCCCGAGGCCGATCACTTGGCCGAGATGTCGTACTCGAAGTACTTGTCGTTGAGCTTCTTGAACGAGCCGTTGGCCTTGACCGCGGCGATCGCGTCGTTGAACTTCTTGCCCAGCGTCTTCTCGTCGGCCTTGCGCAGACCGACGCCGCTGCCGACGCCGAAGTACTTCACGTCGCTGTAGCTCGGGCCGACGAAGCCGAAGCCCTTGCCGGCCGGGGTCTTGATGAAGCCCACGTCGGCCGCCACCATGTCCGCCAGCGTCAGGTCGACGCGGCCCGACTTCAGGTCCAGGAAGGCCTGGTCCTGCGTCGCGTAGCGGACGATCTCGCTCTGCTTGAAGGTGTCGGCGGCGAACTTCTCATGGATCGTCGCGCGCTGCACGCCGATCTTCTTGCCCTTCAGGCCGGCGGGCGAGAAGTCGAACTTGGCGTCCGCCTTCGCGGTGAAGCGGGCCGGGGTGTTGTAGTACGGGTTGGAGAAGGCGATGACCTTCTTGCGTTCGTCGGTGATCGACACCGAGGCAATGATCGCGTCCACCTTGCGCGCCTGCAGCGCGGGGATCAGGCCGTCGAAGTCCTGCTGGACCAGCGTGCACTCGGCCTTCATCTCGGCGCACAGCGCGTAGGCCAGGTCGATCTCGAAGCCCTTGAGCTTGCCGTCGGCGCCGACTTCGGAGAACGGGGGATAGGCGCCTTCGACGCCGATGCGGATCTTCTTCCAGTCAGGGGCCTGGGCGTGCGCGCCGGCGGTGGCCAGCAGGGCGCACGCGGCCAGGGCGGCGCGGGCGATCAGTTGTCGTCGTTGCATGAAGGCTCCTTGAGATTGAGCAGGCATCGTGGAATGGACTTCCGGTTCCGCCTTCGGGGCGGTTCGAGCCCGCCTCGGGGGAGGCGGTTCCGGAATGGGGGGGATTGTTGCAATGCCGCACGCGTGGCGGCCATCAGGGTTAAGGAGAGTGCAAAAACGTGTGAATGGCCTGGACGGTGGACGCCGGGTCCTCCTCCTGGGGGACATGCCCCAGGTCGGGGAAGACCCGCACCTGGCTGTTCTTGATGGCGCGGTGGAAGACCTCGGCCGCGGCGGGCGGGATCAGGCGGTCCTGGCCGCCCCACAGGATCAGCGTCGGCGCCTGCACGCGCGCCAGCAGCTCGGCGTGGCGGCCGGGCTCGCGCTGCGCCAGCCGCTGCGTCAGCGCCTCGCGGTTGCCCTCGCGCAACGTGAGCTCGAAGTAGCGGTCCACCAGCGCCGCGGTCACCTTGGACGGGTCGCCGTAGACCTCGCGCACGCCACGATCCACCAGCGGCCGCGGCAGGAACACGCCGGCCAGCCAGTGCAGCACGCGCCACTCGGGCACCCGCAGCCCGGCGGGCATCGCGTCGCCGCGGATCTCGAGGCCGCCCGCGTCGACCAGCACCAGCGCGGCGATCTGCTCGGGGTGGCGCGCCGCGTACTGCCAGGCCAGGCCGCCGCCCATCGAGTTGCCGCCGAGCACCATGCGGCCAATTTGCAACTGCCGGAAAAACGACAACAGGAACGAGTCATAGGCGTCGTCGCTGTAATCGCCTAGAGGAGACGGCCCCGTCAGGCCGAAGCCGGGCAGGTCCAGCGTGATCACGCGACGCGTCGCGCTGAGCGACTTCGCCCAGCCCTCCCACGTGTGCAGGCTCGCCGCGGTGCCGTGCAGCAGCACGATGGGCGTGGTGTCGGAGCGCGGGCCCTCGTCGCGGAAATGGACCAACTGGGTCTGTCCATCCGGCAGCTTCAGTTCGAGAAAGTCCGACGGCGGCGGCGCCCAGCGCGCGATCAGGCTTTCCAGCGGCCGGTCCGGCGCCCGGAAGGCCATCGCCAGCAACGCAGTCGCCAGCACGGCCAGGCCCAGCAGCTTCATCAGCCGCGCGCCGAAGGTGGGACGCTCGGTCATTCGACGACGGAGTCGGGCGAGGGCGCCAGTTCGGGATCGACCGCGCGGCGCTCGTCGAAGACGAAGCAGTCGCCGTGGTAATGCGCCCCGCCGACTTCCTCGAAGTACTTCAGGATGCCGCCTTCGAGCTGGTACACCTTCGCGTCCAGTCCGTGGCTCACGGTCTCCTGCTCCAGGTAGAGCGCGGCCTTCTCGCAGCGGATGCCGCCGGTGCAGTAGCTCACCACCGTCTTGCCGGCCAGCTCGTCACGGTGTGCTTGCACCGCGTCGGGGAACTCGCTGAACTTCGAGATGCGCCAGTCGATCGCGCCGTCGAAGGCGCCGACATCGACCTCGAAGGCATTGCGCGTGTCCAGCGTGACCACCGGGCGGCCTTCGTCGTCATGACCCTGATCCAGCCAGCGACGCAAGGTCGCCGCCGGCAGCGCGGGCGCGCGCGGCGCCTGGTCCGGACGGATCGTCGGATGATTCATCCGGATGATCTCGGGCTTCACCTTCACCAGCAGCTTGCGGAACGGGACCGCGTCGCTCCAGCTTTCCTTGGGGGCCAGCGGGGCGAATCGCGCATCGCTTCTGAGCGCCGCCACCCACGCGTGCACCGCGTCGGGCTCGCCGGCCAGGAACAGGTTGATGCCTTCTTCCGCGATCAGGACCGTGCCCTTCAGGCCCAAGGCCATCGCGCGCTCGTGCAGCGCGTCCCGCAGGGCCTCCGGCGCTTCAATGGCGACGAAGAGGTAGCAGGAGATGTTGAGAACGGCTTGGGAGTCAGGCGGTACGGCGGTGGTCATGCCGGCGCGGTGGGTTCACACCCACGCTGGATCAGCAAAACGCGGGATTGTAGGCGGGCAGGGGAGAGGGACTTCGGGAGGCCAGGCGCGGGCGCTTCACGGGGCATGGGGCCTCCCTCCGGGAACCCCAAGCCCCATTCCGGCCCCACCCGCGCTCGCTGACCTTGCCGGCGCGCAGCGCCGGTCGGGGGCTGCCCGGGTGCTCGGTGGCCTTGCCGGCGCGTGCCGGGGGCGTCCCTTGGGGCGATCAGCGTTGGGTCGCGGGGGACTTGGGCTCGTTGAGCTTCACGTCGGGGCCGGAGGCCGGCTTCGCGCGCACCGGCACCGCGGCACCGCACAGGTCGGTGTAGCCCGGGCTGTGCACGAACCAGCCACTGCGATGGCGGCGCGCGTTCAGCAGCTCCTGCCAGGTCGGCGTGTCGGTGCGCAGCACCTGCAGCGCCGGACGCTGCTCCGGCGGCAGCGCCGCCGCCAGCGCCACCCGCTCGATGCCCAGGCGCTGCTCGGGCTTGTCGTAGAAACCCATCGTCGCGCCGCCGCGCGGCAGCGAGGACAGGAACTCCATCCCCTTCAGCACCCGGCCCACGACCGTGATGTTCAGGTCCAGCCCCCGCGGCGCATGGCCGATGACCGCGTAGAGCTCGGCGCCGGTGCTGGAATCGACCGCGTTGCCGCGTCCCGCGCCGACGCTGCCGTAGCAGTGCGCCAGCCAGGCCCGGCCGGTCTTCGGATCCGCCGCCACCGGGAAACCATCCACCTGGCCGGCGCGCGGCGCCCAGCCCTCGGCATCCGGCAGCACCGTCATCGGCACGCCCTTGAGGGGGATCGAGAACTCGGCCGGCAGGTGCGATTTCGCGCCCGTGGGGAAGGGCTTGGCCTTGCCCTTGATGCCGGCCTCCTCGTCGTCCGCGTTGGGGTCGCCCCATTGGGTGACGAAGTTGTCCTGCACCCGCACGATCGCCAGGCCGTCGTAGTAGCCGCCGCGGGCCAGCGCGCGGATGTTGTCGACGTGGGCCGGCGCGAAGCGCGGCGCCAGCTCGATGAAGACCTGGCCCTGCGGCAGCGTCATGACCAGCAGGTTGTCCGGGTCGACGTCGCGCCAGTCGGCCGCCGGCGCGGTGGCCAGGATGTCGGCGCTGCTCCGGGCCGGCTTGGCCGGCGCGGCGGCCGGCTGGGCGGCCGGCTTCGGCGCCGCCTTCTCGATGGCCTTGGCCGGCGCCGCGGCGCTCGCGGGCTGGGCGGTGGCCAGGGCCAGCGCGGTCATCAGGGCGAGCAGGGTCGGCGAGGGCGACATCGTCATCGGGGCGCTCCGTGGGCGTGTTCGATGGGGGGCGAGCATAGCCTTCTTACAATCCGCCGATGGCTTTCGTTCACCTCCGCATCCACACCGAGTTTTCAGTCGTCGACGGCACGCTGCGCATCGACGACGCCGCCGCCGCGGCGGCCAAGGACGGGCAGGTCGCCCTCGGACTGACCGACCTGGCCAACCTGTTCGGCGGAGTGAAGTTCTACAACGCCTGCCGCAAGAAGGGCGTCAAGCCCATCCTCGGCGCGGACGTCTGGCTCGAGCCCGACGCCGCCGACAAGCCGCCCAGCCGCGTGCTGCTGCTGGTGCAGAACTTCCAGGGCTACCTGAACCTGAGCGAGCTGCTGTCGCGCGCCTGGATCCAGAACGTGCAGCGCAACCAGGCGCTGCTGAAGCTGGAATGGATGCAGGAACTGCACGAGGGCCTGATCTGCCTGGGCGGCATGCAGTTCGGCCCGGTCGGCCAGGCGCTGGTCGCCGGCGACGAGGCCAAGGCGCTGGACTGGGCCCGGCGGCTGGCGGCGATCTATCCGGACCGCTTCTACATCGAGCTGCAGCGCGCCGGGCTGCCGGGCCAGGAGGCGCTGCTGCGCCAACTGGTGCCGCTGGCGGCCAAGGCCGGCCTGCCGGTCGTGGCGACGCATCCGATCCAGTTCCTCGGCGAGGAGGACTTCGAGGCCCACGAGGCCCGCGTGTGCATCGCCGACGGCGAGACGCTGGCCAACCCGAAGCGGATCAAGCGCTTCCTGCCGAGCCAGCACTTCAAGTCGCAGGCCGACATGGAGCGGCTGTTCGCCGACCTGCCCAGCGCGATCGCCAACACGGTGGAGATCGCGCGGCGCTGCAGCCTGAGCCTGGTGCTGGGCAAGCCGCAGCTGCCCGACTTCCCGACGCCGATCCAGGCCGACGGCACGCCGATGCCGATGGAGCAGTACTTCCGCATGCTCTCGTACGAGGGCCTGGAGGACCGGCTCAAGCTGCTCTACCCGGACGAGGCCAAGCGCGAGGCGGTGCGCCCGCGCTACGTCGACCGGCTGGAATTCGAGCTCGCGACCATCATCAAGATGGGCTTCCCCGGCTACTTCCTCATCGTGGGTGACTTCATCCGCTGGGCGAAGAACAACGGCTGCCCGGTGGGCCCGGGCCGGGGCTCGGGCGCGGGCTCGCTGGTCGCGTACGTGCTGTTGATCACCGACCTGGACCCGCTGCAGTACAACCTGCTGTTCGAGCGATTCCTGAACCCGGAGCGGGTGTCGATGCCCGACTTCGACATCGACTTCTGCCAGGGCAACCGCGACCGCGTCATCGAGTACGTGAAGGACAAGTACGGTCGTCCGGCGGTCAGCCAGATCGCCACCTTCGGCACGATGGCGGCCAAGGGCGCGCTGCGCGACATCGGCCGCGTGCTGGGCATGGGCTTCGGCCACGTGGACTCGATCGCCAAGCTGGTGCCGGCCCCGCCCGGCAAGACGGTGACGCTGGCCCAGCTGCCGCCGGACTTCGACCCGGACAAGGCCAAGATGGTCTACGCCCGCCACGAGTCGCCGGAGATCGGCGAGCGCGAGGCGCAGGACGAGGAAGTCGCCGGGCTGCTGGAAATGGCGGCCCGGGTCGAGGGCACGGTGCGCTCCATCGGCATGCACGCCGGGGGCGTGCTGATCGCGCCGGGGCGGATCACCGACTTCTGCCCGCAGTACCAGCAGCCGGGCTCGACCTCGGCGGTCAGCCAGTACGACAAGGACGACGTCGAGGCCATCGGCCTGGTGAAGTTCGACTTCCTGGGCCTGGCGACGCTGACCATCCTGGAACTGGCCAAGGACTTCATCGTCGGCCGCTATCCGGAGCACGCGGACTTCGCGTTCGAGACCATCCCGCTGGACGACAAGCGGACCTACAAGCTGTTCTCCGACGGCCTGACCGAGTCGGTGTTCCAGTTCGAATCGAGCGGCATGCAGCGCATGCTCAAGGACGCCAAGCCGTCGCGGCTGGAGGACCTGATCGCGCTGAACGCGCTGTACCGGCCGGGTCCGATGGACCTGATCCCGAGCTTCGTCGCGCGCAAGCACGGCAAGGAAGTGGTCGAGTACCCGCACCCGCTGGTGGAGCCGGTGCTGTCCGAGACCTACGGGATCATGGTCTACCAGGAGCAGGTGATGCAGACCGCCCAGGTGCTGGGCGGCTACTCGCTCGGCGGCGCGGACATGCTGCGCCGCGCGATGGGCAAGAAGAAGGCCGAAGAGATGGCCATGCACCGCGACCTGTTCCGAAAGGGCGCGGCCGAGAAGGGCATCGATCAGAACAAGGCCGACGAGGTCTTCGACCTGATGGAGAAGTTCGCGGGCTACGGCTTCAACAAGTCGCATGCGGCCGCCTACTCGCTGCTGGCGTATCACACGGGCTGGCTGAAGGTGCATTTCACGGCGGAGTTCTTCGCCGCGAACATGACGATCGAATCGGACGACACGGACAAGCTCAAGGTGCTCATGAACGACGCCAAGCTGTTCGGCATCGAGTTCGAGCCGCCCAACATCAACCTCGGCGTGGGCCGGTTCGAGCCGATGACGCCGGTCGGCGTCGCGTCGACGACCAAGGACGGCAAGACGGTCACGCCCAAGTCCCGCAAGATCAACTACAGCCTGGGCGCGATCAAGGGCACCGGCGCCGGCGCGATCGAGGCGATCGTGCGCGCCCGCGAGGAAGGCGGCCCGTTCACCAGCTTCTTCGACTTCTGCGCGCGGGTGGACCGCAAGGCGGTCAACAAGCGGGTGGTGGAGGCGCTGATCAAGGCCGGCGCCTTCGACGCGCTGCATCCGCAGCGCTCGCGGCTGCTGGCCAGCGTGGCGCTGGGCTACACCTACGCGGACAACCTGCAGCAGAACGCCAACCAGGGCGGGCTGTTCGACTTCGACGGCACGCACGGCTCGTCGACGGCGGAGCCGGACTTCGTCGAGGCGCCCGAGTGGGGCATCAAGGAGCGGCTGAGCCTGGAGAAGACGGCGATCGGCTTCTACCTGTCGGGCCACCTGTTCGACCAGGCGGAGACGGAGCTGCGCCGGATGGTCAAGCGCCGGATCGTGGACCTGCAGGACAGCCGGGAGCCGACGACGGTGGCGGGCATCGTGTCCGACATGCGCGTGATCAACGGCCAGCGCGGCCGGGTGGCCATCTTCAAGATCGACGACAAGACCGATGCGATCGAGGCGGTGGCCAACGAGGAGCTGCTCAACGCCAACAAGGAGCTGCTGGCCGAGGACGAGCTGATCATCGCGGTGGGCAAGGTGCAGAACGACCGGTTCTCGGGCGGGCTGCGGATGAACGTGCAGCAGGTGTTCAGCCTGGCGGCGGCGCGGGCGCGGTTCGGCCGCTACCTGCGCACCGCGCCGAACCTGCCGGCGTCGGCGGTGCTGGAGCTGGTGAAGAGCTGGCCGGCCAAGCGCGTGGAGACGGAGCAGGGCGTGCTGAGCCAGGGGCTGGAGCTGCGCATCCCGATCAAGCGCGATGGCGCGATGGCCGAGCTCGGCCTGGGCGGCGCGGGCAAGTTCTGGCCCAGCGACGAGGCGCTGGAGAAGCTCAAGCCGGCGGAGATCGTGTATTCCGAAGGCGGGTGAGGGCGGCTCGCCTCAGGTGGCGGGCGCGTCCGCCAGCGCCTGCCGGATCGCCTCGAGGAACTCGCGCGTCGTGGGACGGAAGGCTGTCGGGATGACATCCGGTTGGAAGCAATCGATGAACGATTCGTCCAGGGAGCCGGCTTGCGAGGCAAGGAAGCGGTCGATGTCCTGGACCAGCCGCGAGGCGTAGCGCGCGTCGACGTCGCGCCGAAAGGCCTGGACGACCTCTTCCAGCGTGTCGCCGTTGATGTCGAAGTCCTGATGGAACCAGCCGCTCATGAAGTCGGCGAGGTCGGGGTACTCGGGGCGGCCGGCGGCGTTCGGGCTCGACATGGTCAGGGCTTGGGATAGGCGGTGAGGATGAAGTACACGCGATTCTGCTTAATGGTGCTGGGGCAAGAGTCTTGTCCCACAACTCTTGTCCCATGAAGAGTTTGAAGACCTATCCCTTCATAGTGGAAGACTCGCTGATCGACCTCGGCGCGCGGATATCGCTTGCGCGAAGGGCTCGGCGGTTGACCCAGCCGGATCTTGCGGCCAAGGCCGGGATCGGCTTGAGTACCGTGCTTGCGATCGAGAAGGGAACCCCTACCGTCCAAATTGGCTCCGTGCTGATGGCGTTGTGGGCGCTCGGTTTGGAGGGTACTTTCGACACGCTGTCCCGGCTGGGATCCGACAGGGAGTTGTCCGAACTGATGACGGACTCGGTGCCGTTGAGGGTGCGACACAAGCGGCGCCCGCGATGAGTGGGCACGCCTGTTTGGGCAGCCATCCCCCCATTTGCCGGGTAAACCGGCGACACCGCCCGGGGGCGTCAGGCGTAAGCTCGCGCCCATGCAGGACGCCAAGCCCAAGACTGGCCTGATCCTCACCGGAGGAGGAGCCCGTGCCGCCTACCAGGTCGGCGTGCTGGCCGCCATCGCGCAGCTGCGCCGCGATGCCTGCACCACCGGCGACAACCCCTTCCAGGTCATCGCCGGCACCTCCGCCGGCGCCATCAACGCCGCCACGCTCGCCTGCCAGGCCGACGACTTCTGCTCCGCCGTCGACGGCCTGATGTACATCTGGCAGAACATCCACGTCGAGCAGGTCTACGCCGCCGACTCCCTCGGCGTCATCCGCTCCGGCGCGAAGTGGCTCACCATGGTCAGCCTGGGCTGGGCGCTGAACCGCTGGCGCCGCACCCGGCCCCGCAGCCTGCTCGACAACACCCCGCTGCGCGGCCTGCTGGCCCAGTGGATCAAGATGGAACGGCTGGACGACATGCTCGCCCAAGGCCACATCGACGCGCTCGCGGTGACCGGCTCGAGCTACACCTCCGGCCACCACGTCACCTTCTATCAGACGCACCAGCAGCGCGATCCCTGGATCCGCACCCAGCGCCTGGCCACGCGCATCCCGCGCCTGTCCATCGAGCACCTGGTCGCGTCCTCCGCGATCCCGTTCATCTTCCCGGCCGAGCCGCTGGACCTCGCCGGCGAGGTCGAATGGTTCGGCGACGGCTCGATGCGCCAGACCGCGCCAATCTCGCCCGCCGTCCACCTGGGCGCGGAGAAGGTGCTGGTCATCGGCGCCGGCCGCATGCACGAGGCCGGCGGCGAAGGCCAGCACGGGCCCACGCCCACCGGCCACCCGAGCCTGGCGCAGATCGCGGGCCATGCGCTGTCCAACATCTTCCTGGACGCGCTCGCGGTCGACATCGAGCGCCTCAAGCGCATCAACAGCACGCTGGCGCTGCTGCCGCCGGAGGCGCAGCGCAACACGCCGCTCAAGCCGATCGAGGCGCTGGTCATCGCGCCGAGCCGGCCGCTGGACAGCCTGGCCGCCGAGCACCAGGGCGCGCTGCCGCCGCCGATCCGCGGCCTGCTGCGCGGCGTCGGCGTGTCGGGGGAGGGCGCCAACGCCAGCGGCTCGGCGCTGGTCAGCTACCTGCTGTTCGAACCCGAATACACCAGCGAGCTGATCACGCTGGGCATGGCCGACACGCTGGCGCGGCGCAGCGAGATCCAGAAGTTCTTCGACTGGCCGGCCCAGGCGCCACAGGTCGACCCCGCGACGATGCGCAAGCGCGCCGGCGGCTTCGCGCTGCAGGTGCCGCCGAATCCGCCGGGACCGCCGCGGCTGGTCGCCTGAACGGCGGAGCGCCGGGCGCCTGATCCAGGCCGGCGTCGGTTGAACTTGAGCTCAGACCGGCGTCAGCCGGACCTCCGCCATCAGGCCGCCTTCCGGACGATTCGACAGCGTCAGCGATCCGCGCTGGCGCAACACCAGTTCCCGCGCGATGTAGAGGCCCAGGCCCGCGCCGCCGGTGTGCCGGTTGCGCGAGTCCTCCAGCCGGTAGAACGGCTCGAAGACCGCCTCCAGTTGCTCGGGCGGGATGCCCGGGCCTGAATCGGTGACCCGCACCCAAGCCCCCTGCGCGTCGCGGCCGACGCGGACCTCGGCGCTGCCGCCGTAGCGCAGCGCGTTGCCGATCAGGTTGCCCAGCACGCGCCGCAGCGCCATCGGCTGGCCCTTGGCGAGCACCGGCGTGTCGCCGCCTTCGAAGACCACCGGCATCGCCTGCTCGACCAGGTCGTCCGCCAGCGCCTGCGCCAGCGCGCCGAGGTCCAGGTCCTGCAGCGGCTCGGCCGCGCCGGGGCCGTCGCCGCGGAACAGCTCCATCACCGCGTCCACCAGCGCATTCATCTCGCGGATGTCCTCGACGGAGCGCTGGCGCTGCAGCTCGTCGATGTCCAGGGTCTCCAGCCGCATCCGCAACCGCGTCAGCGGCGTGCGCAGGTCATGCGAGATCGCGGCCACCATCAGGCCGCGTTCGTTGAACTGGCGGCGCAGCTGGCGCGCCATCGCGTTGAAGACCTGCGCGCTCTCGCGCACCTCCAGCGTGCCGCGCTGCTCGTCAAGTAAGGGCAGCCGCTCCTGCTTGTGCAGCGACTGGCCCAGCGCCTGCGACGCGCGCACCAGGTCGCGCATCGGCCGCGACAGCCAGCGCGACGCGACCCACGCGGCCAGGCCGGTCACCAGGAGCCGGATGCCGTAGTCGAGCGTCAGTTCCCAGGCGGTCAGCGCGCGGAACGGGCCGCGCCACTGCGGAGGGCGCGTCTCGGCGCGCGCGTCGGCCGGCTGCCCGGGTGGCGCGTCGTGGCCCAAGTCCGGCGGTTGTCTGCCTTCGGGGAAGCGTCGGAAGTCCTCCGGTGGCGGCAGATCGCCGGGCAGCGACGGCACGTCGTGCGACTCAGGGCCAAATCGCGGACCTTGCGGACCTTCCGGACCTTGCGGTCCTTGCGGTCCTTGCGGTCCCTGGGAACCTTGCGCGTCCCGCGGCCCTTGCGGCCCCTGCGGGCCTGGCGACTGCGGCCCGCGGATCAGCCCGGGCATCGGCGGCAGCGTCGGCGCCACCGGCATGCGCGCGACGGCGAAATCGCCCCGCACCCAGGTCACGACGCCGATGGCCAGCGCTTGCGCGGCCACCAGCGTCACCCACAGCAGCAGGAAGATCCGCCGCGCCAGCGTGTCGCCGAACGCGCGGCCGAAACCCTCGCGCGCTCGGCGCGCAAGGCGTCGAAGTCCGTCGACGCCATTCAAGCCTGCACCTGGGCGTCGAACAGGTAACCCTCGCCGCGCATCGTGCGGATCAGGCGCGGTTCCTTGGGCGAGTCGCCCAGCTTCTGCCGCAGCCGCGAGATCGTCAGGTCGACGCTGCGGTCGTTGACCTCGACACCGGGCGCGCGCGTCAGCTCGATCAGCTGCTCGCGGCTGAGCACGCGGCCGGGGCGCTCGACCAGCGCGCTGAGCATGCGGAACTCGGCGCTCGACAAGGGCACCACCACCTGCTGCGGCGACACCAGCTGGCGCAGCAGCCGGTCGAAGCTCCAGCCCTCGAAGCGGAACTCGCGGCGCGTCTGGACTTCATGCTCGCCGCGTCGCGCGCGACGCCGGATCGCATGGATGCGGGCCACCAGCTCGCGAGGCTCGAAGGGCTTGGACAGGTAGTCGTCGGCGCCCATCTCCAGCCCCAGCACGCGGCTGATCGGATCGCCATGGGCGGTCAGCATGATCACCGGCACCAATGGGTGGTGCTGCTGGATCCACTGGCACAGGGTCAGGCCGTTCTCGTCCGGCAGCATCAGGTCCAGCACGACGACGTCGAACACCTGCGTCGTCATCTGCCGGCGCATCTCGCGCCCATCGGCCGCCGTGCCGACGGTCACGCCGAACTTCCGCAAATATTCGTCGAGCGAGCGTCGGATCTCCGCATCGTCGTCGACCACCAGACACCGCGTCATTCGCACCTCCACCACCGAGGCCGGCTTCGACCCCGCGTCGGACGATACACCGCCGTTTCCGGCGTCGGCGCGCGGGACGATCGTCATGCGGCGATGCCCACCGTCAACGTCGCCGCGTAGCCGTTGGTGACATCGCCGCTGAGCGTGGCCAGCTGCGTCGTGTAGCCGTCGCTGAAGACGTTGTCGGAGGCGAAACTGATCCGGTTGAAGTTGGTCAGGCTGCTGCTGTAGCCCGACGCGGTGCTGTAGACCGTCGTGCAGACATCCGTCGGGAAGGCGATCTGCGAGGTCTTGATCTTGTTGGCGTAGGAGGTCGCGGCGCTGGCGCTCTGGTAGACCTCGAAATGCATGTGGGGCATGCGGCCGTCGTAGCAGCCCGGGAAAATCGTCGTGAAGGTCACCGTGCCGTCGCTGCCGGTGACCTGCACGCCGCGCAGGTAGTTCTCGTTGACGATGCTCGAGCTGTACAGCGAGTAGCGGCCTTCGCGGTCGCAGTGCCACAGGTAGATCGCATAACCGGCCAGGCTGGCGCAGCTGCTGCTCGTGCTGACCAGCTTCAGCGTGAGCGTCAGCGGCACGCCGCCGGCGGTGCCGCTCGCGGTGCCGATGCTGGAGCGGATGTCGCTGCGCACGATGCCACTGAGCGCCAGTGCATTGGCGATGCCGCTGCCGTTGCTGTTGGAACCGTCGCCGGGATAGGGGCCGGCGGTCTCCTCGGGGATCACCGAGCAGCTCGAGGTCGAGCCCGTTGATCCGGTGGAGCCCGTCGATCCGGTCGATCCGGAGGAACTCGTGGTGCCCGTGCCCACGGTGCTGGTACCGGCATCGCTGCCGCCACCGCCGCAACCCATCAGAGACAGTCCGCCCAAGCCGGCGAAACCGGCCAGCAAACCCAACGCGCGGCGGCGCTGCTGCAACACGGCCAGGTCGTGGGCCAGACCCTGGTCATGATCGTGATGGGACTCGGAAGCGTGGCGATGAGGCTGCATGCGGAACTCCTGAAGGGGATGTCTCGCATTGGATCGACGTCGGTTGTCGGGGGCTTATCGTCTTTGTGTCAAGGCTGACACCGAGCGCTCGCAACCCAACCGGGGGCCCTTTTCTCCATGTCCTCCTTCGTTACCCTACCGGGTAACGAATTCCCCCTAATACTTCCGAAAAGGGCCCCCGGTCGGGTTGCTCCGAATCACCGAGCCGGGGCGCTGCAATTCGTTCGGGCCTTTTCGTCAGTGCTGGACCTTCACCATGCCGGCGTAGGCGCCGTCCTGGGCGATCAGGCTGTCGTGGTCGCCTGACTCGACGACCTGGCCATCCGCCAGCACCTGGATGCAGTCGGCACGACGGATCGTCGAGAGACGGTGCGCGATCACGATCAGCGTCTTGCGACCCTGCCATTGCTCCAGCGCCTGCTGCACCGCGCGCTCGCTCTCCGTGTCCAGCGCCGACGTGGCCTCGTCGAAGATCCACACCGGCGCGTCCTTGTACAACGCCCGCGCGATCGCCAGCCGCTGCCGCTGACCGCCCGACAACTTGCTGCCGTTGGCCCCGACCGTCGTGTCCAGCCCCTCCGGCAATCCCTGCACGAAGTCCCACAACGCCGCGGCGCGCAAGACCTGCTCCAGCTTGGCGTCGTCACGCTCCTGCGCGTAGGCGATGTTGTCCGCGACCGAGAGGTCGAACAGCACGATGTCCTGCGACACGACCGCGAACTGCCGGCGCAGGTTGGCCTTCGTCAGCTCGTCGATCGGCACGCCGTCCAGCAGGATGCGGCCACTGTCGGGACGCTCGAACCCCAGCAGCAGGTTGATCACCGAGGTCTTGCCCGCGCCCGAACTGCCCACCAGCGCCGTCGTCTTGCCCGACGGGATGTGCAGGTCCATCGCGGCCAGCGCGTCGCGATTCGCGCCCGGATACCGCAACGTGACCTGCTGCAGCGCGATGTCGCCCCGCACGTCCTTGAGCTCACGCGTGCCGGTGTCCGGCTCCGCCGGCGTGTCCAGCAGCCCGATGCAGCCGCGCGCCACGACCAGCGCATTGGTGATCGGCTGCATCACGTCGCTCAGGTGCCGCAGCCGCGAGCTCATGAACAGCAGCGCGGCGACGAAGGACGCGAACTCGCCCACGCCGGTGCCGTTCACCCGCGACTGGTACAGCGCCAGGCTGACGATGATCGAGATGCCCACGCTGGCCATCACCTGCGACAGCGGCTGCGCCATCGCGTTGGACGCCGCCGTCTTGAGCGTGCTGCGCTGCACCTCGCGGGCACGCTCGGCGAAACGGCGGCGCTCGTAGTCGGCCGCGTCGAAGCTGCGCACCACGCGCCAGGCCCGGGTGACGTCCTCGACCACCGAGACCAGCCGCAGCTGCGCGTCGTAGGCCCAGGT
The DNA here is from genome assembly GCF_029840635.1 of Mitsuaria sp. GD03876. Lineage (GTDB taxonomy): Bacteria > Pseudomonadota > Gammaproteobacteria > Burkholderiales > Burkholderiaceae_C > Roseateles. The sequence continues at coordinate 82,691 of NZ_JAOCCU010000014.1, read as the reverse complement.
CCCCATGCGGCGCACCCGCTTGTTGACCTTGCGCACGACGAAGGCCAGCCCCGGCACCGTGACCAGCGAGAGCAGCGTCAGCTTCCAGTTCAGGACGAACAGGTAACCCATCAGCGCCAGCGCCGGCAGCCCGTCGCGCAGGATCGTCACCAGCGAACCGGCGATCAGCGTGACCACATGCTGCGGGTCGTTGACGACCTTGGTGACCGCGGTGGCCGGCTGCAGGCTGGTGTAGACCCGCGCGTCCGCGCGCAGCAGCACCTGCAGCAGCGCGGTGCGGATGTCCATCACCGTGCGCGAGATGGTCCAGTTCAGCATGTACTGGCCGCAGAAGGTGAACAGCCCGCGGATCGCGAACAACCCGATCAGCACGATCGGCACCATCCAGATCGGGAAGCTGTACTCGAGGTGCACCGACGGCATGCTGACGCCGCCGGGCAGCGCGCTGGACGCGGCCGGCGCCGCCGCGGCCGCCGACGCGCCCTTGGCATGGAAGCCCTCGCCGAGCGCGAATCCGAGCAGTTGCGGGATGAGCGGCTCGGTCGCCGCCACCAGCACGAAGGAGATCACCGACAGCAGCAACCCCCAACGGTGCGGCTTCATGAAACGCCAGAGGCGGCTGGCGGTCGGCGCCAGCGGTTCGAGGTCTTTGACGGGGGCTTTGTCGGTCATGGCGCAGGCCGGCGCCGCGCGCGGGGCGCCGCATCCAGCCAGGAGATCGAAGGGAGGAAGCGGCGATTGTGCCGGAGTCGCGCCCCGCGCCGGCACCGCCGGGCGCCGGCGCGTGCCGCGGGGTTCAGCTCGACGAGTCGAGCCAGTCGGCGATCACGCGCGCCGTGCGGCGCTTCCAGCGGATCCACTTGTTGGGCGTCTCGCGCGCCACGAAGGTGCGGTGGTACCACGGGCTGCGGACCAGCTCGGGCGCCTCGCGCTGGATCAGCTCGATGCTGGCCTGGCGCAGGATCTGGCGCTCCTGCCAGGCGGTGCGGCCGTTGCGGTAGACCTTCTCGCCGCTGGTGACCGGACGCCGGTGGCTGGCCATGACCGCGTCCAGCAACGCCGTGCGGGTCTGGCCGCGCAGCTGCTGCAGCGCCGGGATCATGAAGCGGTCCAGCCCCCAGGACGAGATGTTGTCCTGGTAGTGCTCCCGCGCGGCCATGAACAGGTCGCCGCGGTAGAAGGGCATCATGACCTCGACCCAGTCGACCTCGCGGTAGATCCGGTTGGGCTGGTGCCGCATCCAGTGGTGGGAGTACGGGCTGTCGTGGCTCAGCGAGGGCGAGAAGATGTCCAGCCGCTCGCAGCGCGCCAGGTGCAGCGCGGCGTTGATCTGGCCGACCGAGATCAGGATGTCGTCGTCGATCACGCCGATGTACTCGGGCCAGGGACCGGCCACCGGGTCCGCGGCGGTCGCGGCGAGGTGGTCGGACAGGTGCTTGAAGATCTCGCCCTTGCACTCGGTCTTCGCGGACAGCACGACCGTGGGCTGGTCGCGCAGCACCCGCGCGCCGGGAGCCTGGCGGCCGGTGTAGTCGAACAGGATCCAGTCGAATTCGGGCGCCGCGTCCTGGTGCACCAGCGCCAGGGGCAGGCTCTCGCCGTCCCAGGACACCAGCACGGCGGGGCGCCGGACCGCGTCGCGCGGCCGGTCTTCGGAATAAACGCTCATCCCGCCATCATGCCTCGGTGGGACGGCGGTTCAGCCCTCGGACGGCTCCAGCAGGTCCTGCGCCGTCTTCAGCGCGGCCGCCACGATCTGGTCCATGTTGTAGTAGCGGTACTGCGCCAGCCGGCCGACGAAGGTCACGCCCTCGGCCCGCTCCGCCATCGCCGCGTACTGCTTGTAGAGCGCCTCGTTCTCGGGCCGCGGCACCGGGTAGTACGGGTCGCCTTCGGCCTGCGGGTACTCGCGCACGATCGAGGTCCCCGGATGGGTCTCGCCGGTCAGGTGCTTGAACTCGGTGATGCGGGTGTACTCGTGGTCGTTCGGGTAGTTCACCGTGCCCACGGGCTGGATCTGCGCCGTCGCCGGCAGGTGCTCGTGGTCGAAGCGCAGGCTGCGGTAGGGCAGGTGGCCGTGGCAGTGGTCGAAGAAGGCGTCGATCGGACCGGTGTAGATGATGTGCACGCCGGGGAACTCGGCGCGCACCGCCTGGAAGTCGACGCCGGTGCGCACCGTGATCGCCGGGTGGTCCAGCATCCGCTCGAACATCGCGGTGTAGCCGTCGGCCGGCATGAACTGGAAGGTGTCGCCGAAGTAGCGGTCGTCGTCGTTGCTGCGCGTCGGGATGCGCGCCGCCACGCCCGCCGACAGCTGCGACAGGTCCAGCCCCCACTGCTTGCGGGTGTAGCCGCGGAAGAACTTGTCGCACAGGTCGCGGCCGACCGAGTTCAGCACCACGTCCTCGCTGGTCTGGATCGGGTCGCGGGGCTCGCGCACCGTCTCCAGGTAGCCCTGCACCTCGTCCTCGGTCAGCGACAGGCCGTAGAGCGTGTTGATCGTGGTGCGGTTGATCGGGATCGGCAGCAGCTGCTCGCCCACCTTGGCGAGCACGCGATGCTCGTAGAAGCGCCAGGTGGTGAAGCGCGAGAGGTATTCGAAGACCTTCTTCGCGTTCGTGTGGAAGATGTGCGGCCCGTACGGATGGATCAGCACGCCGTGGGCGTCGCGTTCGTCGTAGGCGTTGCCGCCGATGTGCGGCCGCTTGTCGATCAGGTGGACGGTCTTGCCGGCGTCGGCCAGCACCCGGGCGCACACCGAGCCGGCGAATCCGGCGCCCACGATCAGGTAATCAGTCTTCATGATGGCGCCCGGCGGGCGGCCTCCTGCTCTCGAGTGAACGGATTGTGAACGCCGTGCTCCGGCGAGGTTGCCGGAAACAACCCGGCTTTACCGGGGGTTTTCAAAGCAGGGGACGTGCCCGGCCCGTTCCTCGCCGGTAACCGAACGTGCCCCGCATACACTGCCCCGATGTCCCTGTCTCCCCCCAGCGCCCCGAGTCAACAGGCCCCTCGCCGACGGGTGCTGCACTTCGTCACCGGCGGCTTCTCGGGGGCCACGCAGGTGGCCGTCGACCTCTGCCTGGCCCAGCTCCGCAGCGAGACCATCGAGCCCATCCTGGTGCTGCGCCGCAAGATGCGGACCGAGAACCCGACCAAGCTCGCCCGCATCGCGGCGCTGCGCGAGCAGGGGCTGCCGGTGCATGTCGTGCCGGGCTGGGCGCACCTGGCCACGATCTGGTCGCTGCGCCGGCTGTGCGAGCAGTTGCGCCCCGACGTCGTGATGGCCCATGGCTTCCCCGAGCACCTGCTCGGCCGTCGCGCCGGACGCCTGGCCGGGGTGCCGGCGCTGGTGCAGGTCGAGCACAACTCCCGCGAGCGCTACACCCGCTGCAAGCGCGCGCAGGCGCGCCGGCTCAGCGCGTCGAGCGCGCGGCTGGTCGGCGTGTCCGAGGGCGTGCGGCGGCGGCTGGTGGACCTGGGCATGCCCGAGGACAAGACGCTGGCGATTCCCAACGGCATCCGTCTGGATCGATTCGCGGCCGCGGACCAGCACCCGGCCGACACGCGCGAAGCCGGCATCGTGATGTCGGCCCGCTTCGCGCGGCAGAAGGATCCGCGCACGCTGGTGCGGGCGCTGGCGCTGCTGCGCGAGCGCGGCCTGCGGCCACCGCTGTACCTCGCGGGCGGCGGCAAGGAGGCCTATCGCCGGGCCACCGAGCGGCTGACCCGTCAACTGGGCCTGGACGACCAGGTGCGCTTCCTCGGCCATCACGGCGACATCCCCGGCCTGCTGATGAGCCAGCGGATCTTCGTGCTGTCCACGCATTGGGAAGGCATGCCGCTGGCGCTGCTGGAGGCGATGGCTGCCGGCTGCGCCTGCGTCGCGTCGCTGGTGCCTGGCGTGGAGGGCGTGCTGGAGGACGGACGCACCGGCTTGCTGGTGCCGGAGGCCGATCCCGAGGCGCTGGCCGGCGCGCTGGAACGCCTGCTGCGCGATCCGGCGCTGGCCGCGCGGCTGGGTGCCGCGGCGCGCGCGCGGGCGATCGAGGAGCACGGCGTCGACCTCATGATGCGGCGCTACGAGGCCATGCTGCTGGCGCTCTGAGCGCCGTCGGTTCCATCGGCGCCGATCGTTCCGAAGGCGCGGTTCCGACATGAAAACGCCGGCGTGAGCCGGCGTTCGTTCGAGGGGCGGGGCGTCAGGTCGCCGCCGCCGTGGTCCGGCCTTCGGCGCGTCGCAGCCAGTGGCGCAGCCGCATCGCGCGGACCCACCAGCCGCGGCGCTTGTAGGCGCGGTCCAGCTCGTTCAGCGGGATCGGGGACGCTTCCTCGAACGCGTCGCGGAACATCGCGACCGCGTCGGCGCAGCCGTCGGGCAAGGCCTTGTCGGCCATGCGGGACGCCCCGATGAAGTTGCGCGCCGCGAAATGGGCCCAGGCGAACAGCGTGTCCTCCTCGAGCGCCGTGCCCGCCGCGGCCTCGCGCAGGTTGGCCAGCGCATGGGCCAGGTGCTCGGCCTTGGTCAGGTTGGGCGTGGCCAGGATGGAGCCCGCGCGCTGCCGGTAGGCGACCCACACCGCCGGCTCGTACCAGGCGCTGTCGGCCAGCAACGCGAGGAAGGGCGTCGTGGCCATGTCCTCGAAGTAGCGGCCGACCGGGAAGCGCAGTTGCTCGCCCCAGACGCTGCGCCGCGCGATCTTGGACCAGCTGTGCATCTGGCCGCCTTCGAACAGTCCGCGCATCAGCAACGACGGGTCGCGCAGCAGCTGGCGCGCCGGGCCGGTGAAGGTGCGGCGGTGCAGCTCGCCGCGCAGCCGGTGCTTGAGCTTCATCCGCTCGCGCAGCATGAAGAAGTCGCACAGCACCAGCGCGGGCGCGTGCGCCTGGACGATCTCGCGCAGGCGCGGGATCGCGCCGGGCATGAGGTAGTCGTCGGAGTCGAGGAACCAGACGTAGTCGCCGCGCGCGGCCTGCAGCATCGTGTTGCGGGCGCCGGACAGGCCCAGGTTCTGCGCATGGAACAGGCCGTGCACCCGCACCGGGCCCTGCGCGTGCTCCGCCACCAGCGCGCGCACCAGCGCGTCGGAGCCGTCGGTGGAGCAGTCGTCGACCATCAGCACCTCGACGCCGGCATCCGCTTGCGCGAGCACCGACGCGAGGCATTCGCGCAGGTAGTCCTTGACGTTGTGGACCGGGATCAGCACCGACAGCCAGGGGCCGCGGCCGGATGTCTCGATGGGGGCGTTCATCGCGGGGCCCTCACTCGTGCCAATGGTCGGCGATCCAGGGCGCCGGCTTGGGACGGCGCCAGTTGCCGTTGCTGCGGCCGGCCAGCGCGTCGGGCGGGTTCATGACGCCGTGGAAGATCAGGATGCGGGCGCCGTCGGGGATGAAGGGCGCCTGGAAGTAGTTCAGCGGCCAGCGCGGGATGCTGTGGTACTTGAAGCTCGCGCACCAGCGCGCGTCCCAGTAGGTCAGCAGGCCCTTCTTGTGCATCTCGTCGGAGAGGTAGGCCTGCTCGTTGCGGAACTGCCGGCGGATCGCGTCGAACTCGCGCCGGAACTTGGCCAGCACCTCCGGATGCGCGCCCAGCGTGAAGCGGTAGACCGACGAGTTGCCGGTGATGCGCCACGGGCGCTTCCAGTCGTGAATGATGAGGAACTCGCCGGGCACCTCGAAGAAGGGCGTGATGTCGTCGACGATCACCACGTCCAGGTCCAGGAAGAGGGCGGTGCCGCGCAGGCCGTACTTGTCGACCAGGTCGTCGCTGAAGGTGGTCAGCTTGGTCCAGCCGCGCTCGGGGCTGCCGGGCGGCAGGTCCAGCGGCGGGATCGGCAGGCATTCGACCTCCGGCCGCACGCCGTCGCCGCGATCGGTCAGGCAGACGAAGCGGAAGTCGCCGCGCAGGTGCCGGCGCACCATCGCGTAGAGGCGGTTGACGTACTCGGGGCCGTACTTGGTCCCCCACTTCATGCAGAGGATCACGCGGTCGCTCGCGGCCGTCGGGGCGGGGCTCATCGGGGTATTCATCGGGACGGGATCAGAGCTCTTCGACGTGACGCGGGGGATAGCTGTCCCAGCTGAGGCAGCCCGGGCATTGCCAGAAATAGTGCTGGGACTCGAAGCCGCAGGCGGCGCAGCGGTAGCGCTGCAACGGCCGCACGGCGCGCTGCAGCGCGGTGCCGACCAGTTGCGCCTCGTCCTCGTTGAGCGGCTGCTGGCGCGCCTGGCTCTGCTGCAGCAGCTGCGTCGCGGCCGACAGCGCCGGCTCGACGCGCAGGTGCTCGGCCAGCCGGCGGCGCTGCGACTCGGGCGCGGGCTCCAGCAGCGCGATCGCCTGCAGCAGCGCCATGCTCGGATGGCGGCGGTACTGGGCCTCGATCAGCGCCTGCGCCTGCGCGACGGTGCCGGTGGCCTGCGCGGCCTGGGCATAGTCGCGCGCGACCAGGTTGAACGCGTCCGGATTGGCCTTCAGCAGCTCGCCGTAGATCGCCATCGCGCCGGACTGGTCGCCCTGGCGCGCCAGCATCTGGCCCAGCAGCACGTAGGCCCGGGCCGACTGCGGCGCGCGCTCGCGCGCCTGGTCCAGCCAGCGGCGCGCCTGCGCCTCGTCCTGGTGGGCCTGCGCCTCCAGCGCCAGCTCGCACCAGTAGTTGGCGATGCGGCCCGCGAAGCTGCCGGTGCCGGCGGCCTCGAGCTGCTCGGACACCTCCGCCGCCTTGGCCCACTCGCGCGAGCGCTCGTACAGCGACAGCAGCGCCAGCGCCGCGTCGTGGTCGAAGGCCGTGCCCTTGAGCGCCTCGTAGGCGGTTTCGGCGCGGTCGAACAGCCCGGCCTTGAAGAAGTCCTGCGCCAGCGCGTACTGGGCGCGGTCGCGCTCGGACTTGGGCAGGTCGCCGCGCGAGAGCAGGTGCTGGTGCACCCGCACTGCGCGTTCATACTCGCCGCGGCGGCGGAACAGGTTGCCCAGCGCGAAGTGCAGCTCCGAGGTGTCGGGGTCGGCCTGCACCGCCTCGATGAAGGCGTCGATCGCCTTGTCCTGCTGTTCGTTGAGCAGCAGGTTGAGGCCCTTGAAGTAGGCGCGCGGCGCGTCGCGCTGCTCGCGCTTCCACTGGCGCGAGTCCAGCTTCGAGGCGAGCCAGCCCAGGCCGAAGACCAGGGGGATGCCGATCAGCAGCCAGCTGAGATCAAATTCCATCGGGGATCTTGGGGTCGGTGGCGGAAGACGCCGCGGCCGTCGGCGGGACGTCGTCCGCCGGAGGGAGCGAGCGCGCGGCGGCACGTTTGTGGCGCCACCAGGCCGGAACCATCGCCAGCACGCCGAAGGCGCAGCCGAGCCCGAAGGTCAGCAGCACCACGATCACCAGCGGAGAACGCCAGGCCTGGCCGAAGAACCAGTGCACGACGACCTCCTGGCTGTTGTTCAGCGCGAAGGCGAACAGGCAGAAGAACAGGAATGCTCGGAAGAGCCAGACCAGGATTCGCATGGGGGGCGATTCTAGGCGCGTGCGGGGTACGGTTCGCCCAAGCCGTGACGTTCGGCAGGGAGGATCCTTCCGGATGCTCCGGACCGCGCGGACGAAAAAAAAGCGCCGCGGATCGCGGCGCTCGTCGGCAGGGGCGAGGCGGGCCTCACGCGGCCTGCTGGTCGTCGTCCTCCAGGACCGGCAACTGGGCGTCCACCGCCTCGCGCAGGGCCTTGCCCGGCTTGAAGTGCGGCACCAGCTTCTCGGGGATCAGCACCTGCTCGCCGCTGCGCGGGTTGCGGCCCATGCGCGGCGGGCGGCGGTTGATCGAGAAGCTCCCGAAACCGCGGATCTCGATGCGGTGGCCCCGGGCCAGCGCGTCGGACATCGCGTCCAGGATGGTCTTGACCGCGAACTCGGTGTCTCGCTGCGTGAGCTGGCCGAAGCGCTCGGACAAGTGGGCCACCAGGTCGGATCGGGTCATGGTCGTCGGCATCTGAAGAAAAACAGGCTCGCTGCGGAGCGAGCCTGTCGAAACGCGTGTCGCGTCGTTGAGCGGATCTGCGGCAGGCAGGCTAACCCAGCCCGCCGCCGACCAGAACAAGGGATTGTCTTGAGGCCGGGCGCTGCGCGCAGCGCCCGGACATCAGGATCAGCCGTTGTTCTGGTTGTCCAGCTTGGCGCGCAGCAGGGCGCCCAGGCTGGTCGTGCCGGCGTTCTCGCGCTCGTTGGACTGCGACAGGCGCTGCATGGCTTGCTGCTCGTCGGCGTTGTCCTTGGCCTTGATCGACAGCTGGATGCCACGCGACTTGCGGTCGACGTTGATGATCACGGCCGTGACCTCGTCGCCTTCCTTCAGCACGTTGCGGGCGTCTTCCACGCGGTCGCGCGAGATTTCCGAAGCGCGCAGGTAGCCGGTGACGTCGTCGGCCAGCTCGATCTCGGCGCCGCGCGGGTCGACGGTCTTGACCTTGCCGGTCACCGACATGCCACGGTCGTTGACCGAGACGTAGGTGGTGAACGGGTCGCCGTCCAGCTGCTTGATGCCCAGCGAGATGCGCTCGCGCTCGACGTCCACGGCCAGCACGATCGCGTCGACTTCCTGGCCCTTCTTGTAGTTGCGGACGGCGGTTTCACCCGGCTCGTTCCACGACAGGTCGGACAGGTGCACCAGGCCGTCGATGCCCTGGGCCAGGCCCACGAACACGCCGAAGTCGGTGATCGACTTGATCGGGCCCTTGACGCGGTCGCCACGCTTGACGTTCTCGGCGAACTCTTCCCACGGGTTGGCGCGGCACTGCTTCATGCCCAGCGAGATGCGACGCTTGTCTTCGTCGATCTCCAGGACCATGACTTCCACTTCGTCGCCCAGCGAGACGACCTTCGAGGGCGCCACGTTCTTGTTGGTCCAGTCCATTTCGGAGACGTGCACCAGGCCTTCGATGCCCGGCTCGATCTCGACGAACGCGCCGTAGTCGGCGATGTTGGTGACCTTGCCGAACAGGCGGGTGTTGGCCGGGTAGCGGCGCGACACGCCGAACCACGGATCGTCGCCCAGCTGCTTCAGGCCCAGCGAGACACGGTTCTTCTCGGCGTCGAACTTCAGGACCTTGGCGGTCAGCTCTTGACCGACCGTCACCACTTCGCTCGGGTGACGGACACGGCGCCAGGCCATGTCGGTGATGTGCAGCAGGCCGTCGATGCCGCCCAGGTCCACGAACGCACCGTATTCGGTGATGTTCTTGACCACGCCGTTGACGATGGCGCCTTCGGTCAGCGTCTCCAGCAGCTTGGCGCGCTCTTCACCCATCGAAGCCTCGACCACCGCGCGACGCGACAGCACAACGTTGTTGCGCTTGCGGTCCAGCTTGATGACCTTGAACTCCATGGTCTTGCCCTCGAACGGGCTCATGTCCTTCACCGGGCGGGTGTCGAGCAGCGAACCGGGCAGGAAGGCGCGGATGCCGTTGACCAGGACGGTCAGGCCGCCCTTGACCTTGCCGGAGACGGTGCCGGTCACGAAATCGCCCGATTCCAGGGCGGTTTCCAGCGACAGCCACGAGGCCAGGCGCTTGGCCTTGTCGCGCGACAGGATGGTGTCGCCGTAGCCGTTTTCGATGGCATCGATCGCCACCGAGATGAAATCACCGACTTGGACTTCGACTTCGCCCTGGTCGTTCTTGAACTCGTCGACCGGCACGTAGGCTTCGGACTTCAGGCCGGCATTGACGACCACGAAGTTGTGCTCGATGCGGACGACTTCAGCCGAGATGACCTCGCCGGCGCGCATGTTCGACTTCTGCAGCGATTCCTCGAACAGGGCGGCGAAAGATTCCATTTGGGACATGTGAGATTTCCTTGCCAGGCACAGAGCGTCCGGCGCTTGATGCGTCAAGCGGCCTGATCCGAGAGGTGCGCGGGCTTGTGTTGCAAGCGGACTTGCGGGTTAGGTTGTAGAACACGTCACCCCCAGTGGACTGGCGTCCGGAGGGAGGGGTGACGCTCCTGGTTGCGTCCTGGCCTTCAGGCCCGGAACGGACGGCGCTCCTGCCACCAGCTCAACACCAGGTCACGGGATTCCCCGATGGTCTGCTGCGAGTTGTCCAGCTCGATCGCGTCCGCGGCGGCCTGCAGCGGGGACGCGCTGCGGCCTTTGTCGCGTGCGTCCCGCGCTTCAAGATCAGCGCGCAAGCTTTCGATATTAGCCGAAATGCCCTTGGAAATCAATTGCTTGTAGCGGCGTTCCGCCCGCGTCGCGGCGCTCGCGGTCAGGAAGACCTTCAGCGGCGCGGCGGGAAAGATCGCCGTGCCCATGTCCCGGCCGTCGGCCACCAGGCCGGGCAGGCGGCGGAAGTCCAGCTGCAGCTGATGCAGCGCGTGGCGCACCGCCGCGTGGGCGCCAACCTGCGAGGCCATCAGCCCGGTCGCTTCGTGGCGCAGCTCGGCGGAGACGTCCTCGTCGTCGAGCAGCACCCGGCCCGATTCGAACTTCAGGTCCAGCGTCGGCACCAGCGCTGCCACCGCCTCGCCGTCGCCCAGGTCGATGCCCCGGCGCGAGGCGGCCAGCCCGGTCACGCGGTACAGCGCGCCGGAGTCCAGCACGTCGTAGCCCAGCGCCTGGGCCACCTCGTCGGTCAGCGTGCCCTTGCCGGAGGCGGTCGGGCCGTCGATGGTGATCACGGGGATGTCCTCGGCCGCGGCGCGCACGACGCCAAACAGCGTCTCGAAGTAGTCCGGGAAGGTCTTGGCGACGCATTGCGGATCGAGGATGCGCACCGGCACCGCCTCGCCCTGGCGGTCGTCCTGCAGGCCGTTGAAGGCCGCCAGCGAGAAACACATCGCGACGCGGTGGTCGTCGTAGGTGTGGATGGCCGCCGGCTTCCAGGCCTTGAGCGGATGCACGCGCAGCCAGTCCGGGCCTTCCTCGACCTGCGCGCCGAGCTTGCGCAGCTCGGTCGCCATCGCGGCGATGCGGTCGGTTTCCTTGACCCGCCACGAGGCGATGTTGCGCAGCGTCGTCGGGCCGTCGGCATACAGCGCCATCACGGCCAGCGTCATCGCGGCGTCGGGGATGTGGTTGCAGTCCAGGTCCAGCGCCTTCAGCGGCCAGGCGCCGCGGCGGACCTCCAGCCAGTTCGGGCCGACGTCGACCCGGGCGCCCATCGCCTGCGCCGCCTCGACGAAGCGGACGTCGCCCTGGACGGAGGTCGAGCCGACGCCCTCGATGCGCACCGGCGCGTCGGTCGCGGCGATCGCGCCGAGCGCCACGAAGTACGAGGCCGAGGACGCGTCGCCCTCGACGTGCACCTCGCCGGGCGAGCGGTAGCGGCTGCCGGCGGGGATCACGAAGCGCTGCCAGTCGTCGTCGCGCCGGACCTGGACGCCGAAGCGCGCCAGCAGTTCCAGCGTGATGTGGACGTAGGGCTTGGAGATCAGCTCGCCGGTGACCTCGATGACGAGGTCCTGGTCGGCGACCAGCGGCAGGGCCAGCAGCAGCGCGGTCAGGAACTGGCTGGACACGTCGCCGCGCACGCGCACCGGCGCGTCCAGCGTCAGCGCGGCCGGGCCGTTCAGCCGCAGCGGCGGATAGCCCTCCTGGCCGAGGCAGTCGATCGGGCAGCCCAGCGCGCGCAGCGCGTCGACCAGGTCGCCGATCGGGCGCTCGTGCATGCGGGGCACGCCGGAGAGCTCGAACGCGCCGCCCTGCGTCGCCGCCAGCAGCGCCAGCGCCGCGGTCAACGGGCGCATCGCCGTGCCCGCGTTGCCCAGGAAGAGCTTGGCCTCCTTCGCGCGCAGCCGGCCGCCGATGCCGGTGACCACGAGGACGTCCTCGCCGTCGTGCTCCAGCTGGCAGCCCAGCTCGCGCAGCGCGGCCAGCATGACCTTGGTGTCGTCCGAGGCCAGCAGGTCGTGCACCCGGGTCACGCCCTCGGACAGGCCCGCCAGCAGCAGCACGCGGTTGGAGATGCTCTTGGAGCCGGGCAGGGACACCGTGCCCGCGGCACCGCGCAGCGGAGGCAGGTCCAGGAAGGGGATCTTGTACATGGCACGGTCCGGCGCGCGCGGCGCGCCGTGGGGGAGGGGGTTACTTGGACTTGGACGACGGCGCCGGGGCGCCGAGCTGCCATTGCGCGCGGCCCTCGGAGGCCTGGCGGATCATGGCCTCCAGCGCCTGCGGGTCGCCGTCGCGGATGGCCTGCTCCATCTGGTCGAGCACCTCTCTGAAGCGCTGCGACTGCGTCAGCAGGTCCTGCTTGTTGGCCATCAGCACGTCGCGCCAGACGGCCGGGTCGCTCGCCGCGATCCTCGTGAAATCGCGGAAGCCGGGGCCCGCCAGGCTCAGGAAATCGCGTCCCGACGGCTGCCGGGCCACCGAGCTGAAATAGGCATAGGCCAGCAGGTGCGGCAGGTGACTGACGGCGGCGAAGGCCTCGTCGTGATGATGAGGCGCCATCTTGAGCACCTGGCAGCCCAGCGCCGACCAGAGGTCGGTGGCCTTCTGCACCATCTCGGGCTTGGTCTGCTCCAGCGGCGTCAGGATGACCTGGCGGCCCTGGTAGAGCGTCGCGTCGGCGTGCTGCACGCCGGCGCTTTCCTTGCCGGCGATCGGGTGGGCGGGCACGAAGCTGGGCAACTGCTTGCCCAGCGCGCGCCGCGCGGCATCGACGACGTCGCTCTTGGTCGAGCCCACGTCCATCAGCAGCACGTCGCTGCGCACCAGGTGGCGGATGGCCTTGAGCGTGGACTCGGTGGCCGCCACCGGCACGGCCACCAGCACGATGTCCGAGCCGGACACGGCCAGCAGCGCCGACTCCGCGGCGATGTCGATCACGCCCATGCGGCGGGCGGTGTCGGTCGTGGACGGGCTCTTGCTGTAGCCCACCACCCGGCGCACGAGGCCGGCTTTCTTCATGGCCAGCGCGAACGAGCCGCCCATCAGGCCGCAACCGATCACGCCGAGTTGGTTGTACATCGCGAGGAACCTCTTTCGCTCAAGACTTCAGCGTCAGGACTTCAGCGGGTAAGCGCCGATGACCTTGTAGAACGCGCACAGCTCCCGCAGCTCCGCCAGCGCCGCCGAGACGTGCGGCTGCGACGGGTGGCCGTCCAGGTCGATGTAGAAGTAGTACTCCCACTGACCGGTGCGGGCCGGGCGCGATTCCAGGCGGGTCATCGACACGCCGTGTTTCTTCAACGGGACCAGCAGATCATGCATCGCGCCCGGGCGGTTGGCCACGGAGACGATGAGGCTGGTGCAGTCGCGCCCCGTGGCCGGGGGGGTGGCCATGGTCTGCGGCAGGCAGATCACGGCGAAACGGGTCCGGTTGTAGGCCTCGTCCTGCACCGCATGCGCGGTGATGTGCAGGCCGAACAGCGTGGCCGCGCGCTCGCTGGCGATCGCGGCATGGGCCGGGTTCTCGGCGGCCAGGCGGGCGCCCTCGGCATTGCTGGAGACGGCGCGCCGCTCGGCGTTGGGCAGGTGCTTGGAGAGCCAGTTCTGGCACTGCGCCAGCGCCTGCGGATGCGCCAGCACCGCCTCGATGCCCTCCAGCGAGTTCTCCTTGCGCAGCAGGTTGTGGCGGATCAGCAGGCTGACCTCGCCGACGACATGCGTGGGCGTGTGCAGGAACAGGTCGAGCGAGCGCGTCACCACGCCCTCGGTCATGTTCTCCACGCCGACGACGCCGTACTGCGCGCTGCCCGAGGCGGTCGCGTGGAAGACCTCGTCGAAGCTGTTGCAGTAGATGAGGTCGGCGGCGCCGCCGAAGTACTCGATCGCGGCCTGCTCGCAGAAGGTGCCGAAGGGGCCCAGCACGGCCACGCGCTGCGGCGACTCCAGCGCCAGGCAGGCGGACATGATCTCGCGCCAGATCGCGGCGACGTGCTCGCCCTTGAGCGGCCCGGGGTTCGTCGCCTTGATCTTGGCGATGACCTGCGCCACGCGGTCGGGGCGGAAGAAGGGCGTGCCGTCGCGGCGCTTGATCTCGCCGACCTGCTCGGCGACGTGGGCGCGCTGGTTCAGCAGCGACAGCAGCTGGCTGTCGAGGGCGTCGATCTGGTCGCGCAGCGCGAGCAGCTCGGGATCGGCCACCGGCGCGGGCGGCATCGCGGCGTCGGCATCGGCGGGTTTCGGCGTGTCAGCCATGTCGGGTCTCGAAGTCCTTCAGGTAGCTCACCAGGGCTTGGACGCCCTCCAGCGGCATCGCGTTGTAGATCGATGCCCGCATGCCGCCCACCGACTTGTGGCCTTTGAGTTGCAGCAGCCCCCGCTCCCTGGCGCCAGCCAGGAAGGCGTCGTTCAGACGCTCGTCGCGGAGGAAGAACGGGACGTTCATCCGCGAGCGGCAATGCGCCGCCACGCGGTTCTCATACAGGGAGGAGCCGTCCAGCGCGGCATACAGCAGCGCGGCCTTGTCGATGTTGCGGCGCTCGATCGCCGCCAGGCCGGTCGCGCCGCCGTAGGCGAAGCGCTTGAGCCACTGGAACACCAGGCCGGCGACGTAGATGCCGAAGGTCGGCGGCGTGTTGTACATCGACTGGGCCTCGGCCACCGTCTTGTAGTCGAAGGCGGACGGGCAGATCGGCAGGGCGTGGCCCAGCAGGTCCTCGCGGACGACGACCAGCGTCAGGCCGGCCGGGCCGATGTTCTTCTGCGCGCCGGCGAAGGCCACGCCGACGCGCGACCAGTCCACCGGCCGCGACACCACGTGCGACGAGAAGTCGATCGCCAGCGGCGCGTCGCAGCCCAGCGCCTTCAGGTCGGGCAGGGACTGGAACTCGACGCCGTCGATCGTCTCGTTGGTGCAGACGTGGACATAGGCGGCGTCGCGGCGCAGTTGCCAGGACGCGGGATCGGGGATGTCGAGGAAACGGCCGCCGGCGCCCTCGAGCGCCCCGCCGTCCGCGGCGATGCGCACGTCGGCGTAGCGCCGGGCCTCGCCGGCGCTTTTCTTCGACCACGAGCCGGTGACCACGACGTCGACCGCGCCGCCGCGCGACAGGTTCAGCGGCAGGATCGCGTTCTCGCCGAGCCCGCCGCCCTGCATGAACAGGATGCGGAAGTTCGCCGGCACCTGCAGCAGCTCGCGCAGGTCGGCCTCGGCGGCTTCGTAGATCGAGATGAACTCGCGGCCGCGGTGGCTCATCTCCATGACGCTCATCCCCGAGCCGTGCCAGTCCAGCATCTCCTCGGCCACCTGGCTCAGGACCTCCTGGGGGAGGGCGGCGGGACCGGCGGAGAAGTTGAAGGGGCGAGCGGCGTGCATGGGCGGGGCGATCTGGGCGGGGAGCGACGGGAACCGCGGAAGGCCGGGCGGCCTCCCGGGCGGCGCGGCGGCGCTGGACCGCCGCCGGACCGCGTTCGGCGGCTTACTTCTTCGGCGCGGGCTTGGCCGCGGGCTTGGCGCCCGACGCCGGCGTGGCCGGAGCGGCCTCGACGCCCAGCTGCTTGGCGACGTTCTGCTGCAGCGCGGTGAACTTCTCGTCCAGCTGCTTGCCGTTGTCGTCGATCAGCTTCTTCGTGTAGAGCGTCTGCAGTTCCTGCGAGGACTCGGCGAACTTCTTGCTCACCGGCGATTCCAGCCAGGCCAGCAGCTGCTTGAGCTCGTCCTCGGTGAACTTCTCGTCCAGCGCCACGCCCATCGTCGACGGCGCCAGCTTCAGGCCCTTGTCGACCAGCGGCTTGGCGTTGTCTTCCATGAACTTGCGCAGGTCGGCGTCGATCTGCTTGGCCACCGGCTCGCGCTTGGCCTCGGGCAGGTTGCGCAGCGCGGGCATCGCCTTCTGCGCCAGTTCGTTGACCGGACGGCTCAGCACGCCCATCGTCAGCGCCTCGATCGCGGGCTGCTGGATCTTGAGGATCTTCGCGATCAGGTCCTTCTTGGACTGCGGGCTGTCGGCCTTCTGCGCGAAAGCGACAGGGCTCGCCAGCAGCGTTGCGGCGATGGCGCCGGCTTGGATGGACTTCAGCAACAAGGTCATTCCTTCACGTCGGGGGTGGAGTCGCCCGCGTCGCCCGTGGCGTCGCCGGCATCGGGACCGGCGGCGTCCGCCTCGGTCGATTCGTTCGCATCGTTTTCCACGATGCGCTGCAGGCCGGACAGCTTCGCGCCCTCGTCCAGCGAGATCAGCGTGACGCCCTGCGTGGCGCGGCCCAGTTCGCGGATCTCGGCAACCCGCGTGCGCACCAGCACGCCGGTGTCGGTGATCAGCATGATCTCGTCCTCCGGACGGACCAGCGTGGCGGCGACGACCTTGCCGTTGCGCTCGCTCTGCTGGATGGCGATCATGCCCTTCGTGCCGCGGCCGTGGCGCGTGTACTCGGCGATGCCGGTGCGCTTGCCGTACCCGTTCTCGGTGGCGGTCAGCACGCTCTGCGTCTCGTCCTCGGCCACCAGCATGGCGATCAGGCGCTGGTCGGGCTCGAGCATCATGCCGCGCACGCCGCGGGCCTGGCGGCCCATCGGGCGGACGTCGTCCTCGTCGAAGCGCACCGCCTTGCCGCCGTCGGAGAACAGCATCACGTCATGCTGGCCGTCGGTCAGCGCGGCGCCGATCAGGTAGTCGCCCTCGTCCAGGTCGACGGCGATGATGCCGGCCTTGCGCGGGTTGCTGAAGTCCTTCAGCGAGGTCTTCTTGACGGTGCCCAGCGCGGTGGCGAAGAAGATGAAGTGGTCCTCGGGGAACGAGCGGAATTCGCCGGTCAGCGGGAGGATGACGTTGATCTTCTCTTCCGGCTGCAGCGGGAACATGTTGACGATGGGCTTGCCGCGCGCGTTGCGCGAGCCCTGCGGCACTTCCCAGACCTTGAGCCAGTAGACGCGGCCGCGGTTGCTGAAGCACAGCATCCAGTCGTGCGTGTTGGCGATGAAGAGCTGGTCGATCCAGTCGTCGTCCTTGGTCGCGGTGGCCTGCTTGCCGCGGCCGCCGCGGCGCTGCGCGCGGTACTCGCTCAGCGCCTGGCTCTTGATGTAGCCGGTGTGCGAGAGCGTCACCACCATGTCGGTCGGGGTGATCAGGTCCTCGGTGCCCAGTTCCTGCGCGTTGTGCTCGATCACGCTGCGGCGCGCGCCCAGCTTGGTCTGGCCGAACTCCTGCTTCAGCGACACCAGCTCCTCGCCGATGATCGTCGTCACGCGGGCCGGCTTGGCCAGGATGTCCAGCAGGTCGGCGATCTGCGCCATCACGTCGCGGTATTCGCCGACGATCTTGTCCTGCTCCAGGCCGGTCAGGCGCTGCAGGCGCATCTGCAGGATCTCGCCGGCCTGCTCGTCGGAGAGGCGGTACAGACCGTCCTCCTGCATGCCGTACTGGGCCGGCAGGCCTTCAGGACGGTAGGCGTTGCGGCCGCCGGCGGCCTCGCCCTCGGCGCGCTCGAGCATCTCGCGCACCAGCGACGAGTCCCACGAGCGCGACATCAGCTCGGCCTTGGCGACCGGCGGCGTCGGGCTGCGCTTGATGATCTCGATGAAGTCGTCGATGTTGGCCAGCGCGACGGCCAGGCCTTCGAGCAGGTGGCCGCGCTCGCGGGCCTTGCGCAGTTCGAAGATCGTGCGGCGGGTGACGACCTCGCGGCGGTGCTCCAGGAAGACCGTGATCAGGTCCTTCAGGTTGCACAGCTTGGGCTGACCGTCGATCAGCGCCACCATGTTCATGCCGAAGCTGTCCTGCAGCTGCGTCTGCTTGTAGAGGTTGTTCAGGACGACCTCGGGCACCTCGCCGCGCTTGAGCTCGATGACGATGCGCATGCCGGAACGGTCCGACTCGTCCTGGATGTGGCTGATGCCCTCGATCTTCTTTTCCTGCACCAGCTCGGCGATCCGCTCCAGCAGCGTCTTCTTGTTCACCTGGTACGGGATCTCGTCGACGATGATCGCCTGGCGCGCGCCGCGGTCGATGTCCTCGAAATGGACCTTGGCCCGCATCACGACCTTGCCGCGGCCGGTGCGATAGCCCTCGCGCACGCCCGACAGGCCGTAGATGATGCCGGCGGTGGGGAAGTCCGGCGCCGGGATGATCTCCAGCAGCTCGTCGATCGTGCAGTCCGGGCTCTTCAGCGCATGCATGCAGGCGTCGACCACCTCGTTGAGGTTGTGCGGCGGGATATTCGTGGCCATGCCGACCGCGATACCGGCCGAGCCGTTGACCAGCAAACTGGGCAGCCGCGTCGGCAAAACCAGCGGTTCTTTCAGCGAGCCGTCGTAGTTGGGCCCGAAGTCGACGGTTTCCTTGTCGATATCGGCCAGCATTTCGTGGGAGATTTTCGACAAGCGGATTTCGGTGTATCGCATCGCCGCGGCGTTGTCGCCGTCGATCGAGCCGAAATTGCCCTGGCCGTCGACCAGCATGTGGCGCATGGAGAAGTCCTGCGCCATCCGGACGATGGTGTCGTACACGGCGCTGTCGCCGTGCGGGTGGTATTTACCGATGACGTCGCCGACGATACGCGCGGACTTCTTGTACGGGCGGTTCCAGTCGTTGTTCAGCTCGTGCATCGCGAACAGCACGCGGCGATGCACCGGCTTGAGGCCGTCGCGCGCGTCGGGCAGCGCGCGGCCGACGATCACGCTCATCGCGTAATCCAAGTACGAGCGCCGCATCTCCTCTTCGAGGCTGATCGGCAGGGTTTCCTTGGCGAACTGGGTCATGCGCATCGGGCCGCGCGCACGCGTGCGCGGCCTCTGGAGAGATCGGAAGTCGAGGATTCTAATTGCGCCCGCTTGTCGTGCTTGCGCAACAGGTTCATGAACAGTTGCAGTGGCTGCCGCGACAATGGAGGCGTCCTGTTGCCCTATGGCACAATCGGTTCGTCCCTAGGAGAAACCCTTGGTCAGGGAACTCCTGAGGTTTTAGTTCCGACATTGGACGTTTCGCAGGGCAACTGCGGCTTTCCTTGAGAGGAGAATCATGAAGAAACTGAACCGCGTGGCAGCGCTCTTCGCTGTCGCCGCCGTGGCCACCTCGGGTGCAATGGCCCAATCCGTGGACAACTGGCGCGCAACGGATGGCACCGTTTGGAAGAACGGCACCAACGAGCTGTGCTGGCGCGATGCATTCTGGACCCCGGCCACCGCCGCCAAGGACTGCGACGGCGCGCTGAAGCCGGTCGCCCAGGCGCAACCGCAAGTGGCGCCCCCCGTGGCGCCGCCGACGGTGGCTCCGACGCCGGTGGCCCCGCCGGTGGTGACGCCGTCGAGCGAGAAGGTCACTTACGCCGCTGACGCCTTCTTCGACTTCGACAAGTCGGTCCTGAAGCCCGAAGCGAAGGCGAAGCTGGACGACCTGATCTCGAAGACGGGTGGCATCAACCTGGAAGTGATCATCGCCGTCGGCCACACCGACAGCATCGGCACGGACGCCTACAACCAGAAGCTGTCGGTTCGCCGCGCTGAAGCCGTGAAGGCCTATCTGGTGTCGAAGGGTCTGGAAAAGAACCGCGTCTACACCGAAGGCAAGGGCAAGAAGCAGCCCATCGCCGACAACAAGACCGCGGAAGGCCGCGCCAAGAACCGCCGCGTCGAAATCGAAGTGGTCGGTACCCGCGCCGTCAAGTAATCGGTGCCGAACGGCGACTTCGGTCGCCGTCCGACAAACCCCGCCAGCCGTCAGGCTCGCGGGGTTTTTTCATGGCGCGGTCATGATTCGCCGACCTTTCCGGACGCTCGGGACGGCATTTTGGCCCCATGGAATCGGCGTTGTGGCCGGTTCGCTCGGCTACCATTGCGCCCCATGGCGAATGTCGACGTGAAAGAGCTCGAGAAGTTCAGCGAGCTGGCCCACCGCTGGTGGGATACCGAAAGTGAATTCAAGCCGCTGCACCAGATCAATCCGTTGCGGTTGAACTGGATCGACGGTTTATGCGGCCTGCAGGGCAAGACGGCGCTGGACGTCGGTTGCGGCGGCGGCATCCTGGCCGATGCGATGGCACGCAAGGGCGCGAACGTCCTGGGCATCGACCTGGCGACGAAGTCGCTGCGCGTGGCCGAGTTGCATGCGATGGAGGCCGGCACCGAGAACGTCGCCTACCAGGAGATCGCCGTCGAGGATCTCGCCGCGCAGCGGCCCGCGTCCTTCGACGTGGTGACCTGCATGGAGATGCTGGAGCATGTCCCCGATCCCGGCTCCGTGGTGACCGCGTTGGGGCAACTGGTGAAGCCGGGCGGCTGGGTGTTCCTGTCGACGCTGAACCGCAACGCCAAGTCCTTCCTGTTCGCGATCGTCGGCGCGGAGTACGTCCTGCGCATGCTGCCCGCCGGCACGCACGAGTACGCGCGTTTCATCCGCCCGTCGGAACTGGCGCAGATGTGCCGCGACGCGGGTCTGGAAGTGCAGGGCGCCAAGGGCCTGACCTTCAACCCGATCACGCAGCGCTATGCGCTGAACGCGGACACCGACGTGAACTACCTGCTGGCCTGCCGCCGCCCCGCATGAGCACGGTGATGCTGAATTCGCCGGTCGGCGTGCCGGTGCGCACGGCCATCCGGACGGTGCTGTTCGACCTGGACGGCACGCTGGTGGACAGCGCGCCCGACCTGGCCGGCGCGACCAACGAGATGCTCGTCGCCCGCGGCCTGCCCGAAGTGCCGTTCGAACGCCTGCGGCCGATGGTCGGCGCGGGCGCGCGCGGCATGATGGGCGTGGCCTTCGGCGTCACGCCGACGCAGCCCGCGTTCCCCGCGCTGCGCGACGAGTTCTTCGATCGCTACGAGCAGCGCCTGCTGCGCGCGACGCATCCGTTCGACGGCATCGCGACGATGCTGCAGGCGCTCTCGGACGACGGCCTGAGCTGGGGCATCGTGACCAACAAGTCCGAGCGCTTCGCGCTGCCGCTGGCCAGCGGCCTGGGCTGGTCGACGCGGGCGGCGGCGGTGATCGGCGGCGACACGACGCCACACAGCAAGCCGCATCCGGCGCCGTTGCTCGAAGCCGCGCGCCGCGCCGGCGTCTCGCCGGCCGAGTGCATCTACGTCGGCGACGACGCGCGCGACATCCTCGCCGGTCGCGCGGCCGGCATGCCGACGGTGGCGGTGCGCTGGGGCTACCTGGGCGACGGCGAGCCGATCGACGCCTGGGGCGCCGACGTCGTCATCGACACCCCGGCCCAGTTGATCGAGTGGCTGCGCGCCTCGCGTTGATCCTCGCCGCATCGCGGTTCCGTCGACGCCTGTCGAACTTCAGAAAAGTGTCACGCTTCAGCTCTTGAAGTCGGGGGCGCTGGCATAATCTGAGACTTCTCTCTCTGGGGCCGACCTGGTTTCGACGTGGGTACGGAGTCGGAGTAGGGCATGCCGAGGGCCAGGCACCTCGTAAATCCATCTGGAACAAACCAACTGCGAACGATCAAACGTACGCTCTCGCGGCTTAAACCCCGCGGACCTCTCACCGGTTGGCCGATGGGCCGGGTGAACGGACGCAAGTCCTGACACAGAGAGGTTATTCACATTGGCTGGCTGTCATTCGTGCACCTTGGGTGACGGCGAGATTTAGGGTGCTGGCCTGTCCGGTAGCGTGCTCCTGCGCGACCAGGCGGGCGAGATCCAAACCAGAGAGCTAAGCATGTAGAACTGCCCGGCAAAGGCTTGCGGACGCGGGTTCAATTCCCGCCGGCTCCACCATCTTCTTGATCCAAGGACTTCCTTGGACCGGCATCAGGCCTGAGCACTCAACCGCTCAGGCCTTTTTTCTATCCGCGGGGCGGGAAGGGCGCGCGCATGGCTTGGAAGCAACCTCCGTTCACGCCGACGGACGAGCAGACGCGCATCGCCGAAGCCCAGGCGCGGCGCGTCATCGTCGAGGCCAACGCCGGCGTGGGCAAGACGACCTCGCTGTGCCTGCGCGTGCTGCGCCTGGTGCGGGAGGGCGGCGCCGATCCGGCCCGCATCCTGATGCTGACCTTCACCGAGCCCGGCGCCGAGGCCATCCGGCGCACGCTGCTGCGGCTGGGCGCGCCGGCGAGCCTGTGCGACCGGCTGCGGCTGGGCACCTTCGACCAGTTCTGCGCCGCGCGCTTGCGCCGCATGGGCGAGGCGCCGGCGCTCGAGCTGCGCCAGCCCGAGCAGCTCAAAGGCGCCGTCCTGGCCGCCATCGAGGCCGCCCGCGCGCAGGCCCACGCCCGCCACGGCGACGATTTCAAGCTGCACGGCACCGGCCACCTGATCGTGGAGCGCCTGCTCAAGGACTTCGAGCGCCTCAAGGGCGCGCTGGTGCTGCAGCGCCAGGGCGAGGACTTCCGCCTGACGCCCGAGGCGGCGCTGGACACCGGCTTCGACTACACGACGCTGGCGATCTTCTCGGCTTACGAGGCCGATCGCCTGGGCGGCGGCCCGGGCCGGGACGAGGTGCGTTTCCGCGCCGCCGGCGACGCGACCTACGACATGGCCCGCGCGCTGACGGCCGAGGACCCGGCCTTCGGCTACGACAACCACCCGCTGCGGGTCGGCGCGCTGCAGGCGGTGTTCGTCGACGAGTTCCACGACATGAACTGGGCGATGGCGACGGTGCTGCGCGAGCTGCTGGCGCAATACCCGGCGGTGCCGTTCACCGGCGTCGGCGACGTCGACCAGGTGATCCATGCCGAAAGCGGCGCGGACTCGTACTTCCTGCGCGCCGGTTTCGACATCGAGTTCGGCAAGGCCGAGCGGATGACGCTCACCCACGCGCAGCGCTTCGGGCCGGGCATCGCCGAGGCGCTGGGCGCGTTCGCGCGCAAGGCGTATCCGTCGCATCCGCAGCGCGCGGGACGGCTGGAGGTGCTGGCGATCGACAATGCGCTGGAACTCGCGCTGCACATCAAGGGCGTGTGCGCCGAGCGCCAGCAGCGCGACGCCAAGGCGCCGCTCAATGAAGTGGCGGTGCTGCTGCGGCATCCCAACGCCGCGCTCGACCTGGAGTACCGGTTGCTCAACGCCGGCGTCGACTACGAGACCGCGGGCTTCGCCGCCTACACGAGCCGGCCGGAGGTGCTGTTCGTGCGCATGCTGCTGGCGGCGGCGGTGGGGCATGCCGACGCGTTCACCGCGCGGTCGCTGGAGGCGGCCAAGCTCGCGACCTGGGAGTTCATCGGCGGCGCGCTGCCGGCGCCGGGCGGCGCGGACGATCCCGACACGCGGGCCAAGATCGTCGCCGCGCCGGCCGGGGCGTTCCAGCAGTTCATGCTGGAGGACCTGCTGGCGCGCACGCCGCGTCCCGAAGGGGCCGGTTTCGTGCGCGAGGCCCTGGCGATCGCGGCCTCGGACCGCGTGCCGGACGTCGCGACGGCGCTGAAGGCGCTGCGGATGCGCCGCCTGGCGGAACACGTGCTGGTGAAAGCCGAGGCGATCCGCGACGCGGCGGACTCGGTGCTGGCGCTCGAGCGCATCGTGGCGCGCGAGAACTTCCTGTCGATCACCGAGATGCTGGGCGCGATCCGCGCGCAGGAGGATCGGGCGCAGGAGGACTGGACGTCGAAGCGGCGCATCGTGCTGTCGACGATCGAGCAGGCCAAGGGCCTGGAGTACGAGCACGTGATCATTCCCGGCCTCAACCAGGGCGAGTTCGACGGCGCCGACGAGGACGAACGCCATCGCTTCTACGTGGCGGTGTCGCGGGCGAAGCAGGTGGCGCAGCTGGTGCACGACGGCGCGCGGCCGAGCCGCTTCCTCCAGCCCGGCTGAGCGACGCCGCCGGGCGGCGGCGGGCATCAGGCCAGGCGCGCCTTCAGGAAGTCGACGAACACCCGGACCTTGGGCGACAGGTGCCGGCTGGTCGGCCAGACCGCGTGGAAGCGGCCGGCCGGACGGGCGTCGACATCCAGCACCGCGCGCAGCCGACCGTCGGCGATCGGGCCGAGCGCCAGGAAGTCCGGCATGCAGCCGATGCCCAGGCCGCCGATGGCGGCGCCGCGCACCGCCTCCATGTTGTTGAACACGAGCGTGCGCCGCAGTCGCGGCTCCGGCGCGTCCACGGTGTTGCCGCCCGGGCCGTCCAGCGGCCAGCTCAGCAGCCGGCCTGAATTCGGGAAGCGGAAGCGCACGCCGTCGTGCTCGGCGAGGTCCTCGGCCCGCCGGGGCTCGCCGCGCCGCGCCAGGTAGTCCGGCGACGCGCAGATCAGGAAGCGGAAATGGCGCAGCGGCAGGCTCACCATCCGCGAGTCCGGCAGGTCGCCGCTGCGGATGGCCAGGTCCACGCCCTCGTCGATGAGGTCGACCACGCGGTCGTTGAAGTCGACGTCGAGCTCCACCTCGGGGTAGCGCGCCAGGAACTCCGGCAGCAGCGGCAGCAGCAGGTGGTAGGTCACGATCGGCACGCTGACGCGCAGCCGGCCCCGCGGCGCGCCGGCCGCGTGCGACAGCTGCGTCCGCGCATCATCGAGATCCTCCAGGATGCGCCGGCAGCGTTCGTGGAACAGCCGGCCCTCCTCGGTCAGCGCGATGCGCCGGGTGCTGCGCTGCAGGAGCCGCACCCCTACGTCCTGCTCCAGCCGCGTGACCGCCTTGCCGACCGCCGAGGCCGAAATGCCCAGCACCCGGCCCGCCGCGACGAAGCTGCCCAGGTCGGCGGTGCGGACGAAGGCCAGCAGGCCGGAAAGACCGGAAGAGGGGTCCATGAGCAAGGCGGCAACAGGCCGCGGGGAAGGTGGAGAGGAGCGATCAGGCTCGACGAATTCGAGCGTTTGATTCCAGGGTTATTGGAATCGGTGCCTGTTTTTCGATGAATCGGTCAATCGTATCTTCAATCGCTCGCCACGTTCCTCGGTCCGACCCACATCGCGAGCCTCGTGACATCCCGTGCGACGTCCGCTGCCACGTCCGACGTGATGTCCGAGGCGACAGCCGAGACGACCTCCACACGACATCGACAAGACATCGACATGACCGCTTCCCCCTCCACCTGTTCGACCGCTGCCGGTGCGCCGGCGGACGTTTCGCCCGCATTGCCAGGCCATCTCGCCTCCGATGCCTCATCGGCACCGCGCGCGGCCGCGGCCCGCCAGCGCCGCGTGTTGGCGGCGGTGTGCCTGGCCGCCGCGACGCTGCCGATGGCCTTCACCGGGCCGGCGGTCGCGCTCGGCGCCATCGCCGACGACCTGCAGGCGTCCGCCGCCGCGCTCGCCTGGGTGACCAACGCCTTCATGCTCAGCTTCGGCGGCGCGATGCTGCCCGCCGGCGCGCTGGCCGACCGCGTCGGCCGCCGGCGCGTGTTCCGCGGCGGCGCCTGGCTGTTCCTGGTCGCCTCGGCGCTGTTGCCGATGGCGCCGGGCATCGCCGCCTTCAACCTGCTGCGCGCGCTGCAGGGGCTCGGAGGCGCGGCGCTGCTGTCGGCCGGCGCCGCGCTGCTGGCCCAGGAGGTCGATGGCGCCGCGCGGACGCGGGCCTTCAGCTGGATGGGCACCAGCTTCGGCATCGGGCTGGTGCTGGGTCCGGTCACCGCCGGCGCGCTCTCGGCCGCCTTCGGCTGGCGCGCGATCGTCGCGCTGCTGATGGCGGCGATCGTGCTGTCGCTCGCGCTCGGCGCGGGAGCCCTGCGCGAGTCGCGCGATCCCGCCGCCGCGCGCTTCGACTGGCCGGGCGCCGCGCTGTTCTCCACCGCGCTGACGCTGCTGACGACCGCCGTGCTGCAGGCGCCGGCGCGCGGCTGGGGCGATCCGTGGGTCCTCGGCGGGCTGGTGGCCGCGGGCGTGCTGTTCGCGGCCTTCGCGCGGGTCGAGCGCCGGTCGCCAGCGCCGATGCTGGACCTCTCGCTGTTCCGCCATCGGCGCTTCCTGGGCATCCAGCTGCTGGCGGCGGCGCCGGCCTATGCCTTCGTCGTGCTGCTGGTGCTGCTGCCGATCCGCTTCGCCGGCATCGAGGGCGCCTCCCCGGCGATGACCGGCTGGTGGATGGCCGCGTTGTCGGGACCGCTGCTGGCGCTGCCGCTGGCGGCGGGACGCGCGACGCGTTGGTGGTCGCCGGCGACGGTGTGCGCCGGCGGACTGCTGGTGGCCGCCGCGGGCCTGTGGTGGCTGGGCGCCGCGGCCGAGGCTGTCCAGGCGCTGCCGGCGATGGCGCTCATCGGCGTGGGCATCAGCGGGCCCTGGGGGCTGATGGACGGGCTGGCGGTGAGCGTGGTGCCGCCGCGGCAGGCCGGCATGGCGGCCGGCATCTTCAGCACGGTGCGGGTCGCGGGCGAGGGCGTGGCGCTCGCCCTCGTCGGCGCGGTGCTGACGGCGTTGATCCAGGGTCGTCTGCCCGTTGGCGCGGATGGCCCGGCGCTGGCGCAGGCGCTGGCGGCGGGGCGCCTCGCCCAGGCGCTGGCCCTGCAGCCGGCCTTGGGCCCCGACACGCTCGTCCAGGCCTACGAGGCCGCGTTCTCGGCGCTCGCGCGCGGCCTGGCCGTGGTGACGATGCTGTCGGCGTTCGTCGTGCTGGCGATGCTCCGGCCAGCGGCGGCGGCGTCGACGGCGGCAACGAATGCCCCGGCCATCACGACGTCGAGAGCGAAGGGCCGTCCGCGGTGACGCCCGCCAAACGGTGCCGCAGGTGCGGCGGTAGCGCGGGCTTGGCGTTGACGCCCGCCAGGCGGTGCCGCGGGCGCGGTGGTGGCGCCGGCTTGGCGGAAGCGCGGGGCTTGGCGGTGGCTCGGGTCGGTGGGCGAGGCGCGCGACGCGCGTCAGGCCAGGAACTCGGCGACCGCCGCGATCACCGCCTCGGGCGCCTCGCGATGAGGCCCATGGCCGATCCCCGCCATCGTCAGCTTGCGCGCGGGCCCGGACACCAGGCCGGCGATCAGGTCCTGATGCGCGGTGCTGCCGTACTCGTCGAGCTCGCCATGGATCGTCAGCAGCGGGCAGGTGACGCGCGGCAGCGTCGATCGCAGCGACCAGGCGGCGAACTCGGGCGCGAGCCAGCGTTCAGTCCACGCGTGCAGCACCCAGCTGGCCTTGTCGCCGTGGTACTTCGCGAGCCGCTCCATCTGGCCCGGCGCCTGGAAATCGTCGCGTGACGCGCGCACGCCGGCGATGGTGCGGTCCTCGACGAAGGCCTGCGCGGAGATCGTGATGAGCGCCTCGCAGCGTTCCGGCAACTGCGCGGCGATCTCCACCGACATGCCGCCGCCGACGCTGTGGCCGAGCACGACGAAGCGATCCAGCCCGAGCTGGTCCACGACGGACAGGAACGCGCCGCGCGCCTCGGCCGCGATGAAGTCGGCTTCCGGCAACGGGCCGAGCGCGCCCGACTGCCCGAACCCCGCGCGGTCGTAGGCGACGACCCGCCGCCCGGTCGCGATCGCGAGCGCCTCGGGGAAGCCGCGCCACAGGCTCACGCTCCCGAGCGAGTCGTGCATCAGCACGATCGGCGCGGCGCCCGCGCCCGCGCCTGTGCGCGTCGAAGCCGCGGCCGTCGGCGTCCAGGATCGCGCATGGATCGAGGCGCCGTCGTGGTGCAGCGCGTGGTCGGCGATCTGGAGGGCAGCCGGGGAGGGGACAGGCTCGCGAGTCATGGGCGTCATGGAGAAGGTGTCGGAGGGGGCGATCGGCGCTCGGCGTGCGGCGTGTGGCGTGTGGCGTGTGGCGTGTGGCGTGTGGCGTGCGGCGTGCGGCGTGCGGCGTGCGGCGTGCGGCGTGCGGCGTGCGGCGCGCCAGTATGTCGCCAGACGCGGCCGCCTTCCGCGGGAGGGAGCGATGCCCGCCGCGCCCCGGTGCGCGATGCGGCCCGGACATGGGCCAGGCGCCTAGCCGCCGCGCCCGCTGGCGTAGAAGCTCGACGGCGGCGCGCCGAAGTGCCGCCGGAACATCGCCGCGAACGCGCTCTGGCTCGCGTAGCCGCAATCGAGCGCGATGTCGATGACGCGGCTGCCCTCGGCGATCCGGCGCAGCGCGTACAGCAGCCGCGCCTGCTCGCGCCACTGCGCGAAGCTCATGCCGGTCTCCTTCTGGAACAGCCGGTGCACCGTCTTGGCCGCGACGCCCAGCCGCGCCGCCCAGTCTTGCGCGGTGGCCGGATCGGACGGCTTGCCGGCCAGCGCCTCGCAGATCGCCAGCAGCCGCGGATCGGTCGGCATCGGCAGGTGCAGCGGCAGCGTGGACGCGCCGCGGATCTCATGGACCAGCAGCGTCATCAGCGCGCCGTCGCGGCCGGAGGCGGCGTGGTCGATGGGCACCCGCACCGCCGCGACCATCAGCTCGCGCAGCAGCGGCGAGACGTTGAGCACGCAGGTCCGCTCCGGCAGCCCCTCGATGCGCGCGGCGTCGATGAAGGCGGTGCGCATCCGCACGGTGCCGGACATGCGCACGCTGTGCCGCACGCCCGCCGGCAGCCACAGCGCGCGGTTGGGCGGAATCACCCAGAAGCCGGCCGCCGAGTCCACCAGCATCACCCCCTCGATGGCGTACAGCAGCTGGCCGCGGGGGTGGCTGTGCCAGGGCGTGACCTCGCCCGAGGCGTAATCCGCCTCCATCGCGATCGAGGCCGGCGCCACGTCGTGGAAATCCTCGAACCGTCGTGCGTTGTTCGCGCTCATGTCCCAAAGTCTACAAGTCGTGTCACATCGGCGAGCGACGGACTTTCCCCGGGGACCTAGTCTTCAGGCTTTCCCGCCGGCATCGCTTCGACGCCGGCTCGCTGTCCCACCGACGTCGCCCCGCGACCCGTTCCCGAGCCCAGGCATGACCACCGACACCGCGACCCTCGCCAGTCCCGACGCGGCTCCGACCGCCGCCGCGCCGCATTCCCATCCGCCGGCCCCGGCCCACGCGCACGGCTTCCTGCTGCCGATCGTCGGCGCCGCCGCCTTCGCGCACCTGCTCAACGACCTGATCCAGGCGGTGCTGCCGTCGATCTACCCGATGCTCAAGGCGAACTACGCGCTGAGCTTCGCGCAGATCGGCTGGATCGCGCTGGTCTACCAGCTGACCGCGTCGCTGCTGCAGCCCTGGGTCGGGCTCTACACCGACAAGCATCCCAAGCCCTACCTGCTGCCGATGGGCATGGTGGCGACCTTCGTCGGCATCGGGCTGCTGGCGTTCTCGACCTCGTACGAGATGCTGTTGGTGGCGTCGGCGGTCGTGGGCATCGGCTCGGCGACCTTCCATCCGGAAGCCTCGCGCGTGGCGCGCATGGCCTCGGGCGGGCGCTTCGGCACCGCGCAGTCCTGCTTCCAGGTCGGCGGCAACGCCGGCTCCGCGGTCGGGCCGCTGCTGACCGCCGCGATCGTGATCCCGCACGGCCAGTCCGCGATCGCGTGGTTCATGCTGGTGGCGGCGCTGGCGATCTTCGTGCTGTCGCGCATCACCGGCTGGACGCTGCGTCACGGCCAGGCCAAGGTGAAGAGCCTGGCCGGCGCGCAGGCCGGCGGGCTGGCCAAGCCCGAGGTGATCCGCGCGATCGTCGTGATCTCGATCCTGATGTTCGCGAAGTTCGTCTACATCGCGTCGTTCACGAACTACTTCACCTTCTATCTGATCCAGCGCTTCGGCGTGTCGGTCCAGCAGAGCCAGGTCTACCTGTTCATCTTCCTGGCCGCGGTCGCCGCGGGCACCTTCTTCGGCGGACCGGTCGGCGACCGCATCGGGCGCAAGGCGGTGATCTGGGTGTCGTTCCTGGGCGTGGCGCCGTTCGCGCTGGCGCTGCCCTACGTCGGCCTGGCCTGGACCGCGATCCTGGCGATCGCGATCGGGCTGGTGATGTCCTCGGCCTTCGCCGCGCTGGTGGTCTACGCGCAGGAGGCGGTGCCGGGGCGCGTGGGCATGGTCTCGGGCGTGATGTTCGGGTTGATGTTCGGCATCGGCGGCATCGGCGCCGCCGGCCTGGGCCACCTGGCCGACGTGCACGGCATCGTCTGGGTCTACGGGCTGACCTCGTTCCTGCCGCTGCTGGGCCTGGCCACCGCGTTCCTGCCGGACACCCGCAAGGCGGCCGCCGCTCGGGGGTGACCCCGCGGACGAGCCCGGGCTGAGCCCCGGGCGAACTGGACCGGCTTCGGCGCAAAGCCCCGCGACTTGTCGGCGATGAGAATAATTCTCAACAAAGTGGCTACAGTCGCGGGCGCACCATGCTGGCCGACCCGCACTTCGTCTTCATCTCCCACCGCCGGGAACTCCTGGCGTGGCTCACCCATCGGGTGAGGGACGCGCACACCGCGCAGGACCTGGTGCAGGAGCTGTTCGTGCGGTTCCTGGAGGCGGCCGCGCGCCAGCCGGTCCAGGACGCGCGGGCCTACCTGTTCCAGATGGCGCGCAACCTGCTGGCGGACCAGGCCCGCCAGCACGACGCCCGCAAGACCACCGCGGTGGATCCGCAGGACCTGGTCGAGGTGCAGGACGGCGCGCCCGGCCCCGACCGCGCCCTGGCGGGACGCCAGCGGCTGGTCCAGCTGACGCAGGCGCTGCGCGAGTTGCCGGAGCTGACCCAGCGCATCTTCGTGATGGTCCGCGTCGAGGACCTGTCCTACCAGGAAGCCGCGGACCGCCTGGACCTGTCCACCAGCTCCGTGCAGAAACACCTGGCCCGCGCGCTGGCCCACGTGATGCTGCGCGTGCCGGAGCATTGACAATGCGCTCGCCGCCGATGCCCCTCGCCGCATTACCGGATCCGGGGGGCTCGAACGTCTCCTGTGGCAGCCGCTGCGGCGGCATCCTTCCTCCCGCCCAAGGCCCGCGCGTGACTGACCCCCGTTCCACCAGCGACCCAGGTTCGATCCCTTCCGGCGAGACGGGGCGCGGTCCCGACTCCCCGGAGATCGCCCGGCAGGCCGCCGAATGGGTGATCCGCCGGCAGGGGGAGGCGCACTCGGCGCAGGACGAGCGCGCGTGGGAACGATGGCGGTCGGCGGACCCGGCGCACGTGGCCGCGTACGCGCGCGCCGAACGGCTCTGGGCGGAACTCGGCGGGCTGAAGGAGGCGCCGGACCTCGTGCCGGAGACGGCGCCGGCCGTTGCCCCCGCCGTTGTTCCCGGTGTCGCCCGAGTCGCCACGCCGCGCGGCGCCGTGCCCCGGCGCCGGACCGGCATCGCGCGCCATGTCTGGGGCGGCGGCGGCCTGGCGGCGCTGGCCGCGATCGCGGTGTTCGCCGCGACCGGCGGGGAGCCGATGCTCGCGCTGCGGGCCGACCAGCGCACCGCCATCGGCGAGACCCGCGACATCGCGCTGCCCGATGGCAGCCGCGCGCGGCTGATGGCGGACTCCGCGATCGCCGTGCATTACTCGGCCGGCGAGCGCCGCGTCGAGCTGCTCAAGGGCGAGGCGATCTTCGACGCCCGTCCGATCGGCGCCTCCGGCACCCAGGCCGGCGTCTCGACCGCCGCGATCGCGGCCGCGACTGCGACTGCGACTGCGACCCCCGCCGAGGCCGCGGGCGGGAGCGGCGCGGAGAGCCGGCCCTTCGTCGTCACCGCCGCGACCGGCGCCATCCGCGCGCTGGGCACCCGCTTCCTCGTCGAGCGGCTGGCGACGCACACCCGCGTGGTCGGCATCGAGCATCGCGTCGCCGTGTCGATCGCCGTTGCGCCCAACGC
Source organism: Mitsuaria sp. GD03876 (assembly GCF_029840635.1). Lineage (GTDB taxonomy): Bacteria > Pseudomonadota > Gammaproteobacteria > Burkholderiales > Burkholderiaceae_C > Roseateles. The sequence goes on along the minus strand of NZ_JAOCCU010000014.1, from coordinate 51,254 downwards.
GCCGACGACCGTGTCCGAGGGGCAGGTCCTGCGCTACGACGCGACCGCCGTCGGCGCGGTCGAGACCGCGTCGCCGACGCTGCTGGACGCCGAGGCCCGCGGCCAGCTGGTCTTCGAGCACCTGCGGCTGGACGACGTCGTCGCGCGGCTGAACCGCCACTACCCCGGCCACATCGCCGTGCGCGGCGAGGCGCTCGCGCGGCGCGAGGTGAGCGGCGTGTTCCCCGCCGCCGATGTCGACGGCGTCATCGCGGCGCTGCGCGATGAACTCGGCCTGCGCGTGCTGCGCCTGCCGGGCGTGGTGATCCTGTACTGAACCCCCGCTGATCTCGACCGGCCGCGCCCGGGCGCGGCGGCGCGCTTCGCCGCGCCCCTTCGCGCCGTCGCGCGAACATCGCACAGTCGTTGAGATTCATTCTCATCTCCGCTACTCGATCCCCTGGCCTGAATCGTCTTCTGAGGCAGCACGGCGGAGCGGGCGCGCGACAGCAGTCGCCCCCGCGTCCGGACCGTTCCGCAATTCACAGAGGACACGATGGCGAGAAGGGCGAGGGCCGCGGCGATGTCGGCGACGCTGGCATTGGCGAGCACGGCGATCCATGCGCAGGGCATGGAAGCAGGGAGGACGGGCGCGCATGGCGCGGCGCCGTCGGGCGCGGCGAGGGCCGACGCGGCGGGCCATGGCGTGGCTGGCAACGGCGTGGCTGGCGATAGCGCGGCGGGCGCGGGTGCCGCCACGGCCTTGCGCTTCGACGTGGCCGCGGGCGACCTCGACCGCGCGGTCGTGGCGGTCGGCGCGACGGCCGGCCTGCGGGTGCTCTTCGACCCGCGCCGGCTGCAGGGCCTGCGCGCGACGGCGCTCGCCGGCACCTTCACGCCGGACGAGGCCCTGGCGCGCCTGCTGCGCGGCAGCGGCTGGCGCGCCGTCTTCACCGGACCGGCGAGCGTGCGGCTCGAACCGGGCGAGGCGGCGGACGTCCCGGCGCATCGCGCGGCGGTCGCGGGCGACGCGCAGGCAAGTCCTGACCCCGTTCCCGATGTCGTGCTGCCGACGGTGCGCACGCGCGGCCGGTCCGAGCGCGACGCCCGCGACGAGCGCTATCGGAGCGCCGGCTCGCTGCACGTGCTGCGGCGCGAGGACATCGAGCGCTCGCGCGGCACCTCGGTGGGCGACATCTTCCAGGGACTGCCTGGCGTGCTCGTCGGCGAGAACCGCAACAGCGGCGGCCTGGACATCAACATCCGCGGGATGCAGGGGCAGGGCCGCGTGCCGGTGCTGGTCGACGGCGCCCGGCAGGAGACGACCGTGTACCGCGGCTACTCGGGCGTGGCCTCGCGCAGCTACGTCGATCCCGACCTGATCGGCGGCATCCAGATCGACAAGGGGCCGGTGCTGGGCGCGCAGGGCGCCGGCGCGGTCGGCGGGCTCGTCAGCATGCGCACGCTCAACGCGGAGGATGTCGTCCTCAACGGCCGGGAAACCGGCGTGCGGGTGCGCGCGCAGGCGATCGGCAACAACAGCGGCTCGCCCATCGCGCCCGGCACGCCGGCCGGGCTGTTCACCGGCAACTTCAGCGGCGCGGCGCCGGTCTACCGCGCCGACTGCGTCGACCCCGCGATCTGCGTGCCGCCGATGCCGGCGAACTGGGGCTACCCCGGCGGCCTGGACCGCCCCGGCACCTTCAAGCCCACCAGCTGGGCCGGCAGCATCGCCGGCGCGTTGCGGCTGGCGTCGGTGGACCTGGTCGCCGCCTACGCGCGGCGCGAGCAGGGCAACTACCACGCCGGCACGCACGGGCCGTCGGCCTGGGTGGACCTGTCGGACCGGCGCAAGCTGCCGTTCTATACCGAGGTGCGGCCGGCGATCCGCGGCGCCTCGCGCTTCCAGGCCGGCGAGCGCATTCCCGGCACCAACTTCGAGAGCGAATCCGCGCTGCTCAAGGCCCAGGCCTACCTGCCCGACGGGCAGGAGCTCGAGCTCAGCGTGCTGCGCTACGACAGCCGCTACGGCGAGATCATGCCGTCGCAGATCATCCGCTTCGGCAACTTCTTCCCGGTCTCGCAGCCGCGCGACAGCCAGGTCGCCGCCCAGACCTACAGCGGCCGCTATCGCTGGCATCCGGACGAGCATCCCTGGCTGGACCTGCGCGCCGCGCTCTGGCACACGCGCACCCGGGCGACCAACAACAGTCCCGACGAGTCCAACACCGCCGAGTACACCTACAACAACGAACGGGAGCGCTATCGCCGCACCGGCCTGGAGCTGAGCAACACCGCGCTGTTCACGCATCCGGCGGGGTGGGGCGAGAGCGAAGCGCGCATCGGGCTCGGGCTGCAGCGCGAGACCGTCGGCACCACGGCGCTGAGCGCCAACAACAACACGGGCGGCCGCAGCGGCGATCGCCACGAGGCCAACGTCTTCGCCGCCTGGCAATACCGGCCGGTGGACAGCGTCACGCTCGACGCCGGGCTGCGCCATACGCGCTTCCGTGCCGCCGACGACCGGCCCATCGTCGTCACCGACAAGGCCAGCCCGTCCTGCGTCGACCGCGATGGCGATGGCGCCTGCGACCCCATCCCCAATCGCAACCGCCGCAGCGGCACCGCGCCCATCGTCAGCATCAGCTGGGAGCCGCGCGTGGGCCTGCAGGTCTACTCGCGCTACGCCGAGGCCGACCGCATGCCCAGCCTGTTCGAGAGCACCTCGGGCTTCTCCTTCGTGGCCAAGCCCGACGTGATCCTGCGGCCCGAGCACGCCGTCAACAAGGAGATCGGCGTGAACCTGATGCGCGACGGCGTGCTGCGCCGGTCCGACCGGCTGCGGCTGAAGGTCTCCCACTTCCGCAACCACGTGAAGGACTACCTGACGCGCACCTCGCCCAACCTGTGGGAATCGGACGGGCAGATCAGCACCAACTTCACGCTGCGCAACATCGACAGCGTGCGCTTCGAGGGCATCGAGGCGTCCGGCGGCTACGACGCGGGCGTCGGCTACGTGGAGGTCGGCGCCACGCGCTACACCCGCATCCAGGTGTGCCATGCCGGCAGCTACCGCGTGAACGCCTGCAACGACTACGGCGTCGCCAACAGCTACATCAACAACATGGTGCCGCCGCGCTGGCACGGCAGCGCCACGCTCGGCGCGCGGCTGCTGGATCGCCGGCTGACCGTCGGCGCCCGCGCCACGCTGATGGGCCGTCGCACCCGCGCGCCGGCCTTCAACGACGACACCGCGCAGGGCCTGTTGCCGGTGGTGCCGTGGCACGGCTACCGCGTCGTCGACCTCTTCGCCGGCTATCGCGCCAGCGAGCGGCTGAGCATCGACCTCAACCTCGACAACCTGACCGACCGCTACTACCTCGACGCGCTCGGCCTGGGCCTGATCCCCGCGCCCGGCCGCACCGCGCGGCTCAGCGTGACCCTGCAGTTCTGACCGCCGATGTCCGCATCGCCCCTTCCTCCGTCCATGACACCGACCCCCATGACTTCCTCCCTGCGCACCCTGATGGCGAGCCTCGCCGGCTCGGCCGCGCTGCTGCTCGCCGCCTGCGGCGGCGGTGGCGGCGGCGGCGACGCCGCCCCGACGCCGCCCGTCGCGATCGTCAAGCCCAGCCAGGCCAGCGCGCCCATCGGCACGACGATCACGCTGGACGGCACCGGCAGCACCACGCCCAACGGCGGCACGCTGAGTTACGCCTGGACGCTGAGCACCAAGCCCGAGGGCAGCGCGGCCGTGCTGTCCGACGCCGCCGCCGCGGCACCGACCTTCGTCGCCGACAAGCCGGGGGACTACGTCGTCGACCTGGTCGTGAAGGACGCCAAGGCCGGCAGCCTCGCGTCGCGCGTGACGCTGAAGGTCACCAACCCCGATCCGGTCGCGGTGGTCTCGCCGGCGAGCCAGTCGGTGCTGCAGGGCACGACGGTGATCCTGGACGGCAGTGCCAGCCTGCCGCCGACCGGCGCCGCGGCCGCCGACCTGCGGTATGCGTGGACGCTCACCGAGCAGCCCGCGGGCTCGATCGCCACCGTGCTGGCCGACGCCACCTCGGCCAAGGCCAGCTTCCCGGCGGGCAAGCTGGGCACCTACCGCGCCACGCTGACCGTGCGCCATGGCGATCGCGTCAGCGTCGCCGCGACCGCCGAGGTGGCGGTGAACAACGGCAACAGCCGCCCGGTGGCCAGGATCACGACGCCCAGGACGGCCGTGCGCGGCAGCACCGTGGTGCTGGACGGCAGCACCAGCAGCGATGCCGACGGCGACGCGCTGCAGTACCGCTGGCGCTTCGCGCCCTTCGTGCCCAACAGCACGGCGCAGCCCCGGCCCGGCGCGTCGACCGCCACGATCAAGGACGCGACCGGCGCCAAGGCCACGCTCGTGCCGGACGCGGTGGGCCGCTACTACATCGACCTGACCGTCTACGACCGCAGCGTCGCCACGACGGAGCGGCTGATCCTGGACGTCACCCGGCCGGCGGACGCGCCCAACCTGCCGCCGACTGCCCGCATCGACAACGGCTTCCCCGCGGACGAGTGCGAGACCGGCGGCTACTGCGCGCAGACCTCCACCTCCCATGACGCCGACGGCGATCCGCTGACCGCCACCTGGACCTACTGGAACGTCGCGACGCCGGCGGACCGCAAGACCGAGGTCGGCCCGGCGCTGTACGCGTTGTCCAACCTGGCCGTCGGCGGGACCTGGCAGGTGCAGCTCGTCGTCAACGACGGCCAGGTCGACAGCGCGCCGGTCTCGACGGCGATCACGCTCAAGACCGGCGCCAACCGGCCGCCGATCGCCGACAGCGTGGTGGAGACCGGCACCGTGCTGGTGGGCCAGACGCTGTGGTTCGACGCCAGCAAGTCCAGCGACCGCGACGGCGATCCGCTGAGCTACGAATGGACCCTGGTCGACCGGCCCGACGGCAGCGCCGCCACGCTGCAGAACCCCGCCGCCGCGCGCAGCGGCGTGCTGACCGACAAGCCGGGCCTGTACCGCGTGCAGCTCAAGGTCAGCGATCCCAAGGGCAAGTTCCGACCGGCCGGCCAGCGCAACTTCGCGCAGGGTTTCGCCAAGGCGCAGAACAACGCGCCGGTGGTGGCGAACCTGCGGCTGCGGCCGATCGAGGCGACGGCGGACCAGCCGCTGGTGATCCGCGCGGTCACCGAGAACGGCGTGACCCGCACCGGCGTGGGCGTGAGCGTCGCGGCCTCGATCTTCGATCCCGACCTCGACGCGCCGCTGTACTACATCGTCACCGCGACGAAGTTCCCTGCCGGCAGCAGCTTCACGCCCTCGCTGTCGGGCCAGGTGGTCCAGGGCATCAGCGAGCCGGTCGACTACGGCGGCTTCTTCCTCACGCTGCCGGGCGACTACGAGTTCCAGGTCGTCGCCAGCGACGGCGCGGCGTACTCGGAGACGAAAAAGCTCAACGTCACCGTGGTGAAGGCGGAGAACTACCCGGGCCCGCTGCTGGAGGACGTGTCGCTCGGCCAGCAGGCCTGGCCCCACGCGCGGCCGATCGACGTCGGCGGCCTGAACTTCGATCCGGACACCGAGCCGCGCGTGGTCGGCAGCTACCGGCTGACCGCCACCGACGGCGACGTCACGATCGCCGACCTGGTGGCCAGCTCGACCGACGTCGCCCGTCCGGCCCGGTTCGCCGGGTTGCGGGATGGCCAGGTGATCCGCCGCGGCGACAGCGTGGAGTTCCAGCTGCTGCGTCCCGCGATCCCCGACGAACGCGCGCTGATGCAGGCCCTGTACGCGATGGACACGGGCAGCGAGGCCTTCAAGGCCGAGCAGGCCCGGCTGCAGAAGCGCTACGCGGACTACCGCTTCACGTGGTCCCTGCGCATCGCCGAGAAACCGGGCCGCGTGTTCCGCGTCGGCCCCCGCGACTGAACGAGATCTCAACCCGTGTGCGACGCACACATTTCCTTGGAGTGTTTGACATGAAGAAGACCTTCATCGCTGCCGCCTTGGTCGCCGCGTTCGGCGCCGCGCAGGCGTACGACTCGCAGGGCGGCACGACCGATGCCGGCATCATCAAGACCGGCGGCGCGACCGTGAGCTTCCACGGCCCGATCGGCGCGCCTGGCATCGCGCTGGACGGCACCAACTACATCAGCCTGCAGAGCATCGACGCCTTCAGCTACAAGGACAGCGCCACCACGTCGGGCGGCGTCGCTTTCCGCCGCTACCAGCTGCTGGGCTACACCCATGCCGGCCCGGGCGGCACGATCTCGACCGACCTGAACTGGTTCAAGGTGCCGACGATCAGCCAGAACGTCTACTTCGGCCTGGCGACCAACCCGGGCACGCCCAACCAGCACGCCGCGTTCTACGTCGGCGACCGCACCGGCTACGCGCTGCCGACCGCCACGACCAACTACGCCGCCGCCGGGCTGCTGGCCCTGCCGGCCACGACCGGCAGCGCGCCGGTGATCCTGACGGGCACGCTGCAATACAACACCGCCGCGGGCACGCTGAACACGACCGGTTCCGGGCTGACCGGCGGCGGCAACACGCTGGCGCTGGCGACCTCGGTGAACGCGGGCGCGGGCACCTTCGCCGGCACCGCGCTGCTCAACAGCACGGTGAGCGGCACGGCCGACGGCAAGTTCTTCGGCAGCGGCGCGACCAGCGCGGTGGCCGGCACCGCCAAGGGCGGCAGCGGCAGCAGCGCCTTCGTGGCCGGCTTCGGCGGCATCAAGAACTGAGCGTTTCCGCGCTCCGGGACCTGCCCTTGGGCAGGTCCCTTTTTCATGCAGTCATGAACGACCTTCACCGACGCGCGCGCCGTTCCGGCGCCGGCGCGATCGTCGCCATCGCCGGCCTGGCCAGCCTGATCGCGCCGGCCCCAGGCGGTGCCCGGGCGCAGCAGGATCCGCAGCAGCGGCTGTGGCAAGGGATGGAGCAGCAGCAGTCGCAGCAGCGATCGGCGCCCGCGCCGCTGCGCGAGGCGGTGGCGAGCCGCTCGCCGGACTCGCCGCTCGCGGCGATGGTGCAGCCGCCCGAGGACCGCCTGCAGCGCCAGCAGCTCGCGGTGCTCGACGCGGTGAACCGGCGCGACTGGTTCGGCGCCGACCGCCTGTTGCGCGAGTACCTGCGCATGCCGCGGCATTCGCCGGCGATGTCCGGATTCGTCGCGGCGAGCCGCGCGGCCGCGGCCGGCGAGCTCGGGCCCGCGGTGACGGGCTACGAGGCGGTGCTCGAGGCCGATCCGCGCTTCACGCGCGCCACGCTGGACCTGGCGCGCACGCTGTATGCCGACAACCGGGTGCGCGACGCCCGGGAGGCGTTCGACCGGCTGCGCACGCAGGCGCTGCCGCCCGAGGTGACGCGCCACATCGACGAGTACCTGCTGGCGATCGAGCGCCGCGTGCGGGCGCAATGGTCGCTGTCGGTGTCCGCGGTGCGCGAGGACAACGTCAACAGCGCCTCCACCGTCGTCGATCCCTGCGCGCTGGTGCTGTTCGACCAGTGCCTGGCCAACACGCCGGGCGACAAGCTGTCGGACACCGGCGTCTACGTCGAGGGCAGTGTCAGCCGCTGGTGGCCGCTGGCGGGGCATCACGGGCTGCTCGCGCGGGGGCTCGTGTACGGCAACCACTACGCGCGCCACGATGAATTCGACAACCTGGTCGCGGCGGTCTACGCCGGCTACCAGTACGCCTCCGCGAGCGCGCAGGTGCAGGTGCTGCCGCTGCTGGAGGTGGACCTCGAGGGCGGCCGCGAGATCTATCGGGCCTTCGGCGTGCGCGCGGCCTACACGCGGCCGCTGGGGCCGCGGGCGCAACTGGAAGCCAGCCTCGAGTACAAGGCGCGCCGCTTCGCGCCGCGCTTCGCGGCCAGCCTGGAGGGGGACGTGCGCAGCGCCTCGCTGTTCGGGCAGTACGTGCTGCCGGGCGGCTGGCTGGCGTTCGGGCACCTGATGTGGCGCGAGAGCGAGGCCCGCGAGACGGTCTTCGCGTTGCGCGAGCAGGTCGCCCGCGTGGGGATCAACAAGTCCTTCGCCGACCAGGCGTCGGTGAGCCTGGCCTACGGCCGGCGCGAGAAGCGCGCCGAGGCGGCCAACCTCGTCTTCGGCAAGCGCCAGCGGGATCACGAGGACAGCCTGTTCCTCAACGTCTCCGTGCCGCGCTGGGGCTGGCAAGGCCTGACCCCGACGCTGGGCTACGAGTACCGCAACAACCGCAGCAGCATCCCGCACGCCTACAACTACGAGAAGCACCGCCTGACGCTCGGCGTCAACGCGGTGTTCTGACCGGTGCCGCCCATGCGTTTCCTGTCGCCTTGGCCATCGCGTCCGTCATCGCGCGGTTCATCAAGCGACTCGTCGGACGGGCCGTCGCGCGGCCCCTCGCGCCGCCGCTGCTGCCGGCTGGTGGTGGCCGCGATCGTCGCGCAGGTGCTGCCGCTGGCCGGCGCCCGCGGCGCGCAGCCGCCGACGGTCGCCGCGCCGGCCGCGGTCGAGGACCTGTTTCGCGAGGCGCGCACGCTGACGGCGCGGGGCGACCTCGAGGGCGCGGCGCCGTGCTACCGACGCGCGATGGCGCTGCTGGAGGCCGAGTCACCGGACCACCCGGCGCTGGCCGAGCCCTTGAACGAACTCGCGCTCTGGCATGCCGCGCGCGACGAGCGCGCGCAGGCCGACGCGCTGCTGGCGCGCGCGCAGCGCCTGCTGGAAGGCGAGGGCGCCGCGCGGGAGGTGGCACTGGCCAGCGTGCTGGCCACGCGCGGGCGGATGAACGAGGCGCTGGGCCGCGAGGGCGACGCCCGCCGCTTCAACGAGCGCGCGCTCGCGCTCTACCGCGCCCACGCGGACGAGGGCGCGGCGGTGTGGGCGGCGGAATCGGGCGTGCTCAACGCGCTCGCCGGACAGCTGTACCGGCGGCGCCGGCTGCGCGAGGCGGAGGCGCTGTTCCTGCAGGCGCTGGACCGGCTGGAACAGGCCGTGGGCGCGGGCGACCCGCGCCTGCTGCCGCTGCTGGACAACCTGCAGGCGCTGCATCGCAGCCAGGGCCGGACGGAGGCCGCCGCGGCCCTCGCGCGCCGGGCGGCGGCCTTGCGCCGCCGCGGCGCGGACGATCAGAGCCGGTAGTCCAGCGACACGCCGTAGCTGCGCGGCGCGCCGTAGATCGCGCCGTAGGCCAGCCCGCCGACGTACTTCTTGTCGAACAGGTTGTTGACGTTCACGCGCAGCGTCGCGGCCGGCGTGAGCGCGTAGGACGCGAAGGCGTTGGCCACGAGGTACGCGCCCTGGCTGGCCCCGCCGTTCTTGCGCACCGCCGACTGCCAGCGCGCGCCCACGCCCAGGCGCAGCGCGGGCAGCATCGGCAGGCGCGTGTCGACGCGGACCTTCAGCGTGTCGCGGGGCACCCATTCGTAGGTGTCGTTGCCGTCCGGGCCGGTCAGGATCAGGCGGGTGTAGCCCAGCGAGACCTTGGTGTCGCGCGTGACGCGGCCGGTGACCTCGGCTTCCCAGCCCTTGGACTTCACGTCCTGGCCGAAGTACCAGCTCTTGCCGTCCAGCGGGCCGCCCGGGTCGGCGATGACGCCGCCCTCGGTCGCCAGGCCTTCCTGCTTGGAGCTGAACACCGCGACGGTGGTCATCAGCGCCTTGTCCAGCCACTCGGCCTTGACGCCGACCTCGGTGTTCACGCCCTTCATCGGCGCGAGGTACTCGCCCTTGGTGTCGGTCTGGTCCTGGTTCTGGAAGATGTCCGAGTAGGACACGTAGCCCAGCACGTCGGGCGTGAAGTCGTAGGTCAGGCCGAAGTACGGGCTGGTCTTCTTCGTGTCCGGGTAGACGGTGTTGGTGGCGGCGTTGCCGTAGATCGACGCGCCGTCGCGTTCCAGCTTCACCGCGTTGAGGCCGAGCACCGCGTGCAGCGCGTCGGTCACGGACAGCCGCGTGGCGGCGTAGAAGCGGGTCAGCGTCTGCGAGCCGCGGGTGCTGGGCGCGCGCGGGCCCCAGTCCGGCTGCGTGTACACGTCGCCGCCGTAGGGGAAGGCGGGCAGCGGGTCCCCGGCGTGGGTCAGCGCGGCGAAGGTGTCGACCGCGGTCTTCTCGCGCGAGCGGCTCAGGCCGGCCAGCAGCGTGTGCTCGCGGCCGAAGGCGGTGAACTTGCCGTTGACGTTGGCGTCCAGCACGTTGTTGTCGGAGCTGCCCAGGCTGCGGTAGGGCAGGCCGACCAGGCCGGTGTCGTCGGGGTTGAGGGCGCCGGTGAGCGAGTAGGCGTAGAAGATCCGCGTCGCGTCGTTGCCGTGGCGGTAGTTGTAGGTGAGCTTGGCTTCCCAGTCCTTGGACAGGCGGTGGGTGTACTCGGCGAACGCGTTGTAGGAGCGCGTGTTCCAGTAGGTCCAGTCCTGCGAGGTGGACGCGCCGACGGGGAAGTCCGCCTGCGAGCCGTCGGTGCGCTTGAGCGTCAGCGAGCCCCACATCGGCGAGTCCTGCTTCGAGTCCACCGTGGTGATGCCCACGGTCAGCACGCCGTCGGTGCCGATCTGGCCGTCGACGACGCCGTAGATCGAGGTGCGCTGGTCATGCAGCGCGCGCAGGTAGGAATCCTTGTCCTCGTGCGCGACGACGAAGCGGCCGGCCCAGGCGCCGTCCTGGGTCAGGACCTTGTTGTAGTCCAGCCCGACGCGTTTCTGGCCCCAGGAGCCGAAGGTGACGTTCACCTCGCCGCCGTCCTCGTTCTTGGGCCGCTTGCGGATGTAGTTGATCGTGCCGGAGGAGTTGCCGACGCCGGTCAGCAGGCCGTTGGCGCCGCGGATCAGCTCGATGCGCTCGAACAGGAAGGTGTCCTCGCGGCCGACGACGGTGCCCCAGGAGTTGGTCATGCCCAGGCCGTCGACCTGGGTGAGCTGGATCTCGAAGCCGCGGGAGTTGAAGGTGGCGCGGTTGGTCTCGTACTGCTCGACGTTGATGCCGGTGGCCATCGCCAGCGCCTCGTTGCTGCCGGTCAGGCCGAAGTTGGCCATGTCCTCCTGGTCGATCGAGCTGATCGACTGCGGCGTGTCCTTGATGTCCATGGGCAGGCCGGTGGCGCCCTTGGAGACGCGGTTGGCCCGCTTGCCGGTCACGACGATCTTCTCGAGCGTGGCGTCCTTGGCCGGGGACGAGGCGGCGTCGGTGGTGGACTGGGCCAGGGCGTGGCCGCCCATCGCGAGGGAAGCCGCCAGCGCGCCGGCGGTCATCAGGAATTGCTGCTTCATTCGAGTGGGGAGGAGAGTCGGTTCTAAACGCGGGTGCGACTCTATCGCGAATGCGAGCAATTCTCATTAGCGTACAGGATCAGCCGATGGGGCGTGGTAGCGATACCACATGGGCCGCCGGCGATAGAGTCGCGTGCTCCATCGCAGACGAATGCCGCCGTGACGACCCTCTCGAAACTTCCGCTGACCTGGACGGAGCGCCGCGCAAGTCCTTCCGACGCCGAGCAGATCGCCGCCCATGCGTGCTATCGAGAGGAAGACGCGCATCGCCGCGCCGGGTATGCCGAGTGGGTTCGTCCCCGGGTGGGAAGCGGGCGCTACATCGGGCTGCTGGCCGTGCACGAAGGGGCGGTGATCGGCGGCGCGGGCGTCGTGCTGCTGGACTGGGGGCCGACACGCGCCAACCCCGGCGGTGTCATGGGCCGGGTGGCGAACGTCTTCACCGCGGAGGGCTTCCGCGGCCAGGGCATCGCGCGATCGCTGGTCAGCGCGGCGATGACGCACTGCGAGGCGCTCGGCGTGCGCGAGTTCAACCTCGGCGCGACGCCGGAAGGGCGCGCGCTCTATCGGTCGCTGGGGTTCGTGGACTACCCGGCGGAAATGAGACGGAGATCGGTCGCGCCGGACTGACCGCGCCGGGCGAAGGACCTCCGCGCGGCATCAACCCGCTCGCCGCCGCCGGCTCATCACCCCCAACGCCAGCACGCCGCCGATCATCAGCGCGTAGGTCGAGGGCTCGGGCACCGCGCTGGCGACGAGGAAGCCGCGGATCTCGCCGCCCGGCGCGAAGGTCGAGTGCACGTTCAGGTAGGCCTTGCCGCCCGCCAGGCCCGTCGACAGCGCCGCGAACGCGCTCGAGATCGTCCCGCCGTTGGCGTTGATGAACGCGGTGTTCCAGCTGCTCATCTGCGTCATGTCGAAGATCCGGTCGTACGCCCCCGACGTCACGCCGAGCGGGAAGTCCGGGAAGGTCGGCGTCGTCGTCGCGACGCCCGCGTTGCCGGTGGCCGCGTCGGCGGTGCAGCAGTGGATGTGCGACGCGGTCGTCGTGCCGGTCAGCCCGGCGAAGCTCACCTGCACGCGCATCGTGAAGTCGTCGTCGTTGAAGGTCACCGTCGCCAGGCCGGTGCCCGCCGACGCATTGGGCGGGAACTCCGACGCGCCGCTCAACGGCGCGGTGTAGACGATGTCGTGCGCGAGCGCCGGCGCGGCCAGCGCGGCGCCAGCCAGTGCGATCGCCATCAGGGGCATGGACTTCATGGAGGCTCTCCTGGGTGTGGTCCCGCAGGGGCTGCGGAACTCAGGCGGCGTTCTACGCCGATGGCCAGGGGCTTCGCGCCGATCCGCGCCGTCGGGCAAGGGCTTGAACTCGCTTGCGGGGACGCGTCGCAACCGCGCTGGAATATTCCGGCACCACAGCGATGTAACGAGCTGTTGAGCCGGGCGAGTCGATTGCCTTGCGCCGGGGTTTTGCCCGCCACGCGAGGAGCCCCATGGAGCCATCGACCTTCCGCCTCGGACATCGTCCGGCCCTCGACGGACTGCGCGGCTTCGCCGTGCTGTGCGTGATGATCTTCCACGCGCACACCGGATTCCTCGAAGGCGGCGGCCTCGGCGTGGAGATCTTCTTCGTGCTCAGCGGCTTCCTCATCACGACGCTGCTGTGCGAGGAACTCGATCGTTACGGCAATGTCGACCTGAAGAATTTCTATGCGCGCCGCGCGTTGCGGCTCGCGCCGGCGCTGCTGCTGCTGGTCTTCGTCTACGCGGTGTGGAGCTGCCTGGCGCTGGACGGCGGCAAGGCCCGTCAGAACCTCTTCGAGGCCGGCATCGCGCTGACCTACACCTCGAACTGGGCGCGCGCCTTCTGGTGGAATCCGCCCGACCTGCTGGGCCACACCTGGTCGCTGTCGATCGAGGAGCAGTTCTACCTGCTGTGGCCGGTGATCCTGCTGGTCGCGAGCCGCTTCACCAGCGACCGGCGCAAGCTGGCGCTGCTCGCGCTGGGGCTGGCGGCGCTGTCGCTGGTCTGGCGCAACGTGCTGCTCGCGCATCACCGCGACGCCGAGCGGCTCTTCAACGGCCTGGACACCCGCGCCGACGCGCTGATGATCGGCTGCGCGCTCGCACTGGCCTTCAGCCGGCAATCCGTCGAGGTCCTGCGGCGCCGATGGGCGAGGGTGCTGGAGGTCGCGGGACCGCTGGCGCTGGTCTTCATCGCCGGCGTGATGCTGGTCAGCGCCAAGGAGGAATGGCGCGAGCCCTACATGTACCGCTGGGGCTTCGCCGCGGTGGAGCTCGCCGCCGCGGTGCTGATGGCGCATCTGCTGGTCAACGGGCAGGGCCTGCTCGCGCGCGGCTTCGGCGTCGCGGCGCTGCGCTGGTTCGGCGGCCTGTCCTATGGGCTGTACCTGTGGCACTACCCGGTCTACCGGATGCTGCGCGCCAACGGGGCCTCGCCGATGGAGATCCTCGTCGGCGGCTCGGTGATCACGATCCTCGTCGCGCTGGTGTCGTACCACGCGCTCGAGCAACCGGTGCTCACGCTCAAGAAGCATTTCGACCGACGCAAAAACGGCGCCCTGGAGGCGCCGTCGTCACGGGAAGCGGGGTCGGTCAGGCCGGCTTGACCAGCAGCGAGCGGGCCCAGGCGTCCGCCTCGCGGGCCGGGGTCTGGCCGCTGGCCTTGACGCGGTCCAGCAGCTCGGCGACGCGGCCGCGGATCTGGCCGACCTCGGCCATCACCGCGCCTTCCTCGCCTTCGTTGCGGTACTCGCGCGCCACGCTGATGATGCCGCCGGCGTTGACCAGGTAGTCCGGCAGGTAGGTGATGCCGCGGGCCTGCAGCGCGTCGCCGTCGGCGGCGGTCGCGAGCTGGTTGTTGGCGGCGCCGGCGATCAGCGCGGCCTTCAGCGCCGGGATCGACTGCGCGTTCAGCGTCGCGCCCAGCGCGCACGGCGCCACCACGTCGACATCGGCCGCCAGGATCTCGTTCACGCCGACCGCCTTGGCGCCCAGCTCGGTCTGCGCGCGCGCGACCTTCTCGGCGTTGACGTCGGCCACGACCAGCTTCGCGCCGGCCTGGTGCAGGAACTCGGCCAGGTGCCAGCCCACCGCGCCCAGCCCTTGCAGCGCCACGCGCACGCCCTCGAGCGAGTCGCGGCCCAGCACGCGCTTGACGCCTTCATCGATCGAGACGAACACGCCGTAGGCGGTCTTGGGGCTCGGGTCGCCGCCGAAGGCGCCGTCGCGCGGGATGCCCGACACGTAGGAGGTGTGGGCCATCATGCCCTTCATGTCGGCCGTGGTCGTGCCGACGTCCTCGGCGGTGATGTAGGCGCCTTGCAGCGACTGCACCGCGCGGCCGAAGGCCGCGAACAGCGCGGCGCGGTCGAACTCGCCCTGCGGCTTCAGGATCACCGCCTTGCCGCCGCCGAAGGGCAGGTTGGCCAGCGCGTTCTTCAGGCTCATGCCCTGGGACAGGCGCAGCGCGTCGTTCAGCGCGGCCAGCTCGTTGTCGTAGCTCCAGAAGCGGCAGCCGCCGAAGGCCGGGCCGCGCGCGGTGCTGTGCACCGCCAGGATCGCCTTCAGGCCGGTCACCGGATCGGCGGCCAGCAGCACGCGTTCGTGCGGGGCCTGGTCGGGCAGGCCGAAGAGCGAGGAGGGGAGGGAATCGGACGAGCCGGCGGCCAGCGCGCGGGCGATGTCGGTCAGGGCGTTCATGTGGGAGCCTGCACTTGTGATGCTTGATGAGAACCGGCCCCTTGCGGGCCGGCGGGGGTCCGCCACGCTTGTGGCGCGGCGGTGCGAGAGTGTAGTTCCGTCGGCTCCCCCCGCGCCCCCGGCCGTCCCTTGCCCGCGTGACCGGTGCTTGGCGCCGCCGGGCCGGCGTGCTACACCGGAGGCTTCGGAGAAGTACACGAGGCGAACTCAGATCGCCAGGGAGGCTCCGCATGTCCGCAGATCCCAGCGACGACCGGTTCCGGTCGATCGTGGAGGCGATCCCGAGCGCCATCGTCCTGGTGGGGCGGGATCGCCGCATCCGCCTGGTCAACCGCAAGGCCGAGGCCCTGTTCGGCTATGCCCGCGACGAACTCCTGGACGCGCCTGTCGAGCTGCTCATCCCGGAGCGCTTCCGCGCGGGCCACGCCACGCAGGTCGCCAGCTTCTTCGCCGCGCCGGAGACCCGCGCGATGGGCGCGGGGCGCGACCTCTTCGGGCGGCGCAAGAGCGGCGAGGAGGTTCCCATCGAGATCGGCCTGAGCCCCATCGACACCGCCGAGGGGCTGTGCACGCTGGCCTCCATCATCGACATCACCGAGCGCAGGCGCGCGCAGGAGCGCTTCGAGCTGGTGGTGGAGGCCTCGCCCAGCGCGATGATCATGATCGACGCCTCGCGCCGGATCCGGCTGGCCAACCGCCGCGCCGAGGAACTGTTCGGCTACGCCCGCGAGGAGTTCCTCGGCCAGCCGATCGAGATGCTGGTCCCCGAGCGCTACCGCCCCGGCCATCCGGCGCACGTGGCGCAGTTCTCGTCGCGGCCCGAGGCGCGGCCGATGGGCGCGGGCCGCGACCTCTTCGGGCTGCGCAAGGACGGCACCGAGGTGCCGGTGGAGATCGGGCTGACGCCGATCGACGCGCCGGACGGCCACTTCGTCGTCGCCAGCATCATCGACATCACGGAGCGCCGCCGCAGCGAGGACGAGCTGCGGCGCAGCAATGCCGAGCTTGAGCAGTTCGCCTACGTCGCCTCGCACGACCTGCAGGAGCCCTTGCGCATGGTGGCCAACTACACCGAGCTGCTGGCGCAGCGGTACGGCGGGCAGCTCGACGAGCGCGCCGACAAGTACATCCGCTATGCCTCCGACGGCGCCCGGCGCATGCAGCGCCTGGTGGCCGACCTGCTGGCGTACTCGCGGGTCGGCTCGCAGGGCAAGGCGCTGGCGCCGGTGGCCGCCGGCGAGGTGATGGCCGCGGTCACCCATGGCCTGCAGCGGCTGCTGCGGGAGGCCGGCGGCGCGGTGGAGACCGGCCCGCTGCCGCGCGTGATGGCCGACGAGGGGCAACTGCACCAGCTGCTGCAGAACCTCGTCAGCAACGCCATCAAGTTCCGCGCCGAGGCGCCGCCGCGGGTGCGCGTCGAGGCGCGGCCGGACGGCCTGCGCTGGATCTTCAGCGTGAGCGACAACGGCATCGGCATCGACATGCAGTACGCGCAACGGATCTTCCAGATGTTCCAGCGCCTGCACGAGCAGGGCCGCTACGAAGGCAGCGGCATCGGCCTGGCCATCGCCAAGCGCATCGTCGAGCGCCACGGCGGCACGATCTGGATCGACTCGGCGCCCGGGCGGGGCAGCACCGTGTCCTTCTCCCTGCCTGCCGCCCGCACGGAGGGCTCCGCATGACACAGCCCCTGAACGTCCTGCTGGTCGAGGACAACCCCGGCGACGCCGACCTGGTGGCGGAAACGCTGGAGACAGGCAAGCTGCGGCTGGACCTGAGCGTGGCCGTCGACGGCGCGCAGGCGCTGGCCCGGCTGCTGCGCCAGCCGCCCCACGAGCACGCCGCCACGCCCGACCTGATCCTGCTGGACCTCAACCTGCCCAAGGTCAGCGGGCGCGAGGTGCTCGCGCGCATCAAGCGCGAGCCGGCGCTCAAGGAGATCCCGGTGGTGGTGCTGACCTCGTCGGACGCCGAGCGCGACATCGTCCAGAGCTACCAGCTGGGCGCCAACTGCTACGTCACCAAGCCGGTCGGACTGGTCGCGTTCCAGTCGATCGTCCAGGCGATCGAGGGCTTCTGGTTCACCGTGGTGAAGCTCCCATGACGGCCCGGCTCGACGATGCAGGCCTCGAGGCCCGGCGCGCGCGCTGGCCGATCCTGTTGGTCGAGGACAACGACGGCGACGCGGACCTGATCGCCGACCTGATCGCCGAGGGCGGCAGCTCGCCGACGCGCGCGGTGCTGCGCGCGAGCCGGCTTGCCGAGGCCGTCGACACGCTGCGCCGCCAGCGCGTGGCCGCCGTGCTGCTGGACCTGCGGCTGCCCGACGCCGAGGGCCTCGAGTGCGTCAGCGCGGTGCGCTCGCAGGCGGGCGACGCGCCGATCGTGGTGCTGACCGGGATGGAGGACGACCAGTTGGCGCTGTCGTGCATGACCGCCGGCGCCCAGGACTACCTGTCCAAGCAGGACATCCGGCCGCGCGTGCTGGCGCGCGCCATCGACTACGCCATCGTCCGCGCCGGCGAAGCCCGGGAACGGCTGCGCGCGCAGGCACTGCGGCTGCGCAGCGCCGAGCTCGAGCTGGAGAACAAGCGCATCCTGGAGGACAGCCGGCGCAAGGGCCTGAACCTGGCCAACATGTCGCATGAGCTGCGCACGCCGCTGAACGCGATCATCGGGTTCTCGCAGCTGATGGTGGATGGCGCGCCCTCGCTGGAGGGCGCGGTCGTGCAGCGCTACGCCGGCCACATCCTGACCAGCGGCCGCCACCTGCTGGCGCTGATCAACGACGTGCTGGATCTCGCGCGGATCGAGGCCGCCGGGCTGGAACTGCATCCCTGCGCGACCGCCGTCGCGGAGGTGGCGCGCGAGGTGATCGACGTCGTGACCGGCAGCTTCACCGACAAGCCGATGCAGGTCGAGCTGGCGGTCGATCCGGCGCTCGGGCCGGTCTGGACCGATCCGCTGCGGCTGCGGCAGGTGCTCTACAACTACCTGTCCAACGCCTGGAAATTCACCCCGGCCAACGGCCGGCTGGTGGTGCGCGTCGGATCGGCCGGCGCGGGCCGCTTCCGCATCGAGGTCCAGGACACCGGGCCCGGCATCGGGCCCGCCGACCTGCGGCGGCTGTTCACCGAGTTCACGCAGCTGCCCTGCGAGGAACGCAGCCGCTATCGCGGCACGGGGCTCGGCCTGGCGTTGACCAAGCGCATCGTCGAGGCGCAGGGCGGCCACGTGGGCGCGCACAGCGTGCCGGGGCAAGGCGCCACCTTCTTCGCGGAACTGCCGGATCCGCCGCCGCCCGTCGAGGCGGCGGCCGCGCCGATCACTTGCCCATGAAGGCGTCCGCCCGCAGCGTCACCACCAGCGTGTCGCGGTGGCCGGCGTGGGCGGGCTCGATCGGCTGGATCGGCGTGGTCTCGTGGATGACGCGTTCGTCGTCGAGCAGCAGCAGCGTCCAGGGCTCCATCATCGTGAAGCGCTGGCCGCGCGGGCCGTCGGCCTCGAAGACGCGGGACTCGCCGCCCTTGATGCCGTGGCGCGCCAGCATGAACACCGCCACCAGGTCCACGCCGTCGCGATGCGCGCCCTCGGGCGTCGGGCGGCCGATGCCGCCGGCGGTGTCGATGCGGAACTGGTGGGCCTCGACGAACCAGGGCCGCGCGCCCTTGAGCCGGTCGGCCACGCCGGCCAGGCCCAGCAGCAGCCGCGGCCAGATCGGCAGGTCGGTCGCGGCGGGGTCCATCGGCTCGAACCAGCGCTCGAGCCCGCCGTGCAGCGCGTTGTAGTCGACCGGCTGCCAGTGCGCGCGATGCGGCGCCAGGCGCACCGAAGGATCGGCCTGCGAGTCGACGACGAAGCTCGCGTGGCGGCGGAAGCGGTAGCGGCCGCCGTCGCGCAGGTAGGCGTCGGGCGGCAGGTCGTTCCAGAACGCCTGCAGCCCGCGCAGGTCACCGGCCTGGCAGTGCAGCCAATGCGTCAGGCTCTCCGGCGCGATGACGGTGTGACCGAGATCCTGCAGTTGCTGCTCGAACTGCGCGGCGCTGGAGTAGGGCGGCGGGAAGTGCTTCATGCCCGCCAGTATGAGACGACACGCGCCCGATGGCGCATGTCACGCCCCGGAGCGAGGAAATCGCGGTGCGCTGGACGGAGGTACGACGACCGCCCGGGGCGCCGGCTCAGCCGCCGTGCTTGTCCGCTTCGGAGGTGAACGCGTCGGCGTAGAACTCCTCCGCCGGCAGGCCACATCGCGTGACGAAATCGCGCTGCGCCGACTCCACCATCACCGGCGCGCCGCAGGCGTAGACCTGGTGGCTCGACAGGTCCGGCAGGTCGGCCATCACGACCTGGTGGACGAAGCCGGTGCGGCCGGTCCAGCCGTCCTCCGGCTTGGGCTCGGACAGCACCGGCACGTAGGTCAGGCCCGGCATCGCCGCGGCGGCGGCCTCGGCCCAGTCGTGCAGGTACAGGTCGGCCTTGGAGCGGCAGCCCCAGTACAGCGTGACCGGCCGGGCGAGGCCCTGGTCCTGGATGCGTTCCAGGATCGCCTTGATCGGCGCGAAACCGGTGCCCGAGGCCAGCAGCACGATCGGCTTGTCGCTGTCCTCGCGCAGGAAGAAGGAGCCGAACGGCCCTTCCATGCGCAGGATGTCCTTTTCCTTCAGCGCGCCGAAGACGTGGTCGGTGAACTTGCCGCCGGGCATGTGGCGGATGTGCAGCTCGATGGCCGGCGGCGTGCCCAGGCGGCTGGGCGCGTTGGCCATCGAGTAGCTGCGGCGCGCGCCGTCGCGCAGGATGAATTCGACGTACTGGCCGGCGCGGTATTGCAGGTTCTGATTGGCCGGCAGCTGCAGCTTGACGACGGCGACATCGCCCGCGGGCTTCTCGACGGTGATGACGCGGCTGGGCAGCTTCAGCACCGGGAACTCGCCGGCGCCGGGCACGGTGCGGGCCTCGACCACGCAGTCTGTCTGCGGCCGGGCGCAGCAGGTCAGGATCATGCCGGCCGCCTCGTCCGCGGGCGGCAGCGCCTTGGACTGGTGTTCGCCATGCACGACCTGGCCCTCGACCAGCTTGCTCTTGCAGGAGCCGCAGGCCCCGTCCTTGCAGCCGTAGGGCAGGCCGATGCCCTGGCGGATGGCCGCGGCCAGCAGGGTTTCGTCGTCGTCGACGGTGAAGTTGCGGCCGGCGGGCAGGACGGTGACCTGGAAGCTCATGGTGCGAAGGCGAGGGAAAGGATCGGGGCGGAAGCGACACGGCCCGCGCGGTCCTGGGACCGGGCGCGAGCCGTACGAGCCGTAAACTGGCCCGCCATTTTGCCCCAGCCCGTCCCGCGTCCTCATGTCCGGCTCCAATCCCGCTTCGCCCGCCCGTCCTCGCCGCGCCCGCCGCGGCCGCCTGCTGATCGTCGGATGCGGGGACGTCGGCATGAGGGTGCTGCGCCAATTGGCCGGACGCTGGACGGTCTTCGCGCTGACCAGCAGCGCCGCGCGCGTGGACACGCTGCGGGCCGCCGGGGCGATTCCGCTGATCGGCAACCTCGACGACGCCGGCACGCTCGGCCGGCTGGCCGGGCTGGCGGACCGGGTGCTGCACCTGGCCCCGCCGGCGGCGCAGGGGCGTACCGACGAGCGCACCCGGCTGCTGCTGCAGGCGCTGTCGCGGTCGGCGTCGCCGCGTCACCTGGTCTACGCGAGCACCAGCGGCGTCTATGGCGACTGCGGCGGCGCGCGCATCGACGAGACGCGCCGCCCGGCGCCGTCCAACGACCGCGCCTGGCGCCGGGTCGACGCGGAGGGACAACTGCGCCAGTGGGGCCGCGCGACCGGCTGCCCGGTCACGATCCTGCGCGTGCCCGGCATCTACGCCTACGACCGCGAGGGCGGGCATCCGCGCGAGCGGCTCGGCAAGGGCCTGCCGGTGCTGGCGCGCGAGGACGACGTCTACACCAACCACATCCAGGCCGACGACCTGGCCCGGGCCTGCCTGCTGGCGCTGATGCGAGGGCCGTCGCAGCGGGTGATCCACGCCAGCGACGACAGCGAGCTGCTGATGGGCGACTACTTCGAGCTGGCCGCGGCGATGTGCGGCCTGCCGGCGCCGCGACGGATCGCGCGCGCGGAGGCCGCCGGCGTGTTCTCGCCGATGCAGATGAGCTTCATGAACGAATCGCGCCGCATGGCCAACGAACGCCTCAAGCGCGAACTGCGCCAGCGGCTGCGTTATCCGACACCGAAGGACGGCCTGCTGGCCGTCGAGGACTGAGCGCGGCGAGCGGCGGCGCTCAGCGTCTGGGGCCGCTGCGCCAGTGGTTGATCATCAGCCAGGCGCCGAGCATGCCGCCCAGGTGCGCGAAGTGCGCGATGCCGCCGCTGCCGGTGAAGCCCAGCACCAGTTCGATCGCGCCGAAGATGGCGACGAAGAACTTGGCCTTCATCGGGATCGGCGGGAACAGCGGCATGATGATCCGGTCCGGGAAGCGCAGCCCGTAGGCGAGCAGCAGCCCGAACAGCGCGCCCGAGGCGCCCACCGTCGGCGCGAAGGACCCGGTGATCAGCGTGAACACCAGCTGCGCCGCCGCGCCGGTCAGCGTGCTGGCCAGCAGCAGCAGCAGGTAGCGGTTGCGGCCGTAGATCACTTCCAGCTCGGAGCCGAACATCCACAGCCCCAGCATGTTGAAGAACAGGTGCAGCGCGTCGCCATGCAGGAAGGTGTAGGTGACGGGCTGCCACAGCTCGAAGTACCCCGAGTTCAGCGGCCACAGGGCCAGCAGCGTGATCACGGCCTGGCCGCCCGGGATCAAGGACAACAAACAGAACAGGCCCACGCAGAACAGCATGAGGGCCTTGGTGACCGGCGGGATGGTGGGCATGGATCGGCGTCTTCAGAAGGCGCCGCCGGGCGGCGCGGGGGAAGGCGCAATGGACATGTCTGCCCATGCGTGCGGGCGAGTGTACCGGCGCGTCGGGCTCGTCCGGCCCGGGAAACTGAGGACGGCCTGAGGCGCGGCCTCCGGCGATGTGCGCATGCCGCCGGAAGGCGCGCGAGCGAGGCAAGGCCTGACCCGCCGCGGCGATCGCGGAACGAAGGAAGAGGGGGAGAAGTGCGCTGAGAGTGGTGCCCGGAGCCGGACTCGAACCGGCACACCTTGCGGCGGGGGATTTTGAGTCCCCTGCGTCTACCGATTTCGCCATCCGGGCTCATCAGCGAAGCGGCCCTTCGTCTGCAGGAGAGGCGAGGGGCCGCGAAAGAAAAGCATTATGCCACGCACTGCCTTGTCGCCGCTGAGAGAATCCCGTCCCATGAGTGAATCCAGCGCCTTCGACCCCAAGAGCTATCCGACCCTGGAGGACGTGATCGGCAACACGCCGCTGGTGCGGCTGCAACGCGTGCTCGGGCCCGAGCTGGCGGCGCGCGGCAACGTGCTGCTGGCCAAGCTCGAGGGGAACAACCCGGCCGGCTCGGTCAAGGACCGCCCGGCGATCAGCATGATCCGGCGCGCCGAGGAGCGCGGCGAGATCAAGCCCGGCGACACCCTGATCGAGGCCACCTCCGGCAACACCGGCATCGCGCTGGCGATGGCAGCGGCGATCCGGGGCTACCGCATGGTGCTGATCATGCCGGAGGACCTGTCGGTCGAGCGCGCGCAGACGATGAAGGCCTTCGGCGCCGAACTGATCCTGACGCCGCGCTCCGGCGGCATGGAATACGCCCGCGACCTCGCCGAACAGATGCAGCGCGACGGCAAGGGCCGCGTGCTCGACCAGTTCGCCAACAGCGACAACCCGCGCATCCATTACGAGACCACCGGTCCCGAGATCTGGCGCGACACCGGCGGCCGCATCACCCACTTCGTCAGCGCGATGGGCACGACCGGCACCATCACCGGCGTCTCGCGCTTCCTGAAGGAAAAGAACCCCGAGGTGCGCATCGTCGGCGCGCAGCCGGCCGAAGGCTCGCGCATCCCCGGCATCCGCAAGTGGCCCACGGCCTACCTGCCCAAGATCTACCGGCCCGAGACCGTCGACGAGCTGGTGCTGGTCGGCCAGTCCGACGCCGAGGACATGGCCCGGCGCCTGGCGCGCGAGGAAGGGCTGTTCGGTGGCATCTCGGCCGCAGGCGCCTGCTGGGTGGCGATGCAGATCGCGCGCCAGGTCTCGAACGCCACCATCGTGTTCGTCGTCTGCGACCGCGGCGACCGCTACCTGTCGACCGGCGTCTTTCCCGCCTGATCGGGCGGCCCGACATCCGAACCCGGCCCCACGGAGACCGCGCATGACCTTCCGCTTCTGCCCGCAATGCGCCTCGGAACTCGCCTGGATCGAGCTGCCCGAGGACGGCGGTCCCAAGACCCGTTTGCGTTGCCCGAACTGCGACTTCACGCACTGGAACAACCCGACGCCGGTGCTGGCCGCCGTCGTCGAGTGCGTCGACCGCGAGGGCCAGGTCTTGCTTGCCCGCAACGCGGCGTGGCCGGGACCGTTCTTCGGCCTGATCACCGGCTTCATGGAGGCCGGCGAGTCGCCCGAGGAGGGCATCCGGCGCGAGGTGCTGGAGGAGACGTCGCTGGAGGCGCTCGGCGCGACGCTGATCGGCGTCTACGACTTCCAGAAGAAGAACCAGGTCATCATCGCCTACCACGTGCCCGCGCGCGGCGAGGTCGTGCTGTCGCCGGAGCTGGCCGAGTACTCGCTGACGCCGCCCGAGCAGCTCGAATGCTGGCCCGCCGGCACCGGCCAGGCGCTGGCCGACTGGCTGCGCGGGCGCGGCATCGCGCCGAAGTGGATGCCGCCGCGCGGCTGAAGCGGCTGACTAGAATTCCGCCTCATCGCCCCCGGTCATCGGCGGCAAGGACGCTCACATGGACATTCACAAGGAACTCGACACCCGCGGCCTGAACTGCCCGCTGCCCATCCTCAAGGCCAAGAAGGCGCTGGCGGAGATGGAAAGCGGCCAGTTGCTGAAGGTGGTCGCGACGGACCCGGGCTCGACGCGCGACTTCCAGGCCTTCGCCCGCCAGACCGGCAACGAGCTGGTCGAGCAGAGCGCCAGCGGCGACGAGTTCATCCACGTGCTGCGACGCCGCTGATCCGCAGCGGCGTTCCACAAGGACAAAGGCCACGCAGTGCGTGGCCTTTGTCCTTCATGACGGGACGGTGAAGGGAAGTCCTGCCGTCAGAACTTCCGCGCGTGTCGTCAGATCTCCAGTCCCTTGAGGTACTCGCGGAAGCTGGCGCCGAGTTGCGGGTGGTCCAGCGCGAGCTCGACGTTGGCCTGCAGGAACCCTTCCTTGCTGCCGCAGTCGTAGCGCTTGCCTTCGTAGCGGAAGGCGAAGACCTTCTCGCGGCGCATCAGCGCGGCGATGCCGTCGGTCAGCTGGATCTCGCCGCCGACGCCGCGCGGCTGGGTGGCGATCTCGCGGAACACGCCCGGCGTCAGGATGTAGCGGCCGGCCACGCCCAGGCGCGACGGGGCGTCCTCGGGATTGGGCTTCTCCACCATGTGGGTCAGGTCCATCAGCCGGTCGCTGATGGCCGCGCCGGCGACGATGCCGTAGCGCTTGGTGTGCTCGGCCGGCACTTCCTGGACAGCCAGGATGGAGGCCTGCCATTCGGAGAACTGGTCCACCATCTGCTTGAGCACCGGCG
This sequence comes from Mitsuaria sp. GD03876, assembly GCF_029840635.1. GTDB lineage: Bacteria > Pseudomonadota > Gammaproteobacteria > Burkholderiales > Burkholderiaceae_C > Roseateles. The sequence continues at coordinate 26,663 of NZ_JAOCCU010000014.1, read as the reverse complement.
GCTTGCCGACCATCAGGTCGTCGGCCAGCAGCACGGCGAAGGGCTCGTTCACCACCACGCACTGCGCGCACAGCACCGCGTGGCCCAGGCCCAGGGCCTTGGGCTGGCGGATGTAGATGCACTCCATGTCGTCGGGCTTGATGGAATGCACCAGCGCGAGCAGTTCCTTCTTGCCGGCGGCTTCGAGTTCGGTCTCGAGCTCGAAGGCGGTGTCGAAGTGATCGGGGATGGCGCGCTTGTTACGGCCGTTCACGAAAATCATCTGGCGGATGCCCGCCGCGTAGGCTTCCTCCACCGCGTACTGGATCAGCGGCTTGTCGACCACCGGGAGCATCTCCTTGGGCTGCGCCTTGGTGGCCGGCAGGAAGCGCGTGCCGAGTCCAGCAACCGGGAAGATTGCCTTGTTGATGAGGGCCATTTACGTACACTCCAACGGTAATTGCGCCGGCATTCTTGCATGGCGCTACTGAAAGAAAATCAAACAATCCTCTCCAAACCCCTCATGTCAGTGCTAGTCCTGGAACCGCTGGAGGCTGACGTCCTGGAATGGCTGGCGGAACGTCACGCCCTCCAGGCGGCACCCGATCTGGCGCTGGCACCGACAGCCCTGAGGGAGCATGTTGCGCAGGCCCAGGCAATTTTCCTGCCCGCCTCCCTGGCGCTGGATGCCGACACCGTCCGCCGCGCCCCGCGGCTGCGCGCGGTGGGCCGCATCGGCGCGGGTGCCGAGAACATCGACCTGGAAGCCTGCCGCGCCGCCAACATCGAGGTCGTGCGCGCGCCCACCGCGGCCGCGTCGGCCGAGGCGGAGTTCGTCATCGGCGCCTTGCTGGCGCTGCTGCGCCGCGTGCCGGTGCAGGGGGCGGACGGCAACTGGGTCGGCCGGGAACTCGGATGCGCGACCGTCGGCCTGGTGGGCCTGACGCCCTCGGCGCGCCAGCTCGCGACGCTGCTGCCGGTTTTCGGTGCGCGGGTCATCGGTTACGACCCCAGCCTGCACCATGCCGATCCGCTGTGGGCGCAATGGGGCATCGAGCCCTACGGCCTGCGCGAGCTGATGCAGGCCGCCGACGCGGTGAGCGTGCAGCTGGCCTACTTCCCGCGGTATCGCGGGCTGATCGGGGAGCGGGTGCTGAACTTCTGCAAGCCGTCGCAGGTGCTGGTGTCGACCTCGCACTCGGCGCTGTTCGACGAGCAGGCGCTCGCCGACGCGCTGCATGGCGGCCGGCTGCTGGCGGCCTGGCTGGACCTGATGGAGCCCGGCCTGATGGAAAGCGGGCGCCCGTTGCATGGGGCGCCCGGCTTGCAGGTCACGCCGCGCGTGGCGGCGACGACGAGGGAGTCACGGATGCGCGCCGCCTGGAGCGTGGCGCGGCGGATCTCGGAGATCCTGTCCGCGCCCGCGGCGCAGCCTGAATTCAGGCCGACGCACCCAGCCGCGCTGCCTGATCTTTTAGCCGAGCCACGGTGGCGCTGAAGTCGGCGATGCGCTGACGCTCCTGCGCCACCACGGCCGCCGGCGCGCGCGCGACGAAGCTTTCGTTGCCCAGCTTGGCCTCGGCCTTCGACACCTCGCCCTCCAGCCGCGCGATCTCCTTGGCGATGCGCGCGCGTTCGGCCTCGACGTCGATCTCGACCTTCAGCGCCAGGCGCGCCGCGCCATGCACCAGCACCGGCGACATCGCGCTTTGCTGGTTGAAGGCGGCCTCGTCCTCGATCAGCTCGACGCTCTGCAGCTTGGCCAGCACCTTCAGCGCGGGCGCGGCCTCGCGCAGGAAGGACAGGTCGCCGCCGGCCAGCAGCGGCACGCGGTCGGACGGGCTCAGGCCCATCTCGCCACGCAGGCTGCGGCAGGTGCCGACGACCGACTTCAGCTGCTCGACCCAGGCGACGGCCGGCGCGTCGATGCGCTCCGGCTGCGCGACCGGGTAGGGCGCGGTCACCAGGTAATCGGTGGCCTTGCGGTCGGCGATCGGCGCGACGGTCTGCCAGAGTTCCTCGGTGATGAAGGGCGCGATCGGATGCAGCAGGCGCAGGATCGTCTCCAGCACGCGGATCAGCGTGCGGCGCGTGCCGCGCTGCGCGGCCTCGTCGCCGGCGGCCTGCGCGGTCTGCAGCTGCACCTTGGCCAGCTCCAGGTACCAGTCGCAGTACTCGTCCCACACGAAGGAATAGATCGCGTTGGCGACCAGGTCCAGGCGGTAGTCCGCGAAGCCCTGCGCCACCGCCTGCTCGACCTTCTGGAGCTCGCTGACGATCCAGCGGTCGGCCTGCGAGAAGGTCAGGTAGCCGTGCGCCTTGCCGCCGGGCGCGCAGTCTTCCTTCGCGTGCTCGACCAGGCCGCAGTCCTGGCCCTCGGTGTTCATCAGCACGAAGCGGGTGGCGTTCCACAGCTTGTTGCAGAAGTTCCGATAACCCTCGCAGCGCTTGCTGTCGAAGTTGACGCTGCGGCCCAGCGTCGCCATCGCGGCGAAGGTGAAACGCAGCGCGTCGGCGCCGTAGCCGGGAATGCCCTCGGGGAATTCCTTCTCGGTGGCCTTGCGGACCTTGGGCGCGGTCTCGGGCTTGCGCAGGCCTTGCGTGCGCTTGTCCAGCAGCGGGGCCAGCTCGATGCCGTCGATCAGGTCGACCGGGTCGAGCACGTTGCCCTCGGACTTGCTCATCTTCTTGCCCTGCGCGTCCAGCACCAGGCCGTGGATGTAGACATGCTTGAAGGGCACCTGGCCGGTGAAGTGCGTCGTCATCATGATCATCCGGGCGACCCAGAAGAAGATGATGTCGTAGCCGGTCACCAGCACCGACGACGGCAGGAACAGGTCCTGCTCGATCGTCTTGGCCGGCCAGCCCAGCGTCGAGAACGGCACCAGCGCCGCCGAGTACCAGGTGTCCAGCACGTCGGTGTCGCGGGTCAGCGCGCCGGTGTAGCCGGCGGCCGCGGCCTTGGCCTGCGCCTCGGCCTCGTCATGGGCGACGAAGATCTCGCCGCCGCTGCCGTACCAGGCCGGGATCTGGTGGCCCCACCAGAGCTGGCGCGAGATGCACCAGTCCTGGATGTTGTTCATCCACTGGTTGTAGGTGTTGACCCAGTTCTCGGGCACGAACTTCACCTCGCCGCTGGCGACGACGTCGATCGCCTTCTGCGCGATGGACTTGCCGTCCTTGCCCGGCTTGCTGGTGGCGACGAACCACTGGTCGGTCAGCATCGGCTCGACGATCTGGCCGGTGCGGGTGCAGCGCGGCACCATCAGCTTGTGCTTCTTGATCTCGACCAGCAGGCCCTGGTCCTCCAGCGACTTGACGATCGCCTTGCGCGCGGCGAAGCGGTCCTGGCCGCGGTACTCGGCCGGGATCTCGTCCATCGTGTCCACGACGGTCGCGTCCAGCGTGAAGATCGTCAGCATCGGCAGCTGGTGGCGCAGGCCGACCTGGTAGTCGTTCGTGTCGTGCGCCGGCGTGACCTTGACGACGCCGGTGCCGAACGCCTTGTCCACGTACTCGTCGGCGATCACCGGCACCAGGCGGCCGGTGATGGGCAGCTTGACCTGCTTGCCGATCAGGTGGCGGTAGCGCTCGTCCTCCGGATGGACCATCACGGCGGTGTCGCCGAGCATCGTCTCCGGACGCGTGGTCGCCACGACCAGCGATTCCCCGCCCTCGGCCAGCGGATAGCGGATGTGCCACAGCGAGCCTTCTTCCTCCTCGCTCTCGACCTCGAGGTCGGAGACGGCGGACTTCAGGATCGGGTCCCAGCTGACCAGGCGCTTGCCGCGATAGATCAGGCCCTCGTCGAAGAGCTTGACGAAGGTGTCGACGACGACGGGCGAGAGCTTCTCGTCCATCGTGAAGTACTCGTGCTGCCAGGAGACCGAGTCGCCCATGCGGCGCATCTGCTGCGTGATGGTCGAGCCCGACTGCTGCTTCCACTCCCAGACGCGGGCGACGAAGTTCTTGCGGCCGAGGTCGTGGCGGCTCAGGCCCTCGCCCTGCAGCTGGCGCTCCACGACGATCTGCGTGGCGATGCCGGCGTGGTCGGTGCCCGGAACCCACAGCGTGTTGTGACCGCGCATCCGGTGGTAGCGGGTCAGCGAATCCATGATCGTCTGGTTGAACGCATGCCCCATGTGCAGCGTGCCCGTGACGTTGGGCGGCGGCAGCTGGATGCTGAACGACGGCTTGGCCGGATCGAGCGTCGGCTCGTAGAGTCCCTTGGACTCCCACAGCGGGCCCCAATGGGCTTCCAGAGAGGCGGGTTCGAAGGACTTGGCGAGTTCGGTCATGGGGGCGCTCCGCCGCGAGGCGGTGTCATCTAGGCGAGGGACACGGAGCCGGCGATTGTAGAGGGCACGGGCCTCGCGGCGCCTCTGGGGCGGCGCCCCGGGAAGAGGGACACCGGGGGGCACCAGGGGGAGGGAAGCGAGGCGGCCGGATGGGGGATGTCGAAAACCGACTCCCTGACGCGTCGTGTCAGCAGAGGTGTCGTCTCCCCCCTCGGAGGCATTCCGTCGGACAGGGCGGGGGCGATACAAAACGAAAAACAGCGATACCGCGGTGAGATGCCCCGGCGAGGGGGCATGGGAATCATGGCGACATGGATTCACCGCCCGGACACCCGGGCTTTACCGAGGAATTGCACCATGCACCTGTTTCGACGCTGGAGCCACCACCATGAACGTCAGCACGCTCACTTCGGCCACGATGGTCGTTTCGGTCCTTTCGGCCCTGTGTGTGACGATGGCTTCTACGGCCCGCTGCCCGTCCACGGACCCTGGTTCCGTTTCGGCGGCTTCGGCGGTTTCCCCCATGGCTGGGGCGGTCTCGGACGCGGGCACGGTCGCCACGGCCACCACGGTCGCCATGGTCACCACGGCGGTGATGGGTGGGGCGGCTTCGGCGGGGGCCTGGGACCCGATGCCCACGCCGGCCGCGGCCAGAGGCTGCAAGCCCGGGCCCGCGCCTTTCTGGACCTGAGCGACCGCCAGGCCGAGCTGCTCGCGCAACTGGTCGACCGGCTCGGCACCGCGCGGCGCGCGCTCAAGGCGCTGGCCCGCGGGCCGGAGGTCGCCAGGCTGGTCGAGACCGAGAACTTCCGCCGCGAGGAGGCGCAGGAGCTGTTCGACGGCCAGGTCGAGGCGCTGCGGGCGACCGGCCCGACGCTGGTGGCCGCCTTCGGCGACTTCTTCGACGCGCTGGACTTCGAGCAGCAGCAGATGCTGCGTTTCCTGCTGCGCCGGATGCGCAAGCGGGCCGGGCGCGAGGAGCGCGGCGACCGCGGCGATCGTCCGGACGGCGACGCGCGCGACGGCCGGGGCCGCTGATGGACAGCCGTGACTGCCGGCAGCCGCCAGGGCTGCTGCGGCCGGTCGTCGACCGCAACCGTTGCGAAGGCAAGGGCGATTGCGTCGAGGTCTGCCCGTACGGCGTGTTCTCGGTCGGCACGCTGCCGGTCGACCGCCGCAAGGAGCTGAGCCTGTTCGGCAAGCTGCGCGGCTACGCGCACGGCTGGCAGCAGGCGTTCACGCCGAACGCCGACGTCTGCCGCGCCTGCGGCCATTGCGTGAAGGCCTGCCCCGAGCGCGCGATCACGCTGGTGCGCCACACGCGCGTCCCCGGCCAGGGCCCGGGCGCGGGCGCTGGGCACAATGGACGCCACGATGCATCGACTGCTGCTGATTGACGACGACGAGGCGCTGGCCGCGCCGCTGGCGAGCTACCTGGCGCGTTTCGACTTCGCGCTGAGCGCGGTGACGCGGCCCAGCGCCGCGCTGGCGCGCCTGGCCGAGGAGCGCTTCGACGCGCTGATCCTGGACGGCATGCTGCCGGAGATGGACGGCTTCGCGTTCTGCAAGCAGGTCCGTGGCGGGCAGGACCCGTGGCGGGAGATCCCGATCCTGATGCTGACCGCGCGCGGCGACCTGACCGACCGCGTGGTCGGGCTGGAACTGGGGGCGGACGACTACCTGGCCAAGCCGTTCGAGCCGCGCGAGCTGGCGGCGCGGCTGCAGACGATCCTGCGGCGCGCGCGGCTGGCGCCGACGACCGCGGCGCCGGCGACGCTGCTGCGCTTCGAAGGCCTGGAGATCGACACCGCGCGCCGCGTGGTGACGGCGGCGGGCGCGCCGGTCGAGCTGACCAGCACCGAGTACGAGCTGCTGCTGATGCTGGCCAAGGAGCCGGGGCGGGTGTTCTCGCGCGACGAGATCCTGAACCGCCTGCGCGGCCAGGAGGCCGACCTGTTCACGCGCGCGGTCGACATCCTGGTCAGCCGGATGCGCCGCAAGCTCGAGCCGCTGGAGGCGCTGAAGACCTTGCGCAACGCGGGTTACTGCTTCGCGCTGCCGCCGGCCGGCGAGCGCGGGGAGGGCGCGTCGTGAAGGGGCCGCGCCATCCTTACGACCACTGGCGCGGCCCGCGCGGTCCCGGCGGTCCCGAGCCCGGCGACGACCCGCGCCGCCGCGATCCGCGCTGGCACGCGCGCCGTGATGCCTGGTGGCTGCGGATGCACGAGGAGCGGCTCAAGGAACACCAGCGCCGGCTGGCGAAGATGCGCCGCTGGGCCGAGATGGAAGCCGGCGCGATGCCGTTCCCGCGCCGGCGCGGCTGGCGCTGGCACCTGCGGGCGCGCAACCGCTGGCACCAGCGCTGGCATCGCCATCACGCGATGTTCCGGCACTCGCTGGGGGCGCGGCTGATCGCGATCTTCGTCGTGCTGGCGTGCGTGGGCAGCGGCATCCTGTGGGGGGCGATGAACATCGAGTACGGCCTGCTGTGGGCGCTGCCGCTGTTGCTGCTGGTGACCGGCGTCGCGTACGGCGGCATCCGCCACATGGTCGGTCCGCTGCACCAGCTGGCGCTGGGCGCCGAGGCCTTCGGGCGCGGCGACCTGTCGCACCGCATCCTCGTGCATCACGACGACGAGATCGGCGACCTGGCGATGCGCTTCAACCAGATGGCCGAGGACATCCAGGGGATGCTCGACGGCAAGCGGGCGCTGCTGCTGGCGATCAGCCACGAGCTGCGCAGCCCGCTGACGCGGGCGCGGCTGCACGCGGAACTGGTCGACGAGGGGCCGTCGAAGGAGGCCTTGCTCGAGGAGTTGGCGCAGATGCGGGAGCTGATCTCGGCGCTGCTGGAGAGCGAGCGCCTGGGCAGCGGGCATCGCGCGCTGCAGGTCGACGACTGCGACCTGGGCGCGCTGGCGCGCGAGCAGGGTCAGCCGGGCGTGGCGCTGCGCGTGGATCGCGACCTGCCGCTGCTCAAGCTCGACCGCATGCGGGTGCAGCTGCTGCTGCGCAACCTGGTGAGCAATGCCTTGCGGCACAACGAGCCGGACGCCGGCCCGGTGATGGTGTCGGTCGAGCGGGACGGCGAGGGCGTGAAGCTCACCGTGCGCGATCACGGACCGGGCGTGCCGGCGGAGGCGCTGCCGCAGCTCGGCCAGCCGTTCTACCGTCCCGACGAGGCACGCGCGCGCAGCGAGGGCGGCGTGGGGCTGGGCCTGTCGCTGTGCCGGCTGGTGGCCGAGGCCCACGGCAGCCGGCTCGAGCTGCGCAACGCGCAGCCGGGGTTCGAGGCGGTGGTGAGGTTTCCGCTGACGTAGGCAGCGTCGTTCGACATCGCTGTGAGGCCGTACGAGGCCGCCGAGCCCTTGGGGTTCGGCGGCCATTTTTTTGCCCGCGCATTCCAAGATCGAGTGGCACGCGTCGGGTCGGCTACCGGGACAAGTCGGTCCGCTTCCGAGAACCCGTGTGGCGTCGACGCCGACGATTTCATCGAATCGATTTCATTGATTTTTTCGTGCCGGCGCGCGCGCCGGGGACGCTGATCATCCGTTCCCCGCGCCCCTCAGCGCGGTCCGTCGTCATCCCATTGAAGGTGATGCTTATGCGTTGATCCGATCCGAATGGAGTTGTCCATGTCCCCGATGTCCCACCCCAGCGCCGGCGCGTCCGGCAATCCCGCCGCCATCCATCTCCCCGGCTTCGAGCCCGACGAGGACCTCGACCTCGGCGCGCCGCCCGTCCCGCCCAAGGCGGCGACGCCGCGACCCGCGAAGACGCTGTTCATGCAGCGCCTGCTGCGGGAGGTCCGTCCGCTGCAGCGGATGACGCACGAGGAATTCGAAGCCTTCCTCTACATCTCCCGGATGTACCCGTCGCTGAGCCGCTTCGAACCCGGCAGCGTCGAGTACTTCGTCCCGCGCCGCGACATCACCGTCGGCCTGGCGATGAAGACGCTGCGCGAGCGCATCGAGCACGCCGCGGTCATCGCCGAGCTGGTGTGCCGCCTCAAGCGCGACGACGAGGAAGAGGGCGCGCTGTGCAACGACGACGAGGCGGTCGTCGCCTCCGCCGCGATCCGCGACGACCTGCGCGAGGCGCTGGGCATGCTCGGCGTCTTCGAGCAGGCCATCCGCGACGGCGTCGCCGTCGTGCAGTACCACGAGGCGGTGCCGGCCGAGGTGGACTGAGGCCGAACGATCACGGGCGCCGGCGTGGCGCCCGTGATCACTGCCCGGCGCGGGCCAGCGTGACGAACTCGGCGACTCGCAACGGCGTGTCGATCTCACCGAAAGCCATGACCGTGGCCTGATCGGGCGGACGCAGTCCAAGCTCTTCCAGGACCGCCAGGATCAGGTCTTCGTCCTTGTCCTCTTCGGCGAGCCCGAAGACGCGCAGCAGGCTGTCGCCGGGATGCGGCGTGAAGCCAGGCTCATCGACCAACACCATCAGCTTCGCGCGGATCAGCGGCGCCGCGAGCGCATCGCCTCCTTCGGCCTCGATCGCTCGCGCGAAGGATGTTTCGTCCATCGACGGTCGTCCGGACATCAGATCCCTCTGACGCCGACGCAACGACAACGAGCGCACACCTGAGAGGACGGCTTTCAACATTTGGCGGGGGATCTCGAGTCCATCGATGTGGTCCTCCTTGGAGACGCCGCCGGAAGCGGCGCGCGAGGAGACCCATCAGCATTTTTCGGGGCGATTTATACCTTGTGCGACTCGTGACGCGGCCATGGACGGATCGGGCCTCCCAGCCCCTCCCGGTAAGACGCGGGTAAGTCGACCGCCCGGACCATCCGCCCCGTCTTCACTTGGAGTTGCCTCGATGGCCGCCTCTCTGTCGCCTCTGTCCACCGTGCTTTCCCACGTCCCCGCGCCCCGCTCGACCATCCCCGTCCATCCCGTGCGCCTCGGCGCCGCGCTGCTCGCGCTGTCGCTGGCCGCGCTCGCCGCGCCGGTCCGCGCGCAGGCCTTCGGCGATGCCGATCCCGAGGTGTCGTCCTCCACCCAATGGGGCCTGGGCATCGGCTTCGCCAGCCGCCAGCGGCCTTACGCCGAGGCCGACCGCAAGAACAGCGTGATCCCCGTCCTCTACGTCGAGAACCGCTGGTTCCGCCTGGCCGGCGGCAGCGCCGACGCCAAGCTGTGGCGCCATCAGTTCGCCCCGGGCAACAGCCTGAGCGCCAGCCTGCGCCTGAAGTACGACGACGAGGGCTACAAGGCCAGCGACTCGCCGCTGCTGGCCGGCATGGACAAGCGCAAGGCCTCGTTCCTGGGCGGCGGCGCGCTGACCTGGACCACCCCCTGGGTCGAGCTCGGCGCCGAATGGCTGAGCGACGTCTCCAGCGAGAGCAAGGGCCAGAAGCTCAGCCTGCAGGCCGAGCACCGCTTCGGCGTCGGCGAGTTCGGCGTGAGGCCGCGGGTCAAGGCGCAGTGGCTCGACAAGAAGTACGTCGACTACTACTACGGCGTCCGCGCCCATGAGGTCGCGCCCGGCCGTGCGCTGTACACCGGCGAGTCCGCCATGACCACCGAGCTGGGATTGCGTGTGGATTACGCGATCGCCCGCAGGCATGTGGTGTTCATCGATGCTAGTGTCACGCGCCTGCCCGACGAGATCCGGCAGAGCCCCATCGTGTCGCGCAAGAACACCTCGCGCGTCGCGCTCGGCTACCTGTACCGCTTCTGATCCCGCCCTCCATGAATCGAATCGCCCTGGTCGAGGACCATGTCCGGCTCGCCGGACTGATCCGGCAGGCCCTGCAGGCCGCCGGCATCCCGACCGATGTCTTCCACGCGATGGAGGCCGCCTGGGTCGCCCATCGCGAGGTGGGCTACGCCGCGCTGGTGGTCGACCGCGGGCTGCCGGATGGCGATGGGCTGACCCTGGTCAAGCGCCTGCGCGCCGAGCATCAAGGCACGCCGTGCCTGATGCTCACCGCGCGCGACGCGCTGCACGACCGGATCGAGGGCCTCGAATCGGGCGCGGACGACTACCTCGCCAAGCCGTTCCCGATGGAGGAGCTGGTCGCCCGCGTCCGCGCGCTGATGCGGCGCCCGGCCGCGGTGCGGCCGCCGCGCGCCGTCTACGGCGACGTGGAGGTGGTCGTGGAGGAAGCGCTGCTGCGGCGCGGCGAGGTGTCGGTGGCGCTGGCCCCGGCGGAACTGCAGATCGCGATCACGCTGGTGCAGCAGCAGGGCCGCACCGTGCGCCGGGCCGCCCTCGAGGCCGCGGCCTGGGGGCTGTCCGACGCGGTGACGCCCAATGCGCTGGACGTCGCGCTGCACCGGCTGCGCAAGAAGCTGGCCTCGCTCGGCTCGGGGCTGCGCATCGTCAACCTCAGGAACCACGGGTATGCGCTTCAAGATGCGATGGCCGAATAGCCTGCGCAACCGGGTGCTGGCGGTCTTCGCCGCCAGCATGGCGCTGAGCGCGGTGCTCGTGGGCGCGGCTTCCACCGTGTTCTGGGAACCGTTTACGCGCTGGGTGCTGCGCGACCAGATCGAGGACAACGGCGAGGCGCTGGCCCGGCATCTGCGCTTCGACGCGCGCGGCTGGCCCGTCGGCATCGACGAGAAGATCGAGCCCTGGCTCTTTGAAAGCCTGCGCTCCGAGGTGATGCTGCGCGTGGCCGATGTCGATGGCCACGTCGCCTACGCCACCGACGGCGTGGACGCGGTGATCGTGCGCGATGGCCGGCTGTTCGAGCCGGTGCGGCAGTCCTTCGTCTTCACTCGGAACGGCATCGCGCTGCACGGCGCCACCGTGCCCTACGACCATGCCGGCCGGCGCTGGTACGTGCAGTTCGCCTTCACCGACCGCATCGTGCTGAGCATGCGGGAGTCCATCGGCTTCGACGTGCTGAAGCAAGGGATGCTGGCGCTGGGCGCGACCTTCGTGCTGGTGTTCCTGGTGACGCTGCACCTAGCGCTGCGCCAGGCGCTGCAGCCGGTGCGCACGGCCTCCAGCACCGCGCGGCGGATCTCGCCGCGCACGCTGGCCGAGCGGCTGCCCGCCGCCGACCAGCCGCGCGAGCTGCGGCCGCTGGTGGAAGCCTTCAACGCCGCGCTGGACCGCTTGCAGGGCGGCTTCAAGACGCAGCAGGCCTTCCTGTCGAATGCCGCGCATGAACTGAAGACGCCGCTGGCGCTGATCCGCGCCCAGGTGGAGCTGGCTGAGCCCGGCGTCTGGCGCGAGCAGATCCTGGAGGACGTCGACCGCGTCGCGCGCCAGGTGCAGCAGCTGTTGCTGCTGGCCGAGGCGAGCGAGCAGCGCAACTACCGCGTCGAGTCCATCGATCCCCGGCCTGCCGTGCGCGAGGTCTTCGACTTCATGGAGCGGGTGGCCGCGCGCCGCGGCGTGACGCTGGGGCTGCGGCTGAGCCCGTCGCTGCGCTTCTGGCAGGCCGACCGCGGCGGGCTGTTCACGCTGCTGAAGAACCTGCTGGAGAACGCGATCCAGCACAGCCCGCCGGACAGCGTCGTCACGCTGACGGCCGGTCCGGAGGGCTTCTCGGTGTCGGACCAGGGCAAGGGCGTGGCGGAGCAGGACCTGCCGCGCATCTTCGAGCGCTTCTGGCGCGGCGCCGACCGCCGGGAGCAGGGCGCCGGCCTCGGGCTGGCGATCTGCACCGAGATCGCCGCGGCACATGGCTGGCGGCTGAGCGCGCATCGGCGCACGCCGGGCCTGGAGCTGCGTTGCGACATGCATCCGGGCTCTGCGCCCCCGCCGCAGGCCCGCGAGCCCGAAGCGGCGCGGGAGATCGGCGATGCGCCGCCGAGCGCGCCCGCGACGGCGCCCTCGGGCGGCGGCTTCCAGGCCGGTTACTCGCAGGCGGTGCGGCGCGCGCTGTTCTGACACGGCCATCCCGGCGCGGTCGGCTGACTTCCGGCATCCCCGTTCTCCGGGATCGTCCCGAGGTTTCAGCCCGGTTCCCTCCTGGGGGGCTGGGTAGGATGCCGCGATGCCCGCCGCCCCGACTGCCGACACCCCCGACACCCGCCTGCGCGATTTGGCGCGCCTGCGCCGCGTGCGCGACCGCATCGACCGCGAGTACGCCCAGCCGCTGGACGTGGAGGCGCTGGCGCAGGGCGTGCACATGTCGGCGGGGCACCTGAGCCGGCAGTTCCGGCTCGCCTACGGCGAGTCCGTCTATGCCTACCTGATGACGCGGCGCATCGAGCGCGCGATGGCGCTGCTGCGCCGGGGCGACCTGAGCGTGACCGAGGTCTGCTTCGAGGTGGGTTGCGCGTCGCTGGGCACCTTCAGCACCCGGTTCACCGAGCTGGTCGGCGTGTCGCCGAGCGTGTACCGGCGCGACAACGCCGCGGAGGCCGAGGGCATCCCGTCCTGCGTCGCGCGGCAGGTGACGCGACCGATCAGGAATCGAGAAGCGCCGGAAAAGTCGTCGACCTAGACTGCGCCGCATGGGACCGGATCCCGGCGGCGACGGCCGCCGACCTCAGCGATCGATACCTCACTTTTGGAGACTGACATGGACATCACCATCCACTCGACCTTCCTGCCGCACACCGACCCCGAGGCCTCGCTGGCCTTCTACCGCGACGGCCTGGATTTCGAGATCCGCAAGGACGTCGCCTTCGGCGGCAACCGCTGGATCACGATCGGGCCCAAGGGCAAGCCGGAGACCTCGATCGTGCTGTTCCCGCCGAACGCCACGCCCGGCGTCACCGACGAGGAGAAGCGCACCATCGCCGAGATGATGGCCAAGGGCACCTTCGCGATGCTGCTGCTCGGGGCGAAGGACCTGGACGCGACCTTCGAGCGGCTGCAGTCGCGCGACGCGGAGATCGTGCAGGAGCCCACCGACCAGCCCTATGGCGTGCGCGACTTCGGCGTGCGCGACCCGGCGGGCAACATGATCCGTATCCAGCAACTGAAGAACTGAGCGGAGGCCGCGCATGCCCACCACGACCGCGACGGCCGATGCCGTCAATGCCGCCGAGAAGATCGATGCCCGCATCGCCGAGCTGGGCGACTGGCGCGGGGAGATGCTGGCGCGGCTGCGTCGGCTGATGAAGGAGGCGGTGCCCGGCGTCGAGGAGACGTGGAAGTGGCGGGGCACGCCGGTGTGGGAGAGCAACGGCCAGATCTGCACCGGCGAGACCTACAAGGAGGTCGTGAAGATGACCTTCGCGAAGGGCGCGAAGCTGGCGGATCCGGCCAAGCTGTTCAATTCCAGCCTGGACGGCAACGCACGCCGCGCCATCGACATCCGCCAGGGCGACAAGATCGACGAGGCGGCGTTGAAGGCGCTGTTCAAGGCCGCCGCGGCGCTGAATGACGCGGGGGCGAAGGCGAAGAAGGCGAAGGCCACGTAAGGCGCACGGCGCGCCGGGCATCGAACAGATGCATGGCGCGTCGCACGTCCTCTACCTCGGATGGCCATGGTCCACCCCATGTCAGTGGGCGGAGAGCGCTTCCCATCGCTGGTGGCGGACGTCGTCTTCGATCCGATCCACGGCGGCCTGGGCCGCCAGCTGTTGCTCCGGATTGAGTCCGCTGAGCCCGGCGCACCGCAACTGGACGGCGCAGCGACTCAGCGCGGTGACTGAAGCCGCCGAGGTGCCGCCAAGCAAGCGGGTGGAGAGTTCCTCCACGACGAATGCGGTGGCATCGGCGTTGCCGCGCAACTCGACCGGAAGCGAGCGAGACGCGATCTCTTCGATCCACAACTCCGCGGACGCGGCATAGCGCTGTGGAGAGGCGAGAACGACCGGCAGCCATTGAAGTCGCTCCGACGGGCTCCCCGATGTCGTCGTGCGGCTGTTGGGACCGATCGCGCCCAACTGGAATCGCTTGCTTCGGACGCCTGCCAGGTAGTCCTGGCCGTCCCCGGAGGCACAGAACCGCTGCAGCCGCTCATGTGCCGCCCTCGCTGCCGTCGCGACCGCGCGCTTGCGCGCTTCCGAGCCGCTGACGCTGACCGCCACAGATTCGTCCGAGACCGGTCGATCGGGCAATGACACGCAGAGGGCCGAAATCCGCATGGCCACCCACCGGTCGTAGTCGTCCGCCGAATTGGCCGCGCCTTCCAGCAGGTCCGAGAGGCGGCTTCGATCCGGATCGATCGGCCATGAACCCGGCAGCGCGCGCGTCGGCATGCCGCTCGCGGGTGCGGATGCGGCGGGGGCGATGGACACCGAGCTCGAATGTGCCGGTGCAGTTGCGGCGGCATTCCGCGCAAGCTGAACGGCGACACGATCGTGGTTGGCATCCCGCGTGAAGCTGAGGATCGCCACCACGACCATGGCCGTCGAAAGAGCCGCGAAGGCCCATGAGCGTCGTCTCATCCGCTGCACTGATCAGAAGTCCTCCGGCAGACAGGGCTCGAACGGCTCGCGGACGCACCGGCGCGAAACACCATGCCGGCGAAGCCTCTCAATGTCTTCATGTTGCTCCCTTGCAAGTGGCGACCGAGCATATGAATGAAGACTGGTCGCACCATCGAAGGGTTGCTTCTATCGACGCATGCCTTTCGCATCTGGTTGATCGACGCCCGCATCGCCGAGCTGGGCAACTGGGGTCGGGACGGCTCCTCAATCCATACGATGACGACGGGCGGGGGCAGGTCTAGCCTGGATGGGCAACCGGACAACGCCATGACGCTCGCCAGTCCTCGCTCGCTGCTGCCACCGCTTCCCGCGCTGCTGGCGTTCTCCCTTCTTGCTGGCTGCGCCGGCCTGGAGAGTCGCCGGGAGACGGATATCGACCGCGTCCGAGGGGTCGCGTACTACATGCCGATGCGGTACTTCCAGCTGACGGTGACCAAGGCGCAAGGCGCCATCACCAAGCTGGAATGGTCGGCGTCGGAACCGTTCGCGGACCTGTCTCATACCTACAGCCTGCGTTTCAATCCGCATTGGATCGGCAAGACGACAGTGAGCGTGGTGGTGGGGCAGAACGGCCTGATGGGAAGCGCCAACACGAAGACGACAGACGCGATCGCGGAGCTCGCCACCGTCACGCCGAATCCCGTTGACAAGGGGGCGAAGATGATGCTCGCCCGCAGGCCCGACGAGCTCGCTGAGGTGACCTGCGGGGACGGAATCCTCGTGTTTCTTTTCCTGGAGGCCACGAGCGGGGACGCGCCCCAGGCCGTGTGCGGTGGCGACGTGCAGTTTCGGATCGCACGCACCGGGATGACTGGCGCGAACTCCTGGCCGGAGGGAGCGCGAGACAATGCCGCCGCGATTGCGCCCGGCGATGCGTCGGTCGCGGGCGTGTATTACCGGGTGAATCGTCCCTATCTGGCCTCGGCGTGGGCGATCAACCGGACGTCGGGCGCGCCAGCGGGCGAGACCCCATCACTCGGCCAGGTGACGACACGGGTCCTTCTCGTGCCCAACGAATCGCCCACGATGCTCCTGCCCTTCGGTCGCACCTTGCTCGCCGAGAACGACGGCAAGATGACTTTCCAGGACGGCACCCTCACGAATTACACCCAGGCGGACCAGGGCGAGCTGGTGGCACTGCTCAAGTTCCCCGCGGTCATCCTCGAGGCGTACTTCGCCGCCATCGGCAACGTGTTCAACGCGTTCAGCAGCAGGAACGCGAAGGAGACGGAACTGGCGATCAAGGAACTCAGGCTGGACATGCTGCGGTTCCAGATCGAGAAGTGCAGGGAGGCGCTGGACAAGAAGGACACGGCCGCCTACGACGCCCTGCAATGCGGCAACCTCAGGAGCGCTTCCTGATGCGCCGCGATCGCCGCCGCGGCCTGGCCCGCGTCCCGGCTCGCACGGGGGCGATGCTGGTCCTGCTGATGGTCTGCGGCCTCGCGGCCGCCGAGGATCCGACGACGGCGTTCCCGGACGACGGCGCCTGGTCGTTCCAGGTCGAGAACGACCTCTTCGCAAAGGGGCAGACGGACCGCTACTACAGCAATGGCTTGCGCGTCGTGCGCTCAGGCGCGATGCAGTCGCTGAACAAGGCGAACGACGGATCCTGGTCCTCGAGGTCCGCCCATTGGATCGGCGACCTGCTCTGCCGGTGGAGCCGTTGCAATCACGACGAGGCCTGGGTCGCCGCTGACTTCCACGGCGGACAGAACATGTACACGCCGCAGGAATTGCGCCGCCCGACACCGTATCCCTACGACCGTGCTTACGCCGGCTGGCTCTACCTGGGGCAACGCATCCACCTGGCCGATCAACCTGATGAGCGAGGCGAGGCGTCCCGCCTGCAGAGCCTGGACATCATCGTCGGTGTGGTCGGGCCGGCGGCCGGCGCCGGCAAGGTGCAGCGGGCGTGGCATCGGCTCATCGATGCGACGCGGCCCGAGGGATGGGGCAACCAGCTTCGCAACGAACCCACTTTGCAGGTCAGCTACACGCGAATGCATCGCCTCGGCCTCGCGACCCACGTGGACACCTTGCCCTATGGGCGGATCGTGGCGGGCAACGTGTTCTCGCATGTCGCGATCGGCACCCATGTGCGCGTGGGGACCGGGCTCGGCGGATTCGCGAGCTTCGATCCCGCGCCTGCGGCCATCACGACGATGATGCGGCGTCGCGCCTCGGACCGGCAGGCGCAGCCGTTGGCCGCGTCCAGCCGCGGCCTGGGGGATTGGCACGTCTTCGCCGCCGTCGAAGGCCGCGCGGTGGCCCGCAACATCTTCATCGACGGCAATACCTTCCGGGACTTCCCGGACCCCAGCTACATCTCGCGTCGGGCGTTCGTCGGCGACCTGTCGATGGGCTTTTCGGTGCGCTTCCTGGACCGTTGGCGGCTGACCTACGGCCAGGTTTGGCGCTCCAGGGAGTTTTCTCTCGACCAGCAGCCGCCTCGCGGGACCGCGCCAACTTCGGATGTGCAGCGCTATGGCGTCATCCAGTTGCAGTACGAGAACTGACGAACGTGGTGGCGCCGGATGCGACGGGAGGGGTCGGGCCCTCGGGCGATCCCCCGTTCAACGCGATGCCCGCCCCGTCCTGAACGTCACCGACCACCGTAGCCGCTCGACCGGCGCGACGCTGTGCTGCCAGTCCCAGCGCGACGGTCCGCGCAGCGCGTAGACCGAGCGCGGCTCGACGGTGAGCTTCAGGACATCCGCGCGCTTGGGCGCATCAGGCGGGTAGGGGCGAAACCGCAGCACCGCCGGCGCGCCGAGCGATACGCCGAAGACCTCCTCGAAGTCGGGCACGTCGCGGTGCCAGCCCAGCGGCGTGCCGGGCGCGTACTCCGCGACCAGCGCGTGCACCAGCGTCTCCGGCGCGATGCCGGCCCACTCGGCGACGCGGGCGCGCAGCGGATGCAGCGCGTCGATCAGCGGCTGCGCGGGGCGCAGCCGGTTGCTGTCGTAGTCGAAGCTGCCGCCGTAGCTGACGACCCGCCGCCGCGCGGTGTACTGCTTGTACTGCGCCGCCTCCAGCGGCAACGCGCGGACCAGCGCGATCAGTGCCGCTTCCTCGTCGGCCGACAGGAAACCCGAGCGATACGCCATGCCCTCGGGCAATGCGTCGGCGGGCGGGTCGAGGTCGTCGAAGAGCGAGCCTTGATCGGCGTTGGCGGGCATGCATCAGCCTCGCAGGTAGTTGTCCTTCACCCGGACGTAATGCTCGGCGGAGTAGCGCAGGTAGGCGATCTCCTCGGCGGTCAGTTCACGCACCGCGACCGCCGGCCGGCCGACGTAGAGATGGCCGCTCTTGAGCACCTTGCCCGGCGACACCAGGCTGCCCGCGCCCACCATCACGCGGTCCTCGACGACCACGTCGTCCATCACGATCGAGCCCATGCCGATCAGGCACTCGTTGCCGATGCGGCAGCCATGCAGGATCACCGAATGGCCGATCGTCACGTGGTCGCCGATGATCAGCGGCGAGCCGTCCGGCTTCTTCGGGTGCCTGTGCGACACATGCCCCATCGTGAAGTCCTGAACGTTGCTGCCGGTGCCGATGACAATCCGGTTCACGTCGCCGCGCAGCACGGTGTTGCACCAGATCGAGCTGTCCGCGCCGACGGTCACGTCGCCGATCACCTGGGCGGATTCATGGACGTACACGCGCTCGCCCAGCACCGGGGCGGCATCGAGGTAAGAGGACAACGGCATGGCGGTCAGCGGCAAGCAGCGGAACAAGCGGACGATTGTCGCGGCAGGCGACGCGCCCGCCGACGCCAGTTCGCCCAAACCGGCCAGGGCCGCGAAGGCCAAAGCCGCGAAGTCCACGGCCAAGGCCCCGGCCGCGAAGACCTCGAAGGCCGCCAAGCCGGCCAAGGCGCCGCGCGAGAAGCGCCATCACCACCATGTCTACGTCGTCGAGCTCGCCGACCAGGTCTGGAACGAGCCGCGCTTTCGCAAGGCCAATCCGGACTACCGGCTCGGCATGCCCTTCGTCTACGTCGGCATGACCGGCCTGGACCCCGACCTGCGCTTCGACAAGCACAAGGCCGGCATCCAGGCCAACCGCTTCGTCTTCGACTACGGGCTGCGTTTGCTCCCGCGGCTGTACGAGGTCTACAACCCGATGCCCTACGAGGCCGCGCGCGAGATGGAGGTCGAACTCGCGATCGGCCTGCGCGAGGCCGGCTACGGCGTCTGGCAGGCCTGACGCCGCGGCCGGCGTCCGCCCATCAGAACTCGTACGACGCGTTGACCGACAGGTAACGGCCGTAGGCGTTGGCGATGCTGCCGGACACGCCGACGTCGGTCTCGTTGGGATCCAGCGCCGGGCGCGAGTCCGCCAGGTTGCGCACCGTCGCGCTCAGCCGGATGCCCTGGAAGCCCTTGTAGCTGACCGCCAGGTCCAGCGTGCGCCACGGCTTCATCCGGCACAGGTCGGCGCGGCCGCCCGACACCAGCGTCGAATCGCAGCTGGCGCCCGCGTCGAAGCTCTGGAAGCCGCTCTGCACGTTGCCGGTCAGCGTCAGCGACCAGTCGTCGCGGCTCCAGCCCGCGCTGATCGCCGCCTTGCTGCGCGGCACCTTGTAGAAGCCCAGCGTCGACACCTCCGGCTGGCCCGCCTCGTCCTGCTGCTTGCGCGTCAGCATCCGCGTGCCGCGCAGGCTCAGCTTGAGCTTGCCCCACTCGCCGGACTCGCCCAGCGTGAAGCGCTGCGACAGGTCGTAGTCCACGCCCGAGGTGCGCGTCTTGGCCAGGTTCTGGTAAGGCCGGCGCACCTGGTACACCTGGCCCACGCTGCCGTCCGTGGTCGGCAGCCGCATCACCATGCCGGGGAACTGCGCCTCGCGGTTCAGGATGTCCTGCGCGCCCAGGCGGTCGACCTCGCCGCGGCGCTCGATGTACCAGCCGTCGACGATGACCTCGGTCGTCGGCGTCGGCGAGAACAGCAGGCCCAGCGTGTAGGAATCGGACTTCTCCGGCTTCAGCTCCGGATTGGCCAGCGACACCGTCGACAGGCTCAGCGAGCAGTTGTTGTTGCTCGAGTTCACCACCGGGCACAGCACCGGATCGCGATAGCCCGAGCTGAACGAGAACACCGACGACTTGCTGATCTGCGACAGCGACGGCGCCCGGAACCCGTTGGCCCAGCTGCCGCGCAGCGAGACGGTGTCGGTCACCTTGTACTTGGCGCCGACCTTGGCCGTCACCGCGTTGCCGAAGTCGGTGTAGTGCTCCACGCGCAGCGCCGTCTGCGTCTCCAGGCCCTTGACCAGCGGCAGCTGCACCTCGGCATAGGCCGCGGCCACGTTGCGCGAGCCGCTGGCCTCGCCGATGCCCCGGCCGATGATGTCGCCCGCGGCCGTGCGCGGATCGGCGCCGACCTCGAAGCTCTCATGCCGGAACTCGCCGCCCAGGCCCAGCATCGCCGCGCCGCCGGCCAGCTGGCCGATCTCGCGCGAGCCGCGCAGGTCGGCCGAGCTCGTCGCCGCCTTGCCCCAGTCGTGCAGGTCGGGCGCCATGGTCGCCAGCGTCTGCGCGCTGTTGGCGCCGCCGAACACGTAGCTGCCGTCGTTGACGACCTGGTTCAGCCCGGACAGGCTCAGCCGGCCGTGCAGGTCCTTCGTGTTGCGCTGGTAGTGATGCAGCAGCCCGCCGTCCAGGTCCCAGCCGTTCCACTCGGTCGTGCCGCTGACCACCAGCCGGGCGTTGTCCGCCTGCGTGCTGTAGCCGTAGGGGATGTCGGCGAAGCGGTAGCGCAGGCCCAGCACCGTCGGCTTGGTGTAGGTCGTCGTGGTGCCGCTGCTGTTGGGCAGTTTGACCGGGTTGGCCGTGGTGGCCCCGCGGGTCGGGTTCTGCGGGTGGTTGGCCGGCAGCGCCAGGCCCAGGTACTGGATCGTCTTGCCCTGCGAGTCGCCCCAGGTCGTCAGCGATTCGCCGCGGCTGGTGGGCGAGTCGTTGTATTCGTTCTTCACCGTGGAGACCATCAACTCCGCCGACAGCGTCGTGACCGCGTTGACCCGCAGCGAGCCGCGCGCGAACACCGAGCCGCGCTTCTGGTCGCCGACGTAGCTGGCGTAGCGCGTGGAGTCCCACAGGCAGCGCGGCGTGGCCACCGTCGACGAGTAGGGCGCCTGCGTCTCGCAATCCTTGGACAGCATGCCGCGGAAGCTGCCGGCCAGGCCGTTGTTGTAGGTGTAGAGGTTGCCGGGGTAGGACGAGGTGGAGCTCGGCACCAGGCGGTTGTAGAGCCGGGTCAGCTCGTCGCCGCGCACGCGGTCCGGCGCCTCCTGGATGCCGACGCCGTCGCGCAGGAAGACCTCCGCGCCGACCATCACGTTGTAGCCGTCCCGGGCGATGTCGCCGAAGCCGACCATGCCGTTGACGGTCTGGCTCTTGAACAGGCCGTCGAAGCGCTGCTTGGCGTTCACCTCGATCAGCTGGCCGGTGTAGTCGTTGCGCAGGATCACGTTGACCACGCCCGCCAGCGCGTCCGAGCCGTACAGCGACGACGCGCCCGACTTCAGGATCTCCACGCGCTCGATCGCCGACATCGGGATCGCGTTGACGTTGAACACCGTCGACTGGCCGCTGTTGGGATCGACGACGCCGGCCGGCGCGATGCGGCGGCCGTTGATCAGCACCAGCGTCGCCGCCGAGCCCATGCCGCGCATCGAGATCGACGCGGTGCCGGCCGCGAAGCCGTTGCCCGAGCCGAGGTCGTCCAGCCCGCCGGCGCCGGTGGACGGGTCCATGCGCAGCAGCTCGTCCAGCGAGGTGGCGCCGCTGCGCAGGATGTCCTCGCGCTTGAGGATGGTCACCGGCGCGGGCGTCTCGGCGTCGAGCCGCTTGATCATCGTGCCGGTCACCTCGACCTTCTCGAGCTTCTTGGCATCGTCGCCGGGTGCGGCGGTCTGCGCGCCGGCCGGCAGGGTGGCGGCCAGGCAGGCGAGGGCGATCAGGGAAAGACGGGTCTTCATGGGGAGGCCTGTGTGGAGTCGATGGGGGACCGCGCCCGCCGGGAACGCTGGCGGGAACGACGTGAACAGCGGGAACGGCGGGAAGGGCGGAGCCGGCCGGGCGGCGCATGGCCGCGTCGGCGAAGGCTCGGTGGGCCGCGCGGGCGGCCAGGGGCGTCAGCTCAGCGCGCGGCGGCCAGTTCGGCCCGGGCGCGCAGGAGGTCCTGCTGGAACTCGGGGTTCAAGTCCAGCTGCGACACGACGGCGGTCGCGAGCTGTCGGCCCGCTTCCACGTCGCTGGGAAAGTGCATGCCGCAGATGAGGCGGCTCTCGGCGTAGTCGCGGGCCCGCGCCAGCAGCGCCGGCGCCCGGTCCGGCGCGACGCGCGCCAGCACCAGCGCCGTCGTCCAGCCGTAGGTCGAATGGCCCGAGGGGTAGGAGGTGCGCTGCTGCGCGTCCGGATCCGGCGCCGAGCGGCCGCTGCGGCCGCAGACGTGATCCAGGCTCAGCCGCTGGTAGGGACGCAGCCGCTTGTAGAGCGTCTTGGCGGCGAAGGCCGGCTGCCCGGCCTGGCGCACCGACCGGTTCAGCAGCGCGATCAGCGCCGGGAAGCGCTCGCGGCGCAGCTCGATGCCCAGCAGCGGCGCGAAGCGGTCGTAGAGCTGGTCGCCGTCGGCCTCGGCGCTCGCGCGGCGGGCCGCGTCGACCTGCTGCCGCGCCAGCACCGCGGCCACGTCGTCGCGGTCGTCCCGCGAGCCCTCGGCTGGCGGCGCCGGCAGCGTCACCGCCTGCAGCGCGGTCACGTCCACGTAGGGCTTCACGTCCTTGTGGCTGGTGGCCGGCATCTCCCACTCCGGCGACGCCGCGCGCACCGCGTCGGCGCCGAGCGCCAGCAGCGCGGTCAGGAAGAACAGCGCCGAGGCGCCGCGCCGGGAACGGGGGGAGGGGGCGTTCTGCATGTTGCGCATTGTTGAGTTGTGCGAAAAATTCGCAAATCGAGACTAACCCGCATCACGGGCGAGCCGCGATCGGGGACAGTCCGGGCATCGGCGCGGCACGGCGTCATGGCGCTGGGGCATGATCCGGCCCGCCTGCCGCGCCGGTGGAGACTTCGATGAATGCCAACACACAAGAACAGTCCCTTCATATCGCCACGCTGCTGATGCGGCCGCTGATCCGGCTGCTGGTGCGCGAAGGGGTCGGCGTGGCCGAGCTGGTCGAGCTGTCCAAGCGCGTCTACATCGAGCAGGCCGCGGCGCAGCTCGAGGACGAGGGCCGGCGGCTGACCGACGCGGCGCTGAGCACGCTGACCGGCGTGCACCGCAAGGACGTCAAGCGCATCGGCGCGGAGGCGCCGCTGGCGCAGACCGAGCGCCGGCGCAAGAGCCTGCTGGACGCGGTGATGTCGCTGTGGAGCGGCGACGCGCGCTTCATCGACGAGCGCGGCGCGCCGCGGCCGCTGGAGCGCCGCAGCACCGCCCGCGAGACCGCGCGCGAGACCTTCGAGGACCTGATCGAGGAGATCACCAAGGGCGTGCCGCCCAAGGCGCTGCTCGATGCCTGGCTGCAGCAGGGCGCGGTGCGGCTCGACGACGCCGGGCTGGTGTGCTGGGCCAAGCCCGAGCGCGCCGCCGGCGAGGAACTGCAGAGCCTGACCCGCAGCGCGCGCATCGCCGCGGACCGCATGCAGGCGGCCTGGGAGAAGCTCCAGCACGACGACGTGGGGCACTTCCTGTTCTCGGTGCGCGGCGAGCGGCTGCTCGACGAGGACGTCGAGCGCCTGCACGGGCTGGTGCGGCGCTGGGGACGGCGCTTCGCCGACCGGCTCAACCGCGAGGTCACGCTGGCGCAGGCCCGCGGGCGCAAGGCGGGCGGGGCGCAGCGCTACAGCTTCGGCTTGCAGAGCTACGCGGAGCCGGTGCGGCCCGATGCGCCGCTGATCGACGAGACGACCGCGCTGCGCAAGGCGGTGGCGGCGCCGACCTGATGACGGGCCGCCATCGGCGCTCCGGCGCCCGCGAGCCGCTCGCGGATGCCGGCCTCGCGATCGCGCGGGCCAGCGCCTTTCCTGACCTCCTTCCTGACACTCCGACGATGACCCTCGATCCCACGATGAACCGGCGCGGCTGGCTGCGCCTGAGCGGCGGCGCGCTCGCGGCCCTGGCGCCCTGGCTCCCGGCCGGTGCCGGGGCGGCCCCGGCGCGGCTCGGCGCGCACATGACCGCCGATGGCATCCCGGGCTTCGAGTTCCGCGCGCTCGGCGGCGAGCGCGAGGCGCCGGCGATGCGCTTCGCCGGCTGGCATCCGATCAAGCCGGAGATGCTGGTGCTGACCCGCCGCGGGGCGAGCGTGCAACTGCACCGGCTGACCGGGCCGGGCCGCGCACCGGAGCCGCTGACCGAAGGCCGCGACGGCGTCGGCGGCGCGGCCTGGGAGCCCCGGCGCGGGGAGTACCTGGTCTTCACCCGCGACCAGGGCGGCAACGAGGCCTACCGGCTGTATCGCCTCGACGCGGATGCCGACGGCGGCGTGATCGGCGCCCCGGTGGCGCTGACGCCCGAGGGCGAACGCGTCAGCGACTACGCCTTCCTGCCCGACGGCAAGGGCCTGGTCTACCTGCAGGAACGGCTCGATCGCCGCGCCGCGGCCGAGCCGCCGGAGTCGCCGATCGAGGACGACGACGAGCGCGATCCGGCCGTCGGCACCGGCCGGGCCGGCGCTGGCGCTGGCACTGGCACTGGCACTGGCACTGGCACTGGCACTGGCACTGGCGTGGGCGTGGGCGAAGGCGCGGCCACCGGCGTCGGGGTTGGCCGGATCAGCCCGGTCGGGCAGGCCAGCCCGGCCTTGAGCAACCTCTGGTGGGCCGATCCGCGCCGGCCTGGCGAGCGGCGGCTGCTCGGCGCCACGAACGGGCGGCTGGCCGGCTTGCGCGTCAGCCCTGGCGGCCTCGTGCTGGCGACGCTCATGCACGACGGCCGCGGCCAGGCGCTGGTGTATTCGATCGACGGCAGCGGCACCCGGTCGCCCGGCGCTGGCGCCGCGCGGCTCGGCCTGCCGCGCGAGCGCACGGAAGACATCGTCTGGCGCCGCCAGGCGGTGGAGGGCGAGTTCCGCCATCTGGTGCGGGCCGACGTGGTCGCCGGCCGCGCGCGCAACGAGCTGGTCGACATCGCCGCCGACCTCGAGGACATCGCCGCGCCGCCGCCCGACGGCGGCCGGCCGCTGGCGCTGGTCTACAACGTCGCCGGCGTGTCCTCGCTGCGGCTGTACCGGCCCGGCGGCCGGCCGGTCGAGATCGCGCGGGACCTCGCCCCGGGCGTGATCCGCTCCCCGGCCTGGCATCCGACGCTGCCGCTGCTGGGCTTCGACCAGGTGTCGTCGGAGAGCCCGGGGCAGCTGTTCGCGCATGCGCTGGACGACGGCACCACGACGCCCTGGAGCGCCGCCGCCGAGGGCCCCGGCCTGCGGACCGCCGTGCTGCGCTGGAAGAGCTTCGACGGCCTGGAGATCACCGGCCTGCACATCGCGCCGCCGGCGCGCTTCACCGGCCCGCGTCCGGTCTACATCAGCCTGCACGGCGGACCGTCGTCGCAGGCGCGGCCCGGCTACGTGGCCGGCGTCCTGCGGGCGCTGGTGGAGCGGCTGGGCATGCACGTGGTGATGCCCAACGTGCGCGGCTCCGACGGCTTCGGCAAGACCTTCCTGAAGCTCGACAACGGCCGGCTGCGCGAGGACGCCACCCGCGACGTCAGCGCGCTGCTGGACCTGGTGGCGGGCCGCGCGGACATGGACGCGGCGCGCGTCGTGGTGGCCGGCGGCAGCTATGGCGGCTACCTGTCGCTGTCGGTGGCGACGCGGGAGTCGGCGCGGCTGGCCGGCAGCATCTGTCGCGTCGGGATCGCCAACTTCGTCAGCTTCCTGGAACACACCGAGAGCTATCGCCGCGACAACCGGCGCGCCGAGTACGGCGACGAGCGCGATCCGGCGATGCGGGAGTTCCTGACCGCGATCTCGCCGCTGACGCATGCGGCGGCGGTGCGCAAGCCGCTGATGGTCGTGCACGGCCGCAACGACCCGCGCGTGCCCTTCGGCGAGGCGCAGGCGATGGTGGCCGCGGTGCGCGCGCAAGGCACGCCGGTCTGGTTCCTCAGCGCCACCGACGAGGGCCACAGCTTCACCAAGGCCGACAACCGCGCCTACCTGAACCAGGCGACCTTCGAGTTCGTGCGGCGCGTCGTCGAGGGCGTCCGGCTGGATCGCTGAGCCGGAGCGATCCGGAGCCGCCGCATCGTCGGCGTTCGCCGTCGCCGTCGTTCGTCGTTCGTCGTGGTCTGCCGTCGTCCGCCAGGCCCACCGCGTTTCCGCCCGTGCCGGCGTCGAGGCCGCCGCGCGTTCAGGCCGGCGGCTTCAGGAAGCGGTCGACGTCGCGCGCGAGCACCGCGTCGCGCAGCCGCGCCACCCACGCCTGCAGCGCCGCGCGGCGCCCGGGCTCATCGGCGATGCCGAGCGACTCGACGACGGCCTCGGCGCGCGTCGCGGCCTGGCAATCGCCGTCCGCCACGCACGGGCCCCAGACGAACGGGTCGCGCGAGTCGCACACCAGGCCGAGGGCGCAAGGCAGCAGCAGCGTCGCGGCCTCGAGCAGGCGACGGTCCTCGCCGCCCAGGCGTCGCCCGTCGAAGACGAGGTCCTCGCCGTCGCGTCGGAGCAGGGCGGGACCCAGCTCGGCCAGCATCAGCGGATCGGGCCGCGACAGGATCTTCGCCAGGCGCTCGCGCGCTCCGGCGCTCCCGGCATCGGTTTCGGCTCCAGCTCCGGCTCCGGCTCCGGCTCCGGCTCCGGCCCCGGCCCCGGCGTTTGCGCCTGAGCCTGCGCTTGCACCTGCGCCTGCGCTGGCGGACGCGTCGACCAGCGCGATGAGCGGATCGATCGCGCCCGGCGGCACGTTCATCGCCTCCCGCAGGTCGTCGGGCTGGAGCTGCGAACACCCCGCGGCCAGCTGCGCGCGCCACGCCGCCGCGCGCTGAGCGCCGGGGGTATTGGCGTCCGCCACGGGCGGC
>NZ_JAOCCU010000013.1 GCF_029840635.1 Mitsuaria sp. GD03876 | reverse complement strand
GTCGCGGCGGTCAGCGGCGCCAGCGGCAACAGCGCCAGCGTCAGCGCGGGGACGGCGAGGAGGAAGGACCGGTGGGACATGACGGGTGACGGGGCAGGGGATCGGAGGAATCGGGCGGGGCCTGGACAGGGCGCCGGGAAGGGAAGGCGGCAGCGGCTCAGGCGGCGCCGGACGCCGCGGCCGACAGCGTCTTCACGAGCCAGGCCTGCAGGGCCTGGATCTCGTCCATGCTGACCTCGTGGGCCATCGGGTACTCGTGCCACTCGACGTCGTGGCCGAGGCGGCGCAGCTCGGCCAGCGAGGCCTGCGCGCGCGCCGGCGCCACGACGCCGTCGGCGTTGCCGTGCGCCAGGAAGATCGGCGTGGCCGCGTTGGCGGCGTCGCGCTCGGCCTCGGTCGTCTCCAGCAGCGGCAGGTAGCCCGACAGGCCGACCAGGCCCGCGAGCCGCTTCGGGAAACGCAGCCCGGTCATCAGCGTCATCGCGCAGCCCTGCGAGAAGCCCATCAGCACGACGCGTTCCGGCGGGATGCCGAACTCGCTGCCTTCGCGCTCGATGAGCGCCTCGATCGCGCGTTGCGACGCGCGCAGGCCGGCGGCGTCCTCGCGCTGGCTCAGGTCGCCGTGGCGGATGTCGTACCAGGCGCGCATGCGCATGCCGCCATTGATGGTGACCGGGATCTCCGGCGCGCTGGGCAGCACCACGCGCAGGCCGCCGTGGGCCAGCACCGGGGACAGGTCCAGCGCCTGCACGACCGGCACGAAGTCGTTGCCGTCGGCGCCCAGGCCGTGCAGCACCAGCAGGCTGAAACGCGGGGTCTCGCGGGTCTGCAGTTCGATGGTCTCGAGGTTCATGGGCGGGGATTGTCCGGCGCGGCGCCCGGCCGGCACTGGGTAGAAACGCCCTGTCGCGCGTGATGCGCTCCGCATCGCGCCCAGATGCAGCCGGTCGCATCTGCATCGAACAGGCTATTGCGGCTGCGTAGTCTTCGCTCCATCGCATCGCCCGATGCCCACCGAGACGGGAAAGGAACCCACCATGTCCGACAGCGAAGAACTCAACCGCCTGGCCGACCTCCATCAGCGCGGCGTCCTCAGCGACGAGGAGTTCGCCAAGGCCAAGGAGCGGGTGCTGAACGCCAGTGCGCGCTCGTCGACCTCGTCGACGTCCTATGCCTACGCCGCGCCGCACGCCGGCGGCGCGCCGGCGGTGAACGCGATCAACGGCTTCCACCGCAGCCGCGACGATCGCTGGATCGGCGGCGTGTGCGGCGGCCTGGCGCGGCTCAGCGGCCTAGCCTCGTGGTTCTGGCGCATCGTGTTCGTCGCGCTGACGATGTGCGCCGGCGGCGGCATGCTGCTGTACTTCCTGCTCTGGATCTTCGTGCCGATCGAGGAGTGAGGCGGCCGCCCAGATCCTGTCGCCGTCCGGGGCGGGCAGCTGCCCCGTGGGCGAGAACTGATCTGGGTGCGTCGAAATGCATGTCCGGCCAATGCGGGAAAATGGCGGTCCTCTGGTAAAGGGCGTAGCCGCATGGCGAAGAAGAACAGGTCACCCGCGGTTGCCTCGGCCTCCTTGCCGGCCGACACGAGTTTCGAAGCGGTCGTGAACCTCATCAGGGCTGGACGCCAGCATGCGCTCAGCCTGGTCAACACGGCGCTGATCGATCTCTACTGGGCGATTGGCCAGCACCTGCATCGGAGGATCGAATCCGATGGATGGGCCAAAGGCACCGTGGTGCAACTCGCCGCGTACATCGCGGAGCGGGAACCGGGCCTGAGGGGTTTCTCTGCCCAGAATCTCTGGCGCATGCGCCAGTTCTACGAGGCCTATCCCGCGCGGGAAAAACTCTCAACGCTGTTGAGGGAACTGCCTTGGTCCGCCCATCTGCACATCCTCAGCCGAAGCAAGCGGGCCGAGGAGCGGGAGTTCTATCTGCGCGTGGCAGCGCAGCAGCGCTGGTCGGTGCGCGAGGTGGCAAGGCAGATCGACAACGGTCTGTTCGAGCGCGCCGTGCTCAACCCGCCACAACTCTCAACGGCGTTGAGAGAAACGCATCCGCAGGCAGAGCGGCATTTCAAGGATGCCTATCTGTTGGAGTTCCTGACTCTCCCCCAGGAGCATTCCGAGGCCGACCTGCACCGTAGCTTGTTGATGAACCTGGTTCGCTTCCTGACCGAGCTCGGACGGGACTTCTGCTACATCGGGAGCGAGTACCCGGTGCAGGTCGGCGGACAGGACTTCGCTCTGGACCTGCTGTTCTTCCATCGCGGGTTGAACAGCCTCGTCGCGATCGAACTCAAGGTCACGGCGTTCGAGCCGGAGCACCTGGGCAAGCTCAACTTCTATCTCGAGGCGCTGGACCGGGACGTCCGGAAGCCGCATGAGAACCCGGCTGTCGGCCTGCTGCTCTGCGCGAGCAAGGACAGCGAGGTGGTCGAGTACGCTCTCAGCCGTAGCCTTTCGCCGGCGCTGGTGGCGCAGTACCAGACGCAGTTGCCGGACAAGAAGATGCTGGCGGCGAAGCTGCATGAGTTCTATCTGCTGAGTTCCCCGGAGGAACTGCCCGTGCGGAAGAAGAAGGCGGCAGTGGCAAAGATCGCGCAGGCGGGTGACGAGACCGGGCGCGGCTGAATCGTTTCCGAGGTTCGAACCCGCGCTCAGACCTGGCCGGTCAACACATACGCGGAGGCGAGCCAGCGGCGCTCGACCTCCGCGTGTTTCATCCGGGCCTCGAGGTGCCGCCACGGGCAGTCCAGCCCGTCCATGCGGATCACCGAATGCGCGGCCGCGCCCAGCACGAACAGGTTGCTCATCGGCAGCCAGGGCGGCGCCCAGGCCAGGCCCGCGGCGACGATGCGCGCGCCCGGCTTGAGCACCGCGAGCGCGCGTTCGATGCCGGACACGCTCTGCAGCACGTCGTGCGTGAAGAAGAACAGCGCCGCGTCCGCCCGGCGGTCGCCGAGCACCGAGGCGTAGGGCGCCTCCTCGGCCGTCGCGGGGAGGAAGTCGACCGGCGCCGCGAGCGCATCGACCCGGGCGCGCTGCCGGGCCTGCCGCATCATCGATTCGCAAGGTTCGACGGCGACGACGCGCCCGCCGCGGCCGACCGCGCGGCACAGGTCGGGCAGGCTCAGCCCGGTACCGGCGCCGATGTCCAGCACCGTCTGCCCCGGCTCGAGCCCGAGCGCGGCGATCGCCTCGCGCCGCAACGGCGCCACCGGCATCAGCTCGTAGTCGTAGATCGCGGCGCGGCGCCCGTAGAGCGCGTCGAGGGCCTGCAGCGCGGGCCGCTGGTCGTGCGTGTCCATGTGCTCCCTTGGTTGTCGCGGGGCAGCTTCGCGTGGCGCGGAGCGCGGTGTCAAGCAAGAAAAACGGTGCGTCACGGAACCGTCATGCGGCCCCGAAAGAATCGCGGCCCATGTGCGTCGAACTCACCACAGGTACGCGGCTTGCCCGGCGTGCCGCCTCCACGATCGCGGCCTTGTGCGCCGCGCTGGCCGCGCCGCTGACGGCGTCGGCCGGACCTTCTTCCGAAGCGGCCGCCACCGCGTCCGCGATCGCCGCGGCGCCGTTGTCGTCGACTGGGTCCTCGGCGATCGCGCCGATGGAGCTGAAGTTTTCCCAATTCTTCCGATCGCCGATCGGTCCCGCGGGCCTGGAGCTGTCGGACGCGCTGCGCGGCGCCGATGGCCGCGCGGTGCGCCTGGTCGGCTACATGGTCGCGCAGGAGCAGGCCAAGGCCGGCCGCTTCTGGCTGACGCCGCGGCCGGTGCGCATGAGCGAGCACGCCGACGGCGAGGCCGACGACCTGCCCGCGTCCACCGTCACCGTGCTGCTCGATCCGGCGCAGCGTGAGCGCCTGGTGGCGCATCGCGACGGCCTGGTCGTGCTGACCGGCACGCTGTCGGTCGGCCGCGTCGAGGACGAGACCGGCCGCGTGTCCTGGATCCGCCTGCAACTGCCGCCTGGCGCGCTGGAGGCGCAGTCCTCGGCGGCCGCCGCGCCGGACGCGCACGGCCACCGCCATTGAGCGCGCCGCCGCCGCACCGCTCTGCCTCGCCTCGCGCGACACCGTCTTCCAGATTCTTCCGATTCCTTCGACTTGGGATGCCACCGATGAAGCATTTGCCCTCCCTGCTCGCCGGCGCCTGCGCGCTGCTGGCGCTGAGCGCCGCCGGCACCGCGCTGGCCGCGCCGACCGTGACCCGCCTGACGCCGCCGAGCGAGCGGTTCTCCTCGGGCCAGCCCGAGCCGGTGATCGCGCGTTTCCTGCCCGGCCAGCGCTTCGACCTGCAGGCCACGATCAAGCCCGACGCGGGCCAGCGCATCACCGCGGCGCGTTTCCTGATCGACGGCAAGCCGGTCGACGCGACCGTCGCGCTGCGTGACTGCGGCACCGGCTGCGTCAAGGGCGTCAGCGCCGAGACCGCGATCGCCACGGTGCGCGCGGTGAGCCTGGAGAAGGCCGGGCGCCATGAGTTCAGCGTCGAGGCGACGCAGGCCGACGGCCAGAAGGTCAGCGCCACCGGCAACTTCGACGTGATCCCGTTCGCCGCGGCGATGGGCCCGAAGGTCAAGAACGTCATCATCCTGCTGGGCGACGGCATGGGCGCGGCGCAGCGCACCGCGGCGCGCATCGTCAAGGGCGGCTACGCGCAGGGCAAGGTCATCCAGCCGCTGGCGATGGACACCTTCTCGGCCACGGGCATGGTCAAGACGGCGTCGCTGAACTCGGTGGTGACGGACTCGTCGCCGGGCATGACGTCCTATGTCTCGGGCAACAAGAACAACAACAATGAAGAGGGCGTGTTCCCCGACGACACCGTCGACGCCTTCGACAACCCCCGCATCGAATACCTGTCCGAGTACCTGCACCGCACGCAGGGCAAGGCGCTGGGCATCGTGACGACGGCAGACGTGTTCGACGCGACGCCGGCGGGCAACGCGGTGCACACCAGCAACCGCGGCGCGGGCACCGGCATCGTCGACCAGTTCTTCGACGACCGCGCGCGCACCGGCCTGACCGTGCTGATGGGCGGCGGCCGCAAGTGGTTCCTGCCGGCGGGCACGGCCGGCTCCGAGCGCGCCGACGGCAACGACTACGCGTTCTCCTCGACCGATCCGCACACGTCGGAGATCGTCAAGCGCTGGGGCGCCGCGCCGGGCGCGAAGGACAAGGGCCGCGACCTGATCAAGGAGTTCCAGGACGCCGGCTACCGCTACGCGCCGACGAAGGCCGAGCTCGACGCGGCGACCGCGGGCGCGGGCGCCGACAAGCTGCTGGGCCTGTTCGCGTTCTCCAACATGAACGTGGCGCTGGACAAGATCGACGGCCGCCGCGGCGTCAAGAAGGGCCTGGCGGGCGGCAGCGTCGTCGACGACTACGGCTTCCCCGACCAGCCGATGCTCGACGAGATGGCCAAGGCCGCGATCGGCACGCTGAAGAAGCAGTCCAAGGGCTTCGTGCTGATGATCGAGGGCGCGTCGATCGACAAGCAGGCGCACAACATGGACTCGGAGCGCTGGATGCTCGACACGATCGAGTTCGACCGCGCGGTGCAGGTGGCGCAGGACTTCGCGCGCGAGAACGGCGAGACGCTGGTGATCGTGACGGCGGACCACGAGTGCTCGGGCGCGGCGCTGATCGGCGGCTCGATGCTGACGGACGCGGCGCTGCGGGAGGCGGCGACGAAGAAGGGCGCGACCAACCTGCGCGACAAGGTCGTCGGCGTGTACGAGAAGGCGGGCTTCCCGCGTTACCGCATCGCCGCGGACGGCTACCCGGAGGCCACGGACATCGACTACCGGCTGCTGGTGGGGTATGGCGCGAACGCGGACCGCTACGAAGACTGGCGCACGAACCAGACGCCGCTGCGGGATTCGCAGCAGCCGCTGGCCAAGGGCGAGCCGCTGAAGTGGTACCCGGCCAATGCGGCCGAGCGCGACGACGCGCAGGGCGAGTTCCTGGTCATTGGCCAGGTGCCCGGCGAGCAGGCGGTGCACACGGCGACGGACATCCCGCTGTCGGCCTTCGGCCCGGGCGCGCTGGCGTTCACCGGCGTGATCGACAACACGGACGTGTTCTTCAAGCTGGCGCAAGCGGCGGTCAAAGGCGCCGTCGCTCCCGCCGACGCCTCCGGCGCGAAGCGGCCGGCGAAGATCGCCAAGAAGTGATCGCCCTTCGGGCGATGACCACAAGCAAAGGGCCTTCGGGCCCTTTGTTCATGGGCCGGGGCTTCTCCGCTTGTTGCACCGCGCTAAGGCGTCGAGGGCGGACGCCATCCGCCGCCCAGCGCCCGGACCAGCGCGAGCCGGTTCTCCAACTCGCTCTGGCGGATGCGGATCAGGTCGTTGTCCTGCGCGAAGAGGTTGCGCTGCGCGTCCAGTTCCTCGAGGTAGCCGGCATAGCCCGCTTCGTAGCGGTCATGCGCGTACTGCAGCGAGCGTGCCAGCACGTCGCGGCGCTCTTGCGAGAAGCGCCGCTGGCGGTCGATGCGCTCGATGCCCGCGAGGGCGTTCTCGACCTCCGTCAGCGCCGCCAGCACCCGCCCCCGGTACGCGAAGGCGGCCTGGTCGCGCTGGGCGGCTGCCGTGTCGAACTGCGCCTGCAGCCGGCCCGAATCGAACAGCGGCGCGAGCACGCTGCCCCCGATGCTCCAGACCCGGATCGGGTCGTAGTCCAACGCGCCCACGTAGAGCCGGCCCGCCGACGCGCTGAACTGGATCTGCGGCAGGAAGGCCGCCCGGCGCGAGGCCAGCGTCGCGTCGCTCGCGGCCAGCGTCAGCGCGGCCTGCGCGAGGTCGGGTCGCCGCTCCAGCAGCGCCGAGGGCAGCACCACCGGCGGCAGCGGCAGGGACAGGTCCTCGAACGGCCGGCCGCGCGGCATGTCGCCCGGCGGCTGGCCGGTGAGCTGCGCCAGCGCGTTCTCCTGGCGCCGGATCGCCAGTTCCAAGGTCGGCACCTGCTGCGCGACCGAGGCGTACTCCGCCTGCGCCTGCGTCAGCTGCAATTGCGAGATGTAGCCGGTGCGCGCCTGGTCCTGCGCCAGCCGCAGCGCCTCGGCGCGCGAGTCGAGCGTGCGCTTGGACAGCGCGAGCTGCGATTCCAGCGCCAGCAACCCGATGTAGGACTGCACCGTCGTCGCCGCGATGCTGAGCGCCGCGCCGTCCCGGTCGGCCTCGCTCGCCGCGACGCGCAGTCTTGCCGCGCGGGTCAATGCGCCGAGGCGGTCCCACAGGTCCAGCTCCCACGACGCGGTCAGCTGCGGCTGCACCACGTGCGACTCGGAGATCCCCGTCGGCTGCAACGACCGCGAGCCCTGGAGCGCGACGGACGCGTTGAGCTGCGGGCCCTCGGCGGCGCGGCCTGACGCGAGCGCGGCGCGCGCCTCGTCCAGCCGCGCGCCGGCCAACAGCAGGTCGTTGTTGTGGTCGAGGGCGCGTCGCACCAGCTCGTCCAGGACCGGGTCGCCGAAATCGCGCCACCACTGCGGTCGCAACACCGCGGCCGCCGCCGAGGCGGCGGGCAAGGGCGCGGCCGCGGACGACTCGGTCGACACCGGCTGCTCGCGCCAAGCGGCGGGAGGCGCGATGCGCGCGGACTCGGGCGGCGCGCGCAGCGCTGGCGCGCAGCCCGCCACCACGGCGGTCGCGAGCACGGCGGTCACCCGCAGGCACGCCGCGCGCGCGCCATCGGCCTGGGTGCCCTTCATCGAGAGGCTCCTGGCGCCGACGCGGCCCCCGCGTTCGCGCCGGCTCCGCTGGCTCCGCTGGCTCCGGAGGTGCCGGAGGTGCCGGAGGTGCCGGAAGGCCCGGCTGCCGGCGGTGCGTTGCCGGCCGCCGCCGCGGGCGCCGAGGCCGAGGTCTCCACCGTCACGACCACCGACATCCCCGGCCGCAGCCGCTCCGAGCCCGCCTGGTCCGGATCGAGCGCGATCCGCACCGGCAGCCGCTGCACCACCTTCGTGAAGTTGCCGGTCGCGTTGTCGGCCTTGAGCACCGCGAACTCCGAGCCGGTCGCCGGCGCGATCTGCTGCACGTGGCCGCTGAAGCGCACGCCCTTGAGCGCGTCGGCGCGCAAGCTCGCCGGCTGGCCGACCTGCATGCGGCCGGTCTGCGTCTCCTTGAAGTTGGCGACGACCCAGAACTGGCGCGGCACCAGGAACAGCAGCTGCGACCCGGCGCTGACGTACTGGCCCAGCCGCACCGACACCTCGCTCACCTGGCCGTCGGCCGGCGCCCGCACCACCGTGTTGGACAGGTTGATGCGCGCGGTCGCGAGCTGCGCCTCCGCCGCCTGCACCTGCGCATGCAGGCCGCCGCGGCTGACGCTGGTGGCCTTGATCCGCTCCTCGCCGATGCGGATGTCGGCCCGCGCCTTCTCGACGTTGGCGGCGGCGAGCCGGTTGCTGGCGCGCACGCGGTCGCGCTCGTTCAGCGACACCGAGCCGCGACCCGCCAGGTCCTCGACCCGCGACAGCTCCGCGTTCGAGCGCGCCAGCTCGCCCTCCGACGAGGCCAGCGTCGCGCGCGAGGCGGCCAGCGTCGCCTGGTTCTGCGCCTGCGTCTGGTCGAAGTTGTCGAACTGCGCCGCCGCGTTGGCGCGCTGCGCGTCGGCCTGCGCGACCGCGGCGGCGTAGAGGCGGTCGTCGATCCGCACCAGCGGCTGGCCGGCCTTGACCTGCTCGAAGTCCCTGACCAGCACCTCGACGACGTAGCCGTTGACCTGCGGCGACAGCACCGTCACCGCCCCGCGCACGTAGGCGTTGTCGGTGGTCTCGTTGCTGGTGTCGAAGGGGCCGAGCTCCCACGCCCGCATCACCAGCGTGACGCCGGCCAGCGCCACGACGGCCATCGCGACGATCGCTGTCGTCGACGCCTTCAGGTACTTGGGCGGGGGAGGCGGCGGCGGCGGCGGAGGCGGCATCGGCGCGGTCCTGGCGGTGCCTTCGCCATCGGCGGGCAACGGCAGGTCGGCACCGGCCGTGCTGGCGGACGAGGGAGCCATGGCGGGAGGGGTCGGCGCGTTGCTCATGGTCGTGCGGGCGGTGGATGGGCCGGAGCCCCGGCGGGCAGGTCGGCGGCGCGGCGTTCCGCGAGCCGTTTCGTCAGCGCGGTGCGGCCCAGCAGCGCCAGCAGCCACAGCAGGAACGCGATCGCGGTGACCGCGCTGAACATGAAGACGTCGTTGTAGGCGCGGACGTTGGATTCGCGCCGCGCGACCGCCGCGAGCTGCGCCGTGCCTTGCGCCGAGCGCAGCACCGGATCGCCGATGACCGCGCCGAGCGCCGCCGCCTGTTGCGCCAGCCGCGTCGCGACGACCGGGTCGGTGCGGTCCATCGTCGCCACGAGCGAGGCGGAGAACTCGTGCTCTCGGTAGAGCTGGTAGGTGTTGAGCACCGCCGAGCCGACCAGCCCGCCCATCGTCTGCGTGATCGAGAACATCACCGAGAAGGTGACCATGTACGCCGGGCCGTTCTTCAGCGCCTGGCCGATGCCGATCAGCATCAGCGGGCCCATGAACATGCCGGCACCGATCGAGAGCAGGAACTGGCTGAGGTAGAAGTCCTGCGGCCGGTCCAGGCTGGTGCGGTGGTGGTCCATCAGCCCGGCGACCGCGAACAGCACGATGGACAGCAGGATCTGCGGCACCAGCGTCTTGGGCGTGAAGCTGATCGAGCAGGCCAGGATGCCGAGCACCATCCCGGCCAGGATGACGGCGAACAGCGGCTGGAGCTGGTCCGGGCCCATGCCCTGGGCGCGCAGGAAGCTGACCGCGCCGACCGATTGCTCGGCGGTGAGGAAACGCAGGATGACGCCGCCGATGACGAAGCGCACCGTGGCGCCGTTGGCGAACCAGCGCGTCTGGATCAGCGGATTGGCGCGGTGGTGCTCGAGGAAGACGGCGGCCAGGATCAGCAGCAGCGCGGCGATCAGCAGCCAGCCGAGCCAGCGGGCGTCGAACCACCAGTGCAGGTAGCCCTGGACGAGCACGGCGCAGACCATCGCGACGGCGGGGGCCATCAGGGCGAAGGTGAGGAAGTCCAGCGGCTCGAAGACCTTGATCTGGATGCCGGGCGGCAGCTTGAGCACGACGACCGCGGCGAAGCTGCACAGCGCGAGGCCGGCCTCGAACAGGTAGAGGTTGTGCCAGGAGCCGCCGCCCTGGTCGAGCAGCGCGGGCGAGACGACCCAGGCCAGCGGCGCGGCGAGTTGCCCGATGCCCACGCCGATCACCAGCATCTTGCCGGTGTGGGTGCGGGGCATGCTCTGCAGCATGTAGAGCAGGCACAGCGTGGAGCAGGCGGCGCCGGCCAGGCCGCTGGCGGCGCGCACGATCAGCGTGGTGGCGAGGGTGCCGACGGCCAGGTGCAGCAGCGTCAGCGCCGCGTAGATGCCCAGGCCGACCTCGGCGAACCAGCGCATGCCGAACTGCTGGCGGCACTTGAAGACCAGCAGGTTGGCGGTGACGTTGACCATCACGTAGGCGGCGGAGATCCACGCGCCCTCGGACGGGGTGAGGCCGAGCTGGCCTTGCAGGACGGGGAGGTTGGCGGAGACCAGGCCGTTGCCGAGCGCGCCGGTGATGCCCACCAGGATCGCCACCAGCGCGTAGGCGACGCGCCGCCACGGCGGATGCCAGGGCATGGAGGGAGAGCCCGGCATGCTGGGCTTCTCATGCTCCTGCCAGTCGGGCACCGGCTTCAGGTAGGGGGGCGTGGCCACGGCGGTCGCTGCTCCTGTTCCCTGCAGGATGATCCGGCGGGGACGCGTCGAGGGTCAGGACTTGCACCGATGGCCGCCGGGACGGCGGGCGGTCAGCGGGTGCGGGATCGGGCCATTATTCAGCAGCGGAGGAGGGCAGGGTCTCCCGGATGGGGGAGGGGGAGGATGCCGGCGGAACTGATCGAGCTACCAAAGCTCTTCGCCGACTGGCTTGATCGCGTCCCAACTGGCGAGGTCCTCAAGAGGCGGGACGGTCAGGTCGCACTGGGACAGCAGCTCGCTCAATTCGAATCGGCTTTGAACATGCAGCTGCGCCTGCTCGTTGCGAGCATGACGTCCGCGGTGGGACGACTGTGGCGATTTGCGCCTCGTGATTGCTGACGTGCCATTCATCGCATCGCTCCTCGGTGGAAAGGGGCAAATCTTTCCCTGAAGCGGGCAGCGATGGAATGGCTCACAAGTGGGCACAGGGCCGGGGGATGAAGAGGCCGTGAAGCCCACCCGAAGGAGTGTCTAGGTCAGCGACTTTTTCGCAGCGCCAAGTTCGGCGTCTTGAGCAGCAGGGAGTCTCTCGCCGGTGATCCAGCGGCCTGTGGATGAGCGCCTCAGGCCGGCCGTCAACGCGATCGAGCAGGCGAGCCCCGTGATCACGCCGACGACGAGCAGGACCGCCAGGTCGTGGACGCCGGCGCGCTGCAGCGCCATGCGGGACGCGGCGGTGAAGACCGGGTGGAACAGGTAGATCCCGAAGGACCAGGCGCCGATCCAGGCCAGCCAGCGCGATTCCATGCGCAGGCGGAGCAGCAGCAGACAGGCGCACAGGCTGACGAGGAGCCGCCCGATCCCCGGCGTGTCCGCCGGCGGCGGCTTGGTGGCGGCCCAGCTCATCAGCAGCACGATCGGCACCACCACGATCGCGACGGTCAGCCGCGGGTTCGATGTCATCGCCGGGAAGCGTCGGGCCGCCACGCCGAGCAGGAAGAACGGCAGCAGGAAGGTCGCGCCATTCAGGCCGAAGTAGACCGGCATCGGCGCCCAGACATGCAGCGCCATCGCGGCGATGCCGACGGCGGCGAAATGCTCCGGCGTGTCCATCAGCCGCAAGCGCTCCAGCACCGCCGTGAGCATGAAGATCAGGAACAGCGACTCGAGGAACCAGTAATGCGCGACGGGGACGATGTGCAGCAGGTGCCACTCGGTGATGCCGTCGTTGTTGGTGCCGGACATCGCCGTCTGCAGCAGCGCGAAGCCCGTGCCGACGATCAGCATCGGCACCAGCAGCCGTCGCACCTTGCCCTTGGCGAATCCACCGATCTCGCCTCGCAGCGGCCGCGCCGCGTAGACGAGCCCCGACAGGAACGAGAACAACGGCATGCGGATGAGCGCCAGGAAATCGTTGGTCTGGCTCGCCAGGTGGTCGTCGGGCAGGCGCAGCCCGGACGCGCTGTCCGCGCCGATCACGTGATAGCTGACGAGCAGCAGGCATGCCAGCCCACGCAAGGTGTCGAGTCGGAGTCGACTGTGCAACGGTGTCTCCCTTCATCGTGACAACACCGGTACGCCGAAGGGCGACCGGTGTGAACGAACGATGCTAGGAGCGTGAGAGGTCCGTTAACGGTGATCGGAGCAAACAGTTGCTGCGTGTCACGCACAAGAATGACGTCGACAGTGCGGTAGCGCGCAAGCAATGTGCGTGAGCGAACGAAGAAATGAACGTTCTCCGATCAACGCAGCAACCCGTTCGTCACTATCTCCTCCGCGGCCCGCACCAGGCACATGGCGGTCGCGCCGGCCGCGAGGCCGGCCCGCCATTGCGGATCCGTGAGCACGCCGCCGATGCCTACCACCGGCACCCCCGCCATCCGCGACCACCAGCGCAGTTGCGCCAGGCCTTGTGGCAGCCAGGGCATGTCCTTCGTCGTCGTCGGCCACAGCGGGCCGCAGGCGAGGTAGTCCGGCGCCAGGCCGCGCGCGCGGCACAGCTCCCACAGACTGTGGCTCGACACGCCCAGCCGCACGCCGTGTCGCGCGCGCCGCTGCTGCAGGTCCTCGCGCGCCGGGGCGTCCAGCGCCGCCCAGTCCTCCTGCCCGAGGTGCAGCGCCCGCGCGCCCTCGTCGAGCGCCAGCCGCCAGTGATCGTTGATCCACAGCGTCGACGAGCGGCCCGCCATGTCGCGCACCGCCTCGCGGATCGCCGCGCGCAGTTGGTCCTCGTCGACCGCCGGGCCGCGCTTGATCCGCAACTGCACATGCGCGAACTGGCCGCTCACCGCCATCGCCGCGACACGCTCCGGCCGCTCGGTGATCGCGTACAGGCCCGAGGCGAACGGCGCCGCGCGCCGCGCGCTCGGCCACAGCATCTCGCGCCAGCGCGCGAGCGTCGCGCGATCCGGCGCGGTCTCGTCGTCGAAGCCCATCACCGGCATCGCGCGCGGATCGTCGACGAAGCGCCGGTCCGGGCGCAGCGGTCCCGGGCCGGTGCCCGCCGCGTGGCCGTCGCGCAGCGCCGACCAGGTCAGCATCTTCGCCAGGACCACCGCGTCCGGCACCGCGAAGCCGCGCGCCAGCGCCGCCGCCGCGGCGGTCGCGAAGGTGCAGCCGCTGCCGTGATGCGGCGCCGGCGCGCCGTCGCGGCCAGACAGGCGCGGCAGCGCGATCCAGCCCGTCGCCAGCGGACTGTCCAGCCAGTCCAGCGCCAGCCCGTCGCGCTGCGTCGCGTCATCGCCGCCGGTGACGACCACCGCCTGCGCGCCCAGGCCGCGCAGCATCGCCGCCAGCTCCGGCACCGGCAGCTGCCCCGGTGCCACGCCGAGCAAGCGTTCCGCCTCGCGCCGGTTCGGCGTGATCAGCGCGGCCTGCGGGATCAGCTGATGCCGATAGGCGCCGAGCAGCGCCTCGTCGCAGAAGGCCGCGCCGCCTGCGCTCGCGCCCAGCACCGGGTCGACGACGAGCAGCGCGTCGCCGCGCTGCGCCAGCAAGGCGTCGACCGTCGCGGCGCTGGCCAGCAGGCCCGTCTTCACGACGCGCGGCGGCAGGTCCTGGCGCAAGGCGCTCAGTTGCGCGCGCACCTGGGCCGCGGGCAGCGGGAACACCGCGCTCACGCCCATCGAGTGCTGCGCCGTCACCGCGGCGACCACCGGGCACAGGTGCACGCCCATCGCCGCCGCGGCGCGCGTGTCGGCGCTCAGGCCGGCGCCGCCGCCGCTGTCGGTGCTCGCCACGCTCCAGATCACCGGTGGCGCGGGATCGTCAGTCCAGGGCGTCAGCACCGTCTGGTCCGGATCGATGGCCGGTGCCCAGGGCGACGGCAGGCTCGGATGCGGCACCAGCGGCGAGGGCAGGCCGCCCATCGCGGCGGCGTCGCGGCGCTCCTCGCGGTCGCGACCGCCGCCAACGCCGCCCACGCTGCCCACGCTGCCCACGCTGCCCACGCTGCCCACGCCGCCCATGCCGCCCATGCCGTTCATCGCGCTCCTGGCGTCCGCGCCATTCGTGTTGCCGATCAAGCCGCTCTCATCGCGCCTGCTGCTCGTGTCGTTCATGCATCCCCCAGCACGAAGGCGTGTCCGCCGACCGGCGTGCTCGCGACCGCGAACGCCTGCGGCGCCATCAGCCCGGCGCGGAATGCCTGACGGCCCGCGCGCACCGCGTCGCCGAAGGCGCCGGCCATCGCGACCGGATCGCCGGCCTGCGCGACCGCGCTGTTCAGCAGCACCGCGTCGAAGCCCAGCTCCATCGCCCGCGCCGCCTGCGACGGCGCCCCGAGCCCCGCGTCGATCACGAGCACCGTGTCGGGCAGCCGCTCCCGCAGCGTGCGCAGGCCATGCAGGTTCAGCAGGCCCTGGCCGGACCCGATCGGCGCGCCCCACGGCATCAGCAGCGGGCAGCCGGCATCGAGCAGCCGGTGGCCGAGGATCAGGTCCTCGGTGCAGTACGGGAAGACGACGAAACCCTCGCGCGCCAGTTCCGTCGCGGCCGCGACCAGTTCGAACGGATCGGGCTGCAGCGTGTGGTCGTCGCCGATGACCTCGAGCTTGATCCACGCGGTGCCGTAGAGCTCGCGCGCCATGTGGGCGAGCTGCACCGCCTCGCGCGCGCTGCGGCAGCCGGCGGTGTTGGGCAGCAGGCGCGCGCCCTGGTCGCGGCCCGCGGCCAGCGCCTGCGCCAGCGCGCCGTTGTCGCCGGCCTGCAGCGTGCGCTTCAGGCCCACCGTCAGCACCTGCGACGCCGACGCGCGGATCGCGTCGCACAGCACCGCTGGGCTGGGATAGCCGGCGGTGCCGAGGAAGAAGCGGCTGTCGAGCGCGACGCCGTCGATCAGCAAGGGATCCGCGACGGGCGCGGCGGCCGGCGGCGAGAGGGGGATGGCGACGGGCATCGTGGGGGCGCTCGTCATCTCGGTGTTCGTCATCTCAGCCTCCGACGATCGGTTGGAAGAACAGCACGACGTCGCCGTCGCTCAGTGCCGTCGCGGGACGCGCGTCACGCGGGACGAAACGCCCGTTGAGCGCCGTCGCGACGGCGGCCGGCTCGCGGCGCTCCTGTTCGAGCAGTTGCGCCAGCGTCGCGCCGGCGGGCAGCGCCACGGCGCGGTCGTCGAGCCGCACGGTGATCGGAGGCAGGGCGGTCATGGGAAAGTCTCCAGGGAGGTCGCGACGCCGGCGAGCGCGGCGAGCGCGGCGAGCGCGGAGAGGTCGGCCAGGCCGGCCTCGTCGAGCAGCTGCTCGACCAGCGCCGGCGCCAGCAGCCAGCCGTGGCGATACAGGCCGTTGAGCCGCAGCAGACCGGGCTCGTGGTGGGTGAAGGGCAGGTTGTCCGGCAGCGCCGGGCGCAGGTGGCGGTCCAGGCGAACGATGCGCGCCTCCGACAGCGCCGGCAGCACGCTCTGCGCCGCGGCCATCAGCTCGACCGCGGAGCGCAGCGAGACCGGGCTGCGGTCCTCGCTCTCGATCTCGCTGGCGCCGACGACGACCTCTTCGTCCGAGCGCGGCACCAGGTAGACCCGATGGCGCGGATGCAGCAGCCGCACCGGCCGTC
Organism: Mitsuaria sp. GD03876; assembly: GCF_029840635.1. Classification (GTDB taxonomy): domain Bacteria; phylum Pseudomonadota; class Gammaproteobacteria; order Burkholderiales; family Burkholderiaceae_C; genus Roseateles. Next base: position 127,917 of record NZ_JAOCCU010000013.1, on the reverse strand, counting down.
GCAGGCCATGGCCGGGCAGCGACAGCGTGACGATCTCGCCCCGCACGCCGCGCAGCGGCAGCGGCGGCCGCGCGCCGAGACCACGCGCGTCGACCGCCCAGTCGCCCGACCAATGGCCGCCGTCGGCGAAGTGCAGTTCGCCGGGCAGCACCTGGTCGACCGCGCGCGACCAGTGCCAGCGCGCATCCTCGGCGCCGGCGTGCAGCGCGGCCATCGCCGGCACCGGCGCGATCAGGCCTTCGCGCGGCAGCAGCCAGCCGCGCAGGCCCGACGCCAGCGTCGGTTCATGCGCGCGCAAGGCCTCGGCGTCCAGCGGCTCGGCGCCCGGCATCCGCATCAACGCGCGCTGCGCCGCGCCGAGATCGGCGCGATGCGCCAGCAGCAGGCTGCCGCGCGCCAGCAGCGGCACCGGCCGCGGCAGCGCCGCGACGATGCCCGGCCACAGCGCCAGCGAGCGCCAGCCCAGCGCGGCGATGCCGGCGCCGCCCTGTTCCTGCTCGGCCAGCGGGCTCAGCATGCCGGCCGCGCTGAACGCGGCGGCGCCGGAGGCATCGAAGGCGGGCTCGGGGCCGGCCGACGCGTCGAAGACCTCGACGCGATGTCCGACCCGCGCGAGCGCCCAGGCCAGCAGCCGGCCGGCGAGCCCCGCGCCGGCGATGGCGATCGCGGCCATCGCGCTCAGGCCTGGCGGATCGGGATGTAGAGCTCGGCGCCGCCGGCGCGGAACTCGGCGCTCTTCTCGCGCATGCCGGCCTCGGCCGCCTCGGCGGAGGCCTCCGCCTTGAGGGCGCCGACGCCTTCGACCGCGCCGCCGCCGTTGGCCGCGAGCTGCGCGCTGTACTCCCGCACGTCCTGCGTGATCTTCATCGAGCAGAACTTGGGCCCGCACATCGAGCAGAAGTGCGCCACCTTCGCGCTGTCCTTGGGCAGCGTCTCGTCGTGGAACTCGCGCGCCGTCTCCGGATCGAGGCCCAGGTTGAACTGGTCCTCCCAGCGGAACTCGAAGCGCGCCTTGGACAGCGCGTCGTCGCGCGCGCGGGCCTGCGGATGGCCCTTGGCGATGTCGGCCGCGTGCGCCGCGATCTTGTAGGCCATCAGGCCCTGCTTGACGTCGTCGCGGTCGGGCAGGCCCAGGTGCTCCTTGGGCGTCACGTAGCACAGCATCGCGCAGCCGAACCAGCCGATCATCGCGGCGCCGATGCCGCTGGTGATGTGGTCGTAGCCCGGCGCGATGTCCGTCGTCAGCGGGCCCAGCGTGTAGAACGGCGCCTCGTCGCAGTGCTTGAGCTGCTCGGTCATGTTGGCCTGGATCATGTGCATCGGCACGTGCCCCGGGCCTTCGATCATGGTCTGCACGTCGTGCTTCCACGCGATCTTGGTCAGCTCGCCCAGCGTGCGCAGCTCGGCGAACTGCGCCTCGTCGTTGGCGTCCGCCAGCGAGCCCGGCCGCAGCCCGTCGCCCAGCGAGAAGCTGACGTCGTACGCCTTCATGATGTCGCAGATCTCCTCGAAGTGCGTGTACAGGAAGTTCTCGCGGTGATGCGCGATGCACCACTTCGCCAGGATCGAGCCGCCGCGCGACACGATGCCGGTGCGGCGCTTGACCGTCATCGGCACGAAGGGCAGCCGCACGCCGGCGTGGATGGTGAAGTAGTCGACGCCCTGCTCGGCCTGCTCGATCAGCGTGTCGCGGAACAGCTCCCAGGTCAGTTCCTCGGCCACGCCGCCGACCTTCTCCAGCGCCTGGTAGATCGGCACGGTGCCGATGGGCACGGGGCTGTTGCGCAGGATCCAGTCGCGCGTCGTGTGGATGTTGCGGCCGGTGGACAGGTCCATCACCGTGTCGGCGCCCCAGCGCGTGGCCCACACCAGCTTCTCGACCTCTTCCTCGATGCCCGAGCTCACCGCCGAGTTGCCGATGTTGGCGTTGACCTTGACCAGGAAGTTGCGGCCGATCGCCATCGGCTCGAGTTCCGGATGGTTGATGTTGGCCGGGATGATGGCGCGGCCGCGGGCGACCTCGTCGCGGACGAACTCGGGCGTGATGATCCCGGGGATCGTCGCGCCCAGGCCCTGGCCGCGCAGGCGTTGCTCGCGCTCGGCGTCGGTCAGGTACTCGTGCATCCAGGCGCGGCGGCCGTTCTCGCGGATCGCGACGTACTCCATCTCCGCGGTGACGATGCCGCGGCGCGCGTAGTGCATCTGCGAGACGTTGCCGCCGGCCTTGGCGCGGCGCGGCGTGCGGTTCAGCGACGCGCTCTGCGCGCGCAGCGCCTGCTGCTGCGCGGCCTCGCGCAGGCCGTCGTCGAAGAGCTGGATCGGGCGGCCGGCGTAGGGCTCGGTGTCGCCGCGGGCCTCGACCCACGCGGCGCGCGGGGCCGGCAGGCCGCCGCGCACGTCGGTCGTGACCGCGGGGTCGGTGTAGGGGCCGGAGGTGTCGTAGACCGCGATGCGCTCGCCGTTGGTCAGCGCGATCTCGCGCAGCGGCACGCGCAGCGCCGGATGCAGCACGCCGCTTTCATGCGTCTTCGTCGACGCGGGCAGCGGCGCGCGGCTGGCGGCCAGGCGTTCGTGGAAGTCCTGGGCGGCGGGGGAATGGTCGGTCATCGGTGTCTCCGGTTGGGCGCCGGAGGCTGGACCGATGGGAACGGGCAGGCGTTGGGGAAAAGGCCCTTCGGGCGCGGGGATGCGGGAAGGGCGGGCTCTTCTTACGCCGGTACGAACCGGATCAAGTTCAGCGGGTCCACGGCTTCCTCGCCATGTCTCAGCCCGTGCCGGCGGGGCGCGTCGCCGCGTCCCTCGCCTGGCCCAGGGCACCCCGGAGCAGGCGCGCAGTATAGGCGCGGGTCGGACGCGAGCGTGAATTCCTCGACGCCCTCGGGCCGATAGGCCGCTGTTACATCCCGATTCGGGGGAAACACCGAGGCACCGTCACGCAGGTGACTTCTTACACTGCGGCGCTCATGCCGGGGCGCGAGAGAACCAACAGCAACAGCGGCGGACAAGACCGGCGATGTCTCCCGAGCGAGACCAGCAGCGCTTTTCGAGAGGGTGGAGTGATGAGCAGCCGAAGTCTCCTGAGCGCCGGGCCCGTGGGCCTGGTGCTGTGCCAGGTCTTGAGCGTGTCCCTGATCGCGGCCGCCGCGCACGCGCAGACCGCGCCGGCCGCCGCCGCGGCGGACCCCAAGGCCCAGATGAGCGATGTCGAGCGCGCCAAGCGCGACGCCGACAAGGTCTTCCAGTGGATCAAGTTCCACGCCGAGAAGGGCGAGAAGAAGGCCGGCGAGAAGCCGCACGAGGCCAAGGCCGCCGAAGCGCCCAAGCCGGTCGCGCGCCCGACCGCGGTGGCCACCGCGGCGCCGGCCGCCGCGACGACGCGCCGCCAGGACCTCGATCCCGTCGCCGAACGCGCGCTCGCGGCGCGCAACGCGGCGCAGGACGCGGGCGCGAACGCCGCGCCCACGGTGGCCGCGGCCACGCCGGCCCCGTCCCCGGTCGCCCAGACCATCGCGCCGGCGACGCCCGCGCCGCAGCCGCTGTCGGAGACGACGTCGCCGCAGGTGGTGTCGATGGCCGCGCCGGCCACCGCCGCGCCCGCGGGCAAGGCGCCGCCGGAACCCGAACCGGCCGAGGCCGACGAACCCGCGCCGCTGAAGCTGCTGCGCAAGGTCGATCCCGAGTACCCGCGCGCGCTGCTGTCGATGCAGCGCCAGGGCTCGGTGCTGGTGCAGTTCACGGTCCGTCCGGACGGCTCGGTCGACGCGCCGCAGGCCCTCAAGTCGCCGGACCGCAAGCTCAGCGCCGCCGCGATCAACGCGGTCAAGCAATGGCGCTTCGAGCCCATCCCGGCCCCGCGCCAGGTCAGCGTGGAGATCGGGTTCCAGGTGGAGTGAGGATCCGCGGGCGGCGGTACGCCGCGCGTACGCAAGCCTGACGACTCGAACATTTCGGGAGGAATGGCGACTGAGCGGCCTTCGCTTTTTCGAGGACGTTCATGCTGACCTTCAATGCCTGCGAGCCGGACAGCGTTCCGCTGACGCCGACGGCGCCGCTCGAGTCCATCGCCTTCCCGCCGGCGTCGTCGGCCAGGATCCGCGAGGACGCGCAGCGGCAGGAGATCTTCTACGACGACGTCCGGCTCACCCCGACGCAGTTCCGGGCCACGCCGAACTACCACGCCTGCAGCGAGGAGCTGCTCCGATTGACCCAGTGGCTGGCGCATCTGCTGCCGGACGCCGGTCCGGACGCCGACGTGGCGGCCGACCTCGCGCGCCAGGCGCCGGCATGGGCCCGGCCGGAACGGATGGATCATCCCGAAGCCCAGTGGTTCGGCGCCGGCAAGCACCTGATGTTCGAGTTGTGCAAGGCACTGGCCCGTGCGGAGGATCGGAAGCACTTGCCCGACTTGCAGTCGGCGGTCTGCCGGGCGCTGCGGCCGGCGCTGGACGATGACGCGGGCCGCGCCGGGATCTCGCCGATCACCGCTGTTGGCCGGGCGTTGTCGGCGGCGTGGGAGGCGGAAGGCGCCAGTGTCGCCAGCTATCGGCGGCGCCAGGCGAGCGAGGCGTTGGAGGCCTTCAGCGGCCGTTGGCTCGATGACCGCTCGAAGCATGCCGAGATGGCGCGCGCGATGCGCCAGTACCTGGGGCTCGATGAGGTCGCCATGGGCCGCAGGGCGACATTCGGCATGGGCCGGATCGATGCCCGTGCGGTCAATGGCGCGGCTGCCGCCTGCGCGAGGGCCTGGAACGCGCCGGTGCAGGCGGAATCGATGCCCGGGACCACGAGTCCGGTGCTCGCGGCGCTGTTGTCCGGCATGACACCGGAGGCGCTGAAGACGCGGCACGCGCAGTTGAACGCCAGCGTCGATCGGCTGATCCGGCACGCCGACCAACTCCCGGCGCGGGCCGCCGCTCCGGCGCGGGCGGCGCTGGCCGCCTGGCGCCAGGCGCTGCAAGCGGCGCCCGAGGTCTTCGACGAGCACGATGCGGCGATGTATTGCACCGGCCCGCTCCTGCTGAATCGCCTGTGCGACGAACTCGACAGGATGACCGACGCCAAGCGCCAGCAGTGTCTCCTCCGCCTGGGCGCGAGCTACCTGCCGACGACAGGCCAGCACTATCGGATCGACATGCTGGCGCCCGCCCTGATCGAGGCGGAAAGTTGCAACGCGGGCAGGGACAACCCGCATCTGGCGGTGCGCCGCCAGCGCTTGCTCGACTGGGCCGAGCCTCAAGTGCGCGAGCGGAGGCTGACGCAGGAGCACGTGTCTGATGCGTTGGAGATGCTTGGGCTGGAGCGACCGGAGACGAGCATCGACGGGGTGCGTGCCGTGATGGATCTCGTGCGCAACAACGCCGCCTTGCGGGCCTGCCTGCTCGGCGCGCGCAATCCGAAGGATCCGCTGCACCTGCTCGCCTCCTCCGGCCCGGTCGATCCGCTCGCCGACATCGGTCGCGCGGACCTGGCCGAGGCATTGACCACGTTTCGCAAGCGCTGCCAGGACTTCTTCCTGTACGCCGAAGCGAAGGACCTGGAAGCGTTCGAAGCCCGGTGGCTGGGCGCGACGCCCACCCGGGGGCAGGACGACCTGGTCGGGAACCTCCAGTCCTTCGGCGTGGAGGCGATGAATCGCCTGCTCCGGCGCGCGACGGAGGACACGCATGAGGTGCGCGTCCGGCGCGACACGGTGGCTGGGTTGGCGACGGCGCTGAAGACCGCGAAGGATCCGGCCGGGCTGCTGATGCGGTACGCGCGTTATGAACTGCCCGAGCGGCGGATCACCGCGGCAGAGCAAGCGGCGCTGGACGACAAGCGCCGCTTGCTGATCAAACGCGAGGTGCGAGCGGGACTGTCCCTGCTGGAGGGCCAGGCCGAGGCGGACATCGAACGGGCGGTGGCGCGGACCTGCCGCCTCGTCCAGGACCGACTGGGTGTCCGGCCCGCGCGGGGCGACACGCACGAGCCGGGTGACGAGGGCCTGATCGATCTCTCGACAGCCAACCTCTCGCGGATCAATCTGCTCACGCGCAATGCCGACGCCCTGGTGCCGTAGCGTCGCGCGGGACGCCTGACCGCGGCTACATCCCGTACATCGCCGCCTGGTCGAACGGGCCGAGTTCCGCGGCCATCGCGTCCAGGAACACCCGCGTGCGCAGCGGCATCAGCCGCCGCTGCGGGAACACCGCCCAGCAGGTCGACGGCTCCGCGCACCAGGCGGGCAGCACGCGCACCAGCTCGCCGCGGTCGATGAAGGCCTGTGCGTACTGGTTGCCCACCCAGGTGATGCCCAGTCCCGCGCGGGCCATGTGCAGCAGCATGTCCGGCGCGTTGACCAGCGTGCGGCTCTCCGGCACGCCCACCCATTCCATCCGCTGGTCCGCCTGCCCGTCGACGATGCCGAACAGCCGCCACGGCAGCGGCTCGCCGGCGCGGCTCAGGATCATCAGCCCGTGCATGCTCAGCAGCCCCTCGGGCAACTGCGGCTCGCCGTGGCGGCGCAGGTATTCGGGCGACGCGTACAGCCCGCTGCTGAACATCGCCATCCGCCGCGCCGCCAGTTGGCTGTCCGGCGGCAGCTGCCCCATGCGCACCGCGATGTCGTAGCCCTCGGCGATCAGGTCCACCCGGCGCGGCGACAGGTCCAGCTCCAGCTGCACCTCCGGATAGTCGCCGACGAAGCGGCTGAGCATCGGCGTCAGCATCTGGTGCGCGAAGTCCGCCGGCATCGACACCCGCAGCCGCCCCGTCGGCCGCTGCTGCCGGTGCAGCGCCAGCGCCAGCGCGCCGTCCACCTCGCCGGCCAGCACCCGCGCGTGCTCCAGCACGCCCTGGCCGAACTCGGTCAACGTCAGCCGCCGCGTGCTGCGCTGGAGCAGCTTCTCGCCCAGGCGCTCCTCCAGCGCCGCGATCCGCCGCGACACCGTGGACTTCGGCAACTGCAGCCGCTCCGCCGCCCGGCTGAAGCTGCCGCTTTCCATCACGCGGGCGAAGACCAGCAGGTCGTCGGCATCGAGGCTCATGGCGCGGATTCCTGATTGTTCGTTGAATGGAACAATCTTATCCAGACGGTGGTCTTCTGGTGCGGGGAGGGGATCAATACAGTTCATTCCATCCCATCACACCCCGGCTGTCCCAGCCGAAACGAGCCCGGAGAACCGCACCATGAACATCCTGCAAATCAATTCCAGCGCCCGCCGTCTGCATGAAGGCCAGGGCTCGGTCTCGACCCTGCTGGCCAACGAGGTCGTGCAGCAACTGGTCGAACGCAACCCCGGCGCCAAGGCCGTCGTGCACGACCTGGCGGTGCGCCCGCTGCCCCCGATGGACGAAGCCACCCTGGGCGCGCTGTTCACCCCGGCCGACAACCGCACGCAGGCGCAAGCCGACCGCGTCGCCTTCAACGACCAGCTGATCGCCGAGTTGCAGGCCGCCGACGTCATCGTGCTGACCGCGCCGATGATCAATTTCGGCGTGTCCTCGCAGCTGAAGAACTGGATCGACGCGGTCGCCCGCGCCGGCGTCACCTTCAGCTACGGCGCCAACGGCCCGGTCGGCCTGGTGACCGGCAAGCAGGTGATCGTCGTCAGCTCGCGCGGCGGCGTCCATCGCGGCCAGCCGACCGACAACATCGTCCCCTACCTGCAGGTGACGCTGGGCTTCCTCGGCATGACGGACGTGAAGTTCGTGCTCGCCGAAGGCCTCAACATGGGCGAGGAAGCCGCGGCCAAGGGCCTGGCGACCGCCCGCGAAGAGATCGCCGCGCTGTTCGGCGAAGCCCAACCGGCCTGATAGACCGAGCGCGCCCTCCACGGGGCATGGGGGATCCCTCCAGGACCCCCACGCCCCATGCCGGGCCGGCGACACTCGCTGCCGGCCGATCTCCGTTCTCTCGTGTTCCAGAAAGGAATCCATCATGACCGCCGCCACCCCTGTCACCACCATCACGACGCCCCGCCAGGTCGAGCGCCTGGTGCAAGGGCAGGCCACGAGCGACGGCGCCGGCGTCAAGCTGACGCGGGTGCTGACGCACGACCTGCAGCGGCGGCTGGATCCCTTCCTGATGCTGGATGCCTTCGGCACCGACAACGCCGAGGACTACATCGCCGGGTTCCCCGACCACCCGCACCGCGGCTTCGAGACCGTGACCTACATGCTCGACGGCCGCATGCGGCATCGGGATTCGGCCGGCAACGAAGGCCTGCTGGGCCCGGGCGGCGTGCAGTGGATGACCGCCGGCCGCGGCGTGATCCATTCGGAACTGCCCGAGCAGCAGGAAGGCCGCATGGAAGGCTTCCAGCTGTGGCTGAACCTGCCCGGCCGCGACAAGATGCGCGACCCCTGGTACCGCGACATCGCCAGCGCCGAGATCCCGGAGCTGGCGCTGCCCGGCGCGACGGTGCGCGTCATCGCCGGCGAGAGCCATGGCGTGGCCGGCGCGGTGCAGCGTGACGCGACGCAGCCGACCTACCTGGACATCCACCTTGAACCCGGGGCGAGCTTCGAGCAGGCGCTGCCCGCGGCGCACAACGCCTTCGTGTACGTCTATCGCGGCGCGCTGCGCTTCGAGACCGGCTGCAAGGTGCCGCATGGCCGCATGGCGATCCTGGCCAACACGCCGGGCTCGGACGGCGTGCGGCTGACCGCGTCGGACGAGGGCGCCCGCGTCATCCTGATCGCCGGCCAGCCGCTGGGCGAGCCGATCGCGCAGTACGGCCCGTTCGTGATGAACACCGAAGGCGAGCTGCTGCAGGCGGTGCGCGACTTCCAGGCCGGCAAGTTCGCCTGAAGGCGAGGGCGCCCCCGCCGCCGCCAGCGGACCACAAGGACCGCTGGCGGCGCGTCGCATCGCTGCAAGGCTTCGGCACGCCGGGCCGCCGGCCCCCGGCGGACAAAGACGGGCTTCGCCCCGTCAGTCCCGCGCATGCCGAATTTCCGCCTCCGCCCGTCGTCCTTGCCGCCGCCCCCACCGGACGAGCCCGACACCGGCGACCCCTTCGATCCCCACTTCGGTTTCTCTCCCGGCCTGGCCGCCACGCTGCCCCTGTCCGGCGACGCGCCCGACACCGCGCCGCGGCTGGAGGACGCCTGCCAGGCCCTGGCCGTGTCGATGGCCGCCTTCGCGCTGCCGCTGCGCCCGGAGGTGCTGGCCCTGGGCGGACTCGCCCTTCGCGCGGACGATCCGACGGATCCCTTCTCGCACCCGCGCTGGCGGGAGTTCCTGGCCGGCGACGGCGCCGCGCAACTGGGCGTGCTGGCGAGGCTGGTGGCCAACGAGCACGTGCCGGTCGAACTGCGCCAGCAGCAGCTGGAGCGGGTCGCCGAGGTCTCGACGCTGTGCGTGCCGGGTTTCGCCAGCGGGTTGCGCGACGCGGTCCATGTGTTGAGTTGCGCGGCCGGCGGCGTCACCGAGAGCGCCGCCCGGCGGCGCGCCGAGCTGATCCGCGGCACCCTGATCGAGATCGTCCGCGCGACGGTGGGACGCGATCCCCGGGAGCGCGGCCGCACGCTCGCGGCTTTCGAATCGCATTACGTCGCCGCGCTGGAACGGCGGCTCGGCTTGTCCGGCAGCGACCGCTTCCCGCCCGACCACTTCTTCGACGCCGCATCGCTGGACACCGCCATCGTCGACCGCGCCGAGGCGACCTTGCGTCGGCGGGTGTCGGCCGAGGCCGTGGCGCACGCGCTGGCGGAGGAGACGCTGGAGACGCTCCGCGTCCGCCTGGCCGAGGCCGGGATCGACCTCGACCGTCCGTGGCCGATGCCGGACGACCGGCAGGACGCGCTCGAGCTCGAGATCGCCGCGATCGAACGCCGGCTCGGTCCGGTGGACCGCTGGACGCTGTTCCGCGAGGACGAGGCCAGCGGCGATGTCCGCGTGATCGAGACGCCGGTGCGGCTGGCCGTCCAGTGCCTGGCCAACCTGATGCGCGAGGGCGCGGTGCCGCCGCGCGCGATCGCGACGCTGGTCGCCTGGCAGGACGCCGACGGATCCCGGCGCCTGTGCGGCCTGGGCGACGGGTTGTGGTGGGTGCAGCACGGCGCGCCGGGGGCCGGCTTCGACGCGGGGAACGCCTGGCCGGTGCAACCGCGCCAGTTGCTGGACCTTGACCGCGTCCTGCCCCGCCCGCTGCGCGAGGCCGAGTGCGAGGGCCTGGCGCGCGCCGCGATCGCGACCGCGCCGCCGCAGGCGCTGCTGCGGATCGCGCCGCGCTGGCTGGCGTCCGAGGCGCTGGCGTCCCACTGGTGGCATCGGCTCGGGCCGGACGGCTGCGCCCAGTGGCTCGCGGCGCACCGTGCCCGCGGCCTGGACCCGGCGGTCCGGCACCGGCTGCTGGCCGCCGCGGCGGAGGCGAACGACGGGCATGCGCTGGACGCGCTGCGGCCGACCCACGCCCAGGCGGCGGCGGCGGCCTGGTGCGCGTGCGACGGGACTGCTGCCGTCGCCTGCGCCGCGCGGCGCAAGGACGCGGTGGCGCTGCGGCTCTGGCACCCGCTGCTGCTGACGGCGGCGCCGGCCATGACGGATCGGGAGCGCGGCGCCGCGATCGCGGCCCGCGGCGAGGACGGGCGCACGGCGCTGTGCGCGGCGATGGCCGCGCCCGGGGCGGAGGACGTCGTGCGGGAACTGGTCTCCACCGCGTTGACCGTGCACGCGCAGGGGCGGCGCCTGTCGCCGACGATCGGCGACCTGCTGACCTCGGGCGGCTGGGATGGCTCGCTCAGCGCGATCGGCAGCGCGCTGGCCCAGGGGCGGAGCGCCGCCCTGCAGGTCTTTCTCGAGGAGGTCTCCGCCGGTTATGCGTACCGCGTCCTGTCGGAGACCGTGTTCAGGGCGCTGCTCCTCGACGCCAACGGGCTGGAGGGCAGCCACCTGCCCGACGGGTTCACGCTGGCGATGCAGCGCGACCATGGCCGGGCCGTCTCGATCTGGATGGCGCACCTGCGCCTGGCGGCGACCGGGCGCGTGATCGACCCGGGGCAGCTGTTCGACGCGGTGTTCGTGCCGCGCGAGGACGGCCGGGGCGTCTATCACGCCGCGCTGGTGGCCGGCTCGGCCGAGGCGGCCGCGGCCTATCGCGACGCCTTGGCGCAGGCCCGGCTGGCGGACCTGCTGATGCCGGAACAGGTCCTCGAACTCATGGTGGGCGAGGCGGACGGGCCGCACCCGGTGCGTCTGGCGGCCGCGGCCGGGCGGACGGCCTGTGTCCGGGCGCACCTGGCGGACGAGGCGCGGGTCCTGGGATTGACCCAGGACCATGGCCTCGCGGGCCTCGACCTGGAGCGCTGGTATCGGCGCGGCGGCCATGTCGCGATCGGGGAGGCGATGGCCGCGGGGAACGTCGACCTGGTGGGCGTCCTGTTGGCCCACGCCCAGGCCCTGCAGCGCGACGGCTGGCGCCGGACCCTCTTCTCGTCCTTCGAAGGCGCGCCGGGCCGGCCGCCGGCGCTGCGCGAGGCCGTCCGGAACGGTCACCTGGCGGCGGCCCGGGCCTGGATGGACGGGCTGGCCGGCCTCGTCTCGCATCGCGCCGAGCGCCGCGGCGTGGTGCGGCGGCGCGACCTCCGGTCGCTGATGGCGGCCATGAACGCCAACCGCGAGCGCCTGTTCGACACGGCGGTGCTGGAGCTCGGGCATGAGCCGCTCGCCGCCCTGATGGCCATGACGGCCCGGGCCGTGGAGGGCGCCGGCCTGCGTTCGTCGGACGTGATCGCGCTGCTTGGCCGGCGCGGCCGGCGGCCATCACCGCTGGGCGCGGCGCTGATGGCGGGGCGGGCCGAGAACGTGCGGGAGTTCTGCGCCGGGCTGCTGCATCTGCATGCGCAACGGCTGTTGAGCGACGCCCACCTGCGCAGCCTGGCCAAGGGGCTCGACCGCCGCGGCCGGCGTTGCCGGCTCGCCCGGCTCGTCCGGCCGGAACCGCACGGCCTGCCCGCGCTGCGACGGCACCTGCCGGCGCCGTCGGCACTCGACGACGCGGCTTGCGCCGCCTATGGCGCCTTCCTGGACGAGGCGGTGAGCCGGGGCGCGGTCCGCGCCGCGGAGGCGCGCGCCTGGCGAGGCGCTACACCGGCGCCTTGAGCGCCGGCACCACCGGCGCGAGCAGGCGCGGGCCGTCGAAGCCGCGCACCGCGCCGAAGCGGCCGCCGTCCTCGCGGCTGTTCCACTCCTCGGCGTAGTCCTGCATCTCCGCGCGGGTGCGGCCGACGAAGTTCCAGAACAGCAGCACCGGCTCGCCGAAGGGCGGCCCGCCCAGCAGCAGCGCGCGGCTCTTGCCGCCGCCCGACAGCAGCTTCAGCGACTGCGCGCCCGGCGCGATGTAGAGCAACTGGCCCGGCTGGCTCAGGCCGGTGGACTCGCCGTCCAGCGTCGCGGACAACTCGCCCTCCAGCACCATCAGCCCGTACTCGTGGTCGGGGTGCAGCGGGATCGTCGCCTCGGCGGCGCGATCGGCGCTGAGGTCGGCGCCCAGCAGCGGCGTGTGGCTGGGCACCGGCGAGCGATGGCCGCCGAACTCGCCGACCAGCAGCGTCGTGTCGAAGCCGCCGGTAGCGAACGACGGCAGCTCGGGGAAGTGCTCGAAGGCGGGCTCGCGGTGGCGCACCGCGTCGGGCAGCGCGATCCACAGCTGCGCCAGCTGGAGCCGGTCGGACTGCGATTCCTCGGTGTGGCTGATCCCGCGGCCCGCCGTCATCAGGTTCACCTGGCCGGGTCGCAGCATCTGCTCCGAACCCAGGCTGTCGCGGTGCAGCACCTCGCCTTCGATCATCCAGCTGAAGGTCTGCAGCCCGGTGTGCGGATGCGGGCCGACGCGCATCGCGGTCGCGGGCGTCAGGTCGGCGGGGCCGGCGTGGTCGAGGAAACACCAGGCGCCGATCATGCGGCGCTTGGACGTCGGCACCGCGCGGCGGATGGGCAGTCCGCCGACGTCGCCGAGGTGCGCGGCGATGCGTTCCCAGCGGGCGGGATGCGGGTCGGAGGCGGCGTCGGTGGACGCGCCGGTGGGGTCGCTCATGGGGAGGCTCCTTGTGCGAGGTCGTCGAGGATGGGGCAGTCGGGGCGGTCGTCGCCGTGGCAGCAGTGGGCCAGCTCGGCCAGCGCGCGGCGCATCGCCTGCATCTCGGCCAGGCGGCGGTCGAGGTCGGCGATGTGCGCCTCGGCGATGCGCTTGACCTGGCCGCTGGCGCGGCGGCGGTTCTGCCAGAGCTTGAGCAGCTCGGCGATCTCCGCCATCGAGAAGCCGAGGTCGCGCGCGCGGCGGATGAAGCGCAGCGTGTGCACCTCGCGCTCGCCGTACAGGCGGTAGCCGGACTCGGTGCGGGCCACCGGCGGCAGCAGGCCAAGCGACTCGTAGTGGCGCAGCATCTTGGGCGACACGCCGGAGCGCTCGGCCGCCTGGCCGATCGTCAGCGGCGCGGCGTCGCGAAGGGAAACGGTCATCGCGCGGCTCCTTTCCAGCGCTTGAGCAGCAGCGCGTTGCCCAGCACCGACACGCTGGACAGCGCCATCGCGGCGCCGGCGATCACCGGGCTCAGCAGGCCCAGCGCGGCCAGCGGCACGCCCAGCAGGTTGTAGATGAAGGCCCAGAACAGGTTCTGGCGGATCTTCGCGACGGTCGCGCGCGACAGCGCGATCGCGTCCGCGACCAGCCGCGGATCGCCGCGCATCAGCGTGATGCCGGCGGCTTCCATCGCCACGTCGGTGCCGCCGCCCATGGCCAGGCCGACATCGGCGGCGGCCAGCGCCGGCGCGTCGTTGATGCCGTCGCCGACCATGGCCACGTGCGTGCCGTCGGCGCGCAGCTCGGCCACGATGCGGGCCTTGTCTTCGGGCAGCAGCTCGGCGCGGACCTCGTCCAGGCCGAGCGCGGCGCCGGCCGCGTTCGCGGCGGCGGCGTTGTCGCCGCTGAGCATCAGCGTGCGCAGGCCCAGCGCCTTCAGGTCGGCGATCGCGGCGGCCGACGTCGCCTTGTTCCGGTCGCCGAAGGCCAGCATCGCCAGCAGCACCGGCGCGCCGGGGCCGTCGCCGGCGGCCAGCCAGGACAGCGTGCGGCCCTGCGCGAGCGCGTCGCGCGCCGCGGCGTCCAGCGCCGAGAGATCGACGCCAAGTTCCGCCATCCAGCGTCCGCTGCCCAACATCAGCGCGCGGGCCTGGACGCGGCCCGACACGCCGCGGCCGGCGACCGCGCGCACCGCTGAGGCCGGCGCCACCGCCAGCGCGCGCTCGGCGGCGGCGTCGCGCACCGCGCGCGCCAGCGGATGCTCGCTGCCCATCTGCAGCGCGGCGGCCAACGTCAGCGCCATGGCCTCGCCCTGGCCGGGCGCCGCGGTGAAGCCGGTCAGGCGCGGCTTGCCTTCCGTCAGCGTGCCGGTCTTGTCGAACACCACCAGCTCGACGCGGCGGGCCTGCTCCAGGGCCTCGGCGTCCTTGATCAGCAGGCCGCGGCGGGCCGCGACGCCGGTGCCGACCATGATCGCGGCCGGCGTGGCCAGCCCCAGCGCGCAGGGGCAGGCGATGACGAGCACGGCGACCGCGTGGATCAGCGCGCGTTCCCAATCGCCGGTCGACAGGCCCCAGGCCAGCAGCGTCACCGCCGCGATGCCGAGCACGGCGGGGACGAACACCGCGCTGACGCGGTCCACCAGCCGCTGGATGGGGGCCTTGTGCGCCTGCGCCGACTCGACGAGACGCACGATCCGCGACAGCGTCGATTCGGCGCCCAGGGCGGTGACTTCCACCAGCAGCAGGCCGTCGCCGTTGACGGCGCCGCCGATCACGCGATCGCCCTCGGCCTTGTCGACGGGCAGGCTCTCGCCGCTGATCAGCGACTCGTCGACGGGGCTGTGGCCTTCGCGGATGCGGCCGTCGGCGGGGATGCGCTCGCCGGGGCGCACGACCATCAGGTCCTTCATCCGCAGCTGCGCCAGCGGCACGTCGAGTTCCACCTCGGCGCCGAGGGGGCCGCGACGCACGCGGGCGTGTTCGGGGCGGAGCTGCTTGAGCGCGGCGAGGGCGCTGAGCGTCTGGCGCTTGGCGCGGCCCTCGAGCCACTTGCCCAGCAGCACCAGCGTGATGACGGCGGCGGCGGATTCGAAGTAGAGCGCGCCGCTCATCGATCCCTGGCGAATGAGTTCGTAGAGGCTGAGCCCGTAGGCGGCGCTGGTGCCCAGGGCGACGAGCAGGTCCATGTTGCCGCTGCGGTCCTTCAGCGCGGCCCAGCCGGCGCGATAGAAGCGCGCGCCGAGCCAGAACTGGACGGGGGTCGCGAGCGCGAGCTGCCACCAGCCGTCGAGCATCCAGTGCGTGCCCCAGAGCATGGCGACCATGGGCGCGACCAGCGGCAGGGTGAGCAAGGCGGCCACGAGCACGGGCCAGCCGGTGGCGGACCAGGGAACGGGGGCGGACGGGGTGTCGTCCTCGCCGACGATCTCGTGCGCCTGATAGCCGGCTTTGCCGATGGCGGCGACGAGCGTGTCGGCGCCGACACCGCCGGTGGCGCGGACGATGGCGGACTCGGTCGCGAGATTGACCTGGGCGTCTTCGACGCCGGGCACCTTGCGCAGGGCGCGTTCGACGCGGCCGACGCAGCTGGCGCAGGTCATGCCGGAGACGGCGAACTGCAGTTCGCCGGACGACGTTGGGGCGGTGGTGGCGGTGTTCATGGCTGAAGTCTCAAGCTTGCCATGATGGGAAGGTCAACACCATGCCTCGGATGGCAGAGGGGGACGTTGGCTCGATGGCGGACGGCTCGATGGTGGATGTTGGGTGTTGGATGTTGGATGTTGGATGTTGGATGTTGGATGTTGGATGGCTCGGTGGTGGATGACTCGGTGGTGGATGACTCGGTGGTTCGGTCGAAGGGACCCGGGGCCGCCCGACCGATTTGCGGAACATGTGGAGCGTATGAGGGCGGGGGGCCCCGGGTCCCGGAGACGTGCTCGTTCTCAGGGGTATTCGATCGCGGGGCTTCTTGACCTTCCCATGATGGAAGGGTTTAACCTCTCCGCCGTCGATTTGAAATGAAGGAGTCCGACATGCATGAATTCAAGCTGCCTGACATGAGTTGCGGCCACTGCCTGGCGGCGGTGACGACGGCGGTGAAGGAGGCGGATGGCCAGGCTGACGTGGAGGTGGATCTGGCGCAGAAGACGGTGAAGGTGGAGAGCGACCTGAGCCGGGAGGAATTGGCGGAGGTGCTGGCGGAGGCCGGCTATCCGCCGGCCTCCTGAGGGCGCGTGATCAGCCCTGCTTGAGCGCGTCGCTGTCGAACGGCAGCTGACGCAGCCGTTTGCCGGTGGCGGCGAAGATCGCGTTGGCGACGGCGGGGGCGATCGGCGGGGTGCCGGGTTCGCCGATACCGCCTGGGGCTTCGCTGCTCTGGACGATGTGGACGTCGACCTTGGGCATCTCGTTGAGGCGCAGGACGGGGTAGTCGTGGAAGTTGCTTTGTTCCACCTTGCCGTCCTTGAACGTGATGCGTCCGTACAGCGCGGCCGAGAGGCCGTAGACCACGGCGCCCTCGATTTGCCGGGCGATCGTCTGCGGGTTGACTGTCTGGCCGCAGTCGACGGCGGCGGTCACGCGATGGATCTTGATGGTGCCGTCCTTGCCGACGGAGACCTCGGCGACTTCGGCGACGAAGGTGCCGAAGCTTTCCGCCACGGCCAGGCCGCGGTACCGCCCCTTGGGCGCGGGCCGATGCCAGCCGGCCTTCTCGGCCGCCAGTGCCAGCACGCCGCGGGCGCGGGGTTGCTTTTCCAGCAGCGCCAGCCGGTACTTCAGCGGATCCGCCTTGGCCGCATGCGCGAGTTCGTCGATGAAGCTTTCGATGAAGAACGCGTTCTGCGAATGTCCCACCGAGCGCCAGAACCAGACCTGCGGCCCCGGCTCCGCGCGGCCGTAGGCGATGCGTTGATGGGGGATCTCGTAGGGATGGTCGGCCAGGCCTTCGACGGCCATCGAGTCCACGCCGTTTTCCGGGATTTTCATGAAGCCCGAGGCGGCCATGATCGACGGGCTGGCCACGTCGGCGCGCAGCATCAGCGGCTGGCCCTTGTCATCGAGGCCGGCCTCGAAGCGCACGCGCGAGGTGGGCCGGTAGTAGCCGGCGGCCATGTCGTCCTCGCGGGCGTAGACCAGCTTGACCGGGCTGCCGCTGAGCTTGGACAGCAGCGTCGCGTCGATGGTGAAGTCCGGCGCGAAGCGGCGTCCGAAGCCGCCGCCCAGCAACAGCGTGTTGACCTTCACCTTGGCCGGCGTGACCTGCGCGACCTGCGACAGAATGCCTTGCGCCGGTCCCTGGCTCTGCGTGCCGGCCCAGATGGTGACCTCGTCGCCGCGCACCCAGGCCAGGCAGTTCAGCGGTTCCATGCAGGCGTGCGCGAGGTAGGGCACGTCGTATTGCGCCGACAGCGTGCGGGCCGAGGTCGCCGCGCCGTCCTTCACGTTGCCGGTCTCGCGCGCGATCGCGGTCGCGTTCTGCAGTCCTTCGTCGAGCGTGGTCGAGACCTTGTCGCTGGACAGGTCCGCGTGCTCGCCCAGGTCCCATTCGATGCCCAGCGCGTCGCGGCCCTGCTTGGCGGCCCAGTAGCCGTCGGCCAGCACCGCCACGCCCGACGGGATCGCGATGACCTTGCGCACGCCCTTGACGGCCTTGGCCTTGCCTTCGTCGAAGGCCTTGGGCTTGGCCCCGGCGATCGGCGCGCGCGCCATCACCGCGACCAGCATGCCGTCGACATGCGCGTCGATGCCGAACTTGGCGCTGCCGTTGATCTTGGCGGCGGTGTCGAGCCGCCGCGTCGGCTTGCCCATGATGCGGAAGTCCTTGCGGTCCTTCAGCGCGGGTTTCTCGGGCACCGGCTGCCTGGCCGCGGCGTCCACCAGCGAGCCGTAGGTCGCCTTGCGGCCGTTGGGCCCGATCACCTGGCCGCGTTCGGTGCGCAGTGCCGCGGCGTCCACGCCCCATTGCTGCGCCGCGGCCGCCACCAGCATCTGGCGCGCGGCCGCGCCGGCCTGCCGCACCGGCGTCCAGTGCGCGCGCACCGTCGTGCTGCCGCCGGTGGCCTGCATGCCGAACATCGGGTTGTTGTAGGCCGTGTTGGCCGGCGCCTGCTCGACCGACACCAGCGCCCAGTCGGCGTCCAGCTCCTCGGCCACCATCATCGGGATCGCGGTCAGCACGCCCTGGCCCATCTCGGCCGAGCCGCACACGACGGTGACCTTGTTGTCGGGCGTGATGCGCAGCCAGGCATTGGGCGCGAAGGTGTTGCTCGGGGAGCCGGCCTGCGCCAGCGCCGCGCGGGTCGCCGCCAGCGGCAGCGCGAAGGACACGGTCAGCGCCGCGCCGCCCTTGAGCAGCGCGCGGCGGCTCGGGGATTCAACGGTGATGCCCATGGTCAGCCTCCCTTGGCCAGCGTGGCCGAGGCGTCGTGGATCGCCGCCCGGATCTGGTTGTAGGTGCCGCAGCGGCAGACGTTGCCGCTCATCGCGCCGTCGATGTCGGCGTCGCTGGGCTTCTTCTTGCCGGCCAGCAGCGCGCTCGCGCTCATGATCTGGCCGCTCTGACAGTAGCCGCACTGCGGCACGTCGATCTTGAGCCAGGCCGCCTGCACCGCGCGGCCCGCCGGCGTGGCGCCGACGCCCTCGATCGTGGTGATCTTCTTGCCGGCCGCCGCCTCCAGCGGCGTCTGGCAGGCGCGCACCGGCTGCCCGTCCAGGTGGACGGTGCAGGCGCCGCACAGCGCCATGCCGCAACCGAACTTGGTGCCGGTCAGCTGCAGGTCTTCGCGCAGCGCCCACAGCAAGGGCATCTGCGGATCGGCATCGAGCGTCACCGCCTTGCCGTTCACGGTCATCGAAATGGACATGGGGGGTTCCTCCTGGGGACGCCTGGGCGGACCGCCGCGCCGTCCCTTCTGCAGGGGGTCGGGTCTTGCGGCGGGGTGCGCAAGGGTAGCGCTTTCGTCCCGTCGACGTGCGCCGCCGGTTCATGTCCGGCGCGAGGGCCCGCGGCCTCCGGGATAACCCTGCGGTGAGAACCCGGCCGGGAGAACCCGGCAGGGAATACACGCATGAAAGGGCGCTCAGCGCACCTTGATGGTGCCTTCACGGCCCAGGAGGGTTTTCCCTCGCTTCCGGTGAGGTAACCACCTGTCCCCGACCTTGAATGGCCTGCTTTTGAAGCGGTCGGGCGATGGTCGCCCGAATTGGCGAATAGCGACAGTTTCGTCGTGAAGCTTTGTTGCTGATTTGCAATGCGTGACGGCAGGCATGGGGGATCCCCATCCCCAGAATCCGCCCCCTCGCACCCTCGGGCAACCCCCGCGGCTGCGATCCCGGCGCCGACATGGCGGCCGGTCTCCTCGGCCGATGCGATCCATCCGGCCTTTCATCAAATCGGAAGTGGAAGTATGAGAAAGAACAACCAGCTCTCCCTGTCCCTGAGCGCCGCCGCGGCGCTGCTGTGCTGCGCCCAGGTCGCGCGTGCGCAGGAACAGGACACGACCCAGCTCCAGCGCGTCGAGGTGACCGGCTCCAACATCAAGCGTCTGGCCTCGGAAACGGCCTCGCCGGTGCAGGTCTACAACCGTGACGAGATCCGCCGCACCGGTGCCAACACCGTGCGCCAGGTCCTGGACACGCTGACGTCGACGTCGAGCAACGAGATCAAGGACGACGGCAGCAACACCAGCTTCGCCTCGGGCGCCTCCGGCGTGTCGATGCGCGGCCTGGGCAAGGGCGCCACGCTGGTGCTGCTGAACGGCCGCCGCGTCGCCAACTTCGGCCTGGCCGACGGCGCCAAGGACACCTTCGTCAACGTCGACTCGATCCCGGCCGATGCCGTCGAGCGCGTCGAGATCCTGAAGGACGGCGCCTCCGCCATCTACGGTTCGGACGCCATGGCCGGCGTGATCAACATCATCACGCGCCGCAGCTACAACGGCGTGGGCGTGTCGGGCAGCGTCACCTTCAACGAGCATCCGAGCGACGGCGCCCAGCGCCAGGCCAGCATCGTGGCCGGCTTCGGCGACCTCGACAAGGACCGCTTCAATGTGTTCGCCAACCTCGAGGCGTACAAGCGCGACGGCTACACCGTCGGCGACGTCAAGGACAGCTACCCGGCGTGGCACAAGGGCATCTACCTGCCCTCGTTCGGCGACCCGAGCCTGAACTCGTTCCCCGGCAACCTGCGCGTCAACGGCCAGCGCGTGCCGGTCCAGGGCTGCACGACGCTGAACGCGTCGGGCCAGTGCGTGACCGACGTCAACGGCCTGAACCCGGTTTCCGACCCGGCCGAGCGCGTGAACTTCTTCAGCGCCGGCCGCCTGAAGATCACCGAGGACATCCAGGCCTTCGCCGAGGCGTCCTACTCGAAGACGACCACCGAGTACCGCAACCTGCCGATGGCCATCGGCGCCGGTTCGACCTCGCGCTGGTACGACGGCTACAACAAGGTCGCCCAGTCGGTGCCGCACCCGGTGCTGTCGGCCACCAACCCGGCCAACCCGACCGGCAAGCCGGTGGGCATCGACTACCGCTTCATGGACGATCCGTCCATCTTCAACTACGACGGCACCGGCAAGCAGTACCGCGTCCTGACCGGCCTGCAGGGCACGTTCCGCGACATGGACTGGGAAGTGTCGGTCGGCCGCAATGCCGCCGATGCCGAGAAGCTCAGCCGCTGGGGCTCGCGCGACCTGTTCGCCGCCGTCGCCTCCGGTGAATACAAGATCGGCGGCCCGAACAGCAAGGAACTGCTGGATCGCCTGTTCCCGGTCAACGGCTCCAAGGGCAAGAACCACCAGACCTGGGTGGACGCCAAGCTGAGCGGCGAGCTGATGCAGCTGCCGGGCGGCCCGCTGGCCTTCGCCGTCGGCGCCGAGCACCGCCAGGAAGGCGTGTCGATCAAGTCGACCGACAACGTCCTGCGCGCCGAGATCGTCGGCCGCGGCTCCGTCCTGATCGACGGCAAGCGCAACCTCGACGCCGCCTTCCTGGAGCTGAACGCCCCGGTGTGGAAGGGCCTGGAGCTCAACGGCGCGCTGCGCTTCGACAAGGCCTCGGGCTTCGACGGCCGCGTGTCGCCCAAGTTCGGCGTCCGCTACGAGGTCTCGCCGCAGCTGCTGCTGCGCGGCACGGTGGCCGGCGGCTTCCGCGCGCCCAACATCCCCGAGACGCTGGGCCAGGTCGGCGTGACCGGTTTCTTCAACAACACGGTCGATCCGCGTCGTTGCGAGACCGCCACCAAGCTGCGCGACATCCTGAAGAAGGGCACCGCCGCGGACCAGTCCGACGCCACCGCCGCCTACAACAGCGGCTGCCTGGCCTCGGTGCCGGCCATGATCTCGGCCAACCCCAACCTGAAGCCGGAGACCTCCAAGAGCATCACGGTGGGCTTCGTGTTCGAGCCGACCAAGAACGCGTCGATCGCCGTCGACTACTTCAAGATCGAGCGCAAGAACGAGATCTCCTCGCGTGATCCGTCCTACGTGCTGGCCCGCGAAGGCAAGGCCGGCTACGAGAACATGATCAGCCGCGGTCCGGTCAACGCGCAGGAGCAGGGCTGGATCGACCGCGCCAACCAGCTCTCGGGCCAGAACCTGAGCTGGCCGGCCGGCCAGATCACGTCGCTGCTGCTGCAGTACGAGAACTTCGGCAAGACCGAGACCTCGGGCGTGGACATCGACCTGAAGGGCCGCGTCGCCGCCGGTTCGTTCGGCACGCTGAACCTGGGCGTGGCCGCGACCTACGCGCTGACCTACAAGGCCTGGGACATCGATGCCAACACCTGGCGTCCGAACCAGGTCGGCCTGTACGAGAACCCGCGCCTGAAGGCCGTGTTCTCGGCCGCCTGGAACAAGGGCCCGTGGACGACCGGCCTGCGCTTCAACTACACGTCCAAGACGCAGTTGAACAAGGACGAGGCGGATGCGGCGGACTGGGACCAGGTCGCCTGCCAGACCCGCCTGAAGCCGGGCTCGCTGCCTTGCTTCATCGACGAGGACCTGCGCACCGACTTCAGCCTGAGCTACACCGGCTTCAAGAACGTGCGCCTGTCGCTGAACATCTTGAACCTGATGGGCGACGAGCGTCCGGTCAACCTGCGCGACGGCTACAAGCTGCGTCCGCGTAGCTACAAGGTGGGTGCGTCCTACGACTTCTGATCGCGTCCCGCGATCCGGACGGCGCCCGCGGCGTCGTCCCCACCCTTCAAACCCGGCCCCGGCCGGGTTTTTTCATGCCCGATCGCCGGCCGCCCTGGCTCTTCCGGGCCATCGGCGGCTGGTGCCGGACATGGCTTTCGGCACCGGACATCCGTTATTCATGTCAAACGCCCGACAAATTTGTGTGGCTACTGCCTGCATTTGAGGGGGTTTGTGGGGATAGGGTTCCCCCGCGTTTGACCCATGACTTTCGGGTTTCTTCTTATAGGTCTGTCGCTCTTTTGCTGCGGTGTGAAGCAACGTGTTTTTATAGGTTAACGACACGTTTGAGCTACTGAAAAAATCTCGTCACGCAACGCACCGGGCCCATCGACTCCGGTGCGATCCGCGACGTTCGGGAAGCGGCGCCGTAACACGGCGTCCACGCCATTGTCAGAAGAGGACCGTCATGTCTCGTCAACTTTCTTCCAGGGCCCTGGTCCTGACCAGCATCGCGATCGCCAGCACGCTGGCCTGCGGCGTCGCCGCCGCGCAGGAATCGCAACAGCTCGAGCGCGTCGAAGTGACGGGCTCCAACATCCGCCGCACCGCGGCGGAAGGCACCTCGCCGATCGACCGCATCACCGCGGCCGAGATCCGCGCCAGCGGCGCCAAGACCGCGCTGGAGCTGATGAAGATGGTGCCCGCCGTCGGCACCGACGGCTTCAACGACACGCCGGCGCAGAACGGCTTCTCGCGCGGGGTCGCGACCGTGTCGCTGCGCGGCCTGAGCTCCACCTCCACGCTGATCCTGCTCAACGGCCGCCGCATCGTGCCGGCCGCCTACGCCAACCCCAACAACGGCACGTCGACGCTGTATGACCTGAACTCGATCCCGGCCTCGGCGATCGAGCGGGTGGAAATCTTCAAGGACGGCGCGTCCGCGGTGTACGGCTCCGACGCGGTCGGCGGCGTCATCAACTTCATCACCAAGCAGGACTACCAGGGCATCCAGATGGGTGCGACGGTGGGCGCCAACGACGACGGCGAGTTCTCGCGCCAGACCGTCAACGGCAGCTTCGGCTTCGGCGACTTCGCCAAGGACGGCTTCAACTTCATGGTCGGCGCCGACCTGACGCATCGCGGCCGCACGATGACCCGCGACGTCAAGGACATCCACGCCGACGACTACCGCGCCATCAACCTGCGCCTGAACCCGTACAGCTCCAACGTGTCGAACCAGGCCTTCTTCACGAAGGAATCGGCACCGAACAGCCTGAACTTCCCGCAGAACACGGCCGCCTCGCGCGTCATCAACCAGACCAACTGCGACGCGTCGCGCCTGATCACCGGCGGCGCCGTGCATGGCATCAGCACGCTGCCGCTGCTGGGCCGCACCTTCTGCAACTACAACCTCGACGACTACAACGAGGCGCAGAACAAGGGCACCGACGCGAGCCTGATGGGCCGCGGCACCTTCCGGGTGACCAACGACATCACCGCGTTCGCCGAAGCCGGCTACTCGCGCGTCGAGCGGACCTACCTGGCGCCCTCGCGCACGATCAGCGGCCTGAGCCCGACCAGCAACTTCATCCTGGGCGGCGGCACGGTGCCGAGCTTCCAGGCGATCCTGCCGATCGGCCATCCGGACAACCCGTTCAACAACGACCCGACCCCGGGCCGTGCCTCGGTCCAGTACCGCTTCGAGAACGCCCCGGGCGGCACCGAGCTGGTCAACCAGCAGTACCGCGCGCTGGCGGGCCTGAAGGGCTCGTTCCACAACTGGGATTGGGAAACCGCCCTGCTGTGGAACAAGGCCAAGCGCGAGGAAACCAGCAACGGCTTCTTCAACCTGGACGTGCTGCGCACGCTGCTGACGGGCCGCACGCTGGCGCAGGTCGCTGCCGACCCCAACCTGTCGCCCTCGCTGACCAACAACGCGGACTCGACGATCACCCAGTGGGACGCCAAGGCCTCGACCGAGTTCGGCTCGCTGCCCGGCGGCGCGATCGGCGTGGCGGGTGGCGTCGAGCTGCGTCGCGAGTCGATCGGCATCGATCCGGATCCGCTGAACGCGTCCGGCAAGATCCTGGGCCTGGCCAACACGGCGGTCAGCGGTGGCCGCAACGTCAAGTCGGCGTTCTTCGAGTTCCGCACGCCCTGGCTGAAGAACTTCGAAATGGACTTCGCCGGCCGCTACGACAAGTACGACAAGATGAAGGGCAACTTCGTGCCCAAGGTCGGCGCGAAGTGGACGGTGCTCCCGACCCTGTCGCTGCGCGGCACGTACTCCGAGGGCTTCCGCGCCCCGGCGGTGTCGCAGGTCAGCGCCGGTGGCGCCCAGTTCTTCGTCAACAACCTGATCGACCCGGTGCGTTGCCAGGAAGACGGCGTGACGCCCAAGCCGGGCGCCGCGGCCTCGGACTGCAACAAGACCGTGTCGGGCACGGGCGGCGCCAACCCGGCGCTGAAGCCGGAGAAGTCCAAGAGCCATTCGCTGGGCATCGTGTTCTCGCCCAACAAGCACCTGGACATCCTGGTGGACTACTTCAACATCCGCAAGGAAGGCGAAGTGGCGCTGGGCTCCGCGCAGGACGTGATCGACCACCCCGAGCGCTATGCGCCGAGCGCGCTGCTGCGTGACACCAACCCGGCGCTGCTGCTCAACGGCGTGGCCGGCACCGGCCCGCTGCTGGTGGTGGCGACGCCCTGGACCAACCAGGGCGCGACGGAAGTGTCGGGCGTGGACTTCGAGGTCAAGACCAACCTGACCCTGAAGGAAGGCGTGCGCTGGACCAACCAGCTGCGCGGCACGTACATGACCAAGTACGAGCGCATCGAGCAGCCGGGCTACGCCAGCAACAACCTGGTGGGCACCAACGGCGGCCTGGCCGACTGGGCGACCTCCGCCGGCGACATCCCTCGCCTGAAGTTCCGTGCCACGTCGACCTTCGACATCGACGGCAAGCACTCGATCATGGGCGCGATGAACTGGATCAGCGGCGTGTCCTTCCTGCGTCGCCAGGACGGCACCTCGAACCCGGCGATCGTCTACAACGGCACGACCTGCCAGTACGGCGGCAACAGCTCGGATCCGCGCATCACGAACCGCACGATCCTGGGTGTTGCGCCGACGGCGACCAACGGCCGCGACCTGTACATCAACCGCTATCCGAGCTGCTCGGTGGGCAAGTGGATGACGTTCGACGCCGCCTACACCTACACCGGCTTCAAGGACCTGGCGCTGACGCTGAACATCCAGAACATCACCGACGAGAAGGCGCCGTACTACCCGGCCGCCAACACGGCCGCCACGGTGACCCAGGGCTGGAACGCCGGCATGCACAACGGCACCGGCCGCTACTGGACGCTGACCGCCAGCTACACCTTCAAGTGATCGACGCCGGCTTCGGCCGGCTCGCGCGACAAGGCGAAGGGGGACCGCGAGGTCCCCCTTTTTCATGGGCGATGCTTCATGGACGATGCATCGGCACCCGCACGCGGGCCTGGTCCTTGGAATCCTGGAAGCGCGCCACCAGCGCGTCGATGAACAGCCGGGAGCGCGCCGGCAGCAGCCGCCGCGACGGGAACACCAGTTGCAGCGGGCCGACCTCGCCGGCCCACTCGGGCAGGATCTCGACGAGGCGGCCGTCGTCGAGCTCGTCGACGACGTCCCACACCGCGCGCCGCACCAGCCCCAGCCCGGCGAGCGCCCAGTCATGGGCCTGCTCGCCGTTGTCGGTGACGAGCCGGCCCTGGACGGTGACCGTGCGCGGCGACGCCGACACCGACGCGTCGGCCGGCATGAACAGCCAATCTGACTGCCGGGTCGCGACGCGTTCCTGGAGGATGCAGTCGTGCGCCGCCAACTCGTCGAGCGAGCGCGGCGTGCCGTGGCGGCGCAGGTACTCCGGCGTGGCGCAGAGCACGCGCCGGTTCGGCCCGAGGCGGCGCGCCACCAGCCGCGAATCCGACGGGCCGCCGATGCGCACGGCGCAGTCGAAGCCTTCCTCGATCAGGTCGACCAAGGCGTCGGACAGCGAGACCTGGACGGTGACCTCGGGGTGCTGGCGCATGAACTCGGCGGCCAGCGGACCGACGCAGCGCCGGCCCAGCGCGACCGTCGACGTGATGCGCAACAGGCCGCGCACATGCTGGCGGCCCTGGGCGAGCTCGGCCTCGGCGTCGTCGATGTCGGACAGGATGGATTGGCAGCGCTCGAGGTAGAGCGCGCCTTCATCGGTCAGCGCGAGCCGGCGCGAACTGCGCTGCAGCAGGCGCACGCCGAGCCGGGCCTCCAGCCGTGCCAGCCGCTTGGAGCCGACCGCCGGCGAGAAGCCCAGCTCGCGGCCCGCCGCGGACAGGCTGCCGGCCGCGACGGCGCGGACGAACAGGCGCATGTCATCGAGTTCATTCATCGGGAGGCTCCGCGAGGGAAAGCTACGGCCGCGATCTTCGTGGCGCCACCTTTTCCGTTTTGGAATAGATGGTTGTGCGGCAGCGCGGATTCTCATCCGGATCGGGACAGATCACAGTCCGGGCTCGACAGTCCCCTTTGGAGTTCCCGATGAATGCAGTCTCCCCCGTGGCGGGCGGATCCGATGGCCCGGGCCGCCCCGGCGGCGCGAGCGGCGCGGCCGGTGCGACGGCCACGACGACGGGCGCCACCGGTACCCGCCGCGGTTTCCCGTTGCCGATCCTGGCGTTGGCGCTGGCCGCCTTCGCGATCGGCACCACCGAATTCGTGATCATGGGCCTGCTGCCCGCGATGGCGCGCGACCTGGCGGTGACCTTGCCGCAGGCCGGCCTGCTGGTCACCGGCTACGCGTTGGGCGTGGCGCTGGGCGCGCCACCGCTGGCCGCCCTGAGCGCCGGCTGGCCGCGCAAGCGCGCGCTGCTGGTGTTGATCGCGCTGTTCATCGCGGGCAACGCGTTGTCGGCGATCGGCGATGGCTATGCGGTGGTGATGGCGGGACGGATCGTCGCGGCGCTGGCGCATGGATGCTTCTTCGGCATCGGCGCGGTGGTGGCCAGCGAACTGGTCGCGCCCGACCGCAAGGCCGGCGCGATTGCGCTGATGTTCACCGGCCTGACGCTGGCGAACGTGCTGGGCGTGCCGCTGGGCAACCTGATCGGTCAGGCCTGGGGCTGGCGCGCGAGCTTCGCGGCGGTCGCGGGACTGGGCATCGTCGCGGCGATCGCGCTGGTGGCGCTGCTGCCGAAGTCGCTGGCGGCCAAGGACGCGGCGCAGGCGGGCAACGACTGGTCGGTGCTCAAGCGCCCGCAGGTGCTGATCGCGCTGGCGCTGACGGCGATCGGCTTCGGCGGGATCTTCACCGCGTTCACCTTCATCGCGCCGATGCTGGAGCAAGTGACCGGGCTGACGCCGGGCGCGGTGACGGGCGTGCTGTTCCTGTTCGGGCTGGGCCTGACGATCGGCAACACGCTGGGCGGCAAGCTCGCCGACTGGAAGCTGATGCCGTCGCTGATGGGCATCCTGGTGGTGCTGGCGATCGTCCAGGCGGTGCTGGCGGTGGTGCTGGGCTGGCAGTGGCCGGCGATCGCGACGGTCTTCGTCTGGGGCATGGCGGCGTTCGCGACGGTGCCGGGGCTGCAGATGCGGATGATGCAGCAGGCGCCCGACGCGCCGGCGCTGGTGTCGACGCTCAACATCGCGGCGTTCAACCTGGGCAATGCCGGCGGCGCGTGGCTCGGTGGCTGGATGCTGGAGCACGGCGCGTCGCTGCGCGCGCTGCCGATCGCGGGAACAGTGCTGGCGATCTTGGGGCTGGGGCTGGCGGCGGTCAGCGTGGCGTTGGAGAAGCGTCGGCGCTGAATTCTTCGACGAGTTCGTGCATCTCGCGCATGACCTGCTCATGCGGAATGTCGGGGCGGGGATCCTCGATCGAGAGCCGGATCTGCTCGCGGTACCACTCGTCCCAGGCGTCCTGGTCGAAGTTGTCCTCGCTGATGCGCGGCACGTATTCGCCCGGTGCGGGCGTGGGGATCTGGACGGGCGTCGGGACGGCGCCCAGCAGTTCTTCAGCGGGGAGATTGATGTCGATGTCCACGGGGGGCGGCTCCAGCAGATGACTCGAAAGTCGGAGCCGCCATCGTGGTCGAACCTGGTTCGCCGAACCATGACTCGAACTGCTGGAAATTTGACCTTCCCAGGTCTTGCGCGCCAGCCCGCGCCGTTCGGCGCTCAGCGCGCCGAGGGTCAGGCCTTGTCCGCCGCTCCCGACGGCTCGTCGAGCGCCTGCGCCACGCGCGCCTTCATCCGCCGCAGCGCCTGCAGTTCCTGGTCCGGCGCCTGCAGCGCCGGCCACAGCAGCGCGACCAGGTCGCGCGCCGCGTCGTCCACCTGGATCTGCCGGCCCGCGATGATGACTTCCCAGAGCATGTGCTCCATCGGCCCGAACACCAGCGAGCGCAGCAGCCGCAGCGGGATGTCCTGCCGCACCTCGCCCGCCGACTGCCCGCGCGCCAGCAGGTCCATCAACGGCGCCGTGTAGCGCCGCTGCAAATCCACGAAGGCCGCGCCGAAGTCCTGCCCGTCGCCCCGCGCCACCGGCGCGTCGCGCTTGCGGCCCTCCGACAGCACCAGCTCGCACAAGCCCGTCCCCTGGATCAGGAACAGCCGCAAATGGGTGTGGACGACGAATTCCAGCTGGTCCCGGATCGACCGCTCGCGCGGCAGCCCGGCCTCGATCGCCTCGATGATCTCGTCGTACCAGTCGCCGATCACCCGCATGCACAGCTCGCGCTTGCCGCGGAAGTAGGTGAAGACCGTCGCCTCCGAGATGCCCAGTCGCTGCGCGATCTCGGTCGTCGTGGCGCGGTCGTAGCCGCGCTCGGCGAACACCGCGCGGCTCTCGCGCAGGATGTCCCGCACCCGCTGTTCCGCCTTCGCGCCCACCGGCGAGCGGCGTTGCGCGGGCAGGGCGGCCGCCGACGGCGGCTCGGCGCGGGAAGTGGGCAGGGAGCTCATGAGGGGCGCATTCTCCCGATTTATTGAGCCGGACTCAAGTCCACTTGGAAACCCGTCGCTTCTGCCGTATGCTTCGCGCCTCGCGCTGCTCCGGCGATCCCGGTCTGGCGCCTCAGAACACCGTCCCAGCGCCGAATTGAGCGCGGCTCATAAGTCCGGAGACCCATCCCCATGCCCTTGCTGCCCACCAAGCTCAACGCCCGCTCGGCCGAGTTCAAGGCCAACGCGGACGCGATGCGCGGCCTGATCGACGACCTCAACGCCCGGCTCGCCAGGATCGCCGAGGGCGGCGGCGAGGCCGCCCGCGCCAAGCACCTGGCCCGCGGCAAGCTGCTGCCGCGCGACCGCGTCGAGATGCTGCTGGATCCCGGCACGCCCTTCCTGGAACTGGCGCCGCTGGCGGGCCTGGACATGTATGACAACGCCGCCCCGGGCGGCGGCGTGATCGCCGGCATCGGCCGGGTCTCGGGCGTGGACTGCGTGATCGTGTGCAACGACGCCACCGTCAAGGGCGGCACCTACTACCCGATCACGGTGAAGAAGCACCTGCGCGCGCAGGAGATCGCCGACCAGAACCGCCTGCCCTGCATCTATCTCGTCGACAGCGGCGGCGCCAACCTGCCCAACCAGGACGAGGTCTTCCCCGACCGCGACCATTTCGGCCGCATCTTCTTCAACCAGGCCAACCTCTCGGCCAAGGGCATCCCGCAGATCGCGGTGGTGATGGGCTCCTGCACCGCCGGCGGCGCCTACGTGCCGGCGATGAGCGACGAGACCGTCATCGTCAAGAACCAGGGCACGATCTTCCTGGGCGGCCCGCCGCTGGTGAAGGCGGCGACCGGCGAGGTCGTCAGCGCCGAGGACCTCGGCGGCGGCGACGTCCACACCCGGCTGTCCGGCGTGGCCGACCACCTGGCCGAGAACGACACCCACGCGCTGGCGATCGCGCGCCAGTCGGTCGCGCGGCTGAACTGGCGCAAGCAGGGCGAGCTGCTGACCCAGCCGCCCCGGGCCCCGGCCTACGACCCGGCCGAGCTGCACGGCGTGATCCCGACCGACACCCGCAAGCCCTTCGACGTCCGCGAGGTCATCGCGCGCATCGTCGACGGCAGCGCCTTCGACGAGTTCAAGGCCCGCTACGGCAACACGCTGGTCTGCGGCTTCGCCCACATCGAGGGCATGCCGGTGGGCATCGTCGCCAACAACGGCATCCTGTTCGCCGAGAGCGCCAACAAGGGCGCCCACTTCATCGAGCTGTGCTGCCAGCGCAAGATCCCGCTGGTGTTCCTGCAGAACATCACCGGCTTCATGGTCGGCCGCAAGTACGAGAACGAGGGCATCGCCCGCGCCGGCGCCAAGATGGTGACCGCCGTGGCCTGCGCCCAGGTGCCCAAGTTCACCGTGATCATCGGCGGCAGCTTCGGCGCCGGGAACTACGGCATGTGCGGCCGCGCCTACTCGCCGCGTTTCCTGTGGATGTGGCCCAACGCCCGCATCTCGGTGATGGGCGGCGAGCAGGCCGCGTCGGTGCTGGCCACCGTCAAGCGCGACGGCATCGAGGCCAAGGGCGGCCAGTGGTCCGCCGACGAGGAAGAGGCCTTCAAGGCGCCGATCCGCCAGCAGTACGAGGACCAGGGCCATCCGTACTACGCCAGCGCCCGGCTGTGGGACGACGGCGTCATCGACCCGGCCGACACGCGCCGCGTGCTGGGGCTGGGCCTGGCCGCCGCGCTCAACGCCGAGATCCCGGACACGAAGTTCGGCGTCTTCCGGATGTAAGACTCGCGGTTCCGCCACTGCCCTTGCCCCGATGACCGCCTTCACCCTGCGCCCGCTCGCCGACTCGGACTCGATCGAGGCCCTGACCGCGCTGCTGCACGCGTCCTACGCGTCGCTGGCGGCGCAGGGCTGGAACTTCACCGCCGTCGACCAGAGCGTCCAGACGACGCGCGAGCGCGTGGCCTCGGGCCAGGCCTTCGTCGCGGTGAGCGCCGCCGGCGAACTGGTGGGCACGGTCACGGTGGCGCCGCCCAAGCGGCCCGACGGGCGCTACCTCGGCGACCCGGTGCCGGCCTGCTACCAGCAGCCCGACACCGCGATCCTGGCGCAGCTGGCGGTGCATCCGTCGTGCCGCGGCCAGGGCGTGGCCGAGCGGCTGATGGACGCGGCCGAGGCCTGGGCGCTGGCGCAGGGCTACGCGCACGTGGCGCTGGACACCGCCGTGCCGGCCCAGGCGCTGCGTCTTCGCTACGAGCGCCGCGGCTACGCGCTGATCGGCGACGTGCAGTGGGCCGGCAAGACCTACCGCAGCGTGCTGATGCGCAAGGCGCTCGGCGGCGCGGAGACCCGCGCATGAAGCGCCGCGTCGCCTCGATCGCCGCGCTGTCGCTGGCGGCCGCGCTGGGCCTGGCCGCGAGCGGCGCGCGCGGCGAGGACACGATCCCCGCCGACGCGCACCCGGCGCCGGCCCGCCTGGCCACCGACATCCGCGAGGCGGTGATCCGCGTGCCGGTCGCCGTCGAGAACCACCTCGGCCGCACGCTGCAGGCCGAGCTGATCGTGACGACCTTCCGCCCGAGCGGGCCGGGGCCGTTCCCGCTGGCCGTGATCAGCCATGGCCGGCCGCCGCAGGAGGTCAAGCGCGCCGAGATGCCGCGCCAGCGGCTCGAGTCGGCGGCCCGCTACTTCGTGCGCAAGGGTTTCGCGGTGGCGGTGCCGACGCGCATCGGCTACGGCGAACTGGCCAGCGTCGGCGACCCGGAAGCCAGCGTCCGCTGCGACACGCCGCGCTACGAGACCGCGGCCAAGGCCGCCGCGACCGAGCTGTCGGCGGTGGTGCGCCACCTGCAGTCGACCGCCGACATCGACGCCAGCCACGTCGTGCTGATCGGCCAGTCGCTGGGCGGCTTCGCGACGATCGCCACCACCGGCGAGCGGCTGCCCGGCGTGGTCGCGGCGATCGACTTCGCCGGCGGCCACGGCGGCAGTCCCGACTTGCACGCCGGCGAGCCCTGCCGGCCGGACGAGCTGACGCGCCGCTTCGCCGACTTCGGCCGCCGCGCGGCGCAGGACGGCCAGCCGGTACCCACGCTGTGGGTGTTCACCCAGAACGACCGCTTCTTCCAGCCGCGTTACCAGCACCGCTGGGCCGATGCCTACCGCGAGGCCGGCGGCCAGGTGCTCAAGCGCGAGCTGCCGGCCTTCGGCGAGGACGGCCACCAGCTGTTCGCCCGCGGCAACGACCTCTGGCAGCCGATCGTCGACGCCTTCCTCAAGCCGATCGGCTTCCCGATCCCGGGCGCGATGCCGCTGCCGGTCGACGGCCCGCTGCTCACCGGCGACGTCGCCGAGCTGCCCGCCAGCCGGCTGGCCGCCGGGTATCGCAAGTTCCTCGCCGCGCAGGAGCCGCGCGCCTTCGCGACGAACGGCTCGCGCTGGGGCTATGCCTACGGCGACGACGCCCAGTCGCGCGCGCTCGCGCTGTGCGACCAGTTCACCGACGCCGAGGAGCGCTGCCGCCTCTACGCCGTCAACCGGACCATCGTCTGGAGCAAACCATGACCTCGATCGATTTCCCCACGCCGACGACGCTGCGCGTCGAGCGCTCCGGCCCGGGCGGCGCCGTCGCCCGCGTCACGCTGGACCGGCCCGACGTCCGCAACGCCTTCAACGACACCGTCATCGGCGAGCTGACGGCGGTGTTCGAGGCGCTCGGCCGCGACCCGGCGCTGCGCGCGATCGTGCTGGCCGCCGAGGGCAAGGCCTTCTGCGCCGGCGCCGACCTGAACTGGATGAAGGCGATGGCCGGCTACAGCTGGGACGAGAACCACGCCGACGCCGGCCGCCTGGCCCACATGCTGTGGACGCTCTACAGCTGCCCGGCGCCGGTGATCGCGCGCGTGCAGGGCGACGTCTACGCCGGCGGCGTGGGACTGGTGTCGGTCTGCGACATCGTCGTGGCCACCGAGGCGGCGGGCTTCTGCCTGTCGGAGGCCAAGCTCGGCCTGCTGCCCGCGACGATCGGCCCCTACGTCGTGCGCGCGCTGGGCGAGCAGGCCTCGCGCCGCTACTTCGTGACGGCGGAGCGCTTCGCCGCCGCCGAGGCGCATCGCCTGGGCCTGGTCCATGAACTGGCCGCCGACGCCGAGGCGCTGGACGCCAAGGTCGACGCGCTGGTCGCCGCGCTGCTGGCCAACGGGCCGGCCGCCGTGCGCGCCTGCAAGCGCCTGGTGCAGGACGTGGCCCATGCGCCCATCACCGAGGCGCTGCGCGACGACACCGCGCGCCGCATCGCCGACATCCGCGCCAGCGCCGAGGGGCGCGAGGGCGTGCAGAGTTTCCTTTCCAAGGCCAAGCCGTCGTGGCTGGCCTGACGCGAGTGCCCGCTCGAGCGCCGCGCCGTTGTTTCCCGAGAGCAGGTTTTTGAATGTCCGAAGCAGTACGACAAGACTGGCAGCGCCGCAGCCTCGCGGCGGTCTGGCACCCATGCACGCAGATGGCGCGCGCGCAGGACGTGCCGCCGCTGCCGATCGCCCGCGGCGAAGGCCCCTGGTTGTTCGACCATGAAGGCCGCCGATATTTCGACGCCAACAGTTCCTGGTGGGTCAACCTGTTCGGCCATGCCGACCGGGGCCTGAACGACGCGATCAAGCATCAGCTCGACACGCTGCCCCACGTGATGTTGGCCGGCTGCACGCACGAGCCGGCGGTGCGCCTGGCCGAGCGCCTGTCCGCGCGCACCGGCGGCGCGCTGGGCCACCTGTTCTTCGGCAGCGACGGCGCGTCGGCGGTCGAGATCGCGCTGAAGCAGAGCTTCCATTCCTGGCGCAACCGCGGCCTGGCCGACAAGCGCGAGTTCGTCTGCTTGAAGAACGGCTATCACGGCGAGACCATCGGCGCGCTGGCGGTCACCGACGTGGCGATCTTCCGCGACGCCTACGACCCGCTGCTGATGCGCAGCCACATCGTGACCTCGCCCGACCAGCGGCTGGGCAACGAGGCGCAGGCGCTGGAGGAGATGCGCGCGCTGCTGGCCGAGCGCCACGCGCACATCGCCGCGGTCATCGTCGAGCCGCTGGTGCAGGGCGCCGCCGGCATGTCGATGTATGCGCCGTCCTACCTGAAGGCGCTGCGCGCGCTGTGCACCGAATTCGGCGTGCACCTGATCGCCGACGAGATCGCGGTCGGCTGCGGCCGCACCGGCACCTTCTTCGCGTGGGAGCAGACGGCGCCGGCGTCCAAGTCGGACTGGCCCGATTTCCTGCTGCTGTCCAAGGGCATCACCGGCGGCACGATGCCGCTGTCGCTGGTGCTGACGACCGACGAGGTCTACGAGGCCTTCTGGTCGCAGGACGTGACGCGCGGCTTCCTGCACTCGCACAGCTACACCGGCAATCCGCTGGCATGCGCCGCCGCCAACGCGGTGCTGGACCGTTTCGACGACGGCCAGCTCGCGCGCAACCAGCAGCAGGCCGCGTGGCTGACCGAGGCCTTCGCGCCGCTGGCCGCCGATCCCCGCGTCGCGCACCTGCGCCAGCGCGGGATGATCCTGGCCTTCGACATCAACACGGCGACGACGCCGGCCGTCGAGCGCTTCTCCGAGAAGTTCCACCTGGCCGCGCGCCGGCACGAACTGCTGATCCGCCCGATCGGCCAGACCGTGTACCTGATGCCGCCGTACCTGATCGACGCCGCGACGGCCCGTTTCCTGGCGGATGCCGTGCGCGCCACGCTGGAGGAGGTGCTCCATGCTGCTTGATCACCTGCGCCACAAGCTCGACGCGATCCAGGCGCAGAGCCTGACCCGCTTCACCCGCATCGCCGAGACCGGCACCGCGCCGCACCAGACGGTGCGCGGCGCCGACGGCGTCGCGCGCGAGCTGACGATGTTCTGCTCGAACGACTACCTCGGCCTGGCCGCGCATCCGGCGGTGGCCGAGGCGCTGGCCGAGGGCGCGCGGATCTACGGCGGCGGCTCGGGCGCCTCGCCGCTGGTCAGCGGCCATTCGCGCGCGCACCACGAGGTCGAGGCGCTGCTGGGCCGCTGGTTCGAGCCCCACATCCCCAGCGCCAAGGCGATCGGCTTCTGCACCGGCTACATGGCCAACCTGGCGGTGGTGGCCGCGCTCGGCGACGCCGACGCCGAGATCTTCAGCGAGACGCTGAACCACGCCTCGCTGATCGACGGCACGCGGCTGGCCAAGGCGCCGGTCACGCGCTACGGCCATTGCGACGTCGACGCCCTGCGCGCGCTGCTGGCCGCCAGCACGGCGCGCGTCAAGCTGATCGTCACCGACGCGGTGTTCAGCATGGACGGCGACATCGCGCCGCTGCCGGCGCTGCTGGCCGCGGCCGAGGAGTTCGACGCCTGGCTGATCGTCGACGACGCCCATGGGCTGGGCGTGCTTGGCGCGACCGGCGTCGGCACGCTGGAGCACTTCGGCCTGCGCAGCGAGCGGCTGATCGTCGTGGGCACGCTGGGCAAGGCGGCCGGCCTGGCCGGCGCCTTCGTCGTCGCCCACGAGACGGTGACCGACTACCTGCTGCAGGCGGCGCGCAACTACATCTTCTCGACGGCCTCGCCGCCGGCGGTGGAGCACGCGCTGCTGACCAGCCTCGCGCTGATCCGGAGCGACGTCGGCGACGCGCGCCGCGCCGCGCTGCGCGCGCTGCAGGCGCGGCTGCGCGCGGGCATCGGCGCGCTGCTCGACCGCCATCCGACGCTGACCTGGCAACTGGCCGATTCCCGGACGCCGATCCAGCCGCTGATCGTCGGCGGCAACGCCGAGGTGATGGCGCTGGCCGCCGCGCTGGAGCGCGAGGGCCTGCGCGTGCCGGGCATCCGCCCGCCGACGGTGCCCAAGGGCGAGGCGCGGCTGCGCATCACGCTGTGCGCCACCCACACCGAGGCGGATGTCGATCGCCTGGTCGCCGCGCTGGAGGCCTGCGCATGAGCACGCTGCATCCGCTGCATGGCTTCTTCATCACCGGCACCGACACCGAGATCGGCAAGACCCGCGTCACCGCCGGCCTGACGCACGCGTTCGACGCGCTGGGCCGCCGCGCGACGCCGATCAAGTCGCTGGCCGCCGGCCAGGAGCGCGGCGCCGATGGCCACTGGGTCAACGAGGACGTCGCGCTGCTGCATGCCGCGCAGTCGCGGGGCCTGTCGATGGACGAGGTCGGCCCGCTGCAGTTCCGCGAGCCCTGCGCGCCGCACATCGCCGCGAAGCTGGAAGGCCGCGCGATCGACCGCGCCGCGCTGCTGGCGGCGATCCGCCGCTCGGCGTCCAAGGGCGACCTGGCGCTGGTCGAGGGCGTCGGCGGCTTCCGCGTGCCGCTGACCGACGACTGGGACACCGCCGACCTGGCCGTCGACCTGGCGCTGCCGGTGGTGCTGGTCGTGGGCCTGCGGCTGGGCTGCATCAACCACGCGCTGCTGACGGCCGAGGCCGTGCTGGCGCGCGGGCTGCGGCTGGCCGGCTGGGTGGCCAACACCGCCGATCCCCATCAGCCGCACGTGGCGGACAATCTGGCCGCCTTGCGCGCGCGCCTCGACGAGGCGCTCCGCGCGCCGTGCTGGGGCCATGTGCCCCGGCTTGAAGACCCCTCTCCCGCGGCCGTGGCCGCGCACCTGGCGCAGCCGCAGTTGCTGAACGCCCTGACTGCCTTTTGAGGCCTGAAAGCATGACGATGAAGCAGACCGTCAACCAGATCCAGACGCTGACCCCGACCACCGACGACCAGCGCCGCAACGCCACCCCCTGGACGGTGAACGAGATCGCCGCGCTCTTCGAGCTGCCGTTCAACGACCTGCTGTTCCGCGCGCAGCAGGTGCACCGCGAGCACTTCGACCCGAACGCGGTGCAGCTCTCCACGCTGCTGTCGATCAAGACCGGCGGCTGCGAGGAGGACTGCAAGTACTGCCCGCAGTCGGCGCACTTCGACACCGGGCTGAAGGCCGAGAAGCTGATCCCGCTGCAGGAGGTGATGGAAGCCGCCCGCGCCGCCAAGGCCAATGGCGCGACCCGCTTCTGCATGGGCGCGGCCTGGCGCTCGCCCAAGGAGCGCCACCTGGAGGCGATCGGCGAGATGATCACCGAGGTCAAGGCGCTGGGCCTGGAGACCTGCCTGACCGCCGGCATGCTGGGCGACGGCCAGGCCGAGCAGCTGCGCGAGGCGGGCCTGGACTACTACAACCACAACCTGGACACCTCGCCGGAGTTCTACGGCCAGATCATCACGACCCGCACCTACCAGGACCGCCTGGACACGCTGGAGCGCGTGCGCGGCGTGGGCCTGAAGGTGTGCTCGGGCGGCATCGTCGGCATGGGCGAGACCCGCCGCCAGCGCGCCGGCCTGATCGCGCAGCTGGCCAACCTGGATCCGTATCCGGAGTCGGTGCCCATCAACAACCTGGTGCAGGTCGAGGGCAC
Organism: Mitsuaria sp. GD03876; assembly: GCF_029840635.1. Taxonomy (GTDB): domain Bacteria; phylum Pseudomonadota; class Gammaproteobacteria; order Burkholderiales; family Burkholderiaceae_C; genus Roseateles. The sequence goes on along the minus strand of NZ_JAOCCU010000013.1, from coordinate 90,348 downwards.
GCCGCTGGCGGGCACCGCCGCGCTGGACCCGTTCGAGTTCATCCGCACGATCGCGGTGGCGCGCATCACGATGCCGCGCGCGATGGTGCGCCTGTCCGCCGGCCGCGAGGAGATGCCCGAGACGATGCAGTCGCTGTGCTTCCTGGCCGGCGCCAACAGCATGTTCTACGGCGACAAGCTGCTCACGACCAGCAACCCGCAGGCCGAGAAGGACCGCCAGCTGATCGCGCGCCTGGGCATGCACTGCGCGACCGAGGCCGAGCTGAGCGCCGACGCCGAGTCCGGCTGCGCGCCCGCCGGCGAGGGCGCCGCGGCGTCCTGCGGCCACCGTCACTGATCCGCGCCGCCTGAGCGCACCCGGCGCGCGCCGGCCACGAGCCGGCCGCGCCGAGGCCCCGATGCATGAGGAGACACCCGTGTTCAAGAAGATCCTGATCGCCAACCGCGGCGAAATCGCCTGCCGCGTCGCCGCCACGGCCCGCCGCCTGGGCGTGAAGACCGTCGCCGTCTATTCGGACGCCGACGCGCGCTCGCGCCACGTGCACGCCTGCGACGAGGCGGTGCGCATCGGCGGCCCGGCGCCGCGCGACAGCTACCTGCAATGGCAGCGCATCCTCGAGGCCGCCAAGGCCACCGGCGCCGAGGCGGTCCACCCGGGCTACGGGTTCCTCAGCGAGAACGAGGAGTTCGCGCAGGCCTGCGCCGACGCGGGCCTCGTGTTCATCGGCCCGCCGCCGTCGGCGATCCAGGCGATGGGCCTGAAGGCCGAATCCAAGCGGCTGATGGAGCAGGCCGGCGTGCCGCTGGTGCCGGGGTATCACGGCGCCGACCAGGATCCCGCGCTGCTGCGCCGCGAGGCCCAGCGCATCGGGTATCCGGTGCTGATCAAGGCCAGCGCCGGCGGCGGCGGCAAGGGCATGCGCGCGGTCCACGCGGATGAGGAATTCGACGCCGCGCTCGCGTCCTGCAAGCGCGAGGCGATCAACAGCTTCGGCGACGACGCGGTGCTGATCGAGCGCTACGTCCAGCGTCCGCGCCACATCGAGATCCAGGTCTTCGGCGACAGCCACGGCGATTGCGTCTACCTGTTCGAGCGCGACTGCTCGGTGCAGCGCCGCCACCAGAAGGTGCTCGAGGAAGCGCCCGCGCCCGGCATGACCGCCGAGCGCCGCGCCGAGATGGGCGCCGCCGCGGTCGCGGCCGCGAAGGCGGTCGGTTACCAGGGCGCCGGCACGGTGGAGTTCATCGCCGAGCAGGACGGCCGCTTCTACTTCATGGAGATGAACACGCGGCTGCAGGTCGAGCATCCGGTGACCGAGGCGATCACCGGGCAGGACCTGGTCGAGTGGCAGCTGCGCGTCGCCGCCGGCGAGCCGCTGCCGCTGAAGCAGGACCAGCTGCGCATGCACGGCCACGCGATCGAGGCCCGCATCTGCGCCGAGAACCCCGAGGGCGGCTTCCTGCCCGCGACCGGCCGCCTGTCGGTGGCGCGCTGGCCGGCGCACGTGGCCTTCGAACGCGGCGGCGTGCGCATCGACTCGGGCGTGGGCGAGGGCGACGAGATCAGCCCCTTCTACGACTCGATGATCGCCAAGCTGATCGTCTGGGGCGAGACGCGCGAGCAGGCGCTGGCGCTGCTGGACGCGTCGCTGCGCGATACCCACATCGTGGGCCTGCACACCAACGTGGCCTTCCTGCGCCGTTGCGCGGCGACGGCGTCGTTCGCGAACGCCGACCTCGACACCGCGCTGATCGAGCGCGAGAAGGCCGTGCTGTTCGGCCAGCCGGGCCTGCCGCTGGCGGACGCCGCGGCCGCGGTCGTCGCGCACACGCTGGCGGAAGAGGCGACCACCGAGTCCGCCGACCCGTGGAGCCGCCGCGACGGCTGGCGCCTGTTCGGCGCGGCGCAGCGGCGATTCGAGCTGGACGTCGACGGCGAACATCACCAGGTGCTGCTGTCGCGCCACCATCACGGCAGCCTGTCGCTGACGGTGGGCGGCGAATCGATCGCGCTGGCGCTGCGCTCGGCGGGATTGGAACGGCATGAGCTCTACCTGGGCGAGCGCCGCGTCGCGGTGTCGACCTACAAGGTCGGCGAGCAGGTGGCGGTGTTCGGCGCGCACGGCTCGGCGCTGGTGACCGAGGTCGACGTCATCGCCCACGCCGGCGAGGGGGGATCGGAAGGCGGCCGGCTGACGGCGCCGATGCCCGGCAAACTGGTCGCTTTCCTGGCGCAGGCCGGCGACACCGTCGCCAAGGGGCAGCCGCTGGCGGTGATGGAGGCCATGAAGATGGAGCACACGATCACCGCGCCGCGCGACGGCGTCGTGGCGGAGCTGCTGTTCGCGGTCGGCGACCAGGTCGGCGACGGCGCCGAGCTGCTGCGCCTGCAGGCGGCTTGAGACGAATCTCCCTCACCCCAGCCCTCTCCCGCGGTGCGGGAGAGGAAGCCAGACAGAGCGAATAGCCAGCCCAAGGAATCAGCCATGACGACATTGCCCAACCGAGTGACGCTGGTCGACGTCGGCCCGCGCGACGGCCTGCAGAACGAGAAGGAGAACGTCGGCACCGCCGACAAGGCCCGGCTCGTGTCGATGCTGCAGGACGCCGGTCTCAAGGAGATCGAGGTCACCAGCTTCGTCTCGCCGAAGTGGGTGCCGCAGATGGCGGACAACACGGCGGTGATGGCGGCGATCGAGCGCCGGCCCGGCGTGCGCCACAGCGTGCTGGTGCCCAACATGAAGGGCCTGGAGGGCGCGCTGCCGACGAAGCCCGACGAGATCGTCGTCTTCGCCGCGGCGTCGGAGGCCTTCTCGCAGAAGAACATCAACTGCTCGATCGCCGAGAGCATCGAGCGCTTCGCCCCCGTGGTCGCGGCGGCGCACGAGGCCGGCATCAAGGTGCGCGGCGCGTTGTCGTGCGCGGTCGGCTGCCCGTACCAGGGCGACGTGTCGGCCGACGAGGTCGAGCGGGTCGTGAAGCTGATGAAGGAGATCGGCGTCGATCACCTGGGCGTGGCCGACACGATCGGCGTGGGCACGCCGCGCAAGGTGCAGGCCGCGATGGAGCGGGCGTTGAAGCATTACCCGCTGGTCGAGCTCAGCGGGCATTTCCACGACACCTACGGCCAGGCGCTGACCAACATCTACGCCTGCCTGGAGATGGGCATCCACACCTTCGACGCGAGCGTCGCGGGCCTGGGCGGCTGCCCCTATGCCAAGGGCGCGACCGGCAACGTCGCGACCGAGGACGTGGTGTTCCTGCTCAACGGCCTGGGCATCGAGACCGGGATCGACCTGGACCGGCTGGTCGACGCCGGCGCGTTCATCTCCGGCGTGCTCGGCCGCCCCCCGGTGTCGCGCGTGGGCAAGGCGATCCTGGCCAAGCGCAAGGGGTGAGGGCCGGGGCCGTCGGCCCCGCCGATCCTCAGCCCCGGACCCGCTCGACGAACCACCACAGGTGGCCGTCGAGGTCCAGGACGCCGTAGCTCTTGTCGGCCCAGTACTCGGGGCCGTAGTCCTCGACCTTGGGTTCGTAGACGATCTTCGCGCCGGCCTGGCGCGCGCGCTCGCAGTGCGCGACCGCGTCGTCGACGTAGACCATCAGGCTCTGCGTGTTCGCCCCGTCCAGCGACTTCGGGCTGCGCAGCGGGATGCCGAAGCGCTGCGAGCGCTCGCCCGCGCCGCCCTCGCTGACCATGATCAGCGCCTCCCCGTAGATCAGCTGGCTGTGGACGACCGAGCCGTCGTCCCCGTCCACCCGCAACTGCACCTCGAAGCCGAAGGCCTCGCACAGCCACGGGATCGCCTTGGCGGCGCTGTCGTAGAACACGGCGCTGGACAGACGCGGCCAGCCGGCGGGCGTGGGTTTCATCGCAACTCCCTGGCAGTTCTCGAATGGGGGAAGCCTTCAGCATAACGAGTGCATCTCGAACCGGGCCATCGACCCCTCGACCAAGACGCCTTTCAACGCCCGAAAGGCCCATCGATGAAGGTCTCCCTGCGACAGATCGACGGTCCCTGGACCGCCGGCTACGTGCTGGACCGGCACCTGCTCCACAGCGTCTACGTCGGCGACGACAGCGACGGCCACGCCCGCTTCGACCACACCCGCACCGAGGTCGGCGAGGCGCTGCACCAGCTCAAGCATCGCGGCGACAAGGGCCAGGCCGAACCGCTCGCCCGCGCGCTGCGCACGCACCTGGTGCCGCGCTTCGGGCCGATCGGGTTCATCGTGCCGATGCCGGCCGCGCGGGTGCGGCCGTGGCAGCCGGTCGCCGCCGTCGCCCGCGCGCTGGCGATGTCGCTGCGCGTGCCCGCCTTCGAACGCCTGCTGCTGAGGACCCCACTGACCGCCCCGCTGAGCGACCGGCCGACGCGCGAGGAACGCCTCGCGGCGCTGTCCGCCAGCTTCTCGCTGCATGACGAGATCCGCAACCAGGGCCTGTGGAACGTGCTGTTGATCGATGACACCTGCGACAGCGGCGCGACGCTCGAGGCCGCCAGCCTGCTGCTGCGCAAGTACCGCAAGGTGGACCAGCTGTACGTCGCCGCGCTCACCTGGAAATGATCGGCCACCGGATTCCCGTGGATGGCGTCGCGCTTGGACGAGGGGACCGCGATGGCGCCCGGCGAGGCGACGGCCGCGGTCGCGCCGCTCAGCCGGCGGCGAGCGTCTTCTCGACGCTGTCGCGGAACTTCGTCGCGCGCTCGGCGTCGGACTCGGCCTCGATGCGCTCGCAGCACAGCTCGACCCAGGACATGAAGCGGCTCTCGGTGTCGACCTGGCGCACCAGGTCGCGCAACTCGCCCTCCCGGCCGGCCAGCATCCGCGTGACCAGGTCCAGCGCGAAGAACTTCGTCGACACCAGCCGCTTCGCCCGGTCCTGCGCCGCACGCGCCGCCGCCCGGAGCTCGCCGACCTCGCGGGCGTCGATCAGCGGCGGCAGTTCCACCAGCCCCTGGTCGACGAGCTGCTTGAGACCGTCCTCGCCCAGTCCCAGCCCTTGGCCGAGCCGGCGCAGTTCGTCCACGTCGCGCTTGCCGTCGACGGTGATCAGCAGCGCCCGCAGCGCGCCCGGCAACTGCCGTTGCCCCGGCGCCAGCAGCTGGCGCGCGAGGTCCGTCTTGCGGGGAGGTGTAACGGAAGTTTGCATGGCGGGACCGGATGTTGCGGAGCCGCCATGCAGGCTTGATGACAGTCCGGCGTGGTCCTCCCCAATCCGTGCGTTGCCGCACGGCCTCGCCCTTCCGACAATCGACGCCGCCCGGAACCATCGGGCGCCTTTCTCCGAAAGAGAGCCATGGACAAGTTCGTGATCCTCCACCGCGGCGCGCTGCGCGCGAAGTACGGCGCCGCGGCGCTCAAGAAGATCGAGGCCGCGCTCAAGCGGCTGGTCCGGCAGGACAAGCGGCGTGGCATCGACACGACGCTGGCGGCGGTGGACGTGGCCTCGGAGATGAAACCCTACGGCGCGCGGCCGATGCCGGCCAAGCCGGACGCGCGCTCGCTCAAGGCGGTGATCGACGCGCTGGCCAAGGCGCGCCAGCCGCACTACTTCCTGCTGCTCGGCGGACCGGACGTGCTGCCGATGGTCCCGCTGAAGAGCCCGACGCCGTCGGACGGCGATCCCCATGTCCCGAGCGACCTGCCCTACGCCTGCGAGAGCGGCTACAGCACCGATCCGAACCGCTTCCTGGGCCCGACACGCGTCGTGGGCCGGCTGCCGGACCTGCCCGGCGCGACCCGGCCCGACCTGCTGCTGCAGCTGCTCCGGGCGGCGACCGAGCACGAGTCGCGCCAGCGCCAGGACTTCGCCACCAGCTTTTTCGGCCTGTCGGCCGAGGTCTGGCAGGCGTCGACGCGGCAGAGCCTGGACAACACCTTCGGTCCGTCCAATCCGCTGCACCTGTCGCCGCCGGACGGCCCGTCCTGGACCAAGGCCGAGCTGGCGCCGCGGATGCACTTCATCAACTGCCACGGCGCGGACCACGACCCCTCGTACTACGGCCAGCACGGCGAGCAGTTCCCGGAGGCGCTCAGCTCGGCGGCGGTGAAGGGCCGGGTCAGCACCGGCTCGGTCATCGCGGCCGAGTGCTGCTACGGCGCCCAGGTCTTCGATCCGGCGCTGGTGGACTCGGGCGAGTGGCCGATCTCGGTGCGCTACCTGGCCGACGGCGCCGCCGCCTTCGTCGGCAGCACGACGATCGCCTACGGCCCCAGCGTCGGCAACGGCTCGGCCGACCTGCTGTGCCAGTACTTCCTGCAGCGGGTGCTGGCCGGCGCGTCGACCGGCCGCGCGCTGCTCGAGGCGCGCCAGCAGTTCGCCGGCGCCCGCACCCACCTGGATCCGGTGGACCTGAAGACGCTGGCGCAGTTCTACCTGCTGGGCGATCCGTCGCTGCAGCCGGTGACTTTCGTCGGCCACGCGCTGACGAAGACCAAGGCGTTCAAGCAGGCGTTCGCGACGGTGCAGGACCGCGGCGTGCGCGGCCTGCGCCGCGAGCGGCTGGAGCGGGAAGGGCGCAACCTGGCACGCTCGCTGCCGCGCCTGAAGGCCGTCGACGCCCGGCCCGCCGCCGCCGTGACCCGCGCGGTGACGCCGATGCTGCGCGAGTCCGGCCTGTCGCCGGCCGATTGCCAGCTCACCAGCTACCAGGTCGTCGGTGCCCCGGACCTCCGGGTGGTGCACGTCTATACCGCGACGCTGCCGGCCGCAGACGCGACGATGCGGCCGCTGTCGCTGGTCGCGACCGAGCAGGGCGGCCGGCTGCTTCACGTGAGACGCATGCATGCCCGCTGAGCCTGTCGATCCCGAGGATCCCGCCGACGCGGGGCGGTCGCCCTCCACGTCCCCCGACGGGGTGGAGACCCTGCGCGGCCGGGTGGTGCGCGACCGCGTCGCCACCGGCAGCAAGAGCGAGCACGTCGCGATGCTGCTGGCGCTGCCCGACGACACGCGGGTGCCGCTGCGCCGCGCCGGCGGCAATCCGTTCCACGACCCGGTGCTGGCCGCGCTGGAGGGTCAGGTCTTGATCGTCGAAGGTGAACGGCGCGCCAGCTATTTCCTGGTGCGGCGCCACACGGTTTGCGACGACGATGCGGGGTCGTCCGGCTGAACCTCGGCCGCCCTTGCCCAGGCCGGGAGCGCCACATGCCCCTGCCGGGACCATGGTTCGCGCAGCGGCAAATCCGCGCGTCGCGGTCGGACACCCATCGGGATGACTTGCCCGATATCGCTCGACAGACGTACAACCGGACTTCGTTCCGCGCCGATGCGCTTTCGTTTCACCCATCCAACAAGGAGTACTGCTCATGGCCAAGACCTCTTCCTCCGATCGCCTGCTGGCTGACCTGCACCAGGTGGTGACGGACGCCGAGTCGCTGCTGCGCGCCACCGCCGACCAGACCGGCGCCGGCGCGTCGGAGCTGCGGGCCCGCGTGCAGTCGACGCTGGACCGCGCCAAGTCCAGCCTGGGCGACTTCCAGTCCGCCGCCGTCGAGCGCGCCAAGGCCGCCAGCAAGGCGACCGACGACTACGTGCACGACAACCCCTGGCAGTCGATCGGCGTGGCGGCCGGTGTCGGCCTGCTGCTGGGTCTGCTGATCAGCCGTCGCTGACGCGGCGGTCTGCCGGGCAGGCGGCGCTCACGGGCCGTCTGCCGAGGGCGCGCCGCCGGGGCGGCGCGTTCCGACGGCTGGCCGAGGCGCCGGCCGTCACCGTCCGCCGTTGACCGGCGTGACGACCGGGACGCTGGCCGTCGCGGCGCTCGGCGCCAGGCACGGCGCCGGTTGGGGCGCCGGCGCGCTGGCCGGCGTCGGATTCGTTTGCCAGGGCTTGGGCGCGGCCAGCCAGCGCTCGAGGTCCTCGCCCGGCATCGGCTTGGCGAACAGCCAGCCCTGACCCTCGTGGCAGCCCAGCGCCAGCAGGTGCAGGCGCTGTTCCTCGGTCTCGATGCCTTCGGCGACGACGCGCATCCCCAGGCTGCATCCCAGGTTCACCACCATCTGCGCGATCGTCGCGCCGGCGGCGGAGCTCTGCGCCTCGCGGACGAAGGCGCGGTCGATCTTGAGCCGCTCGACGTCGAGCCGGCGCAGCTGGCTCAGCGACGAGAAACCGGTGCCGAAGTCGTCGATCGCCACCGAGGCGCCGGTGCCGCGGATCTCCGCCAGCACGCGCAGCACGGCCGAGACCTCCTCCATCGCCATCGACTCGGTGATCTCCAGCTCCAGCGCGGCGCCCGGCACGTCGGCATCGGCCAGCGCGCGGCGCACCGTGTCGATGAAGGCCGGATGACGGAACTGGGCCAGCGAGATGTTCACCGCGATGCGGAAGTCGGCATGGCCGGCGTCGCGCAGCTGGCGCACCTGGTGGCAGGCGGTCCTCAGTACGAATTCGCCGATCGGCACGATCAGGCCGGACTGCTCGGCCAGCGGGATGAACTGGTCCGGCGGCACGAACTTGCCGTCGGCGGTGCGCCAGCGCAGCAGCGCCTCGGCGCCGATGACGCGCTGCGAGCCCAGTTCCACCTGCGGCTGGTAGACGACGAACAGCCGGCGTTCCTCGAAGCTGGCGCGCAGGCCCTTGAGCAGCTTGAAGCGCTCGCGGGCGTCGACGCCCATCTCCGCCGAGAAGTACTGCGACGCGCCGCGGTTGCCCGCCTTGGCGCGCTTGAGCGCGATCTGCGCGTCCAGCAGCAGCTCCGAGCCCAGCGCGCGCGACTGCGCCAGCCGCACCAGCCCGGTGGTGGCGGAGAGCTGCAGCCGCTCGCCGGCGACGGTGAACGGGTCCTCGAAGACCAGCGCGATGCGGTGGCCGTTGACCATCTCGTCGGGACCGAGCAGGCCGAAGGCGTTGGACGAGATCCGCGCCATCGCGGTGTTGAAGCCCAGCCGCTGCGCCAGCCGCTGCGACACCGCCTGGAGCACCTGGTCGCCGAAGCGGTGGCCGAAGGCGTCGTTGACGTCGGCGAAGTCGTCCAGGTCGATCAGCGCCAGCGTGATGCCCTCGGGCGTCTTGAGGTTGTGCTCGAGCAGCTCGATGAAGCGCGTGCGGTTGGGCAGCTGCAGCAGCGGGTCGTTGTAGGCCTGGTCCGTCAGCTGCGTGTAGAGCATGACGTTCTCGAAGCCGACGGCGATGTTGGAGCAGAAGGCGCGCAGCAGCTGGCGGTCGAGCTCGTCGAGCTCGCGCTGCACTTCGACCAGCGCGGCCATCGCGCGGCCGCTGGGCAGGCCGAAGAACAGGACGGTGCAGCCCTCTTCATGCAGGTTGTGGCCGGCGGCCAGGCAGCGCGCGAGCAGGTCCCGCACCTTGCCCACCGGCACCGCGCGCAGCGGCCGGTTGATCAGCGAGCTGTACTGGCCGGCCGCGGCGATGACGCGGGCGTCGCCGGACGCGTCGTTGTGGGCCTGCACGCAGACCAGGCCCTCGGGCAGCGTGCCCAGCAGCGCGCACAGCTGCGTGACCACGCCTTCGGCGAAGCGGTGCAGCCCGTGCTGGCGGCCGAGCTCGGTGCTGGCCTCGACGATCATCTCCAGGCCCTGCCGGTTCGCCTCCAGCGCGCGGATCTGCCGGTACGAGCGGATCGCGGCGGTCAGCACCGTGTAGAGCCGGGTGCGGGTCAGCTCCGACTTGGTCTTGTAGTCGTTGATGTCGTAGGTCTGGACCGTCTCGATCTCCGGCGCGTAGCCGGGCTGGCCGGTGCGCAGCACGATGCGCACCGCGCGCAGGCGCAGTTCGTCGCGGATGTGGCGCACCAGCTGCAGGCCGGCGTCGTCGGACTCCATGACCACGTCCAGCAGCACGACGGCGATGTCGGGTTCATGGCCGAGCAGCGAGCGCGCCTCGGCGGCGGACTTGGCGTGCAGGAAGGCCAGCGGCTGGCCCTCGACCTGCAGGCCCTGCATCGCGAGCTCGGTCGCCTTGTGGACGTCGGTGTCGTCGTCGACGATCAGCACCCGCCAGGGCTTGCGGGGGGGCGCGTCGTCCACGGCCGCATGCTCGTGGTCGTCCAGGAACTGCAGCAGGTCGTCGTCTTCGACGACGGCGGAGTGCGGCGTGTGCTGGCGATCAGGCATTGAATGAACCTTGTCAGGCCGGCGGCGCGCGGCGCGCGCAACCAGGCGTTACCGCACTTTAGCCCAAGGCCTGAGGCGCGATTGGACAAAGAACGCCCTCGTTTCCCCCGATTCAGTGATAGCTTCCGCGTTCCGGGAGGCCGGACACAGAGGAGAAACATTCGATGGAATCACGCGATCCGGGGCTGACGGAGCGGCTGCGTCGCATCGCCGAGCGCACGCTGGAACTGGCCCGCGTGCGGCTGGAATTGCTCGGCGTGGAACTGCAGGCGGAGCTGCTGCGGCTGTTCGGCGCGCTGACCGCGTTGCTGCTGGCGCTGCTGCTGGGCGTGGCCGCGCTGCTGATGCTGGTCGTGGCGTTGCTGCTGTGGGTGCCGGACAACTGGCGGGCCCCCCTGGGTGCGGGGCTCGGCGCGGCCTTCCTGATCGGCGCGGTGTCGTCCTGGTACTGGGCGAAGCGGCAACTGGCGACGGGCCGGCCGTTCTCGGCCAGCGCCGCGGAACTGGCGCGCGACCAGCGCGCCGTCGCGCCCGATACCGGAGATCAACCGTGATGTGGGGCGACGCGGGCCAGCGGCTCAAGCTGCGTCAGCTCGAGCTGCAGCTGCGCAGCGCGGAGCTGCGGGTGGGCCTGGTGCGCGACCTGCAGGCGCTGGAGCGCCCGATGCAATGGGCCGAACGCGGCCATGGGCTCTGGCGGCTGGCCGGCAGCCTGCCGCGGCTGTGGCGCACGGTGGCGGCGCTGGCCGCCGCGGGCGGCCTGGCGGGGCTGGTGCGCGCGCTGCGCCGGCGCGACGCCGACGCGGTCGACAGCCCGCCGGGGCGCATCGCCCGGGTCTGGGCCTGGGTCAGCCTGGGATGGAAGGTCTGGCAGTGGGTGAAGCCGGGACCGGCGCCGACGGCGCCGTCCGCTGACGATCAGCGCTGACCGCGCTTGGCCGCCGGCTTGGCCAGGGGCTTGCCGCGCGGCGCCGGCTTCGCGCCGGTGACCCGCGGCGGCAGTCCGGTGTGCTGCGTCAGGATCTGGCCGGCGCGCGGCTTGTTCGGCGCGACCTTCTGGCCGGCCTGCGTCGAGTTCTTGCGCCGCGCCGACTCGTAGCCGCCGTCGGTCGCCGGCTGGAAGGTCGGGATCAGGTGGTGCTTGCCGTTGCCGATCAGGTCGGCGCGGCCCATCTCCTTGAGCGCCTCGCGCAGCAGCGGCCAGTTGCTCGGGTCGTGGTAGCGCAGGAAGGCCTTGTGCAGGCGCCGGCGCCGCTCGCCCTTGACGATGTCGACCGGCTCGCTCTCGCGGGTGATCTTCTTCAGCGGGTTCTTGCCCGAGTGGTACATCGCCGTGGCCGTGGCCATCGGGCTCGGATAGAAGGTCTGCACCTGGTCGGCGCGGAAGCCGTTGCGCTTGAGCCAGAGCGCGAGGTTCATCATGTCCTCGTCGGCGGTGCCCGGGTGCGCGGCGATGAAGTAGGGGATCAGGTACTGCTTCTTGCCGGCGGCGGCGCTGGCGGCCTCGAACAGCTGCTTGAAGCGGTCGTAGGTGCCGATGCCCGGCTTCATCATCTTGGACAGCGGGCCGCCCTCGGTGTGCTCCGGCGCGATCTTCAGGTAGCCGCCGACGTGGTGCGTCACCAGTTCCTGGATGTACTCGGGCGACTCGATCGCCAGGTCGTAGCGCAGGCCCGAGCCGATCAGGATCTTCTTCACCCCGCGCAGTCCGCGCGCGCGGCGGTACAGCTTGATCAGCGGGCCGTGGTCGGTGTGAAGGTTGGGGCAGATGCCGGGATAGACGCAGCTGGGCTTGCGGCAGGCGGCCTCGATCTCGGGGCTCTTGCAGCCGATGTGCCACATGTTGGCGGTCGGGCCGCCCAGGTCCGAGATGATCCCGGTGAAGCCCTTGACCTTGTCGCGGATGTCCTCGATCTCGCGAATGATCGAGTCCTCGCTGCGGCTCTGGATCACGCGGCCCTCGTGCTCGGTGATCGAGCAGAAGGTGCAGCCGCCGAAGCAGCCCCGCATGATGTTCACGCTGAAGCGGATCATTTCCCAGGCCGGGATCTTGGTGGCGTGGTCGTGGCTGCCGTTCTCGTCGGCGTAGACCGGATGCGGGCTGCGCGCGTAGGGCAGGTCGAAGACGTGGTCCATCTCGACCGTGGTGAGCGGGATCGGCGGGGGGTTGAGCCAGACGTCGCGGTCGACGCCGCCGGACGAATGCCGCTGCACCAGCGCGCGCGCGTTGCCCGGATTCGTCTCCAGGTGCAGCACGCGGTTGGCGTGGGCGTAGAGCACCGGATCGCCCTTGACCTGCTCGAACGCGGGCAGGCGGATGACGGTGCGGTCCTTGGGCGTGACCAGCGCGCGGCCGTCGCTGCCGTTCCTGGCCAGCGTCTGGCGCACGATCTTGATCGGCTTGATCTCGGGCATGCCCGGCTGCGGCGCGGCACCCGTCGACGGGGCGCCCGCGGCGCCGGCGGCCTGGGCCTGCTCCTGTTGCTTGGAGCAATCGGTGCCCTGGTCGGCGGCCGCTTCCTCGGTCGTCATGTAGGGGCTGAGCAACGCGTCGACCTTGCCCGGCGCGTCGACGTCGGTCGAGTCGATCTCGAACCAGCCGTCCAGCGACGCGTCGTCGGGCCGGCGCATGAAGGCGGTGCCGCGCACGTCGGTGATCGACTCGATCGGCTTCTTCTGCGACAGGCGGTGGGCGATCTCGATGATCGCGCGCTCGGCGTTGCCGTAGACCAGCAGGTCGGCCTTGGAGTCCACCAGGATCGACCGCCGGACCTTGTCCTGCCAGTAGTCGTAATGGGCGATGCGGCGCAGCGAGGCCTCGATGCCGCCGATGATCACCGGCACGTCCTTGAACGCCTCCTTGCAGCGCTGGGTGTAGACCAGCGTCGCGCGGTCCGGCCGCTTGCCCGCGGCGCCGCCCGGCGTGTACACGTCGTCCGAGCGGATCTTCCGGTCGGCCGTGTAGTGGTTGATCATCGAATCCATGTTGCCGGCCGCCACGCCGAAGAACAGGTTGGGCTTGCCCAGCGCCTTGAACGCGTCCGCCGAGTTCCAGTCCGGCTGCGCGATGATCCCGACGCGGAAGCCCTGTGCCTCCAGCGTGCGGCCGATCACGGCCATGCCGAAGCTGGGGTGGTCCACGTAGGCGTCGCCGCTGACGATGATGATGTCGCAGCTGTCCCAGCCCAGTTGCGTCATCTCCTCCCGCGACATCGGCAGGAACGGCGCGGGACCGAAGCGCTTGGCCCAGAACGGGCGGTACGAGGTCAGCGCCTTCTGGCCGGTCTTCTTCAGATCGGACAGCGGGCGGGTGGGCGGAGGAGCGATGGACACGGCGGCGGCTCGGACGTGGGCAACCGGGTATTGTCGCCGCACCCTGGGGTTCACCCCAGGGCACCCCGCGCAAATGCAGGGCTTTCCACCGGAATTGCGCTCAATCGCGAGGATGGACGGCCGCGTCCGGGGCCGGGGGCGTGTCGTCCGCGGGGCTGGCGTCGTCCCGGGGCAGGCCGCCGGCGCCCTGCGGGCCGGGCGCGGAACATGCCGCCTGGCGGCCCAGCGCGCCGCGTTCCGCCGCCGTCAGCGGCGGGAAGCGGTTCGGCACCGCCACCGTCAACGAGGAGAGGTAATGCTCCAGCCGCGCCTGTCCGACCTCGATCAGGTCGAAGGCCTCCGGATCCAGGATCCAGTGATGCAGCAGCCCGCCGATCAGCGCCATCAGCCCGATGGCCGCCTGGTGCGCGTCGACGTCCGCGGGCAACTGGCCGAGCGCCTTGGCGCGCTCGAACGCGTCGCGGTTGTGGGTGGTCCATTCGCGGTGCGCGGCCACCTTGCGGCCCCGGATCGAGGCCATCTCCCCGACGAACTCCACCCGCAGGTTGGCGATCTCGAAGGCCCGGCGTGTGCGAGCGTTGAACACCGCGCAGTGCATGACGTTCATCAATCGCAGGCGCAGGTCGTCCAATGGCCGCTCGGGATGGGGCGTCACCGACGCCTCGAAGTCCTCCTCCAGCGGCATGGTGGCGCGCTCCATCATCGCGTTGAAGAGCTGGACCTTGTCTTCGAAATGCCAGTAGACGGCGCCGCGCGTCACGCCGGCGGCCTGCGCGATGTCCTGCAGCGAGGTCCGCGAGACGCCGCGCTCATGGAACAGCTGTTCCGCGGCGTCGAGCAGGCGCTCGCGCGTCTCCTGGGCTTCCTGTTTGGTTCGACGTGCCATGCCTCGATTGTAGGAGCACGTTCCAGAAACATACATGCATGAATGTATGTATATACTGCGCGGCTTCGGGTCGAACCGTACCGATGCCGTACGTCGTGGCGGTAGGTGCCATGGTTGGCTGACCCATCTGAATCTGTACTGCGAGAGGAATCCCATCGTGATGTCTACCCCTCTGACAAAAGCAACGCCGGGGTCGGAGCGCCCGGGCCTGAAGGCCGGCGCGCGCATGCTCTACCTGTTGCCGCTGGTGATTTCGATCGCGGCGGTGCTGACCGCCTGCGGCAAGGACGAGGCGGCCGGCAAGGGCGGCCCGGGCGGCGGCATGCCGCCGGCCAACGTCGGCGTCGTCACGGTGGGCCAGCAGCCGGTGGCGCTGCAGACCGAACTGCCGGGCCGTGTCGAGGCGCTGCGTACCGCGCAAGTGCGCGCTCGCGTCAACGGCGTGATCCTGAAGCGTCTCTTCACCGAGGGCTCCGAGGTCAAGGCCGGCCAGGCGCTGTTCCTGATCGACCCGGCGCCGTACCAGGCGCAGCTCGACAGCGCCAACGCCAACCTCGCCAAGGCCCAGGCCAACGAGGCGCAGGCCGCCGCGCAGGCCGCGCGCAACAAGCCGCTGGCCGACGCCAAGGCGATCAGCCAGCAGGAATACATCACCTCGGTGGCGACCGCCAAGGCCGCGACCGCCGATGTCGCCGCCGCCAAGGCCGCCGTCGTGCAGGCCAAGCTGAGCCTGGACTACGCCCATGTCTACGCGCCGATCTCGGGCCGCATCGGCCGCGCGCTGGTGACCGAGGGCGCGCTGGTGGGCGCGGCCGACGCCACGCAGCTGGCGCTGATCCAGCAGGTCAGCAGCGTCTACGTGAACTTCACCCAGTCCGCCAACGAGGTGCAGACGATGCGCCGCGCGCTGGCCGCCGGCCAGCTGCGCAGCGCCGGCGCCAACGCGGCGCAGGTCGAGATCGTCGGCGACGACGGCAACGTCCTGCCGCGCGCCGGCAAGCTGCTGTTCACCGACCTGACGGTCGACCCGACCTCGGGCCAGGTGACGCTGCGCGCCGAGGTGCCGAACCCGGACGGCCTGCTGCTGCCCGGCCAGTACGTGCGGGTGCGCGTGGCGCAGGCGGAACTGCCCTCGGCGGTACTGCTGCCGCAGCAGGCGGTGACGCGCGGCTCGACCGGCGACACGGTGCTGGTGGTCGGTCCCGACAACAAGCCCGCGCCGCGCAAGGTCAAGATCGGCAACGCGATCGGCAACCAGTGGGTGGTGCTGGACGGCCTGAAGTCCGGCGAGAAGGTCATCGCCGACGGCTTCCAGAAGATGTTCGTCCCGGGGGCGCCGGTCAATCCGGTGCCGTTCAACCCGGCGAGCGCGGCCTCGGGCGCCGCCCCGGCGGCCTCCGCCGCGGCCAGCCGCTGAGCGCCTGACGCTCCGGAAGGATCCAAGACATGGCACGTTTCTTCATTGATCGCCCCATCTTCGCGTGGGTGATCGCCCTGTTCATCCTGGTCTTCGGCGGGGTGGCCGTCACCCAGTTGCCGGTGGCGCAGTACCCCACGGTGGCGCCGCCCTCGCTGGTGATCGCGGTGACCTACCCCGGCGCCTCGGCCAAGACCCTGGACGAGGCGGTCGTCTCCGTCATCGAGCAGGAGCTCAACGGCGCGCCCGGCCTGGCCTACATGGAATCGATCAGCCAGGCCAACGGCACCGGCTCGATCACGGTGACCTTCGAATCGGGCACCAACATCGACCTGGCGCAGGTCGAGATCCAGAACCGCCTCTCGCGCGCCACGCCGCGCCTGCCGGCGGCGGTCACGCAGCAAGGCGTGCGCGTGGACAAGTCGCGCTCGAACTTCCTGCTGTTCGTGACGATGGCGTCCAAGGACGGCTCGATGGACCCCATCGCGCTGGGCGACTACGCCGCCCGCAACATCGTTCCTGAAATCCAGCGCATCCCCGGCGTCGGCCAGGCGCAGCTGTTCGGTTCCGAGCGCGCGATGCGCATCTGGCTGGATCCGGCCAAGATGCAGTCGTTCAACCTGAGCCCGGCGGAGGTGAGCGCGGCGGTCGCGGCGCAGAACGCGCTGGTGCCCGCGGGCGTGCTGGGCGACCGGCCCAACACCAGCAGCCAGACGATGTCGGCCACGATCGTCGTCAAGGGCCAGCTCGAGGACAAGGCGCAGTTCGAGAAGATCGTGCTGCGCGCCAACACCGACGGCTCCAAGGTGCTGCTCAAGGACGTCGCGCGCATCGAGCTCGGCGGCCAGAGCTACGCCACCTACACCCGCCTGAACGGCCAGCCGTCCACCGGCATCGGCGTGCAGCTCTCGCCCACCGGCAACGCGCTGGGCACCGCCACCGCGATCAAGAAGCGGATGGAGGAGCTCAAGAAGTACTTCCCGGCCGGCGTGGACTACACGGTCCCGTACGACTCGTCCAAGTTCGTGAAGATCTCGATCTCCCAGGTGGTCGAGACGCTGATCGAGGCGATCGTGCTGGTGTTCCTGGTGATGTACCTGTTCCTGCAGGACTGGCGCTACACGCTGATCCCGACGCTGGTGGTGCCGGTGGCGCTGCTGGGGACCTTCGGGGTGATGCTGGCGCTGGGCTTCTCGATCAACGTGCTGACGCTGTTCGGCATGGTGCTGGCGATCGGCATCCTGGTCGACGACGCGATCGTCGTCGTCGAGAACGTCGAGCGCATCATGAGCGAGGAGGGCCTCAGTCCCCGCGAGGCCACCAAGAAGGCGATGGGCCAGATCTCCGGCGCCATCATCGGCATCACCACGGTGCTGATCGCGGTGTTCGTGCCGATGGCGTTCTTCGCCGGCTCGGTGGGCAACATCTATCGCCAGTTCTCGCTGGCGATGGTGGCGTCGATGGCGCTGTCGGCGCTGATGGCGCTGTCGCTGACGCCGGCGCTGTGCGCGACGCTGCTCAAGCCGGTCGAGGCCGGCCACCACCATGAGAAGCGCGGCTTCTTCGGCTGGTTCAACCGCGGCTTCTCGCGCACCGCCAAGGGCTACGAGGGCTGGGTCGCCAAGCTGCTCAAACGCAGCGGCTCGATGATGGTGGCGTTCGCCGCGATCGTGGCCGTCGTGGGCTGGCTCTACATCCGCATGCCGACCTCGTTCCTGCCCAACGAGGACCAGGGCTACCTGATCGTCAACGTGCAGCTGCCCCCGGGCGCGACGTCCAACCGGACGGAAGCGGCGGTGGCCGCGGTCGAGAACTTCCTGCACAAGCAGCCGGAAGTGGCCGACACGATCGGCGTGATCGGCTTCTCGTTCTCGGGCCAGGGCCAGAACGCGGCGCTGGTGTTCGTGCCGCTCAAGCCCTGGGAGGAACGCAAGGGCAAGGACCACAGCGCGCAGGCGCTGGCCGGCCGGGTGATGGGCGCGATGATGGTGGGCGTGCGCGACGCGTTCATCTTCCCGCTGTCGCCGCCCCCGATCCCCGAACTGGGCACGGCCACCGGCTTCGCGCTGCGGCTGCAGGACCGCGGCGGCCTCGGCCACGAGGCGCTGCTGCAGGCCCGCAACCAGCTCATGGGCATGGCGCAGAAGAGCAAGGTCATCACCGGCATGCGGCCGGACGGCCTGGAGGACGCGCCGCAGCTGCAGATCGACATCGACCGCGAGAAGGCGCAGGCGCTGGGCGTCGGCTACGACACGATCGCGCGCACGCTGGGCATCCAGCTGGGCTCGACCTACGTCAACGACTTCCCGAGCACCGGCCGCATGCAGCGGGTCGTGGTGCAGGCCGACGCGCCCAAGCGCATGACGCCCAACGACGTGCTGGCGATCAACGTCAACAACGCGCAGGGCGTCAACGTGCCGCTGTCGGCCTTCGCGACCAGCCACTGGATCACCGGCCAGATGCAGGCGACCCGCTACAACGGCTATCCGGCGATGCGCCTGGCCGGCGACGCGGCGCCGGGCGCCTCGACGGGCCAGGCGATGAAGGAGCTGGAATCGATGATCCAGCAGCTCCCGCCGGGCATCGGCTACGAGTGGACGGGCCTGTCGCGCGAGGAGCAGCTGTCGGGCTCGCAGGCCGGCATCCTGCTGGCGTTCTCGCTGCTGGCGGTGTTCCTGTGCCTGGCGGCGCTGTACGAGAGCTGGTCGATCCCGCTGTCGGTGATGCTGGTGGTGCCGCTGGGCCTGCTGGGCGCGCTGGCCGGGGCGACGCTGCGCGCGATGCCCAACGACGTGTACTTCAAGGTCGGCCTGATCACGATCATCGGCCTGTCGGCGAAGAACGCGATCCTGATCATCGAGTTCGCCAAGGACCTGCAGGCGCAGGGCAAGGGGCTGGTGGAGTCGGTGCTGGAGGCGGCGCACCTGCGCTTCCGTCCGATCATCATGACCTCGATGGCCTTCATCCTGGGCGTCACGCCGCTGTTCTTCGCCTCGGGCGCGGGCTCGGCGAGCCAGCGCGCGATCGGCACCGGCGTGCTGTCGGGCATGGTCACGGCGACGCTGCTGGCGGTGGTGTTCGTGCCGGTGTTCTTCCTGGTGGTGCGGCGCTTCTTCAAGGGCAGCGAGCGCCAGCAGAAGCTGTACGCGCATGAACTGGACGGCCCGGACGCCGGCAAGGCGATCGCGGCGGCCAAGAACGCCGATGGAGTGTGAGCATGAAGAAGAACAAGTTTTCCCTGCTGGCCGCGGCGGCCGCGACGGTGGTCCTGCTGACGGGCTGCGTGAACCTGGCGCCGGATCACCAGCGCCCCGACGCGCCGGTGGCGCCGCAGTGGCCGCAAGGCCCGGGCGCCGAAGCGGGCGACGCCAAGGCCGCGACCGAGCTGCAATGGCAGCAGTTCTTCCGCGACGAGCGGCTCAAGCAGCTGATCGAGCTGGCGCTGAAGAACAACCGCGACCTGCGCATGGCGCTGCTGAACGTGGACGTGGCGCGGGCGCAGGCCAACGTCACCGCGGCCAGCCGCTGGCCGACGGTCAACGTCGGCCTGTCGGCGCAGCGTTCGCCGCAGACCACGTCCAACGGCGACAGCAAGATCGTCAACGTCTACCAGGCGGGCCTGCAGGTCACCTCGTACGAGATCGACCTGTTCAGCCGCGTGAAGAACCAGAGCGCCGCGTCCTTCGCGCAGTACCTGGCCACGGGCGAGGCGGCGCGGTCGGCGCAGATCAGCCTGGTGGCCGGCGTCGCGTCGGCCTACCTGGCGGTGCAGGCGGACGAGGAGCTGCTGGCGCTGACGCGCCAGACGCTGGCCACGCGCGAGGACAGCCTCAAGTTGATGCAGCTGAAGTTCGACAACGGCGCGGCGTCCAACCTGGACCTGAGCACGTCCAAGTCGTCGTATGAATCGGCGCGCGCCACGCTGGCGCAGGCCGAGCGCACGCGGCAACAGGACCTGAACGCGTTGACGCTGCTGGTGGGGCAGGTGCTGCCGGAGGCGCTGCCGGCGTCCAAGCCGCTGGGCGACCAGACGATGGGCGCGCTGCTGGCGGGGTTGCCCTCGCAGGTGCTGGTGGACCGGCCCGACGTGCGGCAGGCCGAGCAGCAGCTGGTGGCCTCCGAGGCCAACATCGGCGTGGCGCGCGCGGCCTATTTCCCGAGCATCACGCTGACGAGCAGCGTGGGCACGGCCAGCGGCGCGCTGAAGGACCTGTTCAGCCAGAGCGCGTGGAGCATCGCGGGATCGGCGCTGATGCCGATCTTCGACGCAGGCCGGGTGCGCAACAACGTCGCGGCGGCGAAGGCGAACCGCGAGATCGCGGTGGCGCAGTACGAGAAGGTCGTGCAGACGGCCTTCAAGGAAGTGGCCGACGCGCTGGCGGGCCGGGCGACGCTGGACGAGCAACTGCGCGCGCAGGATGCGCAGGCGCAGGCGGAAGCCACGCGGCTGCAGCTGGTGGACCTGAGCTTCCGCAACGGCGCGGCATCCAGCCTGGACCTGCTGGACGCGCAGCGGGCGAGCTTCGCGGCGCAGCAGCTGGCGCTGCAGGTGCGCCTGGCGCAGCTGCAGAACCAGGTGCAGCTGTACAAGGTGCTGGGCGGCGGCCTGGACGCCGCGCCGCGTCAGCCGGGCTGACTCACACGACCCTCACCCCAGCCCTCTCCCGCAGTGCGGGAGAGGGGGCCTCGTGAGACCGGTTAGCCCTGCGAAGGCGTGATGGTGTCCGTGGGGGTGGTCCCCTCGCCCCCGGGAGGGGGAGAGGGTCAGGGTGAGGGGGCGTTTCAGCGCAGCCGCTTGATCAGGCTCGAGGTATCGAACCGCCCGCCGCCCATTTCCTGGACGTCGGCATAGAACTGGTCCACGAGCGCCGTCATCGGCAGTCGCGCGCCGTTGCGGCGCGCCTCGTCGAGCACCAGCCCGAGGTCCTTGCGCATCCAGTCCACGGCGAAGCCGAAGTCGAACTTGTCGTCGACCATGGTCTTGCCGCGGTTGTCCATCTGCCAGCTCTGCGCGGCGCCCTTGCCGATCACGTCGAGCACCAGCGCCATCGGCAGGCCGCTCTTCTGGCCGAAGGCGATCGCCTCGGACAGCCCTTGCACGATGCCGGCGATGCAGATCTGGTTGACCATCTTGGCCAGTTGCCCGGCGCCGGCGTCGCCCACGCGGGTCACCGCCTTGGCCAGGTGCAGCGCGTACGGGCGCACGCGCTCGAAGGCGGCCTCGTCGCCGCCGCACATCACGGTCAGCGCGCCGTTCACGGCGCCGGCCTGGCCGCCGGAGACCGGCGCGTCGACGAAGTGCGCGCCCGCGCCCCGCGCCGCGGCGTACAGCTCGCGGGCGACCTCGGCGGAGGCGGTCGTGTGGTCGACGAAGACGGCGCCCGGCTTCATGCCGGCGAGCGCGCCGTCGGCGCCCAGCACCACCGAGCGCAGGTCGGCGTCGTTGCCGACGCAGCAGAAGACGATGTCGGCGTCCTTGGCCGCCTCGCGCGGCGTGGGCGCCGCCTGCCCGCCGAACTCGGCCACCCAGGCCTGCGCCTTGGCGGGCGAGCGGTTGTAGACGGTGACCTGCTGGCCGGCCTTGGCCAGGTGGCCGGCCATCGGGAAGCCCATCACGCCGAGTCCGAGGAAGGACACGCGAAGGGGCGGGGTCGATTCGTAGGAACGCTGGCCGATGCTGCTCATGGAGGGACCTGTCGGTGGGAATTGAGAACCCGCCGATTGTGGCCCTCCCGTGCCCTCAGACGATGGTCAGGTGCTCGGTGCCGGACGACAGATCGCCGCTGCGCGCCCGCTCGCTGTTGAGCTTGATCTGCAGCCGCAGGTCGTTGACCGAGTCCGCGTTGCGCAGCG
This sequence comes from Mitsuaria sp. GD03876, assembly GCF_029840635.1. Taxonomy (GTDB): domain Bacteria; phylum Pseudomonadota; class Gammaproteobacteria; order Burkholderiales; family Burkholderiaceae_C; genus Roseateles. The sequence continues at coordinate 68,782 of NZ_JAOCCU010000013.1, read as the reverse complement.
CGTCCTCGTAGGTCACCTTGCCGAACTCGTAGAGGTCGAACAGCGCCTGGTCGAAGGTCTGCATGCCGAGCTCGCGCGAGCGCTTCATGATCTCCTTGATCTCGCCCACCTCGCCCTTGAAGATCAGGTCCGACACCAGCGGCGTGTTCAGCAGGATCTCCACCGCGGCGACGCGCCCCTTGCCTTCCTGGCGCGGCAGCAGCCGCTGCGACACCAGCGCCTTCAGGTTCAGCGACAGGTCCATCAGCAGCTGCGCGCGGCGCTCTTCCGGGAAGAAGTTGATGATCCGGTCCAGCGCCTGGTTGGCGCTGTTGGCGTGCAGCGTGGCCATGCACAGGTGGCCGGTCTCGGCGAAGGCCACCGCGTGCTCCATCGTCTCGCGGTCGCGGATCTCGCCCATCAGGATCACGTCCGGCGCCTGGCGCAGCGTGTTCTTCAGCGCGTGCTCCCAGCCCTCGGTGTCCAGGCCGACCTCGCGCTGGCTGACGATGCAGTTCTTGTGCGGGTGCACGAACTCGACCGGATCCTCGATCGTGATGATGTGGCCGTAGGTCGTCTCGTTGCGATGGTCGACCATCGCGGCCAGCGTCGTGCTCTTGCCCGAGCCGGTCGCGCCGACCAGGATCACCAGGCCGCGCTTGGTCTGGGTGACGTCCTTCAGGATCGGGGGCAGGTCCAGCGCCTCGATCGTGGGCAGCGTCTGCGGGATCGTCCGCAGCACCAGCGCCACCTGGCCCTGCTGGATGTAGGCGTTCACGCGGAAGCGCCCGATGCCCTGCGGCGAGATCGCGAAGTTGCACTCCTTGGTGCGCTCGAAATCGGCCGCCTGCTTGTCGTTCATGATCGCCCGCGCCAGCTGCAGCGTGTGCTGGCCGGTCAGCGGCTGCGGCGACACCTTGGTCACCTTGCCGTCGACCTTGATCGCCGGCGGGAACTCCGCCGTCAGGAAGAGGTCGGAGCCCTTGCGCGACACCATCAGGCGCAGCAGGTCGTTGATGAACTTGGTGGCCTGATCGCGTTCCATGGCGAGGTCCTGTCCTGTGTGCGCCGGTGCCGTCGGTCAGTCGCTCGCGGCCCGGTCGGTTGTCGTGGGGAATCGATGCGGCCGCGGCGCAGGCGCGTCGCGGCGGGTCGCGTCAGCCCGGGAAGTTCTCCGGCATCTTGGCCTTGGCGCGCGCCTCGGCCGGCGAGATCACGTTGCGGCGGACCAGGTCGGTCAGGTTCTGGTCCAGCGTCTGCATGCCCAGGCTGTTGCCGGTCTGGATCGACGAGTACATCTGCGCGATCTTGTTCTCGCGGATCAGGTTCCGGATCGCGGAGGTGCCCAGCATGATCTCGTGCGCCGCGACCCGGCCGCTGCCGTCCTTGGTCTTGCACAGCGTCTGCGAGATCACCGCCTGCAGCGACTCGGACAGCATCGCGCGGACCATGTCCTTCTCCGCCGCCGGGAACACGTCGACGATCCGGTCCACCGTCTTGGCCGCCGACGAGGTGTGCAGCGTGCCGAAGACCAGGTGGCCGGTTTCCGCCGCGGTCAGCGCCAGGCGGATGGTCTCCAGGTCGCGCATCTCGCCCACCAGGATGCAGTCCGGGTCCTCGCGCAGCGCCGAGCGCAGCGCGTTGGCGAAGCTCATCGTCTGCGGGCCCACCTCGCGCTGGTTGACCAGGCACTTCTTGGACTCGTGCACGAACTCGATCGGGTCCTCGACGGTGAGGATGTGGCCGTACTCGTTCTCGTTGAGGTGGTTGACCATCGCGGCCAGCGTCGTGGACTTGCCCGAGCCGGTCGGGCCGGTCACCAGCACGATGCCGCGCGGCTTGGTCGCCAGCTCGGTGAACACCTTCGGGCAGTTGAGCTGCTCCAGCGTCAGGATCTTGCTGGGAATGGTCCGGAACACGGCGCCCGCGCCGCGGTTCTGGTTGAAGGCGTTGACGCGGAAGCGCGCCAGGCCCTGGATCTCGAAGGAGAAGTCGCATTCCAGCGTCTCCTCGTACATCTTGCGCTGGGCGTCGCTCATGATGTCGTAGACCATGTCGTGCACCTGCCGGTGCTCGAGCGGCTCGACGTTGATGCGGCGCACGTCGCCATGGACGCGGATCATGGGCGGCAGCCCGGCGGACAAGTGGAGGTCGGAGGCCTTGTTCTTGACCGAGAATGCCAGCAGTTGGGTGATGTCCATGGGATGAAGAAAAGCGTTGGCGATTATGGCGACGATCTCCGAGAACATACAACAGCTCCATGGCCGCATTGAGAGGGCTTGCCTGCAGGCGTCGCGGGCCGTGGACAGCGTCACGCTGCTGGTGGTAACAAAGACTTTCCCCGCCCCGGATGTGAGAGAAGCATTCGAGGCGGGAGAGCGCCGCTTCGGCGAGAACTACGTCCAGGAGGGCGTCGACAAGATCGACGCCCTGGCCGATCTGCGCGCCGGGGTCGAGTGGCACCTGATCGGCCCGCTGCAGAGCAACAAGACCCGGGTCGTGGCCGAGCGCTTCGACTGGGTGCACAGCGTGGACCGGCTCAAGATCGCGCAGCGGCTCTCGGAGCAGCGGCCGGCCGGGCTGGCGCCGCTGAACGTCTGCCTGCAGGTCAACATCAGCGGCGAGGACTCCAAGAGCGGCCTGGCCCCGGCCGAGGTGGCCGAGGTGGCGCGCGCCGTCGCCGCGCTGCCGAACCTGCGGCTGCGCGGCCTGATGGCGATTCCCGAGCCGGCGGACACGCTGGAGGCGCAGCGCGTGCCCCACCGGGCGCTGGCGGCGCTGATGGCGGCGCTGAACCGCGACCTCGGCTTGTCGCTGGACACGCTGAGCATGGGCATGAGCGCCGACATGGATGCCGCCATCCTGGAAGGCGCCACGATGGTGCGGGTCGGCTCGGCGATCTTCGGCGCCAGAAGCCGTCCGGCGGTCGAGCCGCCCGGGTCCGCGTCCACCTCCCCGTCCATGCCGGCATCCGGAGCGCGGGGCCAGACATGAACCCGCTGCAGCGCCCCGACGACCTGGTGCCCGAGACCCCGGGCAGCCTGTCGATCCGGGCGCTGTGGCGCGAGGGCCGGCCCGGCGAGCGCCGTTGGATCCTCGGCGGCTGGGCGGCGACCGTCGTCGCCTGCGTCTGGCTGGGGCTGCTGACCGTGCGGCAGGCCTGGTCCGGCATTCCGGTGGACCTGGGCGGCACCACCGTCTTCCTCACCCTGTATCCGCCGATCCCGCTGTGCCTGTGGTGGACCCTGTGCCTGGGCTGGCGCTGGGGCGCGGTGCCGGCCTGGCTGGCGACCTTCGTGCTGGCGCTGGACGCCGGCATGTCGCCGGCCTGGGCGCTGGTCTTCGCCTGCGCCAACCCGCTGGGCCTGGGCGTGCTGGCGCTCGGCTACCGCGCCGTCGGCGCCGCGCGCGGGCTGCGCAGCCTGCGCGCCTGGTGGTTCTTCGTGCCGCTGTGCTTCGTCGCCGCGGTGTTCAGCTCCGCCGGCGCGCTGATCTGGAGCTTCAGCCGGGACCTGCCCGCCGAAGGCCAGTTGTCGATCTGGCAGGGCTGGTGGCTGGGCGCCTTCCTGCAAAGCGTGCTGCTGGGCGGGCCGCTGATGGCGCTGACCTGGCCGCGGCTGTCGCGCTGGATCGCGCGCCGGCCGGCGCTGTTCACGCCGCCGCCCAGCGGGCGCCGCGCGATGGGCCTGGGCCTGCTGCTGGCGATCGTGCTGGCGGTGCAGGGCTACGGGCTGGTCAGCCTGGGCCTGGGCTCGCTGCAGCTCAAGGCGGCGCTGGGCAGCCGCGACTGGATGACGCTGGAGGAGGCGTCGCGCGCGATGCTCGGCACCGCCTGGGTGTTCTTCTGGGTGTTCACGCTGATCGTGCTGTTCGTGGCGCAGTTCGGCTACCAGGCGCTGTCGCGCTGGCTGCGCTCGACCGAGGCGCTGGTGACGCAGCTGGCCAAGGTCAACGCGGAACTCGAGCAGCGCTCCCGCACCGACGGCCTGACCGGCCTGGCCAACCGCATGGCCACCGAGGAGGGCCTGCGCGCGCTGCTGCGCACCGTGCGCCGCTACAAGACGCCGTCGGCGCTGCTGATGCTGGACATCGACCGCTTCAAGCAGGTCAACGACCGCCACGGCCATGCCGCGGGCGACGCGGTGATCCGCGCCCTGGCCGAGGTGCTCAAGGCGTCCTCGCGCGACGTGGACCTGCCCGGGCGCTTCGGCGGCGAGGAGTTCGTCGTCGGACTGGCCCACACCGACCTGCCCGGCGCGCACCGCTTCGCCGAGCGGCTGCGCGAGCGCATCGCCGTGTCGCCGGTGGCGATCGACGCCGGCGAGGGCGGCGTGGCCGCGATCGCGTACACCGTCAGCATCGGCGTGACAGTGCTGCGCGCGGACGACGCCGGCATCGAAGCCGCCTTGCGCCGCGCCGACGAGGCGATGTACCGCGCCAAGCAGGCCGGCCGCAACCGCGTGGAATGCGACGGCCCCGCGGACGGCCGGGGCGACCCGGCTGGCAAGGCCTGACCCCGCGCGGCGGGAGGCCGCGTCGGTTACGACGCCGGTACGAGGTCGGAGGCGCCGGATCGCGACGGAATGTGCAGGTTTCGTGAAACCGCGCCGAGCGCCGTATTAGGGCTTCTACCAAGAGGGTGAGACCGCCGTTTTCATTCAGTTGCAAGTGCCGCGTCAGAATTCACGGGCCCCGAAAACCGGCATGGATTACCCGAATCAAGTCCAACGATGATCGCGCCGAAGCCGATGGTCGGTCCGCACCGCAAGCGCCACGAGCGCCAGCGAGTCGCCCGCGGTCCGGCCATTCAACAACTCATTCGTTGCGAGGGAATCGATGTCGTTTCTGTCCCGCCTGCGTATCGGCCAGCGCCTGACGCTGAGCTACGCGCTGCTGATCCTGCTGCTGGTCGTGATCGGCGCCTTCGGCGCCCACAACGCCAGCCGGCTTTCCCATGACCTGAGCACGACGGCCGATTCCAGCCTGGTGAAGATCGCGCTGGCCAACGCGCTGGAAAGCGACGTCAACGTGATCGCCCGCGCCTCGCGCGACCTGCTGCTGCTCGACACCGCCAATGCGATCAAGCGCCAGAAGGCCGACATCGCCAAGGCGCTCGAGGACGGCCAGCAGCAGCTGTCCGCGCTCGAGGGCAAGGTCTCCGACGCCAAGGACAAGGATGTCGTGGCCAAGGTGCGCGAGCACCAGGCCAAGTTCGTCGACTCGGTGTCCAAGTTCCTGAAGGTGCAGGCCGACGGCAGCCCCGACGAGGCCCGCGAGGCGCTGATCAAGGACGTGCGTCCGGCGCAGAAGGACTACCAGGACGCGCTCAAGAGCCTGGTGGACCTGCAGTTCGCCAACGGCCGCGAGCTGGCCGAGGGCGGCGCCAAGCTGGCCAACCAGTCCATCCTGATCACCGGCGTGCTGGTCGTGATCGCCGTGGTCATCGGCGGTGTCGGCGGCCTGACGATCGCCCGCTCGATCATCGTGCCGGCCCGCAAGGCCAAGGACGCCGCGCAGGCGATCAGCTCCGGCGACCTGTCGCAGCACATCGAGGTCGAGGGCTCCGACGAGCTGGCGCAGATGCTGCACGCGATGCGCGACATGCAGACCGCGCTGTCCGGCGTGGTCGCCAGCGTGAGCGCGGCGGCGGGCGAGGTGGCGCAGAACTCCAACGAGATCGCCGGCAGCAACGTCGACCTGTCGGACCGCACCGCGCGCTCCGCCGAGAGCCTGCAGAACACCGCCGCGTCGGTCGAGCAGATCGCCTCCAACCTCAACGGCGCCAGCGAGCTGACCCGCAAGGCCGCCAGCATCGCCACCAAGGCGCGCCAGTCGGCCTCGGCCGGCGGCACGGTGGTGAGCCAGGTCGTCTCGACGATGGAAGAGATCAGCGCGAGCTCGCGCAAGATCGGCGACATCATCGGCGTCATCGACGGCATCGCCTTCCAGACCAACATCCTGGCGCTGAACGCGGCGGTGGAAGCCGCCCGTGCCGGCGAGCACGGCAAGGGCTTCGCGGTGGTGGCGTCGGAAGTGCGGGCGCTGGCCTCGCGCTCGGCGCAGGCCGCCAAGGAGATCAAGGTGCTGATCCAGGAATCGTCCGTCAAGGTCGAGAACGGCACCGCCCTGGTCAACAACGCCGGCGCCACGATCCGCTCGGTCGTCGACGAGGTCAACAACATGGGCCAGCTGATCGAGGAGATCTCGCACTCGGCCCAGGAGCAGGCCGCGGGCGTGGGCGTCGTGAACAACGCGATGAACGAGCTGGACCGCGCCACGCAGCAGAACACCACGCTGGTGGACGAGCTGACCCGCTCCACCGACTCGCTGCGCGACAGCAGCTCGCGCCTGGTGCAGGCCGTGGGCTTCTTCAGCACCGCGCGCTCGGCCTGATCGCCGCTTCCCCAGTTCCTACCGGAAACCCCGCTTTCCTCACCCAAGACGTACGAGGTCCCAAGATGAGCAAGAACCTGACCCACACCGTTTCCCGCACCCTGCTGGGCCTGGCCGCCGCGCTGGCCCTGGCCGCCGGTGCCCACGCCACCCCCAAGGTCGTCAAGAAGGTGCCGCCGGAGTTCCCGGCCGAGGCCGCCCGCCAGTCGATCTCTCAGGGCTCGGTCCGCGCCAAGATGAGCATCGAGCCTGACGGCAAGGTCTCCGGCGTCGAGATCCTGGAAGCCGAGCCGCGCAAGGTCTTCGACAAGGCCGTCACCCGCGCGCTGATGGACTGGAAGTTCGAGCCCAGCGGCCAGAAGGAGACCCACGAGGTCAAGCTGGTGTTCAAGAACGAGGACTGAGCCCGACGCCGACGATCCGTCGACGGATCGTTTGCCCAGGTTTCCCCCGGAGGGCCGCGTGAGCGGCCCTTTGTCATGGCGCGCCGTCGGCGCGCATCACTGCGTGTTGCGCCGGGGCCGCTTGGCGGGCGGACCCTCCGGGTCCCCGGCCGCCGCGCGTTTCCTGTCGGCGACCGCCCGCACCTGAGCGGCTATCCCGTCCAGCGCCGGACGCAGCAGGTCCAGGCGGGCCTGGCGCCAGGACGCGTCGATCTGCGTCATGAGCCCGTCCGCGCGCGCCAGCGCGACGGATTCCTCCTCGCCGTCCTCCAGGGCTCGTGCGTAGTCGTCCTGCGCCGCCTGCCGGCTCGCGGCGAAGGCCTGGCAGTCGGGCTCCTGGTCCAGGCGAGACTGGAACATCGCCCCCAGCGGATCGTCCCGGGCCGACAGCAACTGCACGACGCCGGGGAAACCCGCCTCGACCTCGGCCGCGACCAGCGCGAGCGCCTCGCGCCGGAAGGTCTCGCGCCGGGCGGGCGAGTCCCAGTCCGCGCCTTCCACGCAGGCGCCGAAGAGCGGCTTGTCGCTCACGCGGACGCGGTCGGCGCCGAGCACCTCCGCCAGCACGCGCGACACATGCCAGCGCAGCACCATGGCTTCCTCGAGCACCTCGTCGAAGCCTGGATGGCGCTGGACCCGGTCGGCATCGGCGCGCGCCAGGCAGGCTTGCAGGAACGCATTGCCCGCCACGTCCGCCACGGTGGCGGCCTCGGCCGCATCGCGCTGCGCCGCCATGGCCGACAAGGTCAGCATGCCGGCATCCGCGCAGGGGCCGAGCGGCTGCCCGGCCATCGCCCGGCAACGGGCCGCGAAGGCGGCGTCCTGGCTCAGGCCGCTCACGATGGTGCCCAGGTGGGCGCACAGGGCCACGTCGTCGGCGCTGAACTCGTGGAACCCGGCCCGCTGATGGCGCACGCCGGCGATGTAGCGGAGCACCGGCTCGCCGTCCGGCGGCACGTTCACGGCCTGGGCGCGCAGCGCGGGCGGGATGCGGCCGCCGGGCCACAGGTCCCGGATCGGCGCCAGGCACTGCCGGTTGGCGTTGCGGCGCCGATGGAACATCTGGCCGGGATGGGCGGGATCGGCGATCCATTCGGGCGGCAACGCGGCGGGGTCGATGCCACCCTGGCTGTCGGCCAGGCGGACCAGGTACAGCGCCGGCATCGCGGCGGCCAGCCCGGCGATCCGCCGCGCCATGTCCGCCGGCGCCAGCCGGCCGGTCTGGCGCAGGGTGGCCACGGCGATGTCCGCGTCCCTCAGCGCCTCGGGCAGCGCCGGCCCCATCAGCGCCGGCGCGGGCGCGTCGAGGTGCCGCACGCCGAGCCGGTCCAGCAGGCCTGCGACCGACGGCCCCGACAGCAGCGCTTCCCCTCGCCATCGCAGGGTGCCGCGGTCGCCCAGTTCGTCGGGCGGCGCGAGCGCGCGCAATGCATCGCCAGGCGGCGGCTCGGCCCCGCCGGCGATCAGCGCCGCCGGGAGCTGGAGCGGGCGGCCGGGATGGAACGTCCGTTCCGACAACCACTCGACCCAGCCTTCGCGCCGGAGCGCCTCGGGGCCGGAGGCTGCCCTGGCCCAGGTCACCAGCGCTTGCAAGGCTTCGGATTCCTCGGCGTCGCGCGCTCGCAGTTCGATGCCGCTGCCGTCGGCCGTGACCGCCATGGCCGTGATCCGACGCAACGCGCAGTTCAGGGTCCGCTGGATGAGCTCCCCCTCCGCGAGGGAGGGGGACGGGCCACCGTCGTCCGCGGCGAGGTGGCGGCCCAGCAGCCCCAGCGTCCGCCGGAACAGTTCCTGCTCGGTCACCGTGAACGCCGCGGGCGACATCTCGTCGAGGCGGTCTCGCACCACCATCGCGTTCGCTCGCCAGGGCGCCGTCGTGCGGAACTCCCGGCCCGGCGCCGGCGTGCCGGGCGCGAACGAATCCACCGCGGGTAGCCAGCCGACCGACCTCATCGATGGCAGCGTGGCAGTTGCGGCTGCAGCTGCAGCTGCAGCTGCAGCTGCGGTTGCGGTTGCGGTTGCGGTGGTGGCGGGATCCGCCTCTGGCCGCACGCGCCGCGCCGGCAAGGGCGCGAGGCCGTTGCCGGGAGTCCGGCGAACCAGCAGCGCGTTCCTTCGAAGACCGGACGTGGCGGGATCGGTCACGGAGAGGGCGCCGGGCTCCGAACTCGAGACGCTGACCGTGTTGTCGGACGGGGAGAACACCAGTCCGGCGCCGGGCGTTGGCGGCGGACCGTCCGAGTCGTGCCGCGACGACAGGACGAACGAGGCGGCCCCGTCGGTCCTCGCGCTCGACAAGGGCGAAGGCCCCGACGCGTCCGCGCCGCCGCGTCCCGGCGTGGGAGGAATCGATGGCAGGCTCCACTGCCGGTCCAGCGACGGCGGCGTGGGGACATCGGGCGACGGATGCCGCGCCGCGGGCAGGCGCGGCACCGCCAATCGCTGCTGCGCGGGAGACGGCATCGACGCCGCGGTGTCCAGCACGGCGGTGATGGCGGCGATCCGTTCGGCGAGCGTCGCCCCTTGCGGGGCGGCTCCGTGGGCCGCGACGCGTGCCGCCTGGGCGTCGCTGCGCAGCACGCGATCGACGAGATGGCAGACGTGCCGCGCCCACGCGGGATCGGCACGGAATCCGCCGGCGTCGGCCTCGGCGATCCAGTTGGCCAGCAGGTCGGGCAGCCGCGTGCTGGTGAAGCGGCCCCAGACCAGTTGGCCGTCCGCCGAGGACGGGGCTGCCGCAGCGAGGGCGGCGAGGGCGGCGGTCGGGTGCTCCGACCGCGTTTCCCTCAGCCACTGGCCCAGGAGATAGCGCACTTCACCGGCACCGTCGAGGCCGGTGACAGCCCAGCGCGCGAAGACCTCATTGGCCGACGACACGTCGAGGAGCGCGGTGGTCGGGTCGCGCTCCGTGGCCGCCCCGGCGGCCGAATCCGGTGGCGCGTGCGGCGAAAGCGCCTCCGGTGTCGCACCGGAAGATGTGCGAGGCGAACAAGGCGTGTTCAAGGGGAAGGGCATGGCATCGGAGCAGGAAGCGGTCGAATCCGGTAGTGGCCTACACTCACGCCCCATGTCCCGCCGCCCCGCGTCCGCCCCGCGACGGCTCCTCTGGAGCCGGTGGCTGGTGCTCGCGCTGCTGAGCCTGACGCTGCCGCTGCAGGGCGCGCTCGCCGCGACCATGGGCATCGGGATGGCGCTGATGGCGTCGCACTCGACGGACACCGTGATGACGATGCCCAGCGACTGCCACGACATGGCGTCGATGAACACGGGCGCGATGGACATGTCCGGCATGGACCACGGCACCGCCATGGACCACGGCGCGATGGGCCATCCCTCGGATTCCGGCGCCGGCCACGCGCTGATGAGCGCTGATCACGCCGGGTCGCAGGACGACGGCGCGCATTCGGCGTCCGACCATTCCCACTGCGGCATCTGCCTGCAGTGCTGCATCGGCGTCGCGCTTCCGATCGCGCCGCTGACCGTCGCCGCGCAGGACCTGCGCGACGCGGCGCCCTCGCTCGGCGCCGTCGGCGCGCCCGAGCAATCGCCGCAGCCGCTCGAGCGGCCGCCAAAAACCTTCCTCGCCTGAACGCCGGCGTCCCCGCCACTGACGGGACGCCGCTCGCGCCGACCCGCGCCCGCGACCGATCGCGGCGCCTCGGCCCCGATCCCCGTTCCTTCGCGAGGAAGCCATGTCTTCTCGAGTCCCGCCGGCGTTCGCGCTGGCCGCCTGCCTGGGCGTCATCGGCGCGGCGTTCGCCGCCGAGCCGCCGCCCGATCCCACCGATGCCCGCGTGAATTCGCGCGCGCCGCTCCCGCCGCCACCCTCCGCGCCATCCAGCGCCGCCGTCGCCGACCCCGGCGTCGGTGACTGGCGCGACGCCAACCGCCGCGTCCACGAGGCCGGCGGCTGGCGCGCGCTGCTGCGCGAAAGCCGTGCCGCGAACGCGCCCGCGACTCCGGCACCGGCACCGGCACCGGCACCGGCACCGGCCGCGCGGTCGTCCGCATCCGTGCCTGCCTCCGCATCGGCATCCGCTGCGCCCTCGGCGCCAGTCCGCTCCGCATCGACGCCGGCCCCGGCTCCGGCATCGGACCGCGGCCATCACTCGCATTGAGGAGCGCTCGATGTCCTTCCATCACACATCCGGGCGGCTCGCCATCCCGCTGCTGCTGGCGCTGACGCTGTCGGCCTGCGCCTCGCTGTCGCCAGAGCAGGCCGCCGCGCCGGTTCAGCAGAAGAGCCGCGACTGGCTCGGCGCCGAGCTGCCGCTGCAGCGCACCGACGACCAGCGCGCCGCCGCCCGCGAACGCGCCCAGGCGCTGCTGGCGCGGCCGCTCGACGCGCAGGGCGCGGTGCAACTGGCGCTCCTCAACCACCGCGGCCTGCAGGCCAGCCTGTACGGCCTGGGCATGGCGGACGCCGAGCGCGTGCAGACGCTGCTCTGGCCGAATCCGGTGCTGAGCATCGGCCGCATGGTCCGTGGCGACGAACGCGAGATCGAACGCGGCCTGGAGTTCAACCTGCTGCGCCTGCTCGGCCGCGGCGCCCGGCAGGAGGCCGGCGCCCGCGCGCTCGAGCGCGAACAGGCGCGCGCCGCGCAGCAGCTGCTCGATGTCGCCGGCCAGGCGCGCCGCGCCTGGGTGCAGGCCGTCGCCTCGCAGGAGCAGCTGGGGCACGTGCGCACGGTGCTCGACTCCGCGTCGGCCGGCGCGGAGCTCGCCGCGCGGATGCGGCAGGCGGGCAATGTCAGCGCCCTGCGGCTGGCGCGCGAACGCGCGGTGCTGGCCGAGGCGCAACTCGCGCTGGAGCAGGCCAACCTGCAGGCGGTGCGCGATCGCGAGGCGCTGGTCCGGGCGATCGGCCTGTGGGGCGACGACGTCGCCACGCTGACCTTGCCCAAGCGGCTGCCGGACGTGCCGGCCGAGTTCCGCGCCGCGGACGACCTGGAGCGCCAGGCGGTCGCGCAGCGGCTCGACATCCTGGCCGCGACGCGCGACTCGGCGCAGCTCGCCGCGCAGCTCGGCCTGACGCGCCAGACCGGCCGGGTCAACGTGCTCGAACTCGGCCTGCAGCGCAACAGCAGCAACGAGGAGCCGACGCAGCGCGGCGTCGAGCTGACCGTCGAGCTGCCGCTGTTCGACTGGGGCCAGGCGCGCGTCGCCGGCGCGCGCGAGGCCTACGGGCAATCGCTCGAACGGGCCGCGCAGGTCGCCATCGAGGCGCGTTCGGAAGTGCGCGTCGCGCGCGCGCAGGCCGAGGCGGCCTGGCGCATCGCGCGGCGCCATCACGACGAGGTGCTGCCGCTGGCCCGCCAGGTCTCCGACGAGACCCTGCTGCGCTACAACGGCATGCTGGTCGGCGTGATGGACCTGCTCGCCGACGCGCGGGCCCAGGCCCGTGCCGTGTCCGCGACGCTCAACGCGCAGCGCGACTACTGGCTGGCCGAATCGGCGCTGTCGCAAAGCCTGCTCGGCCCGCTGGGCGGCGCCGCCGCCTCCCCTGTTGCCTCGTCCGCCGCCGCCTCGCCCGAAGCGGCCGGCGGCGCCGCGCATTGAGCGCGGTTCCGAAAGGATTCCCGATGATTTCCCGACGAAACCTCTTCGCGCAGGTCGCCGCCGGCGCCGCGCTGGGCGCGGCCGGCGCGGTCAACGCGAGCGGCGTCTCGCGCGTCGCGATGGCGGCGCTGCCCGAGCCCGCCCAGCGCGACAACGCCGACACCGCGCCGCCGCTGGCGCCGCCCAACGGCCGGCCCTACAACCCGGTGGTCACGCTCAACGGCTGGACGCTGCCCTGGCGGATGCGCGACGGCGTCAAGGAGTTCCACCTGGTCGCCGAGCCGGTGCTGCGCGAGCTCGCGCCCGGCATGACCGCGCACCTGTGGGGCTACAACGGGCAGTCGCCCGGTCCCACGATCGAGGTCGTCGAAGGCGACCGCGTGCGCATCTACGTCACCAACCGGCTGCCCGAGCACACCAGCGTGCACTGGCATGGCCAGCGGCTGCCCAACGGCATGGACGGCGTGTCGGGCCTGACGCAGCCTGCGATCCGGCCGGGCGAGACCTTCGTCTACGAGTTCGTCGCGCGCCGGCCCGGCACCTTCATGTATCACCCGCACGCGGACGAGATGACGCAGATGGCGATGGGGATGATGGGCTTCTGGGTCACGCATCCGAAGGGCCGCCATCCGCAGATCGCCGAGGTGCAGCGCGACTTCTGCTTCCTGCTGTCGAGCTACGACATCGATCCCGGCAGCTACACGCCGCGCACGATGACGATGACCGACTTCAACCTGTGGGCCTGGAACAGCCGCGTCTTCCCGGGCATCGACACGCTCAACGTGCGCCAGGGCGACCGGGTCCGGATCCGCGTCGGCAACCTGACGATGACCAACCACCCGATCCACCTGCACGGGCACGAGTTCGAGGTCACCGGCACCGACGGCGGCCCGGTGCCCAAGTCGGCGCGCTGGCCGGAGGTGACGACGGACGTGGCGGTCGGGCAGATGCGGCAGATCGAGTTCCTGGCCGACGAGCCCGGCGACTGGGCGATCCACTGCCACAAGAGCCACCACACGATGAACGCGATGGGGCACGAGGTGGACACGCTGATCGGCGTCGACCACCGCGGGCTGGCGGCGCGCATCAACAAGGTCATCCCCGACTACATGGCCATGGGCGAGCGCGGCATGGCCGACATGGGCGAGATGCAGATGCCGCTGCCCGAAAACACCGTGCCGATGATGGCCGGGCAGGGGCCGCACGGGCCGCTCGAGATGGGCGGCATGTTCAGCGTGCTCAAGGTGCGCAAGGACCAGAAGCCCGGCGACTACCGCGATCCGGGCTGGTACGCGGCGCCGGCGGGCACGGTCGCCCGGGCCGTCGCGACGCCTCCGGGCGCTCCGGTCGCGCCACCGCCGAAGCCCACCGCGGCGCCCGCCGCCGAACCGCTGCGTGTCCGCAAGCCCGATGGGCACGGACATCAAGGACATTGAACAAGGAACACCGACATGAACCGCATTGCCCTCTCTTTCGCCATCGCCCTCGTCACGCTGATCGGCGCGCAGACGCCGCTGCGCGCGCAGGCGCATTCGCATGAAGGCCACGACCAGGAAGCGTCCGCCGCCTCGGACGCGGCGACGCCGTCGTCGCAGGACTGGGTCGCCGCCGAGGTCCGCCGCATCGACATCCCGCAGCAGAAGCTGACGCTCAAGCATGGCGACATCCGTCACCTCGACATGCCGGGCATGACGATGCCGTTCAAGCTCGCGCCGGGCGTGCTGAGCGCCGCGCAGCTCTCCGAGGTCAAGATCGGCGACAAGGTCGAGGTCCGCATCGAGGCCCAGCAGGGGCAGCTGACGATCGTCGAGCTGCGTCCCGCGCCCGCCGCGAACTGAGGTCAGTCCCCGGTCGTTCGGGGCCGGAAGGGCGTGGGGTTTCGGCGCTTGCCGCCGGGGCCCCATGCCCTGGCGGCCTGGCGCTGGGACGCGGCAGGTGGCAGCCACCCCTCGCGAATCGCCGACAATCGCGGGATGGCGATTCAATGGTTTCCCGGGCACATGCACAAGACCCGGGGCGCGATCCGCGAGCGCATGAAAAGCGGGATCGACGTGGTCATCGAGATGCTCGATGCCCGCGTGCCCGCGAGCAGCGCCAATCCGCTGATCGCGCAACTCACGGCCGGCCGTCCGGCGCTGAAGCTGCTCAACAAGCAGGACCTGGCGGACCCGGCGCGCACGGCGCAGTGGCTGGCGTTCTACCAGTCGCAGCCGAACACGCACGCGGTGGGGATCCATCAGGGGCAGCCCGGGCTGGCCAAGATGATGGCGGCCGAGTGCCGTTCGCTCGCGCCCACCCGGGGCGGGCTGGACAAGCCGCTGCGGGTGCTGATCTGCGGCATTCCCAACGTCGGCAAGAGCACGCTGATCAACACGATCGTGGGCAAGCGCGCCGCCGCCACCGGCGACGAGCCGGGCATCACGAAGATCGAGCAGAAGATCCTGCTGGAGAAGGGGGTCTACCTCTTCGACACGCCGGGCATGCTGTGGCCCAAGATCCGCGTGCCGGAGGCGGGGCTCAACCTGGCCGCCAGCGGCGCGATCGGCCGCAACGCGTTCGAGGAGGAAGTGGTCGCGCTGGACCTGCTGGGTTACCTGCGCCGGCACTATCCGCAGGCGCTCAAGGTCCGGTACCAGTTGGAGCCTGACGCGTCGCTGCTCGACGGCGAGGTGCTGGCGCTGATCGGCAAGCGGCGCGGCGCGGTGCTGCCGGGCGGCCGGATCAACACGCAGAAGGCGGCGGAGATCCTGCTGTACGACCTGCGCCAGGGGCAACTGGGCCGGATCACGCTGGAGACGCCGGACGAATTCGCCGAGTGGACCGCCGCCGCGGACGCCGCCGAGGCCGCCAAGGAGGCGGAGAAGGAAGCCCGCCGGGCGGAGAGCAAGCGCGGGACGCGCGATGCGTACGTCGTGGACGACGGCGACGAAGACGAAGACGAAGACGAAAGCGACGGCGACGGCGAAGGCGAAGGCGAAGGCGAAGGCGAAGGCGAAGGCGAAGGCGAAGGCGAAGGCGCCCCGCGCTCCTGATTCCCCGAAGGCGCCGCCACCCCCCGGCCCGTCCCGGCGGACCGGCGCCGCCCTCCGGACTCTTCCTTACGCATTTCTGCAATAGCCGGAACCGGGTCGACCTGCTCTACAATTGACGTTTACGTAAACGTAAGTGCGAATTGCCCAGCGCGGCGCCCGGACGGCGGCGCGCGGAGGTGGTCGAGGAGACAAACCCATGAACCTGCCCGGTCTGAACTTCCAACTCGGAGAGGACATCGACGCGCTGCGCGACGCGGTGCGCGAGTTCGCCCAAGCCGAGATCGCTCCCCGCGCCGCGGAGATCGACCACAGCGACCAGTTCCCGATGGACCTGTGGCGCAAGATGGGCGACGTGGGCGTCCTGGGCATCACGGTGCCCGAGGAGTACGGCGGCGCCGCGATGGGCTACCTGGCCCACATGGTGGCGATGGAGGAGATCAGCCGCGCCAGCGCCTCGGTCGGCCTGAGCTACGGCGCCCACTCCAACCTGTGCGTCAACCAGATCAAGCGCAACGGCAACGAGGCGCAGAAGAAGAAGTACCTGCCCAAGCTGATCTCCGGCGAGCACGTCGGCGCGCTGGCGATGAGCGAGCCGGGCGCCGGTTCCGACGTCGTCTCGATGAAGCTGCGGGCCGAGGACAAGGGCGGCTACTACGTCCTGAACGGCACCAAGATGTGGATCACCAACGGTCCCGACGCGGACACGCTGGTCGTCTACGCCAAGACCGAGCCCGAGCTGGGCGCCCGCGGCATGACCGCCTTCCTGATCGAGAAGGGCATGAAGGGCTTCTCGATCGCGCAGAAGCTCGACAAGCTGGGCATGCGCGGCAGCCACACCGGCGAGCTGGTGTTCCAGGACGTCGAGGTCCCGGCCGAGAACATCCTGGGCCAGCTCGGCGGCGGCACCAAGGTGCTGATGTCGGGCCTGGACTACGAGCGCGCCGTGCTGGCCGCCGGTCCGATCGGGATCATGCAGGCGGTGATGGACAACGTCGTCCCCTACATCCACGACCGCAAGCAGTTCGGCCAGTCGATCGGCGAGTTCCAGCTGATCCAGGGCAAGGTCGCCGACATGTACACGGTGCTGCAGGCCGCCCGGGCGTTCTGCTACACGGTCGGCAAGAACCTGGACGCGCTGGACGGCGCCCACGTGCGCCAGGTCCGCAAGGACTGCGCCTCCGTCATCCTGTGGTGCGCCGAGAAGGCCACCTGGATGGCCGGCGAGGGCATCCAGATCTTCGGCGGCAACGGCTACATCAACGAGTACCCGCTGGGCCGCCTGTGGCGTGACGCGAAGCTCTACGAAATCGGCGCGGGCACGTCCGAGATCCGTCGCATGCTGATCGGCCGCGAGCTCTTCGCCGAAACGATGTGAGGCCTTCGCGGTTCCGACATCCGGCGACGGCCCGCAACCGCGACAATCCCGCTTCATGAGCACGACGAACCAACTGCAAGACCTGCTGGACAACAACAAGCGCTGGGCCACGGAGACTGAAGAGCAGTCCCCCGGTTTCTTCTCGCGCTTGCTGAAGCAGCAGACGCCGCAATACCTGTGGATCGGCTGCGCGGACAGCCGCGTGCCGGCCAACGAGCTGGTGGACCTGCTGCCGGGCGAGCTCTTCGTCCATCGCAACGTCGCCAACGTCGTCGTGCACTCGGACCTGAACTGCCTGTCGGTGATGCAGTTCGCCGTCGACCAGCTCAAGGTCCAGCACATCATCATCGTCGGCCACAGCAACTGCGGCGGCGTGCGCGCGGCGCTGGAGGACCTGCGGGTCGGCCTGGTCGACAACTGGCTGCGCCACGTCCAGGACGTGCGCAACCACCACCAGGAGTGGCTGGACCAGGTGGCGCCGGACCAGCGCGCCAACGCGCTATGCGAGCTCAACGTGCTGGAGCAGGCCCGCAACGCCTGCCAGACCACCGTGGTCCAGGACGCCTGGGCGCGCGGCCAGTCGGTGGCCGTGCACGGCTGGGTCTACGGCCTGCACAACGGGCTGCTGAAGGACCTGAGCATCACTGTCGGCAAGGCCGAGGACGTCGGCCCCGCCTACCGCAGCGCGCTCGAGGCGCTGCACCGCCGCTACGAGGCCGCGATGGGCCGCTGAGCCCGCGCGCCGGCGAGCGGTCACCCCTGGAACGGACGACGCGATGTTCCCCCACGAGCTCACCGATCCGCGCGCCTTCGAGATCGCGCAGGCGATGCTCGAGGGCTTCGACAAGCACTACCGGCTGTTCCGCGCCGCGTCGGCGACGGCCAAGACGCGCTTCGAGCAGGCGGACTGGCACGGCCAGCAGCGCGCGCAGCGCGAGCGCATCGAGTTCTACGACCTGCGCGTGGACGAGGCGGTGGCGCTGCTCGAAGCGCGCTACCAGACCAGCGCGCTGCCCGGCGAGGTCTGGCAGCAGGTCAAGCTGCACTACATCGGGCTGCTGACCAAGCACCTGCGGCCCGAGCTCGCCGAGACCTTCTTCAACTCGGTCACGACGCGCATCCTGCACCACAGCTACTTCCACAACGAGTTCATCTTCGTGCGCCCGGCGCTGTCGACCGAGTTCATCGAGAACGACGAGCCCGCCGCGCAGCCGACCTACCGCTGCTACTACCCCTCGCAGGACACGCTGCGCGACACCTTCATGCGCATCGTCTGGAACTTCCAGCTGGCGCTGGAGTTCGAGGACCTGGGCCGCGACATCGACCTGGTGCTGCAGGCCGTGGGCGAGCAGCTGGGCGCCTTCCGCTGGCGCACCAACTTCCAGGTGCAGGTGCTGTCCTCGCTGTTCTTCCGCAACAAGGGCGCGTACATCGTCGGCAAGGTCATCAACGGCTTCACCGAGACGCCGTTCGCGCTGCCGATCCTGCACAAGGAGACGGCACCGGCGGCCCAGCCCAACGGATCGAAGGCGCCGGCCCCGGTCGAGCGCCGGCTCTACATCGACGCCGCGCTGTTCGGCGAGGACGAGCTGCAGATGCTGTTCAGCTTCGCGCGGGCCTACTTCCTCGTCGACATGGAGGTCCCCAGCGCCTACGTGCAGTTCCTGCGCTCGCTGATGCCGCGCAAGCCGCGCTCGGAGATCTACTCGGCGCTGGGCCTGCAGAAGCAGGGCAAGAACCTGTTCTACCGGGACTTCCTCAATCACCTGCGCCACAGCAGCGACAAGTTCCGCATCGCGCCCGGCATCAAGGGCATGGTGATGCTGGTCTTCGACCTGCCGTCCTACCCGTTCGTCTTCAAGGTCATCAAGGACTTCTACCCGCCGCAGAAGGACACGACGCGCGAGCAGATCCAGTCCAAGTACCTGCTGGTCAAGCAGCACGATCGCGTGGGCCGCATGGCCGACACGCTGGAGTACACCCGCGTCGCCTTCCCGCGCCACCGCTTCGAGGAAGAGCTGATCGCCGAGCTCAAGCACTTCTGCCCGTCGCTGCTGGAGGAGACCGGCGAGGACCTCGTCATCAAGCACCTGTACATCGAGCGGCGCATGGTGCCGCTCAACATCTACCTGCAGGAGGCGTCGCCGGCGCAGCTGGCGCATGCGGTGGTCGAGTACGGCAACGCGATCAAGGATCTGGTGGCGGCCAACATCTTCCCTGGCGACATGCTGTGGAAGAACTTCGGCGTGACCCGCCACGGCAAGGTCGTGTTCTACGACTACGACGAGATCGAGTACCTGACCGACTGCAACTTCCGCAAGGTGCCCGAGGCGCGCAACGAGGAGGAAGAGCTGTCCGGCGAGGTCTGGTACTCGGTGCAGAAGCACGACGTGTTCCCCGAGACCTTCGGCCCGTTCCTGCTCGGCCATCCCGGCGTGCGCGACGTCTTCATGGCGCACCACGCCGACCTGCTCGATCCCGCGTTCTGGCAGACCCACAAGGAGCGCATCCTGGCGGGCCATGTCGAGGACGTCTTCCCGTACGACCCGCACAAGCGCTTCCACGTCCGGGACGTGGCGCCCGCGCTGAAGGTGCCGGAGCCGCAGGACCGCGAGCTCCCGATCCATTGATTCCACCGATTCCACGGACTTCTTTGAAGGAGACCCCCATGTCCGATTCCATCGTCATCGTTTCCGCGGCCCGCACGCCGATCGGCGGCCTGCTGGGCGACTTCGCCGGCCTGGCCGCGTGGGAGCTGGGCGCCGTCGCCATCCAGGCGGCCGTCGAGCGCGCCGGCATCCCGGCCGACGCGATCGAGGAAGCCTTCCTCGGCAACTGCCTGATGGCCGGCCAGGGCCAGGCCCCGGCGCGCCAGGCCGTGCTGAAGGCGGGCCTGCCGCAGTCGGTTGGCGCGGTGACGCTGTCCAAGATGTGCGGCGCCGGCATGCGCGCGACCATGTTCGCGCACGACACGCTGAAGGCCGAAAGCGCCGACATCCTGATCGCCGGCGGCATGGAGTCGATGACCAACGCGCCGCACCTGATGTTCGCGCGCAAGGGCGTGAAGTACGGCGCCGCGCAGATGTACGACCACATGGCGCTGGACGGCCTGGAAGACGCCTATGAGCGCGGCAAGGCGATGGGTGTCTTCGCCGAGCAGTGCGTCGACAAGTACGCCTTCACCCGCGAGGCGCAGGACCAGTTCGCGATCGCCTCGACCGAGCGCTCCAAGCGCGCCAACGAGGACGGCTCCTTCGCCTGGGAGATCGCGCCGGTGACGATCGCCGGCAGGGGCGGCGACACGGTGATCTCGCGCGACGAGCAGCCGTTCAAGGCCAAGCTCGACAAGATCCCGACGCTGAAGCCGGCGTTCAAGAAGGACGGCTCGATCACCGCCGCCACCTCGTCGTCGATCTCCGACGGCGCGGCCGCGATGGTGCTGATGCGCGAATCCACCGCCAACAAGCTGGGCGTGACGCCGGTGGCGCGCATCGTCGGCACGGCGGTGCACGCCAACGCGCCGGAATGGTTCACGACGGCCCCGGTCGGCGCGATCCAGAAGCTGCTCGCGAAGAACCAGTGGGACGCCAAGAGCGTCGACCTGTGGGAAGTGAACGAGGCCTTCGCCGCGGTCACGATGGCCGCGATGGCCGAGTTCAAGCTGCCGCACGAGATCGTCAACGTCAACGGCGGCGCCGTGGCGCTGGGCCATCCGATCGGCGCCTCGGGCGCCCGCATCCTGGTCACGCTGCTGGGCGCGCTCAAGCACCGCAATCTCAAGCGCGGCGTCGCGGCGCTGTGCATCGGCGGCGGCGAAGCGACCGCCGTCGGCGTCGAGCTGATCTGAGGACGGGACGGATGGCCCAAGTCCTCATCATCGGCGCGTCGCGGGGCATCGGCCTCGAGCTCGTGAAGCAGCACCGCGAGCGCGGCGACGCCGTCGTCGCGACCGCGCGCGACGACGCCAGCCTGGAGAAGCTGAAGGCGCTCGGCGCGACCGCGATCAAGCTGGACGTGTCCGACATGATCAGCATCGCCGGGCTGGCCTGGCAGCTCGACGGGCACCAGTTCAACCGCGTCATGTACGTGGCCGGGCTGTACGGCCCGAAGACGATCGGCCTGCAGCCGCCTAGCGCGGCGGACTTCGACGCCGTCATGCACACCAACGTGCTGGGCCCGATGCGGGTGCTGCCGCAGCTGCTGGACGCGCTCGCGCCGGACGCGCGCATCGGGATCCTGTCCTCGCGGATGGGCTCGATGACGCTGCGGGCGAACTCGGCCGGCTGGGTCTACCGGGCGTCGAAGGCGGCGGTGAACTCGGTGATGAAGGACGTCGCGCTGACGCTGGACGGCCGCGCGATCTGCGTCAGCCTCCACCCGGGCTGGGTCAAGACCGACATGGGCGGCCAGGAGGCCGACATCGACGTGGCGACCAGCGCCTCGAGCCTGCGCGGCGTGCTCGACGGCCTGAAGCCGGCCGACAACGGCGGCTTCTTCAACTACGACGGCAGCGCGCTGCCCTGGTGACGCCATGATCCTTTCCGAAGACCACCGCGCCGTGCAGGACGCCGTCCGCGCCTACGTGCAGGACCAGATCGCGCCGAAGGCGGCCGAGTGGGACAAGTCCCACCACTTCCCGGCGGCCGAGCTCAAGGGCCTGGCCGAACTCGGCTGCTACGGCGTGGCCGTGCCCACCGAGTACGACGGCGCCGGCCTGGACTACCTGGCGCTGGCGATCATCCTGGAGGAGATCGGCGCGGGCGACGGCGCGACCTCCACCGTCGTCAGTGTCAACAACTGCCCGGTGTGCAGCATCCTGATGGCCTTCGGCAACGAGGACCAGAAGGAACGTTTCCTCAAGCCGCTGGCGCGCGGCGACATGCTGGGCGCGTTCTGCCTGACCGAGCCGCATGTGGGCTCCGAGGCCGGCGGCCTGAAGACCACGGCGGTGCGGGACGGCGACGACTACGTCCTCAACGGCGTCAAGCAGTTCATCACCAGCGGCAAGAACGGCGACGTCGCGATCGTGATGGCGGTGACCGACAAGGCCGCCGGCAAGAAGGGCATCTCGGCCTTCCTGGTGCCCACGTCCACGCCGGGCTACGTGGTGGCGCGCATCGAGGACAAGATGGGCCAGCACGCCAGCGACACGGCGCAGATCCTGTTCGAGGGCTGCCGGGTGCCGGCGGCCAACCGGTTGGGCGAGGAAGGGCAGGGCCTGAAGATCGCCCTGTCGGGGCTGGAGGGCGGGCGCATCGGCATCGCGTCGCAGTCGGTGGGCATGGCGCGCGCGGCCTTCGAGGCGGCGCTGCGCTACAGCAAGGAGCGGGTCGCCTTCGGCGTGCCGATCTTCGAGCACCAGGCCATGCAGCACAAGCTGGCCGACATGGCCACGCAGATCGAGGCCGCGCGCCAGCTGATCTGGCATGCGGCGTCGCTGAAGGATGCCGGCCAGCCCTGCCTGAAGGAAGCGGCGATGGCCAAGCTCTTCGCCAGCGAGATGGCGGAGAAGGTGTGCTCCGCCGCGATCCAGGTCCACGGCGGCTACGGCTACGTCAGCGACTTCCCGGTCGAGCGGATCTACCGCGACGTGCGGGTGACGCAGATCTACGAAGGCACCTCCGAGGTGCAGAAGATCCTGATCGGCCGCGCGCTGGTCTGAGCGCGGGCCCCGGTGCCGGCCGCCTCGCCGGCGGCAGGCCCGGGCGCCGGAGGGCGGCTTACTCGCTTTCCTTGACCTCGCGACCGTTGAGCGGCTGCACCGGCCGCGCGTTGCTGCCGACCAGCTTGCGGATCGCGCCGATCTGGCGGGCCGACAGCGTCACCGGCGTCTTCAGCACCATCCAGTGCACGCCCTCGGAGCAGGGCGGCGTGGTCAGCGAGCCAGCGAAGTCGTAGTAGCCGAGCGACGTGGGCAGCAGGGCCGGCAGGTCCAGCGCGAGCTCGTCCACGGTGATCTTCTCGCCGGGGCGTGGCAGGTGCGCGAACACCGGCGACAGCGCGGCGTTGGCCTGGCCCGCGCGCGCCAGCACGGCGACCACGCCGAGCTCGCCGGCCGCGTTGCGGTGGACGAAGTGCAGCACCATCGGCTGCGACTTGCCCTTGATGCGCTCCTCGCTGGGCGTGTGGAAGTGGAACTGCAGCAGCTCGTAGGTCTGGTCGCCGACCTGCAGCGTGTTGCCGGCCGGCAGGTTCACCTGCACGGTGTGGCCGTTGTTCCAGATCGTCGGCGCGGCGCTGCCGTAATGGAACTCGAGCCGGGGCAGCTCGGCCTTCACGGTCTGGGCGATGTCGATCGGGCTCTGCTGATGGCCGAGCCCGCATTGCGCGAAGGACGCGTCGATGTCGCCCCAGTGCGTGGCGCCCTTGTCGCCGGTGTACGCCCAGTGGGGCGGCGTCGCGGCGACGGCGGACAGGGCGGAAGACAGGAGGCCGATCGACAGGACGGTCGTCAGCGCGCGCGCGTGCAGGGTCATGGTGATGAGGGCGTTGGGAAGGGCTGGAAACGAGGCGGCCGGATCGCCGGCCGGCGGCAGTGTGGCACGGTGCCCTTGGCGTTGCATGACCGCTGGCGCTCCAAACGACACCGCTCCGCGCGAGGTGTTTGGAGGCCGTTGGGATCGCGTTCAGGCGTCGTTCCGAATCCGCCTGGCCTGCGTCGCGTCGCCTTGGCATCGGCGTTTTCCCGTCCCTCTTCGGGCGGGTTGCCGATGACACCAGGTCGACATACCCTGCCGCGCGCCGGCAACAAGACCTGACCCTCGCGATGGGATCGGCCCGGCGCGATGCCTCAGGGAGAACGACACATGACTTCGACGATCGGGCGGCGACTGGCCGCCGCGCAAGGATGGCGCGCGAGCGCGACGGCGCTGCTCGCGCTCACCGCCCTGGCGGGCTGCGGCGGTTCGGACTCCGGCGCTCCGCCGGTCGAGGACATTCCTACCTTCGCGCTGGACCGGGACACCTTCGACTGCAAGGCCGCGCCCGAGGCGAGCTGCGACCAGGTCACGATCTACGCGACGCCGGTGCACCTGGAGCGTCGCGACCGGACCCCGTTCGTCTACGTGCGCTCGGTCGACGGCGCGACCGGCATCCCGGTCCAGTCGATGGGCGACATGAAGCAGCTGCCCGACGGGCGCTGGCAGATGAGCTTCCGCCTCGCGCCGGACCGCCCGGCCGGCGTCTACGTCGGGGCGGTCCATGTCGACCTGCCACCGGACCTGATCCCGCCGGCGGGCAAGCGCTACCGCGGCGCCCGGCTGAACTACCGGCTCGAGGTGACGGCGGTGCCGACCGCCACCACGCCGCTGCCCGCGACGGTCGCCGGCGCCACGCCCTGGAGCGACGCGGCCCCCGGCTCGACGCGCAGCGGCTACGTGCCGGTCTCGCTGGACGCGTCGAAGTTCTCGCGGCGCTGGATGGCCTGGCTGGTCGGCGCGACGGACACCTCGACGCCCGGACTGCCGGCGCTGGTGGACGGCCAGATCCTGGTGCCGCAGGCGCGCGTCATCGACGGCGCCACCGGGCCGAACGCGCTGGCGCTGTCGGAGTCCGACGGCAAGCCGCAATGGACCGCGACGATCGCCGGCGCGGGCCTGACGCACGTGGTGCCGGCGGGCGGCCGCGCGGTCTGGTCCTCGCTGCAGGCGACGACGCCGGGCACCTTGCCGCTGTACTCGGCGGTGTCGACGAACCGGACCAATGGCGCGGTGCTGGCCACCCGCTCGCTGAACGAGAACAACCCGCCGCGTTTCTGGCTCGCGACGGACGACACGCTGTACCTGACCGACGCGATCACCGGCGAGGTGGCGGCGGTGAACCCCGGCGACCTGCAGACGCGCTGGACCGCGAAGGCCGATCCGTCGCCGAGCCGCGTGCTGCCGGTGCACGGCCAGTTCGGCGCGACGGTGGCCGACGGCGTGGTGTACACGCACTCGAGCACGACCTTCCGCGCCTTCCGGGCGACCGACGGCGGGCAACTGCTCGACGTGACGGCCGATGGCGGACAGTCCTTGGCGCTGAAGCTCTACGAGAGCCAGACCCCGGTGATCGCGGACGCGAACACGGTGCTGGCGATGGACCGCCCGCGCTACGTCCAGGAATCGGCGAGCGCGAACGCCGGCGTCCAGGCGCTCGCGCGCGCGGACGGTTCGGTGCGGTGGACGGTGCGTGCGCCGTTCCGCGGCTTGCCGGTGACGGCCAACGGCGTGGTGTACCTGGCCAACCAGGGCAACAAGGCGATCGAGGCGCGCAGCCTGGCCGATGGATCGGTGCTGTGGTCGTGGCCGATGGACGCGGCCGACCGGGTCTGGCAGCAGACGATGGTGCTGACGGACACCCACCTGTTCGTCTCGACCGATCGCCAGACCGTGGCGATCGACCTGGCGACGCACCAGGCGGTGTGGCGCTACTCGCTGGGCGGCTGGCTGGGCATGAGCCAGCGCGGCACGCTGCTGATCGTGACGACGAACACCGCGACCACCGCCGATCCGATGGCGCTGACGGCGGTGACGTTGCGCTGAAGGCGGTCACGCCGCCGTAAGAGCGGTCAGCTCGCGAATGACGGTCGCGCCGCTCGGGCCGGCAATTCGCGGGGAAGGGGCAATGCCGTGCGGCGGGCTCAGTCGTCGTCGAGATTCAGGCCGCTCTGCCAGGTGGCCGTTGCCGCCTCGAACATCGACCCGGCGCTTCCCAGCGCCTTCGGATCGCGCGCGAGCTTGAGCCAGGCGAGCGTGTCGTGGTGGCTGCCCGGCAGCAGGTCGCGACCGCGTTCGGCGGTGAGCCAGGCGTGCAGCGCGGCGTATTGAGCCGGGTGGCGCTGCGCGGTCCAGCTCAGCGCGACCAGGTCGCCGTAGCCTTCCTCGCGGCGCGTGGACTTCATCGACTGGTAGGCGCGCTGCAGGTCGGGGCTCAGCCCATCCGGCACCTGGCCCGCGGTGAATCCAGCCGGCAGCTGGAACCACGCGCCGTCGAGGTAGCGACGGCAGTGACCCAGTTCATGCGCGGCCATCAGTTCGAGCGCGGCATCCTCGAGCCCCTCCGGCACGCGACCGAGCGTCGCTTCGCCTTCCGGGTTGCCGCGCAGGCTGAGCACCAGCTTGCAGCGGCCGTCCTTGAAACCCAGCGCCAGCGGCGCGGCCTCCGGCGCGTCCTGCGGTTGGACCACGATGTCCACCGGCATGCCGGTGCCCTTCGCATGCACCAGCACCGGCGTCATGCCGGCGACCCAGCGCTGCTCCAGCGGCGTCAGGCCGGCGGCATGCGCGGCGGTCGAAAGGACGGGGAGGGCGGCGGCCACGGCGGTCAGCGCGGCGAACAACTTCTTCATCGCTCGGGTCCTGCAGGGAAGGGCAGAGCACCGATGGTGACGGGCCGCGCGGCGCTTGTGGGCGCGCGGTTCCGCGCGGGAGCGGGGGCGCCGTGACAGGCTGCCGCTTGCGCGTGGCGAGTTGTAAACGACGCGGGTCCGAACGGCGCGGCGAGGGGCCGCGCGACGGCGCGAGAGCGGACCCACGCCCGTCGCGTGGGGGGCCGACGCTCAGCCCAGCGCCGTGTCCAGCACCATCATCAGCGCGAAGCCCAGCATCAGTCCCTGCGTCGCCCAGCGCTCATGGCCCTTGCGGTGCGACTCGGGAATGATCTCGTGGCTGATGACGAACAGCATCGCGCCCGCCGCGAACCCCAGTCCCCATGGCAGCAGCTGCGGCCACGCCGACACGACCCAGGCGCCCAGCACCGCGCCGACCGGCTCCACCAGCCCCGAGGCCGCGCCCAGCAGCAGCGCCTTGCGCCGCGAGTACCCGACCCCCATCAGCGCCACCGCGATGACGAAGCCCTCGGGCAGGTCCTGGATCGCGATCGCCAGGCTGAGGCTGGCCGCCGCCAGCGGATCGTTCGCCGCGAAGGCCACGCCCATCGCGAGGCCCTCCGGCAGGTTGTGCAGCGTGACGGCGATCACGAACAGCGTCGTGCGCCGCAGCCGCGTCGGATCGGTGCCTTCGCGGCCCTTGATGAAGTGCTCGTGCGGCAGCCAGCGGTCCAGCGCCATCAACG
Source organism: Mitsuaria sp. GD03876 (assembly GCF_029840635.1). Classification (GTDB taxonomy): domain Bacteria; phylum Pseudomonadota; class Gammaproteobacteria; order Burkholderiales; family Burkholderiaceae_C; genus Roseateles. The sequence continues at coordinate 41,948 of NZ_JAOCCU010000013.1, read as the reverse complement.
CCCACGCGCCCAGCAGCACCGCCAGGGCCACCTGCGCGGCGGCGCCGGAGGCGGTCGCGTGATCGCGCGCCGCCGCCAGGCCCGGAATGATCAGGGAGAACGAGCAGGCCGCCAGCATCACCCCGGCGCCGAAGCCCATCAGCGCATCCTGGCCGCGCGCCGACAAACTGCGCGTGCCCAGCGCGGGCAAGGTGCCGAAGGCCGTCGCCGCCGCGGCGATCAGGCCGGCCTGCAGCGCCATGACGATCACCGACCCCTGCCCGATGCCACCCGCCGGCTGCATCCAGGTCCAGCCCTGGTGCAGCAGCAGCACCGCGCCGATCAGCAGGATCGTCCAGCCCAGCGCCTGGCGCAGCCGATGGCGGCGCGCCGACGTCCGGTCCGCGGCGATGACGGCCTCAGAGTCCGCCATCGGTCAGCTTGGCCGGATCCAGCATCTGCTGGAGCGTGGCGCGGTCGAACTCGGTCATCTCCTCGGCGACGTCCAGGATCGGACGCTTCTCGGCATAGGCGCGCTTGGCGATCGCGGCGGCCTTCAGGTAGCCGATCTCGCGGTTCAGCGCGGTGACCAGGATCGGGTTGCGCGCCAGCGCATGCTGCAACCCGTCGGTGTTGACCTTGAAGTCGCGGATCGCCTGCGCCGCCAGCGCCTGCGTCGCCGCCGCCAGCAACGCCAGGCTGTCCAGCAGGTTGGTCGCGATCAGCGGCAACATCACGTTGAGCTGGAAGTTGCCCGACTGCCCCGCCACGGTGATCGCCGCGTCATGGCCGATGACCTGCGCGCAGACCATCGTCACCGCCTCCGGGATCACCGGATTCACCTTGCCCGGCATGATCGACGAGCCCGGCTGCAGCGCATGCAGCTCGATCTCCGCCAGCCCGGCGAGCGGGCCGGAGTTCATCCAGCGCAGGTCGTTGGCGATCTTCATCAGCGACACCGCCAGGCCCTTGAGCGCGCCCGACAGCGCCACCGCCGTGTCCTGCGCCGACAGCGCGGCGAAGAAGTCCGGCGCCGGGCGGAAGCTCAGGCCGGTGAGGGTGGACAGCTCCTCGCAGAAGCGGCGCGCGAAGTCCGGATGCGCGTTGATGCCGGTGCCCACCGCGGTGCCGCCCTGCGCGAGTTCGCACACCGACGGCAGCAGCGCGCGCAGCTGCGCGCGTCGCGCCTCGATCTGCGCGCACCAGCCGCCCAGCTCCTGGCCCAGGCGCAGCGGCATCGCGTCCATCAGGTGGGTGCGGCCGGTCTTGACGTGATGGCCGTCGCTCTGGATCTTGTCCTGCAGCGTCTGCACCAGCAGGTCCAGCGCGGGCAGCAGCTCGCCGTTGAGCGCCTGCGCGGCGCTGATGTGCAGCACCGTCGGGATCGAGTCGTTACTGCTCTGACCGGCGTTGACATGATCGTTGGGACTGACGCTGACCGGGTTCGCCGCGCCGCTGCCGATCAGCCGCGTGGCCACGGTGGCCAGCACCTCGTTGGCATTCATGTTCGAGCTGGTGCCCGAGCCGGTCTGGAAAACTTCCACCGGGAAGTGGCTCATCAGCGCCGGATCCTGCAACAACTGGGTCGCGGCACGATCGATGGCCTGGCCGATGTCGGCGGGCAGTTGCTCCAGCGCGATGTTGGCGCGCGCCGCCGCGGCCTTCTGCAGCACCAGCGCGCGCACGAAGCGCTCGGGCATCGGCTGGCGGCTGATCGCGAAGTTCTCGACCGCGCGCTGGGTCTGCGCGCCGTACAGCGCGTCGACCGGCACGGCCACCTCGCCCATGGAGTCTCGTTCGATGCGGGTGGGCTTGTTCATCGGGATTCCTTCATGTCGGGCAGGCGGATCGCCACGGACCAGCGTAGCAGCGTGAGTTGCGCGGCGCCGTGAAGCCGGTGGAGGGCCTGCCGAAGTGGGGGACTCCAGGCCGGACGGGGGACCATGCGAACGATGCAAAAGAAAAAGAGGCCGCGCCGCCGAACGATGCCGATCTGATGGCGGCGCAGCCTCTGTGCAAGTTGCATTGGTCGCGGGGCTCGGGTCCCGCTGGAGTCTTTTCGTTTGTGACGATGCTAGATGAGAATTGCTCTCATTTGCAAGCCTCGTCGTGCAAGCGCTTGCACGGCCTGGGGGCTTTGGGGCGAGTGGGGGGGCCCGGCCTCAGACCAGGCGCAGGTCCTTCGGGCGGACCGACGGGAACACACGCGTCAGCGCTTCGTTCGACAGGCCGAACTGGCGTTGCCAGAGGCCGCCGAGCACCGCGCGGTAATCGTTCAGCACCGGATAGTCCCGGTTCTGGAACAGCGTCGTCGCCGTCAGCGCGATCTGGTCGCCCGCGACGGGCCCGCCGCTCGCCAGCCCGCCGCCCAGCAGCCAGTAGACGCTCCCGTGACCGTGGTCGGTGCCACGGTTGCCGTTCTCGCGGAAAGTCCGGCCGAACTCGCTGATCACCATCATGGTGGTCTGGCGCCACACCTCGGGCCCCAATTCGTCGGCGATCGCCGCCAGGCCTCGGCCCAGTTCCTCGAACCGGTTCGCCAACTGCCCCGTCGCGCCGCCCTGGTTCACATGCGTGTCCCACCCACCCACATCGATGAACCCCAGGCTGAACCGCCCTCGCATCAAGGTCGCGATGCGTCGCGCCTCCAACTCGAACCCCTTCGCCGGAATCGCGTTGCGACCCGCCGCATCGGTCATCGACTTCATCCGGTCTGGCGACAGATCCCTCGCCAGCTCATCCCGCAGCGCCAGTCCCTCCTGCACGCTCGCCCCCAGCGGCTGACCCTGGTACATGCTCGCGATCAGCGCCCGGTTCTTCCCCTCCACCGCCGGGCGCGCCGTCTCCCGCAAGCCCGCGTTGGCAATGCGCACCGGACCCCGGAAGGCCATCGGCAACTGGTCGGTGAACGACAAGGCCTGCTGCGCATCGAGCTCCGCCGCGAGCCGGTTCAGGAAACCCGAGTTGTAGTCGCGCGATCCACCCACCGGTTGGCCCAGCTCAATGCTGTCCTGCGTCTCGAAATGACTCCTGGACAAGTCCTCGGTGCCGGCGAACGGGATGAACCGCGCCTGGCCAGCCTGCGCCAGCGGGTACACGCTGTTCCGGAGCGCGGGGTGCAAACCCCAGTCCGCATTCAGCGGCAGCGCGGCGTTCACATCCGTTGCGCTCGGGCGGGCGATCGCGATGCGGGGGCGTTGCTCGTAATAGAAACCACTCGAGGTCGGAATCAATAGGTTGGTGGCGTCGTAACCACCGCGCAGGAACACCAGCAGGAAACGTGGACGGGCGCCCGAAGCCTGAACAGCCGGTGCCCCCCTCCGCTCAGACGCCTCCGCACGCTCGGCATTCGCTCCGGAGGGCACCGGCTGCCCAGGCTTCTCCATGCCCAGCCCCCGTCCGTCGGTGGCGAAGAGACGGGCACTGGAAATCGTCAGGCCGCCCAGTGCGAGAGCGTGGAGGAGGTGACGTCTGTGCATGGTCATCGATACATGAAATCAGGACTCGAGAACAACAGCGTCAGCCATTGCTGCGGCGATGTGGTCTGCGACAAGGCAGCCATCGTCGTCGTCGCCAGCGTGGGCTCGATACGCGTCCGTAGAGGGCTCAGGTCCGGCATCGGGACCGGCGTCGTGACGCCATCCGGGCGGTAAAGCGGCGCCGCGCCGCTGCCCATCTGGCGCGCGATCTCGAATCGCAGCGTCATCTGGCCCGGGCTGTTCCACGCGTCCGCCGTCATCGGATAGCCGTCCGGCGTCTGCTTGTCGTAAAGGCCCTGGCCCAGGCGGCGCAACCAGTTCTGCAGCGGCTGCGCGTTCTGAAGCTCGCGGCGCTCGAAACCGGCGCGCAAGCTCGACAGCAAGTAGTGATGCGGGTCCTTGAACTTCGGGGACTCCGCGGACGCGAACTGCGGCGCGTACAGCAGCGGCCTCAAGGTCGCCGGCACGTCGCCCTTCGTCCGCAGGAACGCCGCCGTCATCGCGTCCACCACCGGCTGCGGCGGCTGGTCGCTCAGGAAGAACACCGCCAGCTTGCGGCACACGAATCGCGCCGTCGCCGGCTGCGCCGTCAGCAGGTCCAGCACCTCGTCCAACTCGTCCGCGCCGCGGCCCTTGATCGTGTGGCCCAGCAACTGCTTGTCGCCGAAATCGTGGCGGCCCGGATGGAACTCGAACAGCCCGTCGCGCTGGTAGAGGCGCTCGAAACGCGGCGCCACCTTCGCCGGGTCCGGATCGACCCGCACGCCGAATCCCGTCAGCACGCGCGCCAGCTCCTGCACGTCGCGCTGCGTGTAGCCGCCGTCCACGCCCATCGTGTGCAGCTCCAGCAACTCGCGCGCGTAGTTCTCGTTGATCGCGCGCACCGCGTTCTGGTCGTTGTCTAGGTAGCGCAGCATCGCCGGATGTCGCGCGACCGCGCCCAGCATCCGGCGGAACGAACCCAGCGCCTGCGGGCGCAGCGCGCGGTCCTGGTAATCCGCCAGCAGCAGCCGGATGTCGCGCTTGCCCTGGTGCACGTTGAAATGGTTGAACCAGAACCACGACAGGTGCTCGAGCAGCTGCTGCTCGCCGTACAGCTCGCGCAGCAGCTGGCGCTCGCCGGTCTCGCGCGCGGCCAGGCCCTGCGCCTCCTGGTAGGCCTTGCGCGCGGCGGCGCGCTCCTCCTCGGTCGCGCCCTTGTCGCCGTTGCGTCGGAACGATTCCGCCGCCCACACGCGTGACGCGACGTCGCCCTGGCTGATGCCGAGCGCGTCGATGCGGGCCTGGATCGGCGCGGGCATCGGCGCCTTGGGATCGGCCTTGAACTGGCGTTCGACGTAGCGTCCCCAGCCAAGCCGGTCGATCTCGTCGAGCTGCGATTGCGTCGCGCCCCAACCGATGCGGTTGGCCGCGCGTTGGCGCTGCGTCGCATCCATCGGCACGTCCGGCGCCGACGGCAGGCCGCCGCAGGCGGCGAGCGCCGCGGACGCGGTCGCGCCGAGCAGCAACGCGCGGCGGGGGATCGGGACGGAGGCGGTCGGCAATGACATGGGGGCTAGCATGCCGCCGCCGCGTCCGCGATGTCCAGAGACCTTTTCGCTACTTCACAGTTGTAGCGGCGGCGCGCGCCGCATCGCGGCCATCCAGCGCTTGGTGCCCATCACGCCTTCGAGCAGCCCCGGCAGGTAGACATCCGCGTTGAGCCGGGGGAAGAACACACCCAGTCCGGACGGGGAGATCACCGCGTCGGCGAGGTCGCCGGCCTCGGCGCCGCCCAGCCCCTGCACCAGCCACGGCGCGAAGGCGAGTTCGACGCCGGTGTCCAGGATCACCAGCACCCGGTCCGTCACGCCGTCGTAACGCACCGCGACCGCCGCCGGCATCAGCGAGCGCTGCAACGCGCCGGCGCGCTCGGCGGCCTCGTAGGTGTCGGCGTCGATCGGGACCGGCGCGGCGTCGGGATCGTCAATGCCGTCCATGGAGAACCCTCCAGTCGGCGCTGAGCCGCGGCAGCTGGCTCGCCAGGATCGCGGCGATGCGGTTCAGCCGCGCGTGGGTGAAGAAGTGGTTCTCCATCAGCGTCAGCGTCAGCGCGCCGGCGGCGCCACCATCGAGGCCCGCATGGCCCGCATGGCCCGCATGGCCCGCATGGCCCGCATGGCCCGCATGGCCCGCATGGCTCGTGGAACTCGCGTGGCCGCGAGGGCGGAACTCGAAGCGCGCCTCGCAGCCGTGGCCCATCACGTGGACCTGGCCGGGGCGGTGGTCGTTCAGGTAGATCACCGCTCGCAGGCCGTTGAAGCTCAGGATCGTCGGCATGGCAGCCGCGGTCCCGGACAGGACCGCGTGGGGAAGTGGCACAGGCCTCGAAGCTTCCCCGGCCCGCGAGCGGCGCGCCTTGACGGATGAAGACAAACGCGCCGTCCGGCGCCGCGTTCCCCCTTCAGGACGGGGACGGGCACCGCGACGGCGCGTTCGATGCCGCGAGCCTCAGAGCTCGGCCACGCCCTTCACGCGTTCGGGGGCCTTCGTCAGCGGCACGACAGCGATGGGCGCCTCGACCGCGCGGCCGTGGAAGCGGTCCAGCAGGTCCTTCCACTGCGCGCGCACGGTGACGACGTTGGCCAGCTTCACGTGGCCGTAGCCGCGGATGCCCTCGGGCAGGCGCGCGAGCTTGATCGCGACGTCGAGCTTGTCGGCCTTGCCGCCGGCCAGGCCGGCCAGCAGCTCGTCGACGAGCGCCTCGTAGTCGCGGATCAGCTGGCGTTCGATCCGGCGTTCCTCGGTCTTGCCGAAGAGGTCGAGCGCGCCGCCGCGCAGGCCCTTGAACTTCGCCAGCGTCTTGAGCGCCATGAAGGTCCACGAGCCGAGCTCGACCTTCTTCGCGCGGCCGTCGGCGCCGGGCTTGGCGATCAGCGGCGGGGCCATGTGGAAGCTCAGGTGGTCCCAGTCCTCGAACTGCGCCTTGAGCGCGGCCTCGAACTTGCCGTCGGTGTACAGGCGCGCGACCTCGTACTCGTCCTTGATGGCCAGCAGCTTGGCGTAGTAGCGCGCGACCGCCTTGGTCAGGCGCAGGCCCTTGCCCGCGTCGCCGAGCGCGGTCTCGGCCGCGCGCACGCGCTGCACCAGCGCCTCGTAGCGCGACGCGTAGGCCGCGTCCTGGTAGTCGGCCAGGAAGGCCTTGCGGCGCGAGACCAGGCCGGGCTGGCCGTCCTTGTCGTCGAGCTGGTCGAAGTTGAACCACTGCACCGCCGACCCCGGCTGCTCGCCGGCCAGGCGGCGCAGCGCCTCGGGCGCGGCGATCGCCAGGCGGCCCAGCGCGAAGGCGGTCTTGTTGTTCTCGACCGCGACGCCGTTGAGCTCGATCGCGCGCATCAGCGCCTCGAAGGACACCGGCACCAGCCCGCGCTGCCAGCAGGCGCCGAGCATGACGATGTTGCTGGGCATGGTGTCGCCCATCAGGCGCTGGGCGATGTCCTGCGCGTCGATGCTGGCGAGCAGGTCCTTGCCCTCGCCCACGGCGTGGCGCATCTTGGCCAGCAACGCGTCGGCCTGCAGGTTGGCGTCGGGGTTGCGGACGAAGGCGGCCGTGGGCAGCTCATGCGTGTTGGCCAGGATCACGGTGCGGCCGGCCTTGACCGTGGCCAGCGCGTCGGCGCTGGCGCCCACGACCATGTCGCAGGCCAGCAGCACGTCGGCCTGCTGCGTGTCGATGCGGACCTGGTTGAGCAGGTCCTGCGTCGGCGCGACGCGGACGAAGGAGAGCACCGCGCCGCCCTTCTGCGCGAAGCCCATGAAGTCCAGCACCGAGCTCTGCTTGCCTTCCAGGTGCGCGGCCATCGTGACCAGCGCGCCCACCGTCACCACGCCGGTGCCGCCGACGCCGGTGACCAGCATGTCGAACGGACCCGTCCAGGCCCAGGTCGCCGGCGGCTGGATGGCGGCGATCTCGCGCGCCAGGTCGGCCGGGCCGAAGGCCGCGCCCGCGCGCTTCTTGAGCTTGGCGCCGTGCACCGAGACGAAGCTCGGGCAGAAGCCGTTGACGCAGCTGAAGTCCTTGTTGCAGCTGCTCTGCTCGATTGCGCGCTTGCGGCCGAAGTCGGTCTCCACCGGCACCACCGACAGGCAGTTGCTCGCCTGGCCGCAGTCGCCGCAGCCCTCGCAGACGGACTCGTTGATGAAGATGCGCTTGTTGGGGTCGGGGAACTCGCCCTTCTTGCGGCGGCGGCGCTTCTCGGCCGCGCAGGTCTGGTCGTAGATCAGCACGGTGACGCCGGCGATCTCGCGCAGCTCGCGCTGGACCGCGTCGAGCTCGGACCGGTCATGGAAGGTCGTGCCCGCCGGGAAGAGGCCGTGATGGCCGTCGTACTTGCCGATCTCGTCGGAGACGACGACCAGGCGCTTGACGCCCTCGGCCTCGACCTGGCGCGCGATCTGCGGGACCGAGGTCTGGCCGTCCACCGGCTGGCCGCCGGTCATCGCGACGGCGTCGTTGTAGAGGATCTTGTAGGTGATGTTGGCCTTGGCCGCGATGGCCTGCCGGATCGCCAGGTAACCCGAGTGGTAGTAGGTGCCGTCGCCCAGGTTCTGGAAGACATGCTTCTCGGTGGTGAAGCGCGAATGCGCCGCCCAGTCGACGCCCTCGGCGCCCATCTGGATCAGGCCGGAGGTGCCGCGCTCCATCCAGCTCGCCATGAAGTGGCAGCCGATGCCGGCCAGCGCGCGCGAGCCCTCGGGCAGCTTGGTGGACGTGTTGTGCGGGCAGCCCGAGCAGAAGTAGGGCTGGCGGCGCACCGCGTCGGCATCGTTGGACAGCAGGCAGGGCGTCAGGAAGTCGACGACCAGGTGGCGGCGGTCCAGCGCCGGGTTCAGCCGCGCGAGCCAGTCCGCGACGGTCGGCATGATGCGCGACGGCCGCAGCTCGCCGAGCGCGCTCAGCACCGCGCCGCCGTGCTCGTCGGTCTTGCCGACGACGCGCGGACGTTGCGCGTCGGGCAGGTGATAGAGCAGTTCCTTGATCTGGCGCTCGACGACCGGGGCCTTCTCCTCGATGACCAGCATGTCGGTCAGGCCCTGCGCGAATTCGCGGATGCGCGTCGGCTCCAGCGGATAGACCAGGCCGACCTTGTAGAGCCGCACGCCCGCCGCGGCCAGCGCGTTGGGGTCGAGGTCCAGGCGGCGCAGGACTTCCATGAAGTCGTAATGCGCCTTGCCGACGGTGACGATGCCCAGCGTCGCGCGCGGGCTCACCACGATGTGCTTGTCGATGGAGTTGACCTTGGCGAAGGCCAGCACGGCATCGATCTTGTGCGCCAGGCGCGACTCCAGCTCCAGCGACGGCAGGTCGACGGAACGGATGTGGAGATTCGTCGGCGGCGTGTGGTCGACCGGCAGCTCGAAGTCCAGCGGCACCGCGTCGAGGTCGACGGTCATGCCCGACTCGACGACCTCGGAGATCGCCTTGAAACCGACCCACGCGCCCGAGAAGCGCGAGAGCGCCCAGCCGTAGAGGCCGAACTCGAGGTACTCGGCGACATTGCCCGGATGCACCAGCGGCATCGACCAGGCCTGCAGCGCGAGATCGCTCTGGTGCGGCGTCGACGAGGAGACGCAGCCGTGGTCGTCGCCGCAGACGACGAGCACGCCGCCCTGTTTCGCGGTGCCGTAGACGTTGCCGTGCTTGAGCGCGTCGCCGGAGCGGTCCACGCCCGGGCCCTTGCCGTACCACATCGCGAAGACGCCATCGACGGTGCGCTTCGGATCGAGCGCCACGCGCTGCACGCCCAGGCAGGCGGTGGCGGCGAGGTCCTCGTTGATCGCGGGCAGGAAGTTGACCGCCGCCTTGTCGAGGAACTTCTTCGCCTTCCACAGCTGCTGGTCGACCATGCCCAACGGGCTGCCGCGGTAACCGCTGACGAAGCCGGCGGTCTTCAGGCCCTGGCGCTCGTCCAGCGCCTTCTGCATCAGCAGCAGGCGCACCAGGGCCTGCGTGCCGGTCAGGAACACCTGGCCGGCGCTCGCGGCCAGGTTGTCGGACAGCTGGTACGGGCGCAGCGCCGGCGCGACGGCAAGACTGGCTTCGGTCATGGCTTGTCTCCCCAACGGGACGAGCCGGCCGGACGCCGCCGGTCGGCTCGGGTTCTAGGAATGATGAATGGAGGGATTCTTTCCGAGACAATGCGCAGTTTCTTGCTTCGTTCGCTCGATCGATAGCAAAGATCGATAGATCCATTCTCAAATGAGGACGATATGGAGAATGAACGTTTCGACCGCGCGACGCGCCTGATCCTGGAGGCGCTGCAGGCCGACGCGCGCCAGAGCACGCAGCAGCTCGCCGAGCGGGTGGGCCTGTCGGCGACGCCGGTGTGGCGCCGGGTGAAGGAGCTGGAGGAACGCGGCGTGATCCGGCGCCACGTGGCGCTGGTGGATCGGGAGCAACTGGGCTTGTCGATCTGCGTGCTGGCCAACGTGAGCCTGGTGAGGCACACCGAAGGGGCGGTGGACGCGTTCGAGGCGATGGCCGCCGGCAGCCCGGAGATCGTCGAATGCCAGGCGATCACCGGCGAGGCGGACTACGTCCTGAAGATCGTCGCGCCGGACATGAAGGCCTATGACCAGTTCCTGCAGAACAAGGTGTTCAAGGTGCCGGGCGTGGCGAGCGTGCGCAGCAACGTCGTGCTGCGCGAGGTGAAGTACGAGACCGCGTATCCGGTCCCATGAACGCCGCGCCAGGACACCGCGCCCCTGTGCCGTTCCCTGACGCCGTGCTCGTTCTCCTCAATGGGCATCGGCCTTTGCTCGTGACATCCTTTGAATCATGTTCTCCGTCTACGGCACGTCCGGAAAGATCCTGACCGGGGGCCTGGAGCAGGTCCGAGACCTCGCCCCGGTCCAGGCGGTGGCGCGCACGCGCGCGATCGCGCCCATCGCCCGCCAGGGGGACCTGACGCCCTCGTCGGTGGTGCTGGCCGGCGTGACGCAGGGCGGCGCGGGCGGCGGCGGCCCGATGACGGGGCCTTCCGCCTACGTCGCGCATGAAGCGCTGGCCGCCTACGCCGGCGACACGACGCGCCAGCCGCTGACGCAGGTGCATCAGCTGATGAGCCGCAAGCTGATCAGCGTGATGTCGGGCGCGCCGCTGCGGCAGGCGATGCGGATGATGTCGCGCGCCGGCGTGGCGCAGGCGCCGGTGCTGGGCCCGATGGGCGAGGTCCGCGGCCTGGTGTCGCGCGGCGACCTGACCCGCGGTCTGGCGGACGACCTCGACGAGGTGCCCGAGATGATGCTGATCGCGCGCCGCTTGGCCGCGCCGGTGGATGAGGTGATGTGGACGCCGGTGCCGGTGGCGCAATCGGACACGCCCTTGCGCGAGGCGGCGCAGTTGATGCTCGACCTGGGCCTGCCGGGGCTGCCGGTGGGCGACGACAACGGCCACCCGATCGGTTTCCTCTCGCGCAGCGACCTGCTGCGCGGCATGACGCACGAGCCGCCGCTGGACCTCTGGTCCTGATCAGTACTTGCGCATCCCGCGCTCGGACTCTTCCTGCTCGACGGCCTGCAGGGTGCGCCAGTCGGTGCAGACGAAGACGCCGTCTTCCATGATCCGATCGGGCAACGAGCCGTCGCCGCGGGCGATCTTGCCGTCCTTGCAGATCAGGGAACTGCGGTTCTGCCCCTGGTCCGACAGCGCCTTGCCGACCGCCATCGAATCGCGGGTGTAGAGCGTCAGCATCAGCAGCGCGAACAGCACGCCGAGCATCAGCGCCACGCCGACCATGATGTCGCTGACATCGCGCAACGCCGATGGCGGCGCGGCCGTCTGCGCCCGCGGGGCGGCGGCGAAGCTCCGGTCCTCGTCGCGAGAGGCGCTGGAGGCGCCGCGCGACGTGGCGGAGGAGCCAGACCGCGCGGTGGCGCGATTGAGACCGGGCGAGGGGCGGGTGGTGGCCATGTTCATGGGGACGGATCGCTCAGCTTGTGACAAACACCGAGGACGTGCCGCGGACGGACGGGATGAAGGCTACAGGCGACCCGGTGATTGGATGACTTAAATGCAGAAATCCCCACCAAAAATGCACGGGTGACGGCCTCCCTTTCCGTTGGTTACAGCGGTTGCAGAACTAAGATTTCCGCACCCTTGAACGGCGCCGACAGAGCACCGTCCAGCGCCCGAGAGACGTGGCGCATAGCGCACGAATTCGCGCGAATCCACACGCCGACTGCGTCCACCTTCGCGAGCCTGCCCACCATGTCCCAGACCGATACCCCTCTCACGCCCGCCGAACACCAGGCCTTGCACAAGCTGTCGCAGGAACTGCCGGACGCCTGCGAGCGCCTGGACTACGTCAAGCGCATGACGGACCAGGCGGCCAGCAAGGTGCTGGGCATCGTGGAGTCGGCCCAGGAGGACGCGGACGCGGTGGGCCGCCAGGGCAAGGAGCTGTCGGAATCGCTGCAGCGGCTGGCCGCCGCGCCGGACCTGAGCATCGAGCGGGCCCGCGCCATGATGCGGCTGTGCGCGGCCTACGCGGCCGGCGCCGCCGGCTTCGCCGACCGGGTCAAGGGCCTGCAGACCGAGATCATGATGGCCCAGGACTTCCAGGACCTGTCCGGCCAGGTGATCAACAAGGTGCTGGGCATGCTGCGTCCCGCGCAGGAGCCGCTGCAACAGCTGCTGGCCTCGCACGAGGCCGCGCCGGCCGTCGTCGCCGCGGAGCAGGAACAGCTCGCCGGCGTGCAGACGCCGGACAAGGCGCTGCAGCAGGACGACGTCGACGCGCTGCTGGCCGAGATGGGCTTCTGAGCCCGGTCCGTCAGGACCAGAGCATCGGATCCACTTCGTAGAACCGTCTCAGCTCGGCGTACAGCGCCGGATGCGCCTGCGCCAGCGCCCAGGGCTGGCCGAAGAAACGCTCGCTCGCCACGGCGAAGAACTCCGCCGGTTCGGTGGCCGCGTAGTCGCCCAACGGATCGGGCTCGCCCGCGTCGAGCCGCGCGCGCAGCAGGTTGAAGCTCTGCTGCATCACCACCGCCCAGCGCGCCTGCCGCGCCCGGTTGCCCAGCCAGGGCGCGCCGTTGGCGATGCCCTTGACCTGGTCGAGCTGATGCGCGAATTCATGCACCGCCACGTTGTGGCCCAGCGCCGGCTGCGCGGCGTCGCGCTGCACGTCGTCCCAGGACAGCACGACCTGGCCCTCGCCCCAGGATTCGCCGCTGAGCACCTGGCGCTGCTGCATCTGCAGCGGGCCCTGGTGCCGGACGCGGTCGACGACGAAGGCGCCGGGATAGACGAGCACCGTGTGCAGCTTCGGGTAGTAGCCGCGGGAGCGGCCCAGCAGCGGCAGCGAGGCGAGCGCGGCGATGGTCACGCGAACCTCGTCCGTGATGACCTGGCCGGCGCAGCCGATGAAGGTCTTCTCGGCGAGGAAGACCTGCATCTGGCGCTTGAGCCGCAGCTGCAGGTCCGCCGGCAGGGCCGCGACCTGCGGCACGTTGCGGCGCAGGATCGCGCGCCACGTGGCGGGAAAGGCCTTGGCCCGCAGCGCGGCACGGCGGCGCGCCTGCCGCCAGGGCTGGCTCAGCAGCCAGGTGCAGATCAGCGCGGCGATCGCCGCAAGCAACAGCAGGGTCATCGGGAGCGGGGCGCGAAGGCGTTTCGCTGCGGAACTCCCAAGATGCGCGCGCCCGCCGATCTTTTCAAGGGCGGGTCAGGTCTTGCGTTCGAACGAGGGATTCGACCGACGTTCGAACAGGACTGCGGCGCGCACGCGACGCCCCCCGCGCGCCGGGGCGATTGACGTCCGGACGGGGCCCGCCGCCGGCCGCTCCGCCTTCCCGGGACCGGACAATTTCGGCCTGGGTCGACCCGGACTTGAGCGCTGATTTCAGCGCCACCGCGCGACGGTCGCCTGATACCAACACACGAGTCACGAGGGAGGGCGGCGACCGGCCAGCGCGCAGGGTCGCCGTCAGGGCGATTTGAAGTTTTCGCAAGTGCAGGCGACGTCGCTACGGACCTCGCCATTCGACGTCAGTCCGCTGCAGCAGTACCGCGCCAAGGTCCAGCAAGAGATGCTCGACGGCCCGCCGCCGTCGGTGGTGCTCAAGCTGTCCCCGTTCATCGGGACGGAAGGGCCGCTGAAGGAAATGCGCGCCCGCGACAGCGCCGACGTCACCTACGGCCGCCATCCGCTCGGCCAGGAAGCGCCGCCGGTCAGCCGCATCGAGACCCCGGCCTACTCCCACGGCACCTACACCGCCGCCAGCTTCCCCGACCTGAAGGTGAACGTGTCGCTCGGCCCGCTGCTGTCGAGCCACGTCGACCGCGCCGGCGGCACCCCGCGCGCGCTGGACGTCACCGCCTGAGCCGCCTAGCATCCCCCGCACTCGCGCGCGTCCGGCGCGCACCGGGAGGAACCACCATGACCACGCAGAACCAGCGCGCACGCTGGATGCGCCGCCTCGTCGCGGCGCCCGTCGCCGCGGCCATCACGCTCGGCGGCCCGCCGGCACGCGCCGCCGAACAAACCATCGACCTGACCTCGCGCGGCGGCTACCAGAGCGCCCGCCTGCCCGACGGCACCACCGAGGTCGAACTCGTCCAGCAAACCGCCGGCGGATGCCGCTTCGGCCGCACCTGGGGCTTCGACCTCACCAACAAGGAAGTCTGGGTCGACGGCGGCTGCGGCGGACGCTTCAAAATCACCGTCTCAGGGGCCGGCAACTCGTCCGGTGGAGACAGCAACACCTCCAGCTCCGATAACTCCAGCAACATCGGCGCCGCTGTCGCGGCCGCCGCCGTCATCGCCGGCATCGCCCTGATCGCCAGCAGCAAGGACAAGGACAAGGACAGGGACCGCGACGACGACTGGCAAGGCGACGCCGGCTGGAACAGCCGCCAGATCCGCGGCAAAGGCGGCCTGTGCCTCGACATCGAAGGCGGCGCCCGGCCAGGACGCAACCTCATCGTCTACGACTGCAATGGGGGCGGGAACCAACGCTTCGAATGGAACCGCAACGGAGAACTCCGCGTCTCCGGACTCTGCCTCGACGTCGCCGACCGCAATACCTCCGATGGGGCGCGGGTGATGGCGTTCAACTGCAACGGGGGCTCGAACCAGCGGTGGCGAACGCGGGGTGGGGAAATCCGCAGCGTCGAAACCGGGAAATGCCTCGACATCGAGAACGGACGGGCGCGGCCGGGGACGGCGGTCATCATGTATCGATGCAACGGGGGGGATAACCAGCGCTGGTCTTGGTAGACCGGGGAATCGGCAGCCGGCAACGCCGGTGCCCCCCTCCGCTCAATCTCCTCCTCGCCGCTCGGAATTCGCTCCGGGGGGCACCGGCGTCGCCGGCTGCCGATGCGCGAGGCTGCTGGACCGCGGCATGCCGTTTTGGCCGCGGGCGCGTGGCGGTGCGGGCTCGGGCGGTAGGCCCGAGGCGTGGCGCGGGCGGCCGGTTGGGCGGGGGCTCAGCGGTCGACGGTCTCCGTGCGGGCGGCTCGCACCGCTTCGCTCAGGACATCGAGCACCTCGAGCGAGTCATCCCATGCTAGGCAGGCGTCGGTGATGCTCTTGCCGTACTCGAGTTGCGCGGGGTCGTCCTTGCCGGGGCTGAACTTCTGCGCGCCGCCCTTGAGGTGGCTCTCGACCATCACGCCGAAGATGCTGGTGCTGCCGCCACGGATCTGCGCGGCGATGTCCTTGGCGACATCCAACTGCCGCTCATGCTTCTTGCTGCTGTTGGCATGCGAGCAATCCACCATCAGCCGCGTGTCCAGCTTCGACGCCTCCAGGTCCGCGCAGGCCGCCGCGACGCTCTGCGCGTCGTAGTTCGGCGCCTTGCCGCCACGCAGGATCACGTGGCAGTCCCGGTTGCCCTTGGTCTCGACGATCGCCACCTGGCCGTTCTTGTGCACCGACAGGAAGTGGTGCGGCCGCGCCGCCGCCTGGATCGCGTCCGTCGCGATCTTGATGTTGCCGTCCGTGCCGTTCTTGAAACCGATCGGCGCCGACAGGCCCGAGGCCAGCTCGCGGTGCACCTGGCTCTCGGTGGTCCGCGCGCCGATCGCGCCCCAGCTGATCAGGTCGCCGATGTACTGCGGCGAGATCACGTCCAGGAACTCCGACCCCGCCGGCATGCCCAGCCGGTTGATCTCCAGCAGCAGCTGCCGCGCGATGCGCAGGCCCTCGTCGATGCGGTAGCTCTCGTCCAGGTAGGGGTCGTTGATCAGCCCCTTCCAACCGACCGTCGTGCGCGGCTTCTCGAAGTACACGCGCATCACGATCTCCAGCGTGTCGGCGTGCTTCTCGCGCATCGGCGTGAGGCGCTTGGCGTACTCCAGCGCCGCGGCCGGGTCGTGGATCGAGCACGGCCCGATGATCACCAGCAGCCGGTCGTCCTTGCGCTGCATGATGTCGCGGATGCGCTGGCGCGTGCCGACGACCAGTTGCTCCATGGCCGTGCCACGGATCGGGAAGAAGCGGATGAGGTGTTCAGGAGGCGGCAAGGGCGTGATGTCCAGGATGCGTTCGTCGTCGGTCTGGGAGGTCTTGTCCTGCGGCGAATACCAGCGCTCCGCCTGCTGCGCGCTGGGATAAGGACTGGTCGACTTGGCATTCATGGATGACGCTTTCAGGTTGTATGGGACGGCAGGTCGAGACGCTCGGCACTCCCCAAATCCCCGCTCTCCCGGCGCCCGGCCGAAAAAAAACCGCCGGGCTGTGGGCCCGGCGGTTTTCTGAGGATTCTTGGCGCTCTGCTTATGCGTTCGCCTCTCCTCCGCCGGGGCGGTGCGAGAACCAAAAATAGGCAAAGTAAAACTTCGGTGCGGAACGCATAAGGGCCAATGGTGCACGCGCTTGCTGCACCGCGTCAAGCGCGAAGGGGTGACAGCCGCACGCCGGGATCGACGACATCGGGCAACTCATCCTTCGCGAAAACAGCGGATGCCGGGGCTCGCGGCCGGTCAGGCCGTGCCGCCGACGGTCAGGCCGTCGATGCGCAGCGTCGGCTGGCCGACGCCCACCGGCACGCTCTGGCCTTCCTTGCCGCACACGCCGACGCCGGTGTCGAGCTGCATGTCGTTGCCGATCATGCTGACCCGCGTGAGCGCGTCCGGGCCGTTGCCGATGATCGTCGCGCCCTTGACCGGGTACTGGATCTTGCCGTTCTCGACCCAGAAGGCCTCGCTCGCGGAGAACACGAACTTGCCCGACGTGATGTCGACCTGGCCGCCGCCGAAGTTGGTCGCGTACAGGCCCTTGTCGATGCTGGCGATGATCTCCTTCGGATCCTTGTCGCCGCCCAGCATGTAGGTGTTGGTCATGCGCGGCATCGGCATGTGGGCGTAGCTCTCGCGCCGGCCGTTGCCGGTGGGCGCGACCTTCATCAGCCGCGCGTTCATCGCGTCCTGGATGTAGCCCTTGAGGATGCCGTCCTCGATCAGCACGTTGCGCTGGGACGCGCAGCCCTCGTCGTCGACGTTGAGCGAACCGCGGCGGTCCGGGATCGTGCCGTCGTCCAGCACCGTCACGCCCTTGGCGGCGACACGCTCGCCGATGCGGCCCGAGAAGGTGCTCGAGCCCTTGCGGTTGAAGTCGCCCTCCAGGCCGTGGCCGACCGCCTCGTGCAGCAGCACGCCGGGCCAGCCCGGGCCGAGGACCACCGTCATCTCGCCGGCCGGCGCCGGGCGCGACTCGAGGTTGGTCAGCGCCGCGCCCACCGCCTGCTCGACGTAGGACGCGATCATCTCGTCGGTGAAGTACGCCAGCCCGAAGCGGCCGCCGCCGCCGCCGGAACCCACCTCGCGGCGGCCGTTGCTCTCGGCGATGACGGTGACGGACAAGCGCACCAGCGGCCGCACGTCCGCCGCCAGCGTGCCGTCGGCGCGCGCGATCAGCACCACCTCGTGCTCGGCGGCCAGGCCGGCCATCACCTGCACCACGCGCGGATCCTTGGCGCGGGCCAGCCGCTCGGTGCGCTCCAGCAGCGCCACCTTCTGCGTGCTGTCCAGGCTCGCGATCGGATCGGCCTCGCCGTACAGGGCCCGGCTCGCGGACACCACCGGCTCGGCCGGCACCTTCACGCGCTTGCTCTGCCCGGCCGACGCGATCGCGCGCACGGTGCGGGCGGCGTCGAGCAGCGCGGCCTCGGAGATGTCGTCGGAATACGCGAACGCCGTCTTCTCGCCGGCGACGGCGCGCACGCCCACGCCCTGGTCGATCGAGAAGCTGCCGCTCTTGACGATGCCTTCCTCCAGGCTCCAGCCCTCCGCGCGGGTGGTCTGGAAGTAGAGGTCGGCGTCGTCGACGCGGTGCTCGGTGATCAGCCGCAACGCCTGCGACAGCGACGCGTCGGTCAGGCCGAAGGGTTCGAGCAGCTGGGCACGGGCGGTGACCAGGCGGGCGAGGGTGGGTTCGCGCGAAATCATCGGGCGATTGTAGGCAGGGCCCCGCGACCCTGGGCCCGGGAGGGGGACCGCCCGGGCGCCACCCGTCGCCGCGACCGGTGACCGCCGGTAGCAATCGGTTCACTGTTCTTTACTGGAACCGGTCGCCGTGGCGCGGTCGGCGGTCGTTGACATCCCCAGCGGCGGCGACGCCGCGCCCACCACCCTCCGAAGGAGCACCTCGATGAAACGCCTGTCCCTGTCGATCGCCCTCGTGTCCAGCCTGATCGCCGCCTCGGCGTTCGCCCAGACCACCGCGCCCGCCGCGCCGCAGACGCCGCGCGTCGACCAGCGCGAGGCCAACCAGCAGCAGCGCATCGCCAACGGCGCCGCCTCGGGTCAACTGACCGCCAAGGAAACCCAGCACCTCGAGAAGGAGCAGGCCCGCGTCGACAACGCCGAGGCGAAGGCCAAGTCCGACGGCGTGGTCACCGCCAAGGAGCGCCGCCAGCTGCAACGCAAGCAGGACGTCGCCAGCGCCGACATCCGCCGCGCGAAGCACAACAAGCGCACCGCCGGCAACTGACCTCGTTCCCCCGTTCTCCTGCAATGAACGAACGCCCCTCGGGGCGTTCTTCATTTGGGGGAGGAACGCCCCGGAGCGAGGGACCGAAGGAGGCCCATGGTCAGCGATCCTCGTCGTCTTCGGCGGCTTCGGCGGCTTCGGTGTCGTCGTCGGACGCCGCCTGCTTCCAGTCCAGCGCCTGCTGATACAGCGCCTTGCGGGATTCGCCCGTCAGCTCGGCCGCCAGCGCCGCCGCCTGCTTCAGCGGCAGGTCGCGCACGAGCACGCGCAGCGTGCGCAGCGCGTCCTCGGGCAGCCCGCCCGCGTCCGACGGCGCCGGCGCCGCGTGCAGCACGAGCACGAACTCGCCGCGTTCGCGCTGCTTGTCCTCGGCCATCCACGCGGGCAGCGTCGCGCAGGGCGCGGTGTGGATCGTCTCGAACTGCTTCGTGACCTCGCGGCAGACGGTCAGCGTCTGGTCGGGCGCGAGCTCGGCCAGCAGCGCGATCAGTTCCTGGATGCGATGCGGCGCCTCGAACAGCACCTGGCTGTAGGGCGCGCCGGTGAGCGCCTGCAGCGTCGCGCGGCGCTCCGCCGCCTTGGTCGGCAGGAAACCGACGAAGCGGAAGCCCTGCGCCCGCGCGTCGCCGGCGACGCTGAGCGCCGCGGCCGCGCTGCTGGCGCCGGGCAGCGGCACGACGCGCACGCCGGCCTTGGCCGCCGCGGCGACCAGCACCGCGCCCGGGTCGGAGATCGCCGGCGTGCCGGCGTCGCTGACGTAGGCGATGCGCTCGCCGTTCAGCAATCGGGCGACGAGGCCCTCGGCGGCCTGCTGCTCGTTGTGCTGGTGCAGCGCCACCAGCGGCTTGTGCAACCCGAGCCAGCGCAGCAACTGAGCGCTGACGCGCGTGTCCTCGCAGGCGACCGCGTCGACCAGGCCGAGCAGGTGGATCGCCCGCAGGCTCAGGTCGGCGAGGTTGCCGATCGGGGTCGCGACGACGTAGAGCGTGCCGCCGGGATATTGCTGATGCCCGGCCGCGGCCGAGGCGGCGGCGATCAGCGAGGCGGACGGGGACGTCGGAATGTTCAAGAAGCTCTCCATCGGACGGGACGGCGCGCAGGCGCAGGCGCGCGGCGCCAGTGCCGAACAGCGCGCGCTGGACTACCTGAGGCGCCAGGGGCTGCGGCTGGTGGCGCGCAATTATCGGGTGGCGCGCGGACCGTCCGCGCGCGGCGGCGAGGTCGACCTGATCCTGCGCGAGCGCGACGGCACGCTGGTGTTCGTCGAGGTCCGCGCTCGCGAGCGCGACGCGCATGGCGGCGCGGCGGCGAGCGTGTCGCCGGCCAAGCAACGCAAGGTGATCTTCGCGGCGGAATGTTTCCTGCGGACGTTGCCGGCGCTGCCGCCGTGCCGCTTCGACGTCGTCGCCATCGACGGCGACCGCATCGAGTGGCTGCGCGGCGCGTTCGACGTGCCTCAGGAACGGTGAGGGCGGCGGCCCCGGAGCGCGGTCTTCAACCTTTATCATCCGCGCTCATGTTGGAACAACGCATACAACAACAATTCTTCGAAAGCGCGGACCTGCTGTACCAGGTCGCCGAGGGCCTGTCGCGCCCGCTGGCGGTCGCGGCGCAGATGATGGTGGACGCGCTGACGGCCGGCGGCCGCGTGCTGGCCGCGGGGCTCGGCCCCTCGGCCGCGGACGCGACCTACATGGCCTCGCTGCTGTCCGGCCGCTTCGAGCAGGAACGTCCCGGCCTGGCCGCCATCGCGCTGGACGCGCAGGCGCAGGGGTACGCCGATCCGGCCTCGGCGCTGATGCGCCAGATCCAGACCTTCGGCCACCCCGGCGACCTGCTGCTGCTGTTCGAGGCGCAGGCCAGCGGCGCCGCCGCCGCGCTGCTACAGGTGGCGCACGCGCAGGAAATGAGCGTGATCGTGCTCAGCGGCACCCAGGACGACGACTGGCGCGGCACGTTGCTGGACACCGACGTGCAGCTGCGCGTGCCGCACAGCCGCTTCGCGCGGGTGGCGGAGGCGCACCGGCTGCTGTCGCACTGCCTCGGCGACGCGATCGACCTGCAGCTGCTCGGCGCCAGCGAATGACCCTCTTCACGCCTTGAAGGACCTCCCGATGACGACCTTGATCCGCTCGAACCGTTCGACCCGCCCCGCCCGCCGCGTCCTCCTCGCCGCCGCCGTCTGCGCCGCGCTGCTGCAGACCGCGTGCGTGCCGCTGATCGTCGGCGGCGCCGCCGTCGGCGGCGCGCTGGTGGCCACCGACCGCCGCACCTCCGGCACGCAGCTCGAGGACCAGGGCATCGAGCTCAAGACCGGCAACCGCATCCGCGAGCAGCTCGGCGACCGCGTCCACATCAACGTCAACAGCTACAACCGCATGGTCCTGCTGACCGGCGAGACCCGCAACGACGAGGACAAGGCCGCCGTCGAGCGCATCGCGCAGGGCGTCGAGAACGTCAGCAGCGTGCTCAACGAGGTCGGCGTGGGCATGCTGAGCTCGCTGTCCAGCCGCGCCAACGACGTGGCCATCGCCGCCAAGGTCAAGGCCAGCCTGGTCGACGCGAAGGACCTGATCTCCAACGCCTTCTACGTCGTGGTCGAGCGCGGCAACGTCTACATCATGGGCCGCGTGACCGAGCGCGAGGCGGCCCGCGCCACCGACATCGCCCGCGGCGTGCGCGGCGTGCAGAAGGTCGTGCGCGCGATGGAGATCATCAGCGAGGCCGAACTCGCCGCGATGGGCCAGTCGCAGCAGCAATCCAAGCCCAAGAGCGACCAGTGAACGCGCCCGCCGGCTGATCCCGGCGCCGGATCCGGCCCGGACCGGACCGGACCGGACCTGCATCCCCCCTCGAAGGGACCGCCTCGCGGTCCCTTTTCTTTTGTCCGTCCTCCGGGGGACCCCGAAGGGGCGCATCAGTGTGGGCGGCGCGGGCGAATGGTGCGATCTCGAGGCGTCGTTCTTGATCTTTTTTGATGGTCCTTTGACTTGCCTCACACATGCAGGCGATCGCTGCTGACGGATGGGCCAGTGCTCCCCATCATCGCGCCTCCCTGAAACGACCTCGCGGAGGCGGAGACCATGTATTACCCCTATCTCCATGGCAAACAGAAGGAGGTGCTGGCCTTGCGGCACCTCGCGCCCGTCCTGGGCGCGGAAGGCCAGCTGCAGCCGGTGCTGGAGCCGGTGCGCCAGGCGGCGACCTCGATGCGGCACACGCTCGAGGCCTGCGAGGCGCACCGGCTGCAGGTCTGGCTGGTGGTGAACCCGGTGCGGCAGGACTTCGAGCTGCTGCGCCCGTCGGAGACGCTGGAATGGGGCCGGCAGCTGTTCACCTCGCTGTCGCGGCGGCAGTGGATCCATCCGACGCTGATGCTGGGCCCGGCGCTGACGCCGGAGGTCGTGCGGCGCTTCGTGCAGCTGTTCGGGTCGCGGCCGCTGGGGCTCGTCGTCGGCGCCGACGCGCCGCCGTTGCCCGACGTGATGGCGCTGCTGGGCGGCGCGCAGGTGCGGCGGGTGTTCTTCAAGGACAGCGAGCCGGCGCCGGCCGCCCGCGCGGCTCTCGGCGGCGCCGGCTGCGTCTGGGTCGAGAACCGGCGGTTGCCGGAGACCCACGACCTGCGCGTCAACGAGCGCCACCTGTTCACCGACCGCGCCGCGAGCTTCCGCGCGGCGGGGCTGGCGGGCTTCTCGGACTACACGACGCTGCCGTCCCGGCCCGAGGCGCCGGAGCTGCCCTCGCGGACGATCGCGTTCCGGCTGAGTTTCCTGCGCCAGCCGTCGACCTCGGGCGAGGTCTGGATCGAGCACTTCATGAACGGCCGCTGCTCGGCGGAGGAGGGCGGGCCCGACGCGCGCTTCCGCTACGCGCTGCAGGCCTTCCACGCGGCGCTGGACCGGACCGACGCCTGCTTCGGCCCGACCGAGGCGGTGCGGCGCTACCTGACCAGTCTCATCGACGGCTCGACACCGTCGCGGGCGCTCAGCAAGCAGTGGGAGGTGATGCACCACCTGGAGCTGGTCAGCGGGATGCTGGCCGGCCGGTTCCCGGCGCCGCGGCAAACCGGACGGCCGGAGAGCCTGCTGGAGCGCAGTCCCGCCGGCGATTGAGCCGAGCGCTCTCCTAGGCTTCGGCGGCGCTGAGCCGCACCGGGATGCCGCTCAGCACCGAGGTGCCCGAGACCGGATCGCGCGCCTCGTCGTCGAGCAGCAGGTTCATGTTGACGCCTGGATGGCGCGCCGCCACCGCGAGCTGGCTGCCCGCCAGGTCATGGCCCCAGCCGTGCGGCAGGCTCACGACGCCGGGCCGCATGTCGCCGGTGACCGTGATCTGCGCCAGCAGGCTGCCGCGCGCGTTGCTCAGCCGCGCGGTCGCGCCGTCGGCCAGGCCGGCGCGCGCCGCGTCGTCGGGATGGACCAGCAGCGTGCAGCGCTCGCGGCCCTTGGCCAGCACCGGCAGGTTGTGCATCCAGCTGTTGTTGCTGCGGGTCTCGCGACGGCCGATCAGCAGCAGCTCGTCGCCGGTCGGATGACGCAGCGCCGCGTCCGCGTGGGCGAGGTCGGCGAGCAGCGCTTCCGGTGCCAGCTCGATGCGGCCGGACGGCGTGCGCAACACCTCGGGGATCCGCGGCCGCAGTTCGCCGAGGTCGATGCCATGCGGCGCGGCCTTCACCTGGGCCAGCGTCAGCCCGTCCGGCTTCGCGCCGAAGCCGTCGCCATACGGGCCGCTGCGCAGCGCCAGGTCCAGCCAGCGCGCCGGACCCGGGCCGCCGTCCAGCATCGCGAAGACGGCGTCGGCGTGATCGCCGGCCTGGCGCTTGAGCTCGGCGCGCAGCGCGGCGTCGTCGATCGGCTGCAGGTCGGCGTCGGGCGGCTGGCCGGCGGCGATCGCGGCCAGGCGCAGCAGCGTCTGCCACTCGGCGCGCGGGGCCGCGGGATCCGCCGGCATCACGGGGCCAGACCAGCGCGCATGGTTCCGCCAGGACAGCTGCGAGAACACCATGTCGTAGTGCCAGTCTTCGAGCGGGGACGGCGGCGGGAGGATCAGGTCGGCATGGCGGCTGGTCTCGTTGATGTACGGGTCCAGGCTGACCATGAAGTCCAGCTGGTCCAGCGCGCGCGCCAGCCGGGCGCCGTTGGGCGCCGACAGCACCGGGTTGCAGGCGACGGTGATCAGCGCGTGGACCTGGCCGTCGCCGGGCGACTCGATCTCCTCGGCCAGGCAGCTGATCGGGAACTCGCCCATCACCTCGGGCGCCTTGCCGACGCGGCTGCGGCGGCGGCCGGTGGCCACGCCCTTGCCCTGGCCCGGCTTGCCCATCGTGTTGGCCGCGAAGGCCGCGGCCTTCGGGAACATCAGGCCGCCCTCGACGTCGAAGTGGCCGGTGACGATGTTGAGCGCGTCGATCAGCCAGCTGTTGAGCGAGCCGAAGCGCTGCGTGCAGGTGCCGAAGCGGCCGTAGAGCACGGCCTTGGGCGTGGTCGCGAACTCGCGCGCGAGCCGCCGTTGCGTCTCGGCCGGGATGCCGCAGTGGGCGGCGCCGCGTTCGGGCGGGAAGTCGGCGACCGCCGCGCGCAGCGCGTCCAGGTCCTCGACGTGATCGGCCAGGTGGCCGAGCCGTTCGAGCTGCTCGTCGAACACCGTGTGCAGCAGTCCGAGCAGCAGGAACACGTCGCCGCCGGGGCGGATCGCGAGGTGCTCGTCGGCGGCCTGCGCGGTCTCGGTGCGGCGCGGGTCGATGACGACGATGCGGCCGCCGCGCGCGCGCAGCGCCTTGGCCTTGCCGCGGTAGTCGGGGCTGGTCCACAGGCTGCCGTTGCTGACCATCGGGTTGGCGCCGATGCACAGGAACAGGTCGGTGCGCGGCAGGTCGGGCACCGGGACGCTGAGCCAGTGGCCGTACATCAGCCCGCAGGCGAGCTGCTTGGGCATCTGGTCCAGCGTCGACGCGGAGAACAGGTTGCGCGTGCCCAGCGCCCGCGCCAGGTGCGGGAAGTAGCTGAACAGGCCGATCTTGTGCGAGGCCGGATTGCCGATCGTCAGCGCGACCGCGTCGGCGCCGTGGCGCTCGCGCAGCGGCGGGAGGCGCTCGGCGATCTCGGCGAAGGCCTCGTCCCAGCCGATGGGATCGAAGCCGGACCGGTCCGCGCGGCGGCGCATGGGCTGGCGCAGCCGGTCGGGATCTTCGTGCAGGTCCTTCAGCGCGACGCCCTTGGGGCACAGGTAGCCGTTGCTGAACGGGTCGGCGTCGTCGCCGCGGATGGACACGACGGAGGTGCCGGTGCCGGACGCGGCGGTGCGGATCTGCAGGCCGCAGGCGGCCTCGCACAGCGGGCAGATGCGGTAGTGGGTGGTCTCGTTGGCTGCGGCGTCGGCCATGGCTTGTCTCCCGTCGTCTGGCGGCGATTGTGGGAGCGGGGCCATGCTCTCGCGGTCATGTAGGCGACAGGCCCGCCATGACGCCTCGCGTCATGGCCGCCACGCCGCTCACATCTGCCGGAACAGGTGGGTATAGCTCTCCGCGACGATCAACGCGTCCTCGCTCTCCTTGAGCTTGACCTGCATGCGGCCGCGGAAGTCGCGCGAGACGCCGGCCACGGCCGCCGCGTTGACCAGCGTCGAGCGGTGGATCTGCCAGAACTGCTGCGGATCGAGCTCCTCGACCAGCTCCTTGAGCGGCTTGCGGATCAGCGCCTCGCCCTGGCGGGTGGCGACGCGGGTGTACTTGTTGTCGGACTGGAAGTAGAGGACCTCGTCGACGGTGATCAGCTTCAAGGTCTGCCCCACCGACGCGTTGATCCAGCGCAGGAACTGGCGCTGCGGCATCTGCCCCGCCTGCGCGCCGAGCTGGCTCAGCACCGCGCTCAGGTCGGCCGGCGGTCCGGCCAGGCGCTGCTTGACGCGCTGGATCGCGGTGAACAGCCGCGCCGGTTCCAGCGGCTTGAGCAGGTAGTCGACGGCGCCCTCGTCGAAGGCCGACACCGCGTACTGGTCGTAGGCGGTGACGAAGACCACGTGCGAGCGGCCCTGCACCTGCCGCGCCACGTCCAGTCCGGTCGCGCCCGGCATCTGGATGTCCAGGAACAGCACGTCGGGCCGGGTCTCGTGCAGCAGGCGCAGCGCCTGCACGCCGTCGGCGGCCTCGCCGACGATGCTCAGTTCCGGCCAGAGCTGCGCCAGCCGCTCGACCAGCTCGTGGCGCAGCGTGGCCTCGTCCTCGGCGACGACGGCGGTGGGATGAAGGCTCATGCGGGCAGCTCCAGCGTGAATTCGGTGTCCTCGGCGTTGCTGCGGCAGTGCAGCCGCGGCGGCGGCGCGCCGGGCGCGCGGTCCAGGCGGTCGAGCCGCTCGCCGAGCGCGCGCAGCGCGGTCTCCTCGCCGCACAGGCCGCCGCGGTCGAAGGACAGCCGCAGCCGCAGGCCGCCGCCGGCGGCTTCCTGCGCGCTCAGCCGGGCCTGCGTCGGCAGCCGCGCCGCGTCGCGCAGCATCAGCTGGGCCAGCGGCAGCAGCAGCATCGGCGGCATCGGCCGCGGCGCCAGCCACGCGGACCACTCGGTCGCCAGCGGCAGCGCGCCGCGCTGGCGCCCGGCGACGACGGCCAGGTAGCTGTCCAGCAGCGCCGCCTCCGATTCCAGCGTCACCCCGCGCTCGCGCAGCCGCGGCAGCGCCACGCGCAGGTGCCGGATCAGCCGCTCCATCTGCTCGGGCGCCGCGTGGTCGCCGCGCTCGTAGGCGCGCTCGATGTCGACCAGCGTGTCGAAGAGGAACTGCGGCTCGACCTGCGCCTGCAGCGCCGCCAGCCGGGCCGCGACCGCGTCGCGCTGCATCGCGCTCTGCTCGCGCAGCAGCGCCTCCAGCCGGGCGCGGGTGCGGCGGCGCCGCATCGCCATCTCGTACCAGGCGACCGACAGGCTGGCGGTGACGCACAACGACAGGCATTCGCCGATGAAGTTCAGCGACTGGATCGGCTTGTAGGGATGCTCGCCCTTGCGCGCGCGGGCCAGGTCGGCGATCGACGGCAGGTTCAGCATCGGCATCAACTGGTCGTACAGCAGCTTGGCCAGCACCGCGCCGACCAGCACCGCCGCGCCGAGGCGCACGACGCGCCAGCGGCTCTCGATCGCGCTGCGCGACGCCGGCAGCCAGGTGGTCAGGATCACCAGCGACACCAGCAGCGGCGTCAGCATCTGGTTGGCCAGCGCGGCGGGCCAGCGCACGTCGTCCATCACGTAGAAGATGGACGACACGTCCACCAGCCCGTAGAAGATCCCCATCAGCAGGAACCACGACAGCTCCTCCCGGCGCAGCGAGCGCCACGAGCGCCAGACGTGGGCGACGGTGTCGCGCCCGCTCATGGGAGGGCTCCGGCGATCGCCGGGGCCGCGCCCACGCCGCGCGAGGCGCCGGCCAGCGGCACCCGCACCCGCGCGACGACGCCGCGCGGCTCGGCCGCCTCCAGTTCCAGCCAGGCGTCGCGCCCGAACATCGCCATCAGCCGCGCCCGCGTGTTGGCCAGGCCGACGCCGCTGCCGCCGCTGGCGGCGAAGCCCTGGCCGGTGTCGCGCACCTCCAGCAGCAGGCCCGCGCCGTCGGGCTCGCGGCGGGCGCTGATGTCGATGCGGCCGCCCTCGGGCAGCGGCGACAGTCCGTGCTTGATCGCGTTCTCCACCAGCGTGGGCAGCACCATCGGCGGCAGCGGCGTCGCGAACAGCGCGGCGTCGGCCTCGATGTCGAAGCGCAGCCGCTCGCCCATGCGCATCTGCAGGATCGTCAGGTAGCTGCGCGCCAGTTCCAGCTCCTGGCCGAGCGTGGACATGCCCTGGCGCATGCTGGGCAGCGCGGCCCGCAGGTAGGCGATCAGGCTGGTCATCATGTCGCGGCCGCGCTCGGGCGCGGTCTCGTACAGGCGCTTGACGTTGGCCAGCGTGTTGAACAGGAAGTGCGGCTCGATCTGCGCGTTCAGCGCGGAGAACTGCGCCTCCAGCTGCTGGGCCTGCAGGTGGTCGTGCTGGCGCGCGAGCTCGGCCAGCCGGGCCTGGGCGCTGCGTTCCTCGCGCACGCCGTGCAGCAGCGCGGCGAAGAAGCCGCCCAGCACCAGCCACAGCGCCGTCGTCGACAGCAGCCAGTCCCAATTCAGCGGCTCCTCCGGCGCGCCGAAGTTGGCGACCTTGTAGCGCAGCAGCGCGCCCACCAGGGCGCCGACGGCCACGCCCAGCGCCCGCACGGCGACCGGCCAGCGCATCGCGGTGCGTGCCAGCAGCGCCTCGGCCAGCGCCAGCGCGGCCAGCACGCTGAGCGCCGTCAGCAGCGTCTGGCGGGTGAAGCGCAGCCACTCCAGCACCCAGGTGCCGACGCCGTCGTCCTGCGTCAGCCAGGTCAGCGAGCGCGCCCCGGCCATCGCCAGGCAGAAGTAGAAAGCCGCCGCGATCATCCGCAGGTTGAAGAACTGCAAGGCGGCGTCGCGCGCGGAGCGGCGCGGCTCGGCGGCGGGCGGGGACGGGGTCGCATCGGACATGGGCGGCATTCTGGCCGCCGCCCGGCGGCCCCGCCAGCGGGCTTGCGACGAAGCCGCCCAGGGCCGGACGAGTCCGGGAAGCCGGGGGCGGACACCGGCCGCGCCCCCGGGGAGGGCCGGCGGCGGATCGGGGCGGAGGCGGCATACTCGCCGCCCATGAAGATCCATATCGGAAACGGCGCGCGCCTGTTCGTGGACATCGAGGGCGCCGGCCTGGTGCCCGACGGCACGCGGATGCGGCAGAAGCCGACGCTGATCTGCATGCATGGCGGCCCCGGCTTCGACCATGCGGCGTTCAAGCCGGCGTTCAGCCAACTGGCCGACATCGCGCAGATCGTCTACTACGACCACCGCGGCCATGGCCGCAGCGATCCGCGGCCGTCGTCGGAATGGACGCTGGACACCTGGGCCGACGACATCGTGCGGCTGTGCGACGCGCTGGGCATCGACAAGCCGATCGTGCTGGGCCAGTCCTTCGGCGGCTTCGTCGCGCAGCGCTACATCGCGCGGCATCCGGGGCACGCGGCCAAGGTGATCCTGTCTAGCACCTCGCACCACATGGGCCTGGAGCGCAAGCTGGCGGCGTTCGAGCGCCGCGGCGGGCCCGAGGCCCGGGCGCTGGCCGACGCCTTCTGGCGCCATCCGTCGCGCGCGACCTTCGAGGCCTACTGGGCCGGCGTGCGCCACCTCTACAACACGCGGCCGGCGGCGGACGCCGAATCCGGCGCGCGCACGCTGGTGAACCTGGACATCCTGCTGCACTTCGTCGGCGGCGAGAAACAGGACCTCGGCCTGCTGCAAGGCCTGGCGCGGGCGCAGTGCCCGGTGCTGGTGATGGTCGGGGAAGACGACCCGGTGTGCCCGCTCGAGGACGCGCTGGACATCCACGACGCGCTGCCGGCGCCATGGCGTCAGCTGGCGCGTTTCCCCGGCGTGGGCCACGGCGCGTGGCGCGACGATCCGGAAGCGGCCTTCGCGGTGCTGAGGAAGTTCATCGCCGATTGATGACTGCCTCTCCCGCCTGCGGGAGAGGGCCGGGGCGAGAGCCAGCGGCCGGCGAAGTCGCGCTGACCGCTCGCGCCTGGGGCGTCAGGACGCCACCAGCGCCTTCAGGTCCCGCTCGACCAGCGTCGCGTCGCCGAGGTTGAGCTCGATGACGCGGCGCAGATGGGTGATGCTCTCGATGTCGATGCCCAGGCAGAGCAGCCCGGCGCGACCGCCTTCCACGTGCGCCAGCTGCGCGGCCATCGCGATGCGCCCTTCATGCGGCGCCAGCGGCAGATCCAGCAGGCACAGCGCGCCCGCCTCGACGGCGGACGACTCGGGCAACAGCAGCAGCGCGCCCTTGAGCGACAGGTCCAGCACCTGCACCGGCAGGCGTTGCTCGACCGTCACCAGCTGCGCCGGGCCGGCGAACGCGATGCGGGAGAAGTGGCGGCGTTCTTCGGAACTCATGGGCGGCGGGGCGTGGGGATCTGGGAATCAGAGCTCGGCGTAGATCGTGCTCTTCTCGATGGCCTGATGCAAACGCGACGGGGCCAGCGGCTCCAGGCCCATCGTCTCCAGCAGGTACCAGGACGCGCGCAGCAGCGCGGAGGTGGCCTGGCGCAGCTCGCTCGATTCGGGCGTCTCCTGGCGCGAGAGCATCGCCTGGAGCTGTCGCGACTGGTTGTGGCCGACGACCTCGGGCACCTGCGACGGCACGTGCTGCTGCGTCAGGCGGGCCAGCAGCTGCTGGACCTCGTGGCCATGTTCGGGGGACTGGATCAGCCGGGCGAGGTCGCCGAGCAGCCGTTCGCCGGCGGCGGCCAGCAGTTGCGCGGAATGGTCCGCGCCACCGGCCAGGTAAAGCGCCGACGCCATGTCCAGGTACTCCAGCGCGCGGGCCAGACGGGGCAGATCACTGCTCACTGCATGTCCTCCTTGATGCACTCTTGTCACGACTGCTGTTTGCATGCATCGCCGCTCCTTGTTATGGAATCGGTTCCCTCTCGACGGCGTGGAGCGGAGTGTATCGGGGCGTCGACGCGATGCGCACGCCGTTTGTCACGCCGCCGGGTAGCATCCATCGCGTTCGGAGAGCGGGCATCCCGATTGCCTGCCCGTCGGCAAGCGGCGCCGGGACGCGAGAGTCCGACGCCATCCAGACTTACCCGGAGAGACGCATGAATCGCCAAGAGATTTCGACCGAGGGCTCGAACGACCTGACCGAGGCGCCCGAGCGGGCGCGCCGCGACGCGCTGGGGCGCCTGGGGCGCTACGCCGCCGCGGGCCTGATCCTGCCGCCGGGACTGGCGGCGCTGCCGGCGCTGGCCGCCGAGAACGAGGACGACACCTACGACCAGGATTCCGTGGTGAAGGCGGCGACCGACTTCTTCGGCGAGACCACCGAGGGCCTGGCCAAGGTGATCGAGAAGGCCTTCAAGGAGCAGGGCCGCCCGAACGCCTACATCAAGGGCCAGGAGGCCGGCGGCGCGATCACGGTGGGCCTGCGCTACGGCGAGGGCGACCTGCTGATGAAGCATGGCGGCGCGGCCAAGGTGTACTGGGCGGGCCCGTCGGTGGGCTTCGACCTGGGCGCGAACGCGTCCAAGGTGTTCACGCTGGTCTACAAGCTGCCGAAGACGTCCGCGATCTACCGCCGCTTCCCGGGCGTGGACGGCAGCCTCTATTACATCGGCGGCGCGGGCATCAACTACCAGCGCGCCGACGGCATCACGCTGGCCCCGATCCGGCTGGGCGTGGGCCTGCGCGCCGGGGCGAGCGTCGGCTACATCCACTACCGGCCCGAGAAGACGATCAACCCGTTCTGACGGGAAAAGCCGGCGAGGCGGTCCGGGCGCGCGGCGCCCGGGGCGTTCAGCCGGTGCGCAGCGGGGCGCCTTCGCGCTGGCTGCGCGCCAGCGCCTGTTCGGCCCGGCCGAGCAGGCCGCTGCCGGTGTCGCCCGCGCCGCGCCAGGCCGTCAGGCCCATGCTGAGCGGGCCGGCGGTCGGCTGCTGCTGCATCCACACGGCGCGGAAGCGCTCGCAGACCTTGCGGCCGGTGGGCAGGTCCACGTCGTGCAGCAGCATCAGCATCGCCTCGCCCTGGCCGAGCGCGAGCACGTCCTGCGCGCGGCACTGCTGGCGCAGCATGTGCGGCAGCGCGCCGGCGGGCGCGCGGTTGGCGGCCAGCGCGACGAGGCACCAGGTCATGTCCGGCGCCTGCTGCTGCTGGCGCTCGACCAGCCGCGCCAGCAACTGGTCGCGCGAGGCCAGCGGCGAGGACGCGCCGGCCTGGACGGCCAGCGCATGGAAGCGCTTGAAGTGGGCGAGGGCGATGTTGAAGTCGCCATGGGCTTCGGCCAGCGCGCTGAAGGCTTCCTGCATCGGGGCGTGGTCGTCGCCGTGGGTCTTGCGCAGCTCGTCCAGGCGCGAGCGGGCCGCGTCGAGCTGGCCGTCGAGGATCAGACGGCGGGCGTCGGCGCAGCCTTGTTCCAGATCGCCCAGGGTGCCGGGGCTGGATCGCAAGACCTTGTCGGGAGTCATGACCGAAAAGAATAGCGTCCGACATACGGACAGCCCATGGGGGCTAACCAGCGGAAACAACGACAAACACGCATCAAACCGTGTCCGCGCCGCAAGTGCGCGCTTACCGGAGGACACGCCGGTGAAGGTTTGGTGACGCGTCGGCGGCGGGGGCATGACCGATTCGCGGGACCTTCGGGGACGCGCGCGGCGGGCCGGGACTAGGATGGTCCGCGTCGTTCGATGGAGACCCCGCATGAGCCAGCAGACCGTCCCTCAGAACTCGTCGTCCCTGCCGCTGCAGGCGACGGCCGAGAGCCTCCCGCCGCAGGACATCAGCGCCGAGGTGCTGCTGGAGAAATACGCGAAGGACGGCGAGCGCTCCCTGGAGGAGGTGCGGGCGCGGGTGGCGCGGGCGCTGGCGGCGGCGGAGTCGCCCGAGCAGCGCGCGCATTGGGAGGCGCGTTTCCTGGAGGCGCAACGGCGCGGCTTCGTGCCGGCGGGGCGGATCGCGTCGGCGGCGGGGACGTCGTTGTCGGCGACCTTGATCAACTGCTTCGTGCAGCCGGTGGGTGACGCCATCGCGGAAGAGGAGGACGGCCATCCCGGCATCTACACCGCGCTGACCGAGGCGGCGGAGACGATGCGGCGCGGCGGCGGGGTCGGGTACGACTTCTCGCGGATCCGGCCCAAGGGGGCGCATGTGAAGTCGACGCAGTCGAGCGCGTCGGGGCCGGTGAGCTACATGCGGGTGTTCGACCGCAGCTGCGAGACGGTGGAATCGGCGGGATCGCGGCGTGGGGCGCAGATGGGTGTGCTGCGCTGCGATCACCCGGACATCGAGGAGTTCATCCACGCGAAGGACCAGGGGGACCTGCGCAACTTCAACATCTCGGTGGGCGTGACGGACGCGTTCATGGAGGCGGTGGAGGCGGACGCGGACATCGAGCTGGTGCACAAGGCCGCGCCGGGCGCGAAGCAGCGGGCGGCGGGGGCGACGCAGCGTTCGGATGGCTTGTGGGTGTACCGGCGAATGCGCGCGCGCAAGTTGTGGGACCAGGTCATGCGCTCGACCTACGACCACGCGGAGCCGGGGGTGCTGTTCCTGGACCGGATCAATGCGGACAACAACCTGCATTACTGCGAGTCGATCAGCGCCACGAATCCGTGTGCTGAACAGCCGCTGCCTTCTTATGGGTGCTGCTGCCTTGGATCGGTCAATCTGACGCCATTCGTAAGGGATGCATTCAGCGCCAGAGCCAGCTTGGATGAGCAGGGGCTCATCGAAGTCTGCAAGGTCGCCACCCGCATGCTGGACAACGTCCTGGACGTGACGCCGTGGCCGCTGCCGCAGCAGGCGCGCGAGGCCGCCAACAAGCGGCGCGTGGGCCTGGGCTTCACCGGCCTGGGCGACGCCTTGGTGATGATCGGCCTGCGCTACGACGGCGAGCCCGCGCGCGCGATGGCGCGCCGCATCAGCGAGCTCATGCGCGATGCCGCCTACGAGGCGTCCGCCGACCTGGCGCTCGAGCGCGGCGCCTTCCCGCTGTTCAACGCCGACCTCTACCTGTCCGGCGGCAACTTCGCGTCGCGCCTGCCGCCGTGGCTGAAGGACAAGATCCGCGCGCAGGGGCTGCGCAACTCGCACCTGCTGTCGATCGCGCCGACCGGCACGATCTCGCTGGCCTTCGCCGACAACGCCAGCAACGGCATCGAGCCCGCGTTCTCGTGGAGCTACACCCGCAAGAAGCGGATGCCCGACAACAGCTTCAAGGAATACGCCGTCGAGGATCACGCCTGGCGGCTCTACCGCCACCTGTACGGGCCCGACGCGCCGTTGACCGACGCCTTCGTCACCGCGCTGGAGCTGCAGGCCGCGGACCATGAGGCGATGGTCGCGGCGGTCGCGCCCTGCATCGACACGTCGATCTCGAAGACGGTGAACGTGCCGGCGGACTATCCCTATGCCGATTTCCAGGACCTCTACCGCTGGGCCTGGCAGAGCGGGCTGAAGGGCCTGGCGACCTACCGTCCCAACAGCGTGCTGGGCGCGGTGCTGAGCGTGGAGCCGATCGCCCAGCCCGAGCCGCTGAAGGCCGACACCGGGCCGAACCAGCGGCTGCGCGTGGAGCGCCTGCCCAAGCCGGTGCTCGCCTCGCTGCGCTGGCCGAGCCGGCCGGAGCTGCCCGGCGGCAATCCGGCGTGGTCGACGATGATCCGCCACCCGCATGGAGACTTCGCGCTCTTCGTCGGCGAGCTGCCGGCGGAGGGGCCCGATGCGGGGCTGTTCGGCCGCACGCTGCCGTTCGAGGTCTGGGTCAACGGCGCGGAGCAGCCGCGCGGTCTGGGCGCGATGGCCAAGACGCTGTCGATGGACCTGCGCGCGAACGACGCGGCCTGGCTGCGGCTGAAGCTGGACGCGCTGGCGACGGTGGCCGAGGAGCGCGCCTTCGAGATGCCGATGCCGCCGCAAGGCGAGCCGCGCTTGTTCCCGGGCGTGGTGGCGGCGACGGCGGCGGTGATCCGCTGGCGCTGCGAGCAACTGGGCGCGCTGCAGGAAGGCGGTCCGACGCCGGTGCTGGACGCGATGTTCTCGCGCGAGGAGCCGAGGACCGGGACGGCCGGCACGCTGGCCTGGGCGGTGGACGTCGACAACCCGGCGACCGGCGAGCTGTTCACGCTGACGCTGAAGGAGGTGAGCCTGCCGACGCCGGACGGCGGCAGCGTCACGCGGCCGTGCGCGATGGGGTTCTCGGGGAACTATCCGAAGGCGCTGGACGGGCTGTCGAGACTGCTGTCGCTGGACATGCGGGTGCTCGATCCGGGATGGATCGGGATGAAGCTGCGCAAGCTGCTCAACGTGGGCGAGCCACTGGGGCACTTCATGGCACC
The DNA here is from genome assembly GCF_029840635.1 of Mitsuaria sp. GD03876. Classification (GTDB taxonomy): domain Bacteria; phylum Pseudomonadota; class Gammaproteobacteria; order Burkholderiales; family Burkholderiaceae_C; genus Roseateles. Next base: position 7,596 of record NZ_JAOCCU010000013.1, on the reverse strand, counting down.
GGTGCCGACCTTGTCCGGGGAACGCCGGCAGCAGGTGTGGCCGTCGACGGTCGCGTACGTCGCGCGGCTGGTGATCCACCGCTACGCGATGCTGGGGGTGCTGGACGAGAACGGCTATCCGCTGGTGGACATGGGGCTGATGCAGCAGGCGCCGGCGAGGACGGCGAGCGCCGCGCGGCCGGCGTCGGAGACCGGCGGCGTGCGGGCGATGGCGGGGAAGAAGTGCCCGGAGTGCGGGAACGCGACGCTCATCCACCGCGATGGGTGCGAGTTCTGCACGGCGTGCGGGTTCGTGGGGCAGTGCGGGTAAAGGGGGAGCCGCATGGCATCGAAGAGCTTGAAGGTCGGCGCGATCGCCGTGTTGCTGGGCGTCGCCGCGTACTGGTACTGGTCGCCGTTCCTGGCGATCCACCAGCTTCGCGCGGCGGCGAAGGCGGGGGACGCCGATGCGTTCAATGACCACGTCGACTATCCGCGGCTGCGGGAGAGCCTCAAGGGTCAGTTCTCCGCGGCCATCGGGGACCGGATGGCGGACCGGGCGCCGAAGAGCGACGCGGGCAGGGCCGGCGCGGTCCTGGGCTCGATGTTCGCGGTGGCGATGACGGACCGCATGGTGGATGCGCTGGTGCGGCCCGAGGCGGTCATGCGGATCATGCAGGAGGGCAAGTTGATGCCCAAGCGAGGGTCGCGCCGAGCGCCGGACGGCGAAGATCAGGATGGCGAGGAGCCTCGTGGTGGTTCCGATGCCAACCGCGCGGACGGCCGTGATCCCATCTGGTCGACCGAACGCAAGAGCGTCGACAAGCTCGTCCTGTATGCGAGAGGCGCCAACCAGCCCGAGGACCGCCGGACCGGCCTGGTCCTCGAGCGCCGGGGGTTCGCGTCGTGGCAGCTTACCGAGATCCGGTTGCCGTCGTTGTGATCGCGGGTGCGATAGGGGCTTCCAAGAATTCCTTTGCACCGCCTGCTGGTCCGTGGGCTGTGCGGATAGACGGCTCTCCCACGCGCCGATCCCGAATTCCTGCCGGGTAGTCGACAGCTTTCGGGAATGGCCGCGCGACAGGTCGAGCGAGACACTTTTCGCCCGACCACTTCCTGGAGGTGCCATGTCCAAGCGCCCCGTGTTCACCCTTCCGGTCCACGCCGATCCGTGTCCTCAACTGATCATCGAACGCGGACCGACAGGCGTGGGCGTTGGATCCTGGGTGCCGCAGTTCAAGCACACCTACCTCGCCAAGTACATCGACGGCACGCGCAAGGCCCAGGTGAAGTTCCCCAGGCGCGTGCTCATCGACCCCTTCTGCGGCCCCGGCCGAATCCAGGTGCATGGCGAAGCGTTCACGCGGGACGGCGGCACGATGGTGGCTTGGCGCCAGTCGGTCCAGTCGCGCTGTCCATTCACCGACATCCTGATCGGCGACCTGGATGACGATCGAAGCCGCGCCTGCGAAGCCCGATTGCGCGCGGTCCAGGCCCCGGTGACACGCTTCGATGGACCGGCCACAGAGACCGCCATCCGCATGGCCGCGGCCGTCCCGCGAGGCGCGCTGTGCCTGGCCTACATCGATCCCCACAACCTGGAGTTCCTGTCCTTCTCCATCATCGAGCGACTGGCGCTCCTGCCGCATGTGGACTTCGCCGTTCACTTCAGCCTGATGGACCTCAGTCGCAATGTCGACATGGAGCTCGATCCGGAGCGGGATCGCTTCAATGGGGCGAACCCAGGATGGCGCGACCGATGTCCGAAGAACGCGTCGAAGGCCAGCCTCGCCGCCTGGTTCTTCAATGATTGGCGGGATCGCATCGCCAGGCTCGGCTTCAGCGTGAGCGAAGAGATGCCGCTTGTGCCGAATGAACAAGGCCGGCCCTTGTACCGGTTGGTGTTCTTCAGTCGCCACGCACTGCCGGAGCGCATCTGGGGCGACATCGCTCGAAGCCCCAATCTCGCTTTCGACTTCTAGAACGACACGGTCACCTTGAACAATCAGGCGTCCAGGCAGCACAAGGCCAGGCGCCGGACAATCCCGACGCCTGAACGAGGGGAGCGCAGAAAGCATGACCACCACCAGCCGCATCGAGTGGACCGAACAGACCTGGAACCCGATCGTGGGGTGCACCAAGATCTCGCCGGGCTGCAAGCATTGCTATGCCGAGGCGATGGCGCGTCGGCTTCAGGCGATGGGCACCCCCGGCTACGAGAACGGCTTCGCGCTGACGCTGCTGCCGGAGCGGCTTGGCGACCCGATCAAGCGCAAACGCCCCACGGTCTACTTCGTGAACTCCATGTCGGACCTTTTCCATGAGGACGTGCTCGACGAGTACATCGATCGTGTCTTCGCCACGATCCGCGCGACACCCCATCACACCTATCAAATCCTGACGAAGCGGGCGGAACGCCTGGCCGGTTATTTCAAGGGGCGGCCCGTGCCTCGCAATGCATGGATCGGCGTTTCGGTCGAGGACCGGAAGTACGGCGTCCCTCGGATCGACCACCTGCGCGAAGTCCCCGCTTCGATCCGCTTCCTGTCGGTGGAGCCGCTGCTCGAGGACGTCGGCGCGCTCGACCTGACCGACATCCATTGGGTGATCGTCGGCGGAGAGTCCGGGCCGAAGGCCCGTCCCATGCAGAAGGCCTGGGCCTTGGCCGTTCAGCATCAATGCGAAGCGCAGGGCGTCGCGTTCTTCTTCAAGCAGTGGGGCGGCTGGGGCGCCGATGGCAAGCGGCGCGCCAAGAGCGCCAATGGACGTCTGCTGGACGGGCGCACCTGGGACGAGATGCCGGCGGAAGTGGTTGGGCGGCTCGCATCGCCTTGAGGAAGGGGGAAAGCGGGGCCTGGCATCGCCGATTAGGTCGATTCCAGCATCAATCAATCCCACTTCACCCGGCTAGTGGACTTGCGCCGCGGCTCGTAGATTTCGGTCCATCGATCCACGATCCCGATATCCACAAGGAGCCCCTCATGTCCACCTTCTCCCAATCCCTCGCCACCGCCACCCCCGCGCAGGCCGGCGGCCTGCCCAGCGCCATCGAGCTCGCCGGCCGCGTGATGCTGTCGCTGATGTTTCTGCTGTCGGGCGTCGGCAAGATCACCGGCTACGCCGCCACCGCCGGCTACATGGCCGCGATGGGCGTCCCGGGCTTCCTGCTCCCCGTCGTCATCGCCACCGAGGTCCTCGGCGCCCTGGCCATCATCCTGGGCTGGCGCACCCGCGTCGTCGCCTTCCTGCTCGCCGGCTTCACGCTGCTGACGGCCCTGCTGTTCCACAACAACTTCGCCGACCAGACGCAGATGATCATGTTCCTGAAGAACGTGTCCATCGCCGGCGCCTTCCTGATGCTGATGATCAACGGCGCCGGCCGCTTCAGCCTCGACGCCCGCCGCGCCCGCTGAGCGTCGGGATCGGACCGGCCGCCTCCCGGCGCCGGTTCGATCGTCCTTTGAGCCCGCGTCAGCGGGCTTCGCCCATCCGGCGGCGCAGGCGCCAGCCCAGCACCGCGATCCCCGCCAGCAGCATCGCGTAGGTCGACGGCTCCGGCACCGCGCTCAGCACGGTGAAGCCGTTGCTGAAGCTGAAGCTCACCGCCTGCCCGTTGATCTTCGTGGCCGCGACCAGGTTCAGGAAGCTCGCGTCATGCGACAGGTCGCCGGCGAAGCGCAGCGCGTAGCCCGCGCCCAGCTGCGTCACCGACAGCACGCTGCCCGCGACCACGCTGCCCAGGCCGCCGAAGCTCAGTCCGGCGCCGTCCAGCTCGAACGCGCCGCTGCCCAGCAGCGCCAGGCTCGCGAAGCTCTGGTTCCCGCCGACGACCTTCAGCGTCCCGCCATTCACAGCCAGCGCGCCGGCCGCCCCCAGGCGCTGGTCGCCGCGCAGCTCCAGCACGCCGCCGTCCAGCGCCACCGCGCCGATGTCCTGGCTCTGGCCGCTCAGCACCACGCGGCCGCTCTCGACCTGCACCTGGTTGAAGCGGCTGAACCCGCCGGCGTAGCTGAACTGGTTGCCATTGCCGACCTCGAAACGCAGCGTCGCCGATCCCGCGCCGCTGGCGCCGCGCACGTTGCCCAGCACTTCGGCCTGGCCGCCGCTGATCACCAGCGAGCTCCGGCCCGCGCCGAGGTCGATCGCCACGCCGCTGGCGCTGCCGTCGATCCGGCCCGCGTTCACCACCGTCGTGTCGTAGTCCGAGGCCGACAGGATCGCCGGCGCCGTGCCGCCGCCGACGATCGTGCCGCCGGCCTGGTTGTCGATCCGGACCAGCTTGCCGCTGCCGCCCAGCCCGCCGATGTAGATCGCCGAATCGCTCTGGCCGCGGATCACGCCGCCGGCCAGGTTGGTCACCGTCGTGTCGGTGTACAGCGCCTCGCGCTTGCCGGCGTTCACGCCGCTGGTGATGTCGTTGCCGACCAGCGAGATCCCGCGGCCCACCGCGTTCGTGTTGCCCGCGGCCACCAGGCCCTCGATCAGGCCGCTGTTGCGGATCGTGCCGCCGCCGGCCGAGATGCCTTCGCTGAACGCCAGCCCGCTGCCCAGCGCCGAGAACGCGTTGATCGAGCGGATCGTGCCGCTGTTGGTGAGGTTGACCGGGCCGTCGATGTCCACCCCGTCGCCGTCGCCGGTCACGCCGTTGCCGGTGATCAGGCCGGCGTTGCGCACGGTGATCACCTGCAGCGCGTTGAAGCCGTCGAAGTTCAGCCCCGAGCCGTTCATGCCGCGGATCGTCGCGCCCGCCGCGTTGTCGATCGTGCCGGTCCAGGCGATCGCCGTCTCCGGGCCACCGGTCACGCCATGGCGGCCGCCTTCGAGCAGGCCGCCCGACAGGTTGTTGAACGTGATGCCGCTGTTGGCCTGGAAGTCGATGCCGTCGCTGCTCGAGCCGGTCGTCGTCACCGCGCGGATCGTGCCGGCGTTGTTGACCACGCCGTTCACGCCGGGCCGGACCGCGTCGGCCTCGGTGGCCAGCATCGTCGCGCCGGCCATGTTGTTGACGATGTTGACGCCCGAGGCGATCGCGTTGAAGTCCACCACCTGGTTGCCGCCCGCCGACGCATTCGTCGACGTCATCACGCCCCAGTTGTTCAGCGTGACGCTGGCCGGCGACTTGTTCATCTGGATCACGTCGGCGTCCTGCGCGCGCAGCGACGCGGTCGCGTTGGTGGCGCTGCCGTTGTTGATCACCAGGTTCTGCACGCCGGTGTTGTCGCGGATCACGCGGCCGGTGCCGGTCTGCGTGATGCTGCCCAGGTTGTTCAGCGTCGCGTTGTTGCCGCTGATGGTCACCGCCACCGTCGAGCCGCCCACCGCCAGCGTGCCGGTCGCGCACAGCGCGCCGGTCTGCCCGCTGCCGCTGCCCAGCGTCTGCGCCGCGGTGAACGCGCCGCAGAGGTCGAACGACGCGGCGGCGGCCGGGCCGGCCTGCAGCAGCAGCGCCGCGAGCGCCACGGCGCTCAGGCGCAGCGCCGGCGCGCGAAGGAGGGAGGCGGAACGGCGGGGCAGCGGGTGGACCATGGCGCGGCGTGTCGAGTGTGAAAAATTCCCGGGATGCTAGAAGCCCGGCGCGATCCGCGGCACCCCCGGGGAGGGTGCCGATTTCTGCGTCGCCGACATCGTCGTGACATCGCGTTGTCATCGAACGGTGGGCGCGCCGAATCCGGCTTTTGACCCCCGTGCCGCCGCTACGGTCGCCGCCCGTGTCCGCGCCCTGAATCCCGGCCCGTGAACCTCGTCACGGGGCCCTCCCCCCGGAATGCGGGGGGAGGTCGCCGCAGGCCGGTGACTGCTTCACGAAAGAAAAAATCAGCAAATTCCGCAGCGGGGTTTCAAAAGTAGCATTTCGACCGTTCCCCAGCCCCGTGCACCGCGCATCGCGTGCCGGCCTCCTCCTTCCTGCGCCTGAACGCGCCTCCCCAGGAACTGGACATGAACGGTCTCTCGATCAAGAAGCAGTTGACGCTCGCCTTCGCCGCGCTGGTGGCGATGGTGGCGATGGTCAGCGTCGTCGCCCTGCACAGCCTGCGTGCCGCGGACGACCGGTTCTCCGGCTACATCGACGGCATCAGCGCCCGCGAGACGACAGCGGTCGACCTGCGCATCGCGGCCAACCGCCGCGCGATCGGCGTGCGGGACATGGTCGTCATGAAGCAGCCGGTCGATGTCGACGCGGCCAAGGCGATGGCGCTGGAAGCCCATGCGACGCTGGGCAAGCGCCTGGTCGAGTTGAAGACGGCGGTCGCCGCCGCCGGCGACGTCACGCCGCGCGAGCGCGAACTGCTGGGCCGCATCGCCGACATCGAGGCCAAGTACAGCCCGGTGGCCGTGGCCATCGTCGAGATGGCCGCCGCCGGCAAGCGCGACGAGGCCATGGACGCGGTGGCGCGCGACTGCCGGCCCTTGCTGGCGGCGCTGCTGACCGCCTCGCGCGAGTACGTCGAGTACACCCGCGCGCAAGGCACCGCGCTGGCCGAGGCCTCGAACGCCGCCTACGCCTCGCAGCGCGCCTGGATGATCGCGCTGGGCCTGGGCGCCGCGGTGCTGGCCGCCGCGCTGGGCGCGTGGATCGTGCGTCGCCTGATGAAGGCGCTGGGCACCGAGCCGGCCGCGCTGGCCGAGGCCGCCCACCGCATCGCCGAGGGCGACCTGCGGCCGGTCGACGGCGCGGCGCAGGCGCCCGCCGACAGCGTGCTGGCGTCGATGGGCCAGATGCAGGGCCAGTTGCTGGCGCTGATCGGCCAGGTCCGCGGCTCCGCCGACCAGATCGCGATGGCCAGCGCCCAGATCGCGCAGGGCAACCTGGACCTGTCCTCGCGCACCGAGGAACAGGCGTCGGCGATCGAGGAGACCGCCGCCTCGATGGAGCAGCTCAGCGCCACCGTGCGCCAGAACGCCGAGAACGCGCAGCAGGCCAACCAGCTCGCGCGCAGCGCCAGCGACGTGGCGGTGCGCGGCGGCGAAGTCGTCGGCCAGGTCGTCGACACCATGCGCGGCATCAATGACAGCAGCCGCCGCATCGCCGACATCATCGGCGTCATCGACGGCATCGCCTTCCAGACCAACATCCTGGCCTTGAACGCCGCGGTGGAAGCCGCACGCGCCGGCGAGCAGGGCCGCGGGTTCGCGGTCGTGGCCTCGGAGGTCCGCAGCCTGGCCAGCCGCTCGGCCGGCGCCGCCAAGGAGATCAAGCAGCTGATCGGCGAGAGCGTGTCGCGCGTCGAGCAGGGCAGCCAGCTGGTCGACCAGGCCGGCGCGACGATGACCGAGGTCGTCGGCGCGATCCGGCGCGTGTCGGACATCGTCGGCGAGATCAGCGCCGCCAGCACCGAGCAGAGCGCCGGCGTCGCCCAGGTCGGCGAGGCGATCACGCAGATGGACCGCGCCACGCAGCAGAACGCCGCGCTGGTCGAGGAAAGCGCGGCCGCCGCCGACAGCCTCAAGCAGCAGGCGGCGGGCATGGTCGGCGCGGTCGCGGTCTTCCGCACCGGCACCGAGACCGCCGGCGCAGCGCCGCGGGCCGCGTTCGTCCCGCCGGCGACGCGCGGGCCCGCCAACGCGACGTCCTCTGGCGCCTCGACCTCGACCGCGCTGTCGAGCGGGACCCGGACT
>NZ_JAOCCU010000012.1 GCF_029840635.1 Mitsuaria sp. GD03876 | reverse complement strand
CGCAGCGGCCGGGGCTGTGCGGCGAGATCGCCGCCGCGATGCAGCGCGTCGATCCCGAGCTGCGCCTGGACGGCCTGGACCAGCCCGTCCCCTTGCGCCGGCTGGAGCTGATGCTGGGCAACGGCGAGCTCGACGTCTTCTTCTGCCTGCTGCGCTCGGAGCACCGCCATGCGCTGATGCGCTACCTGCCGGTGCCGCTGTACCGCGTGGCGCATGTGCTGGCGACGCGCGCCGGCGACGCGCCGCCCCCGCGTACCTGGGACGAACTGCGCGCCTTCTCGCGCCGCCATCCGCTGCTGCTGGCGCAGGGCACGAAGCTGGCGTCGACGCTGCAGGAGGCGGACGTCTCCTTCCTGGAGAGCGCCCGCAGCGACCGCGAGGCGCTGCAGATGCTGGTGCGCGGCCGCACGGCGGCGGTCTACGGCCAGGACCTCAACCTGCGCCAGGCCGCGCGCGGCGCCGGACTGGAGGCGCAGGTGCGCATCGGCACGCAGGCCTTCGAGGAGGAGACCCAGTTCGTCGTCGTCTCGCGGCAGCTGCCCGAGCCGGTGGTGGCGCGGCTCACCGAGCGGCTGCGCCAGCTCAGCGCATCCGGCGAGATCGCACGGCTGGCCGAGCGCTATCGCTGAGCGGGATCAGCCGGACGCGGCGCACTTCCTACAATCGCCGTCTTTCCCCGCCACGCGCCGCCGCGCCTCGCCATGAACCCGCCCACCTATCGCATCGCCCCGAGCATCCTGTCCGCCGACTTCGCCAACCTGGGCGAGGAGGTCCGCAACGTGCTGGCCGCGGGCGCGGACTGGATCCACTTCGACGTGATGGACAACCATTACGTGCCCAACCTGACCTTCGGGCCGATGGTCTGCGAGGCGCTGAAGAAACACGCGGTCAAGCCCGACGGCACGCCCGCCCCGATCGACGTGCACCTGATGGTGCAGCCGGTGGACGCGCTGGCGCAGGCCTTCTGCCGCGCCGGGGCGAACCTGGTGAGCTTCCATCCCGAGGCCAGCCAGCACGTCGACCGCACGATCCAGCTGATCAAGTCCGAGGGCGCGCAGGCCGGGCTGGTGTTCAACCCGGCCACGCCGCTGGACGTGCTGGAGTGGGTGATCGACAAGGTCGACCTGGTGCTGATCATGAGCGTCAACCCCGGCTTCGGCGGCCAGAGCTTCATCCCCGGCGCGCTGAAGAAGCTGCAGCAGGCCCGGGCGATGATCCTGGCCTCGGGCCGCGACATCCGGCTGGAGATCGACGGCGGCGTCAAGGTCGACAACATCCGCGAGATCGCGGACGCGGGCGCGGACACCTTCGTCGCCGGCTCGGCGATCTTCGGCAAGCCCGACTACAAGGGCGTCATCGACGCCATGCGCGCCGAGCTGGCGCGCTGAGCCCGCCGGTGCGGAGCGATCGACCCGTGACCCGCGTGCTGCTCGTCTGCGCGGCCAACCTGTGCCGCTCGCCGATGGCCGAGGCGGTGCTGCGGCTGCGCGCCGCGGAGCTGGGCCTGACCGAGGTCGCCTCGGCCGGCGTGTTCGCGTCGTCGCGGGCGCACCCGGTCGACAAGCGCGCGCTGACGGTGCTCGAGCAGCGCGGCTACGGCATGGACCGGCGCTGGCGCTCGCGCAAGGTCACGGTCGAGGACTTCGACCGCCACGACCTGATCCTGGCGATGGACCGGCCGGTGCTGCGCGCGCTGCGGGCGATGCGGCCGGCGGTCGCGCCGGCGAAGCTGGGGCTGTTCCTGGCCGGCATGACCGGCCTGGGCCTGGACGAGGTGCCCGACCCGTACTACGGCGCGGGCAGCGCCTTCGTGCACGTGCTCGACCTGATCGAGGCCCGCGCGCATACCTGGCCGCATGACGCGGCGGTCTTTCACAAGACGGCCGGCGCCTGAGGCCGGGGAGGGGTGACGATGAGCGAACGACTGGCGCAGGGCCCGGACGGCCAATGGCGATGCAAGTGGTGCGAGGCGCCCGGCTTCGAGGCCTACCGTGCGTACCACGACGACGAATGGGGTTATCCGGTCGTCGAGGACCGACGGCTGTTCGAGAAGCTGTGCCTCGAGGGCTTCCAGTCGGGCCTGTCGTGGCGGACGATCCTGGCCAAGCGGGAGAACTTCCGCCAGGCGTTCAAGCGCTTCGAGATCGCCAAGGTCGCGAAGTTCAAGGAGGCCGATGTCGAGCGGCTGCTCGCCGACGAGGGCATCGTGCGTCATCGCGGCAAGATCGAGGCGGCCATCCACAACGCCGGCCGCGCGCTGGAGCTGCAGAAGGAGGCGGGCTCGCTCGCCGCGTTCTTCTGGCGCTTCGAGGATCCGGAGGAGGGCGGCGACGTGCGTCCCACCTCCGAGACCTCGATCCGCCTGTCCAAGGAACTGAAGAAACGCGGCTGGAAGTTCGTCGGCCCGACGACGGTCTATGCCTTCATGCAGGCGATGGGCCTGGTCAACGACCACGCGCCGGGCTGCATCGGCCGCGAGGCGGCTGCAGCGGCACGCCACGAATTCCGCCCGCCTCGGTGATCCCGGGCCGGCATGGGGCTTGGGGGTCCTGGAGGGATCCCCCATGCCCCGTGGAGGCCGCGCCGGACGGCGGCCGGTGGGTGGCCCCCGTCAGTCCGCGTGCCCCGGCGCCGGATGGGCCGGATTCGCAGGATGCCCCGGATGCTCGGTCAGCCGCGTCGGCGCGACCTCCCGCGTGTCGGGCCCCTTCCCGCTGAAGCGGTCCAGCGCCAGGTAGATCACCGGCGTGATGTAGAGCGTCACCGCCTGCGACAGGATCAGCCCGCCGACCACCGCCAGGCCCAGCGGCTGGCGCAGTTCCGCCCCGGCGCCCAGTCCCAGCGCGATCGGCAGCGCGCCCATCAGCGCGGCAAGCGTGGTCATCATGATCGGGCGGAAGCGCAGGATGCAGGCCTCGCGGATCGCCTGCGGCGGCGTCATGCCGCCGTTGCGCTGCGCGTCCAGCGCGAAGTCGATCATCATGATCGCGTTCTTCTTCACGATGCCCACCAGCATCAGGATGCCGATCGTCGCGATGATGGTCAGCTCCATGCCCGCGAGCTGCAGCGTCAGCAGCGCGCCCACCGCCGCCGACGGCAGGCCGGCCAGGATGGTCAGCGGGTGGATGTAGCTCTCGTAGAGCACGCCCAGCAGCACGTAGATCACCGCCACCGCCAGCACGATCAGCAGCAGCTGGCCGCCCTGCGAGTCCTTGAACACCGCCGCGTCGCCGCCGTAGCTGGTGATGATGGACGGCGGCAGGCCGATCTCCCGCGTGAACTGGTCGATCTTGGCCGTCGCGTTGCCCAGCGGCACGTCGGGCGCGAGGTTGAAGCTCAGCGTGATCGCCTGCAGCTGGCCCTGGTGGTTGACCGCCGTGGGGCCCAGCTCGCGCTTGACGCTGGCGAACGCGGTCAGCGGCACCATCGTGCTGTTCCTGCCGCGCAGGTAGATCTTGTCGAACGCGTCCTCGCTGAGGCGGTCGCTGTCGACCGCTTCCATGATGACCTGGTAGGTGTTGCTCTCGGCGTAGATGCTGGACACCTGGCGCTCGCCGAAGGCCGAGTACAGCGCGTTGCGCAGGTCCTGCATCTGCACGCCCAGCAGCGTCGCGCGTTCGCGGTCGATCACCAGGTTGGCCTGCAGCCCGCGCAGCTGCGAATCGCTGGTCACGTCGCGGAACGCCGGGTCGTTGCGCAGCTTGTCCTGCAGCTTGACCGCCCAGGTATTGAGCTCGCCGGTGCTGACCGACTGCAGCGTGAACTGGTAGCGGCTCTTGGACTGGCGGCCGCCGAGCTGCAGGTTCTGCACCGGGCGCAGGTAGACGGCGATGCCGGGCACCACGCGCAGCTTCTTGCGCAGCTGCTCCAGCACCTGCGGCATCGCCACGCGCTCGGCGCGCGGCTTCAGGTTGATGAACAGCCGGCCGGTGTTGACGTTGCCGCCGCCCCCGCCGCCGCCCACCGCGGCCGACACCGACGCCACCGACGGATCGTCCTGCACGATCTGCGCGACGCGTTCCTGCAGCACCGTCATCGCGGCGAAGGAGATGTCCTCCGAGGCCTCGGTGCTGGCCTGGATCTGGCCGATGTCCTCCTCGGGGAAGAAGCCCTTGGGGATGGCGATCCACAGCCAGGCGCTGGCGACGAAGCTGGCCAGCGCCACCACGCCGACCACCCAGCGGTGGCGCAGCGCCCAGTCCAGCGAGCCGGTGTACTTGCCCAGCACCCAGCCGAAGCCGGCCTCGAACGTGCGGCCCAGCGCGTTCTCCCGGACGTCGTGGTGGCTGCTCAGGAAGCGGCTGCACAGCATCGGCACCAGCGTCAGCGACACGCCGGCCGAGACCATGATCGCCAGCGACACGACGACGGCGAACTCGTGGAACAGCAGCCCGATGACGCCCGGCATGAAGAAGATCGGGATCAGCACGGCGACCAGCGAGATCGAGATCGACATGATGGTGAAGGCCATCTCGCGCGCGCCGCGGATGGCGGCGTCGAACGGCGCCATGCCGTCCTCGACGTGGCGGTAGATGTTCTCCAGCATCACGATCGCGTCGTCCACGACCAGGCCGACGGCCAGCGTGATGCCCAGCAGCGAGATGTTGTCCAGGCTGTAGCCCAGCGCGAACAGCAGCGTCACCGCGCCGATCAGCGAGATCGGCAGCGACAGCGTCGGGATCAGCGTCGCGACCATGCGGCGCAGGAACAGGAAGATCACCATCACCACCAGCCCGACCGTCAGCGCCAGCGTGAAGTAGACGTCGTGCAGCGACTCGCGGATCGAGACCGAGCGGTCGTTGAGCGTGCTCATCTGCACCGAGGCCGGCAACTGCGCCGCGAAGCGCGGCAGCATCGCCTTGACCGCGTCGACGACCTTCACCGTGTTGGCGTCGGGCTGGCGCTGCACGGCCAGCACGATGGAGCGCTCGCCGTTGAAGTTGGAGAAGGACTTGACGGTCTCGTAGCTGTCCTCGACGTCGGCCACCTCGCGCAGGAACACCGGCGCGCCGTTGCGCGTGGCCACGACGATGCCGCCGAAGGCGTTGGCGTCGCGCAGCTGCTTGTTGGCCTGGATGGTCAGCGTCTGGCGCGAGCCGTCCAGCGTGCCCACCGGCGTGTTGGCGTTGGCGCCCTTGACGGCGGCCTGCAGCTCGTCGAGCGTGATGTTGCGTTGCTGCAGCAACTCGTTGCGCGCCTTGATGCGCACCGCGAAGCGCTTCTGGCCGTAGATCGAGACCTGCGCCACGCCGTCGATGGTGGACAGGCTGGGGGTGATCAGGTTCTCGGCGTAGTCGTTGAGCTCGGACAGGTTGATCGACGGCGAGGTCAGCGCCACCAGCAGCACCGGCGCGTCGGCCGGGTTGACCTTGCGGTACGACGGCGGCGTCGTCATCTCGGTGGGCAGCGCGCGCAGCGAGCGGAACAACGCGGCCTGCACGTCCACGGCGGCGGCGTCGATGTCGCGCGCGGAGTCGAACTCCAGCGTCAGCGAGCTGCTGCCCAGCGTGTTGGTCGAGGAGATCGTCGTGATGCCGGCGATCGTCGAGAACTGCTTCTCCAGCGGCAGCGCCACCGACGAGGCCATCGTCTCAGGGCTGGCGCCGGGCAGGACCGCCTGGACGTTGATGACCGGCGTGTTGAAGCTGGGCAGCGCGGCGACCGGGATGCGGCTCCACGCGGCCAGGCCGGCGACGACCAGCGCCACGTTCAGCAGCACGGTCATGACCGGCCGCCGGATGAAGAGTTCGGTGAGATTCATGACAGCGTCCGGAAGCGGTGGCGGAGGGCGTCGGGCGGGCGGGGGAGGCGGCCGGAAGCGGGCCGGTCCTCAGGGCGCGGCGACGTCGCCGTTGGAGGCGCCGGCGCCGGCGGCCGACGCGGCGGCGGCCAGGCGGGCGGCGGCGGCCGGGTTGACCGCGGCGGGCTGGGTGCGCACGGGGGTGCCGGGGCGCAGGTTCTGCTTGCCGTCGAGCACGACCGTCGCGCCCGCGTCCACGCCGTCGACCACGGCCATCTCGCCGAAGGTGTAGCGCAGCTTGACCGGCTTGAGCTGGGCGGTCTTGTCCGGGCCGACGACGTAGACCTGGCGGTCGCTGCCGCGCAGGATGATCGCGGCCTGCGGGATCACGATCGCGTCGGGCATCGAGCGCAGCGTCATGCGCACGCGCAGGTACTGGCCGGGCCAGAGCTTCTGGGCGGCGTTCTCGAACTCGGCCTTGAGCTTGATCGTGCCGGTGGTGGCGTCGACCAGGTTGTCCACGAAGATCAGCTTGCCGCGGGCGACGGACTCGACGGGCTTGCCGCTCCTGCTGTCCTTGCGGGAAGGGCCGCCCTCGATGGTGGGCAGCACCACCTGCACCTCGGGCGCGGGCCGGGCGGCGCCGCCTTGCGGGCGCATCGCGTCCAGCACCGGGGCGAGCTCGGTCTCGGGCAGGTTGAAGCTGATGGCGATCGGGTCGATCTGGACGATGTTGACCAGCGGCGTGCCCGAGGCGCTGGCCTGGACCAGGCTGCCGGGCCAGACGTTGACCGCGCCGGCGCGGCCGGCGAAGGGCGCGCGGATCTCGTTGTAGCTGAGCGCGACGGTGGCGGACTGGACCGCGGCGGCGTCGGCATCGACCAGGCTGCGGCCGCCCTCGAGGTTGGCCAGCGCCGTGTCGACGGCGCTTTGCGCGACGAACTTCTGCGCCAGCAGGTCCTTGGCGCGCTCGTACTGGCGCTGCAGGTCGCCGAGGCTGGCCTTGTCGCGGGCGAGCTGGGCGCGGGCCTTGTCCAGGTTGGCACGGTCGGCGCGGTCGTCGAAGCGGAACAGCGGCTGGCCCTTGGCGACGGTCTGGCCGTCGTGGACGAGCACGTCGCGCACGGTGGAGGTCGTCTGGGCGCGGACGTCGACCTGGTTGAGCGGGGTGACGGTGCCGGAGGCCTCGACGGTGACCGGCACGTCGCGGCGCTGGGCGGTGACGACGCCGACCATCTGCGTGCCGCCCGGGCCGGAAGCGCCGCGCGCGGCCGGCGTCGCGGCGGCCGCGCCGCCGTCATGGGCCGCCGACCGTGACTTCCACCACCAGCCGCCGGCGGCGACGAGCAGGACGACGATCAACGACAGGACAACGGACTTGCGGCGCATGAACACTTTTCTCCAACGACGGTCGCCTCAGGCGGGCGGGACCGGGCGCGGAAGCTTAGGTCTGGCCTTGGCGACGAATGTTTCGTCCAGGTTAATCCTGCGCATGCGCGAGGAAAACCTGTGCGAATGGAGAAATACCCCTCACCCCCACCCCTTCCGGGCGCTGCTCCTCTCCCGCACCGCGGGAGAGGGCCGGGGTGAGGGGCGTCGCCCTCAGCGCGCCTTGAGCGCCAGGGCCAGCGCCGCGCCGACGGTGGCGTTGTGCTTCACCAGCGCGATGTTGGTCGCCAGGCTGGCGCCGGCGCTCAGGTCCTTGATGCGGGCCAGCAGGTAGGGCGTGACCGCCTTGCCGCTGATGCCCTGCGCCGTGGCCTCGCGCAGCGCCTGCGCGATGAAGCCGTCGATGACCGCCTGCGGCATCTCGTGCTCGGCCGGGACCGGGTTGCTGATCACCGCGCCGCCGCCCAGGCCCAGCGCCCATTTCATGCGCAGGAACTTCGCCTGGTCGGCCGGCGCGTCGATCCGGAAATCGGCCTTCAGCCCGCTGTCGCGCGTGTAGAACGCGGCGAAGTTCTCCTGTACCACCGACAGCACCGGCACGCCGTGCGTCTCCAGGTACTCCAGCGTCAGCGACAGGTCCAGGATGCTCTTGGCGCCGGCGCAGACCACCGCCACCGGGGTGCGCGCGAGTTCCTGCAGGTCGGCCGAGATGTCGAACGAGGTCTCCGCGCCGCGGTGCACGCCGCCGATGCCGCCAGTCACGAAGACCTCGATGCCGGCCAGGTGCGCGCAGATCATCGTCGCGGCGACCGTCGTCGCGCCGACGCGGCCGGTGGCCAGCGCGAAGGGCAGGTCGCGGCGGCTGAGCTTCATCGCGTCGGGCGACTGGCCCAGCAGCTCGAGCTGCGCGTCGTTCAGGCCGACGCGGACCTTGCCGTCCAGCACCGCGATCGTCGCGGGCACCGCGCCGTGGGCGCGCACGATGGCCTCCACCTCGCGCGCCGTCTGCACGTTCTGCGGGTACGGCATGCCGTGGGAAATGATGGTGGACTCCAGCGCCACCAGCGGCCGGCCCTCGGCGCGCGCGGCGGCCACCTCGGGGGAGTAGTCGATCAGGGTCGGGTCGAAACGGTCAGGGGTCGTCATGGGCGTGTTCATCGGGGTGTTCTCGACATCGTCGGAGGGGGCGGCAGGTCGGGTGGCCGTGCGTCGAATGCTTGTGCGGCGGTGCGTCGGGCCGCCGCGTCAGACCAGCAGCGCGGGGCTCAGCGCCTCGCTGACGGTCGCGTCGCTCTGCAGCGTCAGCGCCGCCAGCCGCAACCCCAGCGCGCAGGCGCCGCGCAGGTCGTCGGGGTCGCGGTGCAGCGCGGCCGCGATGCCGGCGGTCATCGCGTCGCCGGCGCCGGTGACCTCGCGGATCGTCGCCGGGTCCAGCGGCGGCGCGGCCAGCAGGACCAGCTCGTCGTCCTCGGAGTAGCGGACGCCGTCCGCGCCGTCGCTGATCACCAGCCGCCGCAGGCCGGCCTCGCGCAGCGAGCGCCAGGCGTCGCGCAGCGCCGTGTCATCGGGCAGCGGCCGCCCGACCAGCGCCTGCAGCTCGCCGCGGTTCAGCACCAGCAGCTCGACGCCGCGCAGGTCGGCGCCGAGTCGCGCCATCTTCGGCTCCGACACGGCCACCAGCAGCAGCGACTGGCCGCGCAGGCGCGCCTCGGCGCGCAGCTCGTCGAGCGTCTCGCGCGGCAGGTTCAGGTCGGCGACCAGCCAGCGCGCCGGCGCGCGGTGCGGCGCGGTCTGGCGCAGGAAGGCGGGATCGAGCCGGTCGGTCAGGACCATGTGCGCCAGCGCGAGCACCAGTTCCCCGCGCGGGTCCAGCACGGCGGTGTAGCTGCCGGTGGCGGCATCCGTCGCCTGCAGGCAGCCGGCGCAATCGACGCCCAGCGCCTGCAGTTGCGCCAGCAGCGCCTGCCCGGCGGCATCGCGGCCGACGGCGGTCAGCAGATGCACCGGCAGGCCGAGCCGCGCGAGGTTCTCGGCGATGTTGCGGGCCACGCCGCCGGCCGATTCATGCTGCGCGGCGGGATTGGAACTGCCCATGCGCAACTCGCCCAGGCCGCGCAGCTTGCGGTCGAGGTTGGTGCCGCCGAGGCAGACGATCGGCTGGCGCTGCGGCAGCACGTAGGCGCGGCCGAGGATGCGGCCCTCCCGCGTGAGCTGGGCCAGGTGGCCGGCCACCGCCGAGCGCGACAGGCCGAGCCGGTCCGCCAGCTCCTGCTGGCTGATGAAGGGATTGGCCTCAACCAGCGCGAGCAGCTGTTCCTTCGAGGAGAGGTCCTTGGGCGTCGACATGGCGCCGGATTCTAGGCAGATCGGCGCCACGAATCAAACAATTGTCTTTTATGTGGACAATTGTTTTCCGCGCTCGGTGTCGCATGGCTCCCTCTCCCGCACCGCGGGAGAGGGCGGGGGGTGAGGGTCTTAGAAGAACCCCAGCTTCTGCTGCGAGTAGCTGACCAGCAGGTTCTTCGTCTGCTGGTAATGGTCCAGCATCATCTTGTGGGTCTCCCGCCCGATGCCCGATTCCTTGTAGCCGCCGAAGGTCGCGTGCGCCGGATACGCGTGATAGCAATTCGTCCACACGCGCCCGGCCTTGATGCCCTTGCCCATCCGGAAGGCGGTGTTGATGTCGCGCGACCACACGCCCGCGCCCAGTCCGTACGGCGTGTCGTTGGCGATGCGCAGCGCCTCTTCCTCCGTCTTGAAGGTCGTCACCGCGAGCACCGGCCCGAAGATCTCCTCCCGGAAGATCCGCATGTCGTTGGTGCCCTTGAACAGCGTGGGCTGGATGTAGTACCCGCCCGCCAGGTCGCCGCCGAGCTGCGCGCGTCCGCCGCCGATCAGGCACTGCGCGCCCTCCTGCTTGCCGATCTCCAGGTAGGACAGGATCTTGTCGAGCTGCATCGACGAGGCCTGCGCGCCCATCATCGTCTCGGTGTCCAGCGGGTTGCCCTGCTTGATCGCCTTCACGCGGTCGATGGCGCGAGCGATGAACCGGTCGTAGATCGATTCATGGATCAGCGCGCGCGACGGGCAGGTGCAGACCTCGCCCTGGTTGAACGCGAACAGCACCAGGCCCTCGATCGCCTTGTCGAAGAGGTCGTCGTCGCGCGACGCGATGTCGGGGAAGAAGACGTTGGGGCTCTTGCCGCCGAGCTCCAGCGTCGCCGGGATCAGGTTGGTCGCCGCGGCCTGCGCGATGACGCGTCCCGTCGCCGTCGACCCGGTGAACGCGACCTTGGCGATGCGCTTGCTCTGCGCCAGCGGCATGCCCGCTTCCTTGCCGTAGCCGTTGACGATGTTCAGCACGCCGGGCGGCAGCAAATCGGCGATCAGCTCGGCCAGCACGAGGATGCTGACCGGCGTCGACTCCGCCGGCTTGAGCACCACCGCGTTGCCCGCGCCCAGCGCCGGCGCCAGCTTCCACGCGGCCATCAGGATCGGGAAGTTCCACGGAATGATCTGGCCCACGACGCCCAGCGGTTCGTGGAAGTGGTACGCGACGGTGTTGGCGTCGATCTCGCTGAGCGCGCCTTCCTGCGCGCGCAGGCAGCCGGCGAAGTAGCGGAAATGGTCGACCGCCAGCGGCAGGTCGGCATTCAGCGTCTCGCGCATCGGCTTGCCGTTGTCGACGGTCTCGGCGTAGGCGAGCAGCTCCAGGTTCTGCTCGATGCGGTCGGCGATGCGCAACAGCACGTTGGCGCGTTCGGCCGCG
Organism: Mitsuaria sp. GD03876; assembly: GCF_029840635.1. Lineage (GTDB taxonomy): Bacteria > Pseudomonadota > Gammaproteobacteria > Burkholderiales > Burkholderiaceae_C > Roseateles. Next base: position 137,903 of record NZ_JAOCCU010000012.1, on the reverse strand, counting down.
GGCGTGGCGCCCCAGCGCTCGGCGGCGGCGTGCGCGGCGTCCAGCGCGAGCTCGATGTCGGCGGCGTTCGAGCGCGCCGCCTGCGTGTAGACCTGCCCGGTGATGGGCGTGATCACGTCGAAGTACTGGCCGTCGCGCGGCGCGGTCCAGCGGCCGCCGATGAAGTTGTCGTAGCGCGGCTTGAAGGACAGCGGCGCGCCGGCCGCGTTGGGCTTGGCGTAGATCATGGAAAGGTCTCCGTGGTGGTTGAGGCGAAGGACGCCGCCGCCCTCGTTGCATGCGCCGTGCCAGCCGATCGCGCGCGTCGCCATCGCGCGCAAGACCCTGCTGGCCGGCGCGAAACGGTTCCCAAGCCGACAGGAAGCGGTCAGGATCGCTCCACAGACTGGTCCAGGCACCGCCCCCGCCGGCACAGGTGTTCCGCGATGGAACACCTCCGGCGCGGATCGCGGCTCGAATCGGACGCCATCGCGACGGCGTGGCCGGATCGGGCCGCCAGCGACGGCGGGCCGCAGGCAAGGAGACAACAGGATGGTGAAAACCCCGAGCGGCGTCGCGCTGGCGCCGCGGCTGCTGCGCGCCGCGCGGCGCGAGCTGCTGGACACCGGCCGGCTGAGCGTCGAGGCGCTCGACGAACGCCTGGGCCGCAGCTGGCTGCGCAGCCGCGACTTCGGGCTGAGCCCGGCGGGCCGGCCGCCCGGCGCGCCGCATGCGTCCGGCGCCCAGCTGCGCCGCGCGCTGGAGCGGCAGCATGAGTTGGTCGCGCATGCGCGGCCGGTGATGGAAGACCTGTTCGAGCAGACCCGCGACAGCGACGGCCTGGTGATCCTGGCCGACGCGCAGGGATTGCTGCTGGGGGCGCTGGGCGATGGCCGCTTCGTCGACCGCGCGCAGCGGGTGGCGTTGCGGCCCGGCGCGATCTGGGACGAGCGCTGGCGCGGCACGAACGCCATCGGCACGGCGCTGGCCGAGCAGCGGCCGGTGGCGGTGCTCGGCGGCGAGCACTTCCTGGAGCGCAATGCCTTCCTGAGCTGCACCGCCGCGCCGATCCGCGATCCGCAGGGACGGGTGCTGGGCGTGCTGGACATCTCCGGCGAGCAACGCGGCTTCCAGCGGCACACGCTGGCGCTGGTGCGCTCGGCGGCGCGGATGGTGGAGCACCGGTTGTTCCAGACGCGGCATGCGGATGGCCTGCGGCTGCAGCTGCACGCGCAGCCGGAAGGCCTCGGCACGCCGACCGAAGGGCTGCTGGCCCTGAGCGAGGACGGGTGGATCCTCGGCTGCAACGCCGCGGCGCTGGCGTGGCTCGGCGCGGAGGCGGCGCGGGCGAGTCCGCTCGACGCGGTGCTGCCGGTCCGGTGGGCCGAGCTGATGGACTGGGCGCGCCAAGGCGGCGAGGGCGCTCGCCTGCTGCGCCGCGAAGACGCGCCGCCGCTGTGGGTGCGGCTGGAGGCGCCGCGAGGATGGCTGAGACCGACGCCAGCGGCGAGCGCGGAGGCGGTCGACCGGGAGCACGATCGCGGCGCCCACTTCGACGGCGATGCCTGGGTACATGCCGGCGGACGAGCCGAAGCGGGCGCCGCGGCGAGCCCGGTCGCGCACGAGTCGGGACGTATCGATCGAGCCGCGGCTCAGGACCGAGTCGAACGCGCGGATGCGCTGCAGGCGCTCGACCTCGGCGACGCCGCGATGCACCAGGCGGTGCTGCGCGCGCGCCGCGTGCTCGACAAGCCGATCCCGCTGCTGCTGCAAGGCGAGTCGGGCGTGGGCAAGGACCTGTTCGCGCGGGCCGTGCATGACAGCGGTCCGCGGCGGGACCAGCCCTACGTGGCGGTGAACTGCGCGGCGCTGCCGGAATCGCTGATCGAGGCGGAGCTCTTCGGCTACCGGCCCGGGGCGTTCACCGGCGCGTCGCGCGAGGGCGCGCGGGGACGGCTGCGCGAGGCCCATGGCGGCACGCTGTTCCTCGACGAGATCGGCGACATGCCGCTGCCGCTGCAGGCGCGGCTGCTGCGCGTGCTGCAGGACCGGCTGGTCCAGCCGCTGGGCGGCGGCCCGGCGGTGGCGGTCGATTTCCAATTGATCGGCGCCAGCCACCGGCCGCTGCGGCAGCTGGTGGCGCAAGGGCAGTTCCGCGAGGACCTCTACTACCGGCTCAACGGCCTGACGCTGAGCCTGCCGCCGTTGCGCGAGCGCCAGGACTTGCCGCTGTTGGTGGCGCGGCTGCTCGCGGCGATCGAGCCGTCGAGGCCGGTGGTGCTGGACCCGGCGCTGGCGCGTGAACTGGCGGCCTACCCGTGGCCAGGCAACGTGCGTCAGCTCGAGCAGGCGCTGCGGATCGCCTGCGCGCTGATGGAACCTGGGGAGGCGGTGATCCGCCGCGGGCACTTGCCGGACGACCTCGTCGAGGAGCTGGATCAGTGCGAGCCGCCGCGGGCGCCGGCCTCGGTGGGCGGTCCTGGGGAAGCCTTGGCGTCGTCGGAGTCGATGTCATCGGCCTCGCTTGAGGCGGCGTCGATGCCCTCGGTCCCGTCGATGCTGCGCGAGCAGTCCCGCGCCCATGCGCGACGGGTGCTGGCGGACTGCGATGGCAATCATTCGGAGGCGGCGCGGCGGCTGGGGATCGGACGCAACACGCTGTACCGGCTGCTGAGGGATCGCGCCTCGTCAGGCCTGTAGGGCATCCCCCGACACGCGCATCAGCGATCCGCCGAAGCGTCGATGCGGCGATCGCGGCTTCGGCGGGAACGCGGCGCTGCGTATGCTTCGATTCATGCGGTCCAGGGTTCTGGTGGTGGATTGCAGAGGCGCAAGCCGGACGTCAATGGGTAAGGCGGGCATCCGAAAGGATGTCCGCCTTCGTCTTTGGGCGCGGAGCGGGCGCGGATGTCGGTGGAGGTCCGCGATGGGTCCGTCAGCGATTCGCGAAATGCTGGATCGCGCGACCGACGCGGGCGGTCTCGAGCAGGTTGCCGAGTTCCTCCATCAGTTCGTCGCCGTCTTCGCAGTGGAGGCTCTGAAACTCATAGACGAGCTGGACGGCAAACGCGCCTTCGGAACTGGTGTCCCATCCCGCGATGATCCATCCCTCCTGCTCGTCCAAGACGCTTTGAATGACAAGTCGATGACGCAGTTTGGAGGTGAACGCCACCGCGTCGTCCTTGGCGCCATGGAACTTGCCGACGACCAGCCGGGCTTTGCCGGAGGTGGCGCTTCGGATTGCCGCGTCCACCTGATCGAGGATGCGTTGAATCTCGGCACGCTCGCCTTCGGCCGTGATGGCGTTGTCGATCCCTGCTCGAATGCAGTCTGCGAAGTCAATCATGTGGGTAGCCTTTCAAGGTGGCCAATGATGGGAAGGTGGTCGAAGAATCGGTGCCGGGAGCGGACGTCAAGGCCCGAAGGTGGTTGCGGCACGACGCGCGTGTCCGCTTCGTTCAGCCGCCAGCCCGCGCGTCCAAAGAGCACCGCCGAAGACACGATCATCTGGTCGAAGGTCCGCCACCAGGAGTCACGACCTCCCCGATGAAAGTAGGTGCCGGGGTCGCTGAGGCACTGCGCGGCGTCGCCTGGAACGAATGAACTCAGGTGCCGCCAGAACGGGTTGTAGAGCAGCGCCGCATTCCTCTTGACCTTGTCGCGGTCGCGGCTGGCGTGGAGATATCGTTCCAGTCCTTCGTCGAAGGGCTCGTCGTTGAAGTCGCCGATCAGCACGACATTGGCGTCGTCATCGAGTCCGGGCAGGTTGTCCTCGATCCAGCGCCGTAGAAACGCCGCGATGTGGGTTCGTCCGCTGTCATGGCGATCCATATGCAGGCGGCTGGGCCAATGCGACACGATCAGGTCGCACCATTCGCCGGCTTCGAGCAACCGGACAGCGAAGTAGAGGCCGGCCTTGATGACCGATTTGCCGTCCCTGAAAAGAATGGGCTCGTCGGCTTCGACCCGGACGCGATCCTTGCGGCTGAGGATGCACACCGAGAAGCGACTTCGACCGGCGCGATGGAAGGCGCTCAGCCAGTTGTACTCAAGACGCGCCCGCGTGCAGGCCTCTCGCAGGCTCCAGGCGCTGGCTTCGCTCATTTCTCCCAGGACGATCACATCGGCCTGGGCGACGTCGATCAGATGGATCAGCACGTCGGCGGTCGCTGCGACATGCTGCGTCCGAAGCTTGGATCGCGCTCGGGTGGGTGACAACCCGGTGTTCCACCAGACGATGCGCATGCCCGCCCCGATGGCTGGTTGAGAAGTCTTCATGGCCGGTGAACTGCCCCTGGCGATGGGAGTGACACATCGCCGGCCCTTGCGGCCGGCGGCCGCTCCATCGCGTGTTTCGCGGGGGAGGGCAGTCACTCTACGCATCGGGCATTCACATCGCCAGCCCCGATTCGCTCTCCTTTTGATGCGCTTTCCGCCGCCGATGCCGAGCATCGGTCAGCGGACCCACCGACTGTTGTGAACCGAGTCCGCGATCACGCGCCGCCGGGCAGCGGCGCGTCGCGATGGACCAGTCCGGCCTGGCGCAGCTCGCGCCAGAAATCGACCGGCACGCGCTCGTCGAGCGCGGCCCGGTCCTCGGCGATGCGGCCCGGCTGGCTCGCGCCGGGAATCACCGCCGCGACCGCCGGATGCGCCAGCGAGAACTGCAGCCCCGCCGCCTTCATGCTGATGCCGTGGCGATCCGCGATCGCCTTGATCCGCGCGACCTTGTCCAGGATCGCCGGCGACGCCGGGGCGTACTCGAAGTTCGGTCCGCCGACCAGCGCGCCCGAGCTGTACGGCCCGCCGACCACGATGCCCAGCCCCTTGGCCGCGACCTGCGGCATCACGCGCTGCAGCGCGCGGTCATGGTCGAGCAGCGCGTAGCGCCCCGCCAGCAGGAAGCCGTCGGGCCGCGGCCCCTCCAGCGCCATCAGCAGCTCGATCGGCTCCACGCGGTTGACGCCCAGGCCCCAGGCCTTGATGACGCCCTCGTCGCGCAGCCGGTCCAGCGCCTTGAACGCGCCCTTGCGCGCGCCTTCGAAGACGCCGAGCCACTCGTCGCCGTAGAAGTCCTGCGCCACGTCGTGGACCCAGACGATCTCGATGCGGTCGGTCTTCAGCCGCTTGAGGCTGTCCTCGATCGAGCGCAGCGTCGCGTCCTCCGAGTAGTCGTTGACCACCTTGTTGGGCCGGCCGTGCTTGAAGACGTCGCCCTTCTCGCCGTTGTCGCGGGCCGAGACGTCCTCGGTCTCGTCCAGGATCAGCCGGCCGACCTTGGTGCTGATGACGTAGTCGTCGCGGCGGCGGTCGGCCAGCGCGTCGCCCATGCGGATCTCGGCCAGCCCGGCGCCGTAGAACGGCGCGTTGTCGAAGTAACGGATGCCGTCGTTCCACGCGGCGTCGACCGTCGCGCGCGCCTCGGCCTCGGGGATGTCGCGGAACATGTTGCCCAGCGGCGCCGTGCCGAAACCGAGCTTGCCGGGGAGAAGGTCCTTGAGTGCCATCGTGAACTCCTGGTGGGGATGGAATGCAGGACGAAGTCTGATCCTCCCAAGCGAATTCATCCAATTTATCCGTTGAACTTCAGATATTCGTTGGGCAAGATATCTGGATGCGATACGACCTGAACCTGATGCCGGTGTTCCTCGCCGTGATGGAGGAGCGCAGCGTGACCCGCGCCGCGCAGCGGCTGGGCATCACGCAGCCGGCGCTGTCCAACGCGCTGGCGCGGCTGCGCGAGCTGCTGAAGGATCCGCTGTTCATCCGCGAGCGCTACGGCATGCAGCCCACGCAGAAGGCGGAGGAACTCGCGCCGGTCATCGCCGCCGCGCTGGCGAGCCTGGACGGCGCCATCCTCGGCCAGCAGGATTTCGATCCGATGAAGGCGACGCAGCTCGTGACGCTGGCGCCCAACAGCTACGTCGAGCTGGTGCTGGTGCCGGCGATCGTGGCGCGGCTGCGCGAGCGCGCGCCCGGCATGTCGGTGCGGCTGACGCCGTTCGGCACCGACCTGGCGGAGACGGGCGTGATCTCGGGCTCGACGGCGATGGTGCTGGGACGTGTCGTCGAGCCGCCGGACAACCTGGTCGTGCAGCCGGTGATGAGCGACGGGCTCGCGTGCATCGTGCGCCGCGGCCACCCAGCGGTGGACGGCAAGTTCGGCCGGCGCCAGTACGAGCAGCTCAAGCATGTCAACGTGCTGCCGCCGGGCCGGCTGCGCGCCGGGCTGTTCCAGGCGCTGGAACGGCAGGGGCTCAAGCGCGAGGTGGCGGTGTCGGTGACGCACTTCCTGGCGGTGCCGGAGGTGATCGCCGTGACCGACTACTGCGCGACGCTGCCCGCGCAGATCTGCCGCTGGCTGGCGTCGGACCCGCGGCTGCAGGTGCTGCCCACGCCGGTCGACCTCGGCACCTTCCCGGTCGAGATCGCCTGGCACGTGCGGTATCGCGACGATCCGGCCCACCGGTGGCTGCGGGCGCTGGTGGCGGAGGTCGCGGCCGAGGTCGGCGCCCAGGGCGCGGCCGGCGAGGCGAAGGCGCGAGGGTCGGGGCGAGCGGCGGGGCGAGGAGCGGCGCGCGCGGCCGGTCGGGCGTCGGGTCGGGCGGGGAAGCGCTCGTCGACGGTGGTGAAATGAGCGCCATGTCCGCGCTGACCCCCACGCCCACCGCCTTCATGATCGACCTCGACGGCACGCTCGTCGACACGCTGGGCGACTTCGTCGCGGTGCTCGACCGCGTGATGGCCGACATGGCGCTGCCCGCGGTCTCGCGCGATTTCGTCGAGCACACGATCGGCCAGGGCAGCGAGCACCTGATCCGCAGCGTGCTGGCCGAGGCCGGCGCCCCGCAGGAACGCTACGAGGAGGCCTGGGCGCTCTACCAGCGCCACTACGAGGTGCTCAACGGCGAGTTCGCCGACGTGTTCCCCGGCGTGGTCGAGGGCCTGGACGCCTTGCGCGCGCTCGGACTGCCGATGGCCTGCCTGACCAACAAGCCGGCGGCCTTCGCCCGGGGACTGCTCCAGCGCAAGGGCCTGGCCGGCTACTTCGACCGCGTCTTCGGCGGCGACGACTTCGAGCGCAAGAAGCCCGATCCGCTGCCGCTGCTCAAGACCTGCGAATCGATGGGCTCGGCGCCGGCGACGACCTGGATGGTCGGCGATTCCAGCAACGACGCCCGCGCCGCGCGCGCGGCCGGTTGCCCGATCGCGCTGGTCAGCTACGGCTACAACCACGGCCAGCCCATCCGCGAGGTGGGCGCCGATCGCCACATCGACCGGCTCGACGAATTGCTCGGCTGAGGCCGGGCCGGCAAATCAGCGGCTGCTGCCGGCCGCGTTGCGGTTGCTGGTCACCGCCGGCTTGCCGCCGCCCAGCAGCGCGACCTTCAGGTCGCTGTCCGCCGGCGACTTGCCCAGCCAGATCTTGAGCAGCATGTGGAAGAAGTCCTCGCCCTTGATCGGGTCGCCGGGGACCAGCTGGCCGTTGACGAAGATCACCGTGCCCGTCCCGGGGATGTAGTCCACGCCGAAGCTCTCGCCGGTCTTGAGCTTCTTCTTCTGCACGAAGATCTCCGACATGCGCAGCACGCCAGCGATCGAGCGGCCGAACTCCTCGCGCGTGGCGTTCTGCTCCATGCCCTTGGTGAAGAGCTTGCCGAGCTCCTCGCCGTCGATGTCGCGCAGCATCTGGATGTGCAGGCGCTTCGGACCGGTGTTGGCGAGCACCGCCTCGGGCGTCGCGGCCCTGGCGTTCAGGTACAGGCCGGCGGTGTAGACCTTGAAGATCGCCTTGTAGCGGATGCCCGCGCCGTTGAGCACGAGCTTCTGGCCGGCGACCTCGGCGGTGCCGTCGTACTTCACGCCGGCCACCTCGACCGGCGCCGCGGCGGGCGCCGCGGGCGCGGCCGGGGCGGCGGCGGGCGTGGACTGGGCCGACGCCGCGAGTGGCGCCAGCATCGCGGCCGCGAGCGTGCCCGCGGCCATCAGGACATTGCGCTTGGACATCATGTCTCCTTCCCTCCGGAGGATCGGCCGGCTCCGCGGCCGACTCTGGACGCGAAGTATCTGCCATGGATCCGAAGCGGGGCCATCCGGGATCGTCCTGCTACACTGGTCCGCACCATGTTTATCACGCGCAAGCACATCAAGGGGTCGAACGACCGGGGAGCCTGGCCCTGGCGATCCTGGCACGACTTCACCTGAAGCCGCCTGCTGCTTGCCACCCGCCGTCCACTGCTGATCCCCGGACGCGGGACCGTCACACTTCCTCTGCACCCTACCGTACGGGGCAGGTCCAACAGGCGACCTGAGTTTTCGCTCGCGCGTGCCGTGACCTTGTGCGTCACCGAGGGCCGCCGCAGCCGACAAGAGGTTTGACGACGTGATCACCGAACTGGAATTCCAAAGCCTGGCCGCCGACGGCTACAACCGCATCCCGCTGATCAGCGAGGCCTTCGCGGACCTCGAGACCCCGCTCTCGCTCTACCTGAAGCTGTGCGCCGGCAACGGCCCCGGCCGCCACAGCTTCCTGCTGGAGTCGGTGGTCGGCGGCGAACGCTTCGGCCGCTATTCCTTCATCGGCCTGCCCGCGCGCACCGTCCTCAAGAGCGAGGGCCCCGTCACCCGCGTGATCCGCGACGGCGCGGTCGTCGAGACGCACGAGGGCGACCCGCTGGCCTTCATCGAGGCCTACCAGCAACGCTTCAAGGTCGCGCTGCGCCCTGGCATGCCGCGCTTCTGCGGCGGCCTGGCCGGCTACTTCGGCTACGACGCGGTGCGCTACATCGAGCCGCGCCTGGCGGACTCCACGCCCGACGGCGGCCTGGCCACGCCCGACGTGATGCTGCTGCAGTGCGAGGAGCTGGCCGTCATCGACAACCTGTCGGGCAAGCTCTACTTGATCGTCTACGCCGACCCGGCGCAGCCCGAGGCCTACTTCAAGGCCAAGAAGCGCCTGACCGAGCTCAAGGACAAGCTCGGCTACTCGGTGGCCGCGCCGCGCGTCGTGCGCGGCCAGGCGCATCCGGTGGAGCGCGAGTTCGCCAAGGCCGACTTCCTGGCCTCGGTCGACAAGGCCAAGGCCTACATCGCCGCCGGCGACTGCATGCAGATCGTCTTCGGCCAGCGGCTCAAGAAGCGCTACACCGAGTCCCCGCTGAGCCTGTACCGCGCGCTGCGCTCGCTCAATCCCAGCCCCTACATGTACTTCTACGACATGGGGGACTTCCAGATCGTCGGCGCCTCGCCGGAGATCCTGGTGCGCCAGGAACAGACGCCCGACGGCCGCAAGGTCACGATCCGCCCGCTGGCCGGCACGCGCCCGCGCGGCGGCACGCCCGAGCAGGACCAGGCGCTGGAGGTCGAGCTCAAGGCCGATCCGAAGGAGCGCGCCGAGCACCTGATGCTGATCGACCTGGCCCGCAACGACATCGGCCGCATCGCGCGGACCGGCAGCGTGAAGGTCACGGACGCGTTCGCGGTCGAGCGCTACTCGCATGTGATGCACATCGTCAGCAACGTCGAGGGACTGCTGCAGGACGGCGTGGGCAACATGGACGTGTTCCGCGCCAGCTTCCCGGCCGGCACGCTGTCGGGCGCGCCCAAGATCCGGGCAATGCAGATCATCGACGAGCTCGAGCCCGTCAAGCGCGGCATCTACGGCGGCGCCTGCGGCTACCTGAGCTTCGGCGGCGACATGGACCTGGCCATCGCGATCCGCACCGGCGTCGTCATGGACCAGGTGCTGTACGTGCAGGCGGCCGCGGGCATCGTGGCCGACTCGGTGCCCGAGCTCGAATGGAAGGAGACCGAGGCCAAGGCCCGTGCGCTGCTGCGCGCCGCGGAACTGGTCGAGGAAGGTTTCTGAGCCGGACGAAGGAGAACGACATGCTGCTGATGATCGACAACTACGACAGCTTCACCTTCAACCTGGTGCAGTACTTCGCCGAGCTGGGCGCCGAGGTGAAGACGGTCCGCAACGACCAGATCACGCTCGACGAGATCGCCGCGCTCGATCCCACCCACCTCGTGCTCTCGCCCGGACCGTGCACGCCCCGCGAAGCCGGCGTCTGCGTGCCGGCGATCCAGCGCTTCATCGGCCGGTTGCCGATCCTGGGCGTGTGCCTGGGCCACCAGAGCATCGGCGCCGCGCTGGGCGGGAACATCGTCCGCGCCAAGGTGCAGATGCACGGCAAGTCCTCGACGATCGCGACCGACGCGAAGGGCGTCTTCAGCGGCCTGCCCGAGCGCTTCGACGTGATCCGCTATCACTCGCTGGCGATCGAGGAGGCGACGATCCCCGCCGAGCTCGAGGTCAGCGCCCGCAGCGAGGACGGCGAGATCATGGGCGTGCGCCACCGCGCGCTGGCCGGCACCGCGACGCCGCTGGAAGGCGTGCAGTTCCACCCCGAATCCATCCTGTCCGAGCACGGTCACGCGATGCTGAAGAACTTCCTGGAGTTGGCACGATGAGCGAAGGCAAGAGCGAAGGCAAGAACGACAGCAACGGCGACGGCGCACGCCGCGTCGTCGACCTGCGCAGCGACACCGTCACCCAGCCGACCGCCGGCATGCGCGCCGCGATGGCGTCGGCGCCGCTGGGCGACGACGTCTTCCGCGACGACCCGAGCGTCAACGCGCTGCAGGCGGCGGTGGCGGAGCGGCTCGGCTTCGAAGCCGCGCTGTTCATGCCCACCGGCACGCAGAGCAACCTCGCGGCGCTGATGTCGCACTGCCAGCGCGGCGACGAGTACCTCGTCGGCCAGTTCGCCCACACCTACCGCTGGGAAGGCGGCGGCGCGGCGGTGCTGGGATCGATTCAGCCGCAGCCGCTGAGCCACGCGCCGGACGGCTCGCTGCCGCTGGCCGACATCGAGGCCAACATCAAGCCCGACGACGCGCACTTCGCGCGCACGCGGCTGCTGGCGCTCGAGAACACGATCGGCGGCAAGGTGCTGCCGATGGACTACCTGGCCGCAGCGTCCGAGCTCGCACAACGCCACGGGCTGGCGCGCCACCTCGACGGCGCGCGGCTGTTCAACGCGGCCGTCGCCGTGGCGGCGCGCGAAGGCGGCGACGCCTACGCCGCGGCCCGGCGCATCGCCGCGCACTTCGACAGCGTCTCGGTGTGCTTCTCCAAGGGCCTGGGCGCGCCGGCGGGTTCGGTGCTGTGCGGCTCGCGTGAGCTGGTCCAGCGGGCGCACCGCTGGCGCAAGATGCTCGGCGGCGGCATGCGCCAGGCCGGCGTGCTCGCGGGCGCGGCGCACTACGCGCTCGACCACCACGTCACCCGCCTGGCCGAGGACCACGCCCTCGCGGCGCGGCTGGCCGAGGGCCTGCGCGGCCTGCCGGGCCTGGCCGTCGAGGCGCCGCAGACCAACATCGTGTTCTGCGACGTCGACAAGGACATCGCCGCGAAGCTGGTCGCGCACCTGAAGACCGAGGGCGTGCTGACGACCGGGCTGTACAAGCTGCGTTTCGTCACGCACCTGGACGTCGACGCCGCCGGCGTCGACCGCGCGATCGCGGCGACGCGCCGCTTCTTCAATGCCTGAGGGGAGCCCCGCCATGCCCATCACCGACAACGAAGCGCTGACCCGCGTCATCGAGCACCGCGAGATCTTCCACGACGAGATGCTGGCGCTGATGCGCCGGATCATGAGCGGCGACATCTCGCCGGTCACCGCCGCGGCGATCCTGATCGGGTTGCGGGTGAAGAAGGAGACGATCGGCGAGATCACCGCCGCCGCGCAGGTGATGCGCGAGTTCTCCGTCAAGGTGCCGATCGCGCCGGGGCCGCACCTGGTGGACGTCGTCGGCACCGGCGGCGACGGCGCGCACACCTTCAACATCTCGACCTGCTCGATGTTCGTCGCGGCCGCGGCGGGCGCGCAGGTCGCCAAGCACGGCAACCGCAGCGTCTCGTCCAAGACCGGCAGCGCCGATGTGCTGGAGGCGCTCGGCGTGACGCTGTCGCTGCCGCCGCAGGCGGTCGCGGCCTGCGTCGAGCAGACCGGCATCGGCTTCATGTTCGCGCCCAACCACCATCCGGCGATGAAGAACATCGCGCCCGTCCGCAAGGAGCTGGGCGTGCGCACGATCTTCAACATCCTGGGCCCGCTGACCAACCCGGCCGGCGCGCCCAACATCCTGATGGGCGTGTTCCATCCGGACCTCGTCGGCATCCAGGTCCGCGTGATGCAGCGCCTGGGCGCGCAGCACGCGGTGGTGGTCTACGGCAAGGACAACATGGACGAGATCTCGCTGGGCGCGGCGACGCTGGTCGGCGAGCTGAAGAACGGCGAGATCCGCGAGTACGAGATCCATCCCGAGGACTTCGGCATGCCGATGGTGGCGAGCCGCAACCTGCGCGTCAGCGGGCCGGAGGAGAGCCGCCGCATCCTGCTGGGCGTGCTGGGCAACGAGCCCGGCGCGGCGCGCGACATCGTGCTGCTGAACGCCGGCGCGACGCTGTACGCGGCCAACGTCGTCGAGTCGATCGCCGACGGCGTCGCCAAGGCGCGCGTGGCGATCGAGTCCGGCGCGGCGCGCGCCAAGCTCGACCAGTTCGTCGCCGAGACCCAAAGGCAGGCGGCCGCGCTGGCCTGACCGACCGCGCCGCGCGGGCCGCCCGGCGGCTCGCGGCGGCATCGCCCGGCGAGCTGCCGGGTTCGAAGAAGGAGCTGTATGTCCGACATCCTGGATCGCATCAACGCCGTCAAGCGCGAGGAAGTCGCCGCGGCGCAGGCCAGGCGGCCGCTGGCCGCGCTGCGCGCCGAGGCCGAATCGCGCGCCGAGCCGACGCGCGGGTTCGTGAAGGCGCTGCGCGCCAAGATCGCCGAGGGCCGCAGCGGCGTGATCGCCGAGGTGAAGAAGGCCAGCCCGAGCAAGGGCGTGCTGCGCGAGGACTTCCGTCCCGCCGACATCGCGCGCAGCTACGAGCAACACGGCGCCGCCTGCCTGAGCGTGCTGACCGACGCGCCGTTCTTCCAGGGCTCGGTCGAGTTCCTGCAGCAGGCGCGCGCCGCCTGCGCGCTGCCGGTGCTGCGCAAGGACTTCATGGTCGATCCGTACCAGGTCTACGAGGCGCGCGCGATGGGCGCCGACTGCATCCTGCTGATCGCCGCGAGCCTGGACGACGGCCAGATGGCGGAACTCGAGGACTGCGCGCTGGGCCTGGGGCTGGACGTGCTGGTCGAAGTGCATGACGGCGAGGAACTCGAGCGCGCGCTGCGGCTCAGGACGCCGATGGTCGGCATCAACAACCGCAACCTGAAGACCTTCGAGGTGACGCTGGACACGACGCTGGGCCTGCTCAAGCACGTGCCCGCCGACCGCCTGCTGGTGACCGAGTCGGGCATCCTCGGCCCCGACGACGTCGCCCGCATGCGCGACGCGTGGGTGAACGCCTTCCTCGTCGGCGAGGCCTTCATGCGCGCGCCCGATCCGGGCGCGGCGCTGGCCACGCTGTTCCGCTGATCGTCCGCCCGTGCCGATGACCGCGACGCTCAAGACCCTGGACTGGCAGGCCGGCGACGGCTGGCAGCCCCTCATCGATACCTGGCGCGCGAGCGCCGACGGCCAGCGCATCGAGGCGCTGCTGAAGGAGCGCCTCGCCGCCGGCGCGACGATCTATCCGCCCGATCCGCTGCGCGCGTTGCGGCTCACGCCGCTGACGCAGGTGAAGGTGGTCATCGTCGGCCAGGACCCGTACCACGGGCCGGGGCAGGCGGAAGGGCTGTCGTTCTCGGTGCCCGCCGGCGAGAAGCTGCCGCCCTCGCTGCGCAACATCTTCAAGGAGCTGCAGCGCGACCTCGGCCAGCAGCCGGCGATGTCCGGCCACCTCGGCGAGTGGGCCCGGCGCGGCGTGCTGCTGCTCAACACCAGCCTGACGGTCGAGGACGGCGCCGCCGCCTCGCACGCGAAGAAGGGCTGGGAATCGCTGACCGACGCGCTGATCGCGGCGACCGCGAAGGACCCGTCGCCGAAGGTCTACCTGCTGTGGGGCGCCCACGCGCAGGCCAAGGCGCCGCTGATCGAGGCGGCCGGACATGGCCACCTCGTGCTGCAGGCCAACCACCCGTCGCCGCTGTCCGCCACGCGCGGGCCCGCGCCCTTCATCGGCTGCGGGCACTTCTCGACCGCGCGAGACTGGCTGAAGGGGCAGGGCGTCGACCTCGCTTGGTCGCTCGACTGACGCGACGCCGCACCGCCGACCCATAACTGGTACGGCGGTGGTCATAACCTGGGATCCCGTCGCGGAGCGCCTCGCGCATCAGGGTTAAGTCCAGTGCGCTACCAATTGACGCTCCGCGTTTTTTGGTACTAAACTGGTATTAATCATGACGAGTCACTCCCTGGCGGACGCCTGGTCCGCGCCCGTGTCGCCGCAATTCGCGGCCGTCCGCTTCCTGGTGGGAGTGGATGGTGGCGGCACCGGCACGCGGGTCCGGCTCAGCGACGTCCACGGACGGCTGCTGGGCCAGGGATGGGCCGGCCCGTCCGCGCTGGGACAGGGCATCGCGCAGGCCTGGCGCCACATCCAGATGGCGGTCCAGGAAGCGGCGGTGAAGGGCGGCATCGAACGCCTGCCGCTGGCAGAGACCGCGATCGGCCTGGGCCTGTCCGGCGCCGGCGTGGCCGCGCAGGCGCAGGCCTTCATCGCGCAGCAGCCTGGCTACGCCCACATCGAACTGGTGAACGACGGCACCACCTCCGTCATCGGCGCCCATGCGGGCCGGCCCGGCGGCGTGATCGCCGCGGGCACCGGCACGGTGGGCGAGGCGCTGCGCGCCGACGGCGCGATGGTCTGCGTCAGCGGCTGGGGCTGGATCGGCGGCGACGAGGGCAGCGGCGCCTGGCTCGGCATCCAGGCGATGCGCGTCGCGCAGAAGGCCATGGACGGCCGCGCCGCCGCGGGTCCGCTGGCGCAGGCCGTGTGGGGCGCCGCCGGCTGCACCCACGACCAGGACCGCGACGCCGTCAACGCCTGGGTCGCCCAGGCCGGCCAGCATGCCTACGCGCAGCTCGCGCCCCTGGTGTTCGAGCACATGGAAGCGGATCCGGCCGCCGCCGCGCTGGTCGCGCAGGCGGTCGCGGAACTGGAACAACTCGCGCTCGCGCTGGACCCGTCGCAGCAGCTGCCGTTGTCGCTGGCGGGCAGCGTGGCGCAGCGGCTCGCCGCGCTTTTCTCAGGCAACATTCGGGCCCGTTGCGTGTCGCCCCAGGGCGACTCGGCCGACGGCGCGCTGCGGCTGGTCCGCGGCGCTCTCTCCGAAACACGTTGAGACGCAGAGAAGCCCGATGAGCACCAAGCTGCCCTTCCAGTTCAAGCCCGATTCCGCCGCCGCCTCGCCGCTGTACATGCAGCTCGCGCACAAGCTGGCGCAAGCGATCCGCGAGGGCCAGTACCAGGCCGACGAGGCCCTGCCGTCCGAGCGCGTGCTCTCCGAGTCGCTGGACCTCTCGCGCGTCACCGCCCGCAAGGCGATCGACCGCCTCGTCGAGCAAGGCCTGATCGTGCGCAAGCGCGGCTCGGGCAACTACATCGCCCCGAAGCTCGAGCAGCCGCTGTCGCGCCTGACCAGCTTCTCCGAGGAACTGCACCAGCGCGGCTTCAAGCCCAGCAGCCGCTGGCTGACCCGCGGCTTCGCCATGGCCGCGCCGGACGAGCAGCTCTCGCTCGGCCTGACGACCGGGCAGCGCGTCGCGCGCCTGGAGCGGCTGCGCCTGGCCGACTCGGTGGTCATGGCCTACGAGCTGTCGGTGCTGCCCGAGGCGGTGCTGCCCGATCCGCAGAAGGTCGAGTCCTCGCTCTACGAGCACCTCGCCCGACACGGCGGCGCGCCGGTGCGCGCGTTGCAACACATTCGAGCCATCAACGCGGATTCGCGGCTGGCCGGTCTGCTGGAAGTTCCGGTGGGCCAGGCGGTGCTGTTCATCACGCGGGTGGGTTACCTGGACCAGGGCCAAGCCGTCGAGCTGACCCATTCCTACTGCCGCAGCGATTACTACGACTTCGTCGCGGAGATGAGGCGCGACGGATGACGGCCCAGCACATCGACGGATTCATCCTGACACCCAGCGGGTTCATCCGCGGTGTGCTGAAGCATCAAGCAGGTCGCGTCGTCGGCATCGACGGGACCGCCGTGGCCGAGCACGAGGCGCGGCACGGCGAGCGGGACCTGCCCCTGGTCCTGCCCGGCTTCATCGACACCCACGTCCACGGCGGCGCGGGCCACGACACGATGGAAGGCGGCGACGCCGCCGCGCAGCTGGCCCGGCTGCATGCGCGCCACGGCACCACGTCGCTGCTGGCCACGACGATGACCGCGCCGCTGGACGAGATCCGCCAGGCGATGCGCGCGCTCGCGCCGACCTGCGCCGAGCGTCCCGCCGGCGGCGCCCGCGTGCTGGGCGTGCACCTCGAGGGCCCCTACATCAATCCCGGCAAGCTCGGCGCGCAGCCGGACTTCGCCAAGGCCGCGTCGATCGCCGAGATCGGCGAGCTGGACGCGATCGCGCCGATCCGGCTGATCACGCTGGCGCCCGAACTGCCGGGCAACCTGGACCTCGTCGAGCGGCTGCGCCAGGCCGGCTTCCAGGTCCAGATCGGCCACACGCTGGGCACCTACGAGGACGGCGTGGCCGCGCTGGGCCGCGGCGCCGGCGGCTTCACCCACCTGTTCAACGCGATGACGGGCCTGCACCACCGCGAGCCCGGCATGGTCGGCGCCGCGCTGGCGCACGCGCGCTACGCCGAGATCATCCCGGACCTGCTGCACGTGCACCCCGGCGCGATCCGCGTCGCGCTGCGCAGCATCCCGCAGCTGTTCTGCGTCACCGATTCGACGGCCGCGGCCGGCATGCCCGACGGCGAATACAGCCTGGGCCGCCACCGCGTCACCAAGTGCCTGGGCGGCGTGCGCCTGCCCGACGGCACGTTGGCCGGCTCGACGCTGACGATGGACCAGGCGCTGCGCAACCTGGTGCTGAAACTGGGCCTGTCGATCGAGGACGCGTCCAAGCGCGTGTCCACGAACGCGGCCGATTACCTGGGTCTGGACGACCGGGGCCGCCTGGCTCCGGGCGCCTGGGCGGATCTTGTCGTACTAGACCGTGGCTTGCAGTTGCAGCGCGTGGTCGTGGAAGGGGAATCGATTGACCTCGCGAATGCTTGAAGAGGCGCTGAGCGCGCCGCAGGTGGTGGCCCGTCAGCTGGCCGCCGATCAGGGCGCGTACGCCGCGCTCGGCGACGCGCTGCGCGAGCAGCCGCCCAGCGCGCTGCTGACGATCGCGCGCGGCAGCTCGGACCACGCGTCGAACTACCTGGCCTACCTGGTCATGGCGCGGCTGGGCCGGCTGGTGACCTCGCTGCCGATGTCGCTGATCACGCTCTACCAGAGCAAGATCGAGAGCAAGGGCCTGGTCTCGCTGGCGTTCTCGCAGTCGGGCCAGAGCCCGGACCTGGTCTCGCCGACGCAGTACTTCCGCGCCAACGGCGCGCGCACGGTGGCCTTCGTCAACGCCGACGGCTCGCCGCTGGCCGCCGCCGCCGAGCACGTCTTCCCGCTGCACGCGGGCGTCGAGCAGAGCGTGGCCGCGACCAAGAGCTACATCGCGCAGCTGGTGGCCGGCGCGCGCGTGGTCGCCGCCTGGCAGGGCGACGAGGACCTCGCCGCCGCGCTGCAGACCCTGCCCCAGGCGATGGAGCAGGCCGCGAAGCAGCGTTGGGACGCCGCCGTCGAGGCGCTGAAGGACGTGGACAAGCTGTTCGTCATCGGTCGTGGCACCTCGCTGCCGATCGCGCTGGAAGCGGCGCTGAAGTTCAAGGAGACCTGCGGCATCCAGGCCGAGGCCTTCTCCGGCGCCGAGGTCAAGCACGGCCCGATGGCGCTGGTGGAGGAGGGCTACCCGCTGCTGGTGTTCGCGCCGCGCGGTCCGGCCCAGGCCGGGCTGCTGGCGCTGGCCGAGGAAATGCGCGGCCGCGGCGCGCGCGTGCTGCTGGCGGCGCCGGAAGGCACGCCGGGCGCGGAACTGCCGCTGACCTGCACCGGCAACGAGGACCTGGATCCGATCGCCGCCGTGCAGAGCTTCTATCCGATGGTCGAGGCGGTGGCGCAGGCGCGCGGGTTGAACCCCGACCAGCCGCGCCACCTGGCCAAGGTCACCAAGACGCATTGATCCCGCCTCGCGCGGGGCCGGTCGGGCCGGCCGCCGCGCGAGCTCCCTCCGAGACCCCCCAGCCGCCGACCCCGCGGGCCAGGCAAGAAGAGAACGACATGAGCGAGACAGCATTCCATCCGGGCCGGCTGGTGATGGTGGACATCCAGGGCAAGACCCTGGACGCGGCGACCGCGGCCTTCCTGCGCGACAACAAGATCCGCGCCGTCTGCCTGTTCCGCAAGAACCTGGGCACCGAGGCCGAGGTCCGCCGCCTGACGCAGGACCTGCGCGACGCGATGGGCCCGGACGCGCTGATCGGGCTCGACCAGGAAGGCGGCTCGGTGGTGCGGGCGACCTTCCTGCCGCAGCCGCCGTCGGCGATGGCGCTGGGCGCGGCCGGCGACGCCGCGCTGGCCGAGCAGGTCGGCGCCGCGGTGGCGCGCGGGCTGCGCGGCATCGGCATCAACTGGAACTTCGCGCCGGTCACCGACATCAACAACAACGCCGCCAACCCGGTCATCGCCGAGCGCAGCTTCGGCGAGACCGCCGAGACCGTCACGCGCCTGGCCGGCGCGTGGATGAAGGGCTCGATGGACGCGGGCGTGGCCTGCTGCATCAAGCACTTCCCGGGGCACGGCGACACGCATGTCGACTCCCACCTGGACCTGCCCACCGTGGACAAGTCGCGCGCCGAGCTCGACGCGCTCGAGCTCAAGCCCTTCCAGGCGCTGCGCGACGTGGCGCCGTCGATCATGACGGCGCACATCGTGTACCCGAGGATCGATCCGGACTATCCGGCGACGCTGTCCCGGACGATCCTCGGCGGCATCCTGCGCGACGAGTACGGCTACGACGGCGTCGTCATCACCGACGCGCTGATGATGAAGGCGATCGCCGAGCGCTACGGCTACGCCAAGGCGGCGGTGCTGGCGATCAACGCCGGCGCCGACATGATCCTGGCGCAAGGCTCGCTGGACGAGCAGGCGCAGGCGATCCACGCGCTGCAGGACGCGCTCACGCGCGGCAACCTGACCGTCGAGCGCGGCCGCCAGGCCGAGGCCCGGCTGGACAAGCTGGCGCGCGACTTCCCGGTGCGCTTCGACGACTACCAGGGCGCGCGCCGCGAGGCTGACGACGCGCTGATGCGCCGCGCCTGGGCGGCCGGCCTGAGCGCGCTGCGCGGCGCGGCGCCGCCGGCGCTGGACCGGCCGCTGCGCGTGCTGGTGCAGGACGAGGTGCCGACCGACGGCGTGTCCGAGGCCGGACCGACCGGCGCGCAGGTGCGCGCGCTGTTCGAGGGCTACCGCGACGTCGAGTTCGTCTCGCTGGGCGACATCGCGGCGCTGGACTGGGCGCAGGTGCCGGCCGACGGCCGCTTCACCGTGGTCGCGTCGACGCACCGCGCGCGCTACGGTGACAACGCCGGCGCGTGGCGGCCGGACCTGCACCTGGTGCTGTGGAATCCGTTCCAGGCGCTGGACGTCGCGGCGCCGACGGTGATCAGCTGGGGCTACGCGGACGGCGCGCTGGACGCGCTGGGCGCCTGGCTGCAGGGCCGCGGCGATGCCGGCGGCCGCTCGCCGGTCACGCTGGGCTGACGCGCCCGAGCGCCATTCGCGCCGACCCGCGCCGCAACGATTCGAGGGCCTCGACATGAGCCAGCCGCAGACTTCCTCCGCTCCCGCCAGATCGCCGATCCGCTGGGTGTCCAGCCTGTACTTCGTGCAGGGCATGCAGTTCTTCGTCGTCATGCTGATCGCCGGCCTGATGTTCAAGAACATGGGCGTGGCCAACGACCAGATCGCGCGCTGGACCGGCCTGCTCGGCCTGGCGTGGGCGTTCAAGCCGCTGTGGAGCCCGTTCCTGGAACTGGCGCGCAGCAAGAAGCTGATCGTCGTCGCGGGCCAGTTCACCGGCGCGGCGGGATTGGCGCTGATGGCGGTGGCGCTGCAGCTGCCGATGTGGTTCGCGGCCAGCATCGCGGTGCTGTTCCTGCTGGCCTATGCGTCGGCCACGCACGACATCGCCTGCGACGGCCTCTACATGGCCGCGCTGGACGACAAGCAGCAGGCGGCCTATGCCGGCTGGCAGGGCGCGTTCTTCAACGCGTCCAAGTTCCTGACGCTGGGCGGGCTGCTGGTGCTGGCCGGTCACCTGGAGCGCGGCATCGGCGTCATGAACGCGTGGTCGGTGATCTTCGCGCTGCTGGCGGTGCTGCTGTTCGTGCTGGCCAGCTACAACGCGTACGCGCTGCCGGGCACGCTCAACACGGACCATGGCGACCTCACCGCCGCCGGTGTCTGGCGCACCCTGCAGGAGGTCATCGCGGACTTCCTGAAGAAGCCCGGCATCTGGCTGATGGTGCTGTTCATCGTGATGTTCCGCTTCGCCGAGGGGCAGGTGCAGACGATCGGGCCGTTGTTCCTGATCGAGGCGCGCGACAAGGGCGGCCTGGGCCTGAGCACGGAGCAGGTGGGCGGCATCTACGGCACGGTGGGCACGGCGGCGTTCCTGGTGGGCAGCATCGTCGGCGGCTACTTCACGAGCTGGATGAGCCTGCGCCGCGCGATGCCGTTCCTGATCGTGGCGATGGCGGTCCCGAACGCGACCTTCTATTACCTGGCCGTCACGATGCCGGCGGACCTGTGGCATGTGGGCTTCGCCGTCGCGGTGGAGATGCTGGGCTACGGTTTCGGTTTCGTCGGGATGATCCTGTACATCATGCAGGCGGTGGCGCCGGGCAAGTACCAGACGGCGCATTACGCGCTGGGTTCCGGCGTGATGCAGCTGGGGTTCATCTTCTCCAAGACGATCAGCGGCGACATCCAGCTCGCGATGGGCTACGAGCACTTCTTCCTCTGGACGATCGCCTGCGGCGCCCCCGCGCTGATCCTGCTGCTGTTCGTGCGCATGCCCGGACGCGCCCCGAAGCCGGACGACACGCCCGTCGCCACCCCCGCCGAAAGCACGCCATGAAAGCCCCCGCAGTCCTCGGTAGCAAAACCGCCGCGGTGCGGCAGTGGTTGGGGGCAACCACCGCGGCGCTGCTGACCGTCGCGAGCGCCCAGGCCGCCGAGCCGCAGTTCTTCTTCGACGACTTCAGCTACCCCGACACCGCCGCGCTCTTCAAGCAAGGCTGGGCCGCCCGCGACGCCAAGGGCCATCCCGGCATCGCCGGCGCGCGCTGGGCCCCCGAGGGCCTGAGCCTGGTCGACGGCAAGCTGCGCCTGCACGCGGCGACCGACGGCACCGGTCCCGGCACGACGCAGGTGCAGGTGTGCCACCAGCGCAAATACCTGGCCGGCACCTACGCCGCGCGGGTGCGTTTCAGCGACCAGCCGGTCAGCGGCGCCGACGGCGACCCGGTGATCCAGACCTTCTACGCGGTGAGCCCGCTGAAGCACGACTTCGACCCCGAGTTCAGCGAGCTGGACTGGGAGTACCTGCCCAACGGCGGCTGGGGCAGCGACAAGACGCGGATCTACGGCATCACCTGGCAGACGGTGCGGCTGGAGCCGTGGCTGGCCTTCAACCAGCAGCACGAGGACTTCGGCCCGCTGGGCGAGCGGGGCCGCGACTGGCACACGCTGGTGATGCAGGTCGCCGACGGCCGCACGCATTGGTTCATCGATGGCCGCAAGGTCGACGAGCACGGCGGCCGGAACTATCCGGTGGTGCCGATGTCGATCAACTTCAACCTGTGGTTCTCGCCGGACGGTCCGCTGCCCCAGGGCGCGGCCGGCGGCGCCCCGCGCGTGTACGAGCAGGACGTCGACTGGGTCTTCCACGCGAAGGACACGATGCTGAGCCCGGCGCAGGTCGAGGCGCAGGTGGCGCGCTGGCGCGCCGGCGGCGTCATGCGGCTGGACCAGGTGCCGGCCCCGCAGCCGGCGCTCGAGAGCCGCTGCGATTTCTGAGCCTGAGCCTGAGCCTGAGCCCGAGCGAGCGCCCTTACCCTCACCCCAACCCCTCTCCCGCAGTGCGGGAGAGGGGCTTCGAAGTACCGAGCTGCCCTCATTCCGATGAACGCTTCCTCGAAACGCATCGCGTCCGTCGACGCGCTGCGCGGTCTCGCCGTGGCCGCGATGCTGCTGGTCAACAACCCGGGCGACTGGGGCCATGTCTACGCGCCGCTGGAGCATGCCGAGTGGAACGGCTGGACGCCGACCGACCTGGTGTTCCCGTTCTTCCTGTTCATCGTCGGCGTGTCGCTGTCGCTGGCGATGGGCGCGCGGATCGAGGCTGGCGGCGGCGCCGCCTTGCGCGGCACGGTGGTCAAGCGTGGGCTGCGGATCCTGGCGCTCGGCCTGGTGCTGCACGCGCTGGCCTGGTGGCTGATGGACAAGCCGGCGCTGCGCATCCCCGGCGTGCTGCAGCGCATCGGGCTGTGTTTCGCCCTCACCGGCCTGATCGCGATCCAGTGGCGCGCCGCCGGGCAGCGGGCCTGGATCGCGGTGCTGCTGTTCGCCTACGGCGCGCTGCTGCTGTGGGGCGGCCCGCTGGACAAGGCCGGCAACATCGCCAGCCGCATCGACGCCTGGATCCTTGGTCCGCATGCCTATCAATGGGATCCGGCGACGGGACTCGGCCATGATCCCGAAGGCATCGTCGCCACGCTCGGCGCGCTGGCCACGACGCTGTTCGGCTGGCGCTGCGGCGAGGCGCTGCGCGCCGGCGCGCTCAAGCCGCTGGCGGTGATCGGGCTGCTGGCGGCGGCGGCGGGATTCGCGCTCGACGCCATCGGCCTGATGCCGATCAACAAGAACCTGTGGACCCCGTCCTTCGTGCTGTGGACGGGCGGCCTGGCCGCGCTGGCCCTGCTGGGCGCGCATGCACTGATCGACCGGCAAGGCGCGCCGGCGCTGTTCCGCAGCTTCGGCGTCAACGCGATCGCCGCCTATGCCGGCGCGTGGATGTGCACCGTGTTCCTCGAGGGCTTCGGCTGGATGCGCCCGCTCTACGCGCAGGGCTTCGGCTGGCTGGCGCCGATCGTCGGCCCGGAGGGCCAGTCCCTGGCGTTCGCGGTGGCCTTCGTGGGCGTGTGGTGGCTCATCGTGCGCGAGCTCGACCGGCGCCGCTGGTACTGGAAGATCTGATCCGATCTGATCGGGCCGCGCCCGCACAATACCGGTCCATGACCCCGGATCCCTTCGCCATTCGCATGCCGCCCGACATCCGCTCGGTGCGGGTCGGCGAGCACCCGGTCGTCGTCATCGACGATTTCCTCGTGGATCCGCAGGCCCTGGTCGAGGCCGCCTGCCAGGCCCGCTTCGAGCGCTGCCCGGGCGCCGACGAGCGCAAGGGCTATCCCGGGTTGCGAGCGCCGGTGCCCGCGGCCTATTCCGAAAGCCTGACGGCGCTGCTCGACCCGCTGATCCGGCTGAACTTCGGCGTTCCCGAGGAACTGCCGCTGCGCAAGTCGCCGTGCGCCTTCTCGGTGACGACGGTGGCACCCGAGGACCTGGGCCCCCTGCAGCGGGTGCCGCATTTCGATGCCAGCACGCCGCACTTCATGGCCGTGATGCTCTACCTCTGCGACGAGCGCCATGGCGGGACCGCCTTCTACCGCCACAAGGCCAGCGGCCTGCAGCAGATCACCGCCGACCGGCGCGAGCGCTACGGTGACCTGATCTATGCGGAGATGGAGCGCCGCCCGGCGCCGCCGCGTTATTTCAGCGACTCGGACGACTGCTTCGAGCTGCTGGGCATGCTGCCGGCGCGATTCAACCGCCTGGTGGCCTACCGGGGCAGCCTGCTGCATTCGGCCATCGTGAACCCCGCCCTGGGGCTCAGCAGCGACCCGCGCCAGGGCCGGCTGACCATCACCACCTTCTACGACTTCTAGCCCGCGAGCGTCGCCGGCCGGCAGGCCAGGCGCCTGGTGTCCGCGGGGCTGCCCGACTGCTTGGCCGCTTGGCTGCCCGGCGGCGTCGCTGCGCCGCTACGCCGCTACGCGACGCAATGAAAAAAGCCCGGCGGCTGCCGGGCTTTCGAGGTGACGCAACCGCGTCGGTCAGAACTTGGCGCTCAGGCCCAGCTTATAGGTGGTCTCGCCCTTGAAGCTCCAGGCCGGGTAGCCGGCGCGCAGCGGATCCTTGATGGCGGTGTTGGAGGCCGCGGCGGCGCCGTACTGGACGTCGTCTTCCTTGGTCAGGTTGATCGCCTCGAACGACAGCCGCAGGTTCTTGGTGATGTTCCAGCCCACGCTGGCGTCCAGCGTGCCGTAGGCATCGTGCATGCGGTTGCCGTACCAGAACGCGCCTTCGCGGATCATGTACTTCGAACGCCAGTTGTAGGCCAGGCGGGCGTAGTACTGCTCGTTCTCGTAGTAGCCGACCAGGTTCACGTTGTGCTTGGAGGACTGCGTGAACAGGCTCAGCTGGTCCAGGTAGCTGCTGGCCGGCGCATTGCCTTCGGTGAAGGTGTAGTTGCCCTGCGCGCCGAAGCCGTTGCCGAAGGCGTGGTTGGCCTGCAGTTCCACCCCGCGGATCTTGCCGCCGCCGGCGTTCTGGAAGCTCTGCACCGTCCAGTTGTCGACGCCGGTCTTGGGATCGACCAGGCCGACCTTCTGGTTCGGCGTGGCGTTGGCGACGACGAAGTTGGAGATGTCCTTGACGAAGTAGGTCGCCGACATCATGTTGCCGCGGCCGTAGTAGTACTCCAGGCCGATGTCGGCCTGGCTCGACTTCATCGGCTTGAGGCCGATGTTGCCGATGGTCCAGGTCTCGTTGCCGGCGCGGTCGTCGTTGTAGCCGGACACCGTCACGCCGAACATGTTGGCGAAGTTCGGGCGCGTGATGGCCTGCGAGGCGGTGGCCCGCAGGATCAGGTTGCTCTTCAGGTCGAAGGCCAGGTTGATGCTCGGCAGCACATCGTTGTAGGTCGACTTGGTCGACGTGGTGGTCTTCGCCCAGTTCTGGTTACCAGCGTACTGGTCGGCCGGGGTCACGCCGTCGAACTTGTAGCCGGTGCTGGTGGCCTTGGTCGAGACGTAGCGCACGCCGAAGTTGCCGCGCAGGCCCTTGGTCTCGAACTCGAACATGCCGTAGACCGAACGGTTCTTCTCGTTCAGCTCGCCATAGCCGGAGCGGTCCTCGACCCAGCCCGCGATGTTCCGGTTGGTGTTGGCCAGCATCGCGCCGATGTTGGCGCGCGGGACCGTCCAGCCGCCGACGTTCACCGAGCCGTCGAACAGGCCGGAGGTGGCGACCGGGGTGATCGTCGCGTTCCAGATCGGGCGATAGGCGCGCTTCTCGAAGGTGTGGTCGGCGAAGCGCACGCCGGTCTTGAAGGCGTTGATGACGCCCCAGTCCAGGTCGAAGGTGGCGTCGAGCTGGCCGAACTTCTCCTTGTCCTTGTTGGGGCCGGCGGAGGTGGCCCAGGTTTCCGGCGACATCTGCGCCGGCAGGGCGCCGACGCCCCAGGACTGGTTGTTGCTCGGATTGATCTGGATCTGCTTGCCGGAGGCGTCGATCGTGCCCTGCCAGTTCGGCCGCGTGAAGGGGCCGGCGGCGCCGTCGAACGCGGCGGTCTGGTAGTTGGTGGTGGCCGAGGTGCCGCCGTCCGCCTTGGTCGTGCCCAGGACGAGGTCGAACTTGGCGTTGCCCAGGGTGTAGTGGGCGTCGGCGACGGCGCTTTCCGAGTCCATGCTGGCGCCGCGCGCCCAGACCTGGAAGAACTTGTGCGGCAGCGGGTTGGCGGCCGTGGTCGTGCTGTGCAGGCACATGCCGGTCGGGTTGAAGTCCGACTTGACATCCGGATTGCGCTTGTCGCAATTCGCGTCATGCATCAGGTAGTCGCTGGAGTTGGAGCTGTCGGCATCCAGCTTCAGCTTCAGCAGGTTCAGGCCGACCTCAAAGCCCTCGACCGGACGCGCCTGCAGGGCGACGTTGAACGAGGTGCGCTTGCGCTCCTGCACGAAGGCGGTGGGGGCGACGTCGCTGTTCCAGCGGCTGTCGGCCTCGACGCCGCGGCGGATGTAGTCGCCCTTGGACAGGCCGGCGGCGACCAGCACGCCCAGGGTGCGGCCCTCGTTGCGCCAGCTGTACAGGCCGGAGGCTTCCTTCTCCGCGTCGCTGATGGTGCCGTTGCCGTACCGCACGCTGCCGAAGACCGTGTTGGCCTTCAGGTCCAGGGGCTTGCGGGTCTTGACGATCACCGTGCCGCCGATGCCGCCTTCGGTCAGGTTCGCCTGAGAGGACTTGTAGACCTCCATGCCGCCGATCATTTCGGAAGGCAGCAGCGAGTAGTTGAACGAGCGGTCGATGTCCATCTGGTCATACCAGCCGGTGGACGCGACGGTCTGGCCGTTCAGCGTGGTGTAGGTCATCTGCGGGTCGGTGCCGCGGATCGACACCGAGGCGCCTTGGCCGAAGGCTCGGCCCACCGAGATGCCGGGGATGCGGCCCAGGGCCTGGCCGACGTCGGCGTCGGGCAGCTTGCCCACGTCCTCGGCGGTCACCGCGTCGACGACGGCGCTGGCGTTCTTCTTGATGTTGGCCGCCGACTCCAGCGACGCGCGGATGCCGGTGACGACCACCTGTTCCAGCTTGGTGCCGTCATCCTTCTTTTGTTCTTGGGCCTGCACGGCGAACGCCGCGCTCAACAGCGTCAGCGTCACCGCCGCCGCGATGGGGGTCTTGTTGACCTTCATGATGAACTGCTCCTCGAGTGGCCAGGGAGTTGTGGCCGTGATGAAGACTTGGCACCCGAAATCACGACACCCCAACGGCTGAGTGGCATGCAGCTGGCGCCCCCGAATACACCTCAATGCAACCAATGCCATGCCACTATAACGGTCGGTAACGCCACTTTGCTACCAGTTCAAGGGGCGTGTTTTCCCTGCTGTGGCATCGCCGCGACCCGCATGGACAGCGGTGTCTGGGCGATCCGGCCCTGGCGTGTCTTCCGGCATCCGGCCCCCGTGCGGATGAGACCACTTGGTCGCAAATTGGTATTACGAGTGGTCCGCGTGCCGGCGTGCCGGAACGTGCGCTGGGGCACACAGCGAGGGGCGAAGCGGGGTGGGTGGGGTCGGGTCCGTGCTCGCGGGGCGAGTCAGGTATTCCAGTGAGGGGAGTGCAATGGAGCGCCAATCGCACGCCCCCGGTTCCTGGAGCAAAAAGTGTTTGCGCCAAATAAGAACGCTGCTATAGTCGTGGGCTCGCCTCGGAGGGGTGGCCGAGTGGTTAAAGGCAGCAGACTGTAAATCTGCCCGCTAACGCGTACGCTGGTTCGAATCCAGCCTCCTCCACCAAGGCGAAACAGATGCACGAGCAACGAAGCGGGTGATCGACACCCGCTTCGCGGTTCAGGCAGCTGGAATTGGCAAGCTCCCGGGCGGGAGTAGTTCAATGGTAGAACCTTAGCCTTCCAAGCTAATGACACGGGTTCGATTCCCGTTTCCCGCTCCAAAGGAAAGCTGAAGGTTGTCGTGTCGAGAGCTCGACACAGGATTGCTGATAAGGTCGTCAATCCTGTGTCGATGCCCATGTGGCTCAGTGGTAGAGCACTCCCTTGGTAAGGGAGAGGTCACGCGTTCGATCCGCGTCATGGGCACCACCAAATTCCTATCCCGTTTCTTCTGATCGCCAGGAGCGCAAGATGGCAAAAGGCAAGTTTGAACGTACCAAGCCGCACGTGAACGTGGGCACGATTGGTCACGTTGACCACGGCAAGACGACGCTGACGGCGGCGATCGCCACGGTGCTGGCGTCGAAGTTCGGCGGCGAAGCCAAGGCCTACGACCAGATCGACGCGGCGCCCGAAGAGAAGGCGCGCGGCATCACGATCAACACGGCGCACGTGGAATACGAGACGGCCAACCGTCACTACGCGCACGTGGACTGCCCGGGGCACGCTGACTATGTGAAGAACATGATCACGGGCGCGGCGCAGATGGACGGCGCGATCCTGGTGTGCTCGGCCGCTGACGGCCCGATGCCCCAGACCCGCGAGCACATCCTGCTGGCGCGCCAGGTCGGCGTGAAGTACATCATCGTCTTCCTGAACAAGTGCGACATGGTGGACGACGCCGAGCTGCTGGAGCTGGTGGAGATGGAAGTCCGCGAGCTGCTGAGCAAGTACGACTTCCCGGGCGACGACACGCCGATCATCAAGGGTTCGGCCAAGCTGGCGCTGGAAGGCGACAAGGGCGAGCTGGGCGAAGGCGCGATCATGGCGCTGGCCGACGCGCTGGACACGTACATCCCGACGCCGGAGCGCGCGGTTGACGGTGCGTTCCTGCTGCCGGTGGAAGACGTGTTCTCGATCTCGGGCCGCGGCACCGTGGTGACCGGTCGCGTCGAGCGCGGCATCATCAAGGTCGGCGAGGAAATCGAGATCGTCGGTATCCGCGACGTGCAGAAGACCACCGTGACCGGCGTGGAAATGTTCCGCAAGCTGCTGGACCAGGGTCAAGCCGGCGACAACGTCGGTATCCTGCTGCGCGGCACCAAGCGTGAAGACGTCGAGCGCGGCCAGGTGCTGGCCAAGCCCGGCTCGATCAAGCCGCACACCCACTTCACTGCTGAGATCTACGTGCTGAGCAAGGAAGAGGGCGGCCGCCACACCCCGTTCTTCAACAACTACCGTCCCCAGTTCTACTTCCGCACGACGGACGTGACCGGTGCCGTGGAGCTGCCGAAGGACAAGGAAATGGTCATGCCGGGCGACAACGTCAGCATCACCGTGAAGCTGATCGCGCCGATCGCCATGGAAGAAGGTCTGCGCTTCGCCATCCGTGAAGGCGGTCGTACCGTCGGCTCGGGCGTCGTGGCGACGATCATCGAGTAATTCAAGTCAAAGGCCACAGGGGCATAGCTCAATTGGCAGAGCGTCGGTCTCCAAAACCGAAGGTTGGGGGTTCGAGACCCTCTGCCCCTGCCAACGATCAGCGATAGCGCGAACGTTGGTCCTGGTGGTCAAGGCAAGCCCGCGGGAGTCATCTCGGCGGGCTTTGCTGCTGGTGGGTTCGCCAGAAGTGTTTTCAGGCGAACAAATGCCGGGGTGGTGAGCCCCGGCACGGAAGTGAGTTCAATGTCCAATCCTCAAGTCGAAACCGTGACCACGGGCGCCGACAAGGTCAAGCTGGCCGGCGCCGTGCTGCTGCTGGTCGCGGCCATCGTGGCGTTCTACGCGCTGAGCAAGCAAGGTCCGTGGGTCCAGTGGGGCGCGCTGATCGCTTTGCTGGTCGCCGCGGTCGCCGCGTTCTTCACGTCGGAATCCGGCAAGTCGCTGATCGCCTACGGTCAGGATTCGATGAAGGAAGTGGGCAAGGTGGTCTGGCCGACCCGCAAGGAAGCCGGCCAGATGACGCTGTACGTGTTCGCGTTCGTCGTGGTGATGGCGCTGTTCCTGTGGCTCACCGACAAGACGCTGGAGTGGGTGCTGTACGACCTGGTGCTGGGTTGGAAGCGCTGAGCGGCAACGGATAGGGACCGAGATGAGCGAAGATCAAAACGTCGTTGCCACCGAGTCGACAGCCCCCGCGGGCCCGGCCAAGCGCTGGTATGTCGTGCACGCCTATTCCGGCATGGAAAAGGCGGTCGAGCGCAACCTGCGCGAGCGCATCGATCGCGCCGGCATGCAGGACAAGTTCGGCCGCATCCTGGTGCCGACCGAGGAAGTGGTCGAGCTGAAGAACGGCAAGAAGGCCGTCACCGAGCGTCGCTTCTTCCCCGGCTACGTGCTGGTCGAGATGGTGATGGACGACGACAGCTGGCACCTGGTCAAGCACACGTCGAAGGTCACCGGTTTCGTCGGTGGCGCGAAGAACCGCCCGGCGCCGATCTCGGAAGCCGAGGTCATGAAGATCGTCAACCAGATGCAAGAGGGCGTCGACAAGCCCAAGCCGAAGGTCGAATGGATCGTCGGCGAGATCGTCCGCGTCAAGGAAGGCCCGTTCACCGACTTCAACGGCAGCATCGAGGAAGTCAACTACGACAAGTCGAAGCTGCGCGTCTCGGTCACGATCTTCGGTCGCGCGACGCCCGTCGAGCTGGACTTCGCCCAGGTCGAGAAGGTCTGATCCAAGAGCCCGAAGGTGCTCGACGGCGACAGCCGGCGCAACCTTCCGTGACCAGTCCGCAACGAGAGGCGGACAAGAGGAGCAAGGGTAAGTCTCTGACCAGCCCCTTGCGTTAGCACTCAGGCGAAGCGGCGTGGCCGCCGCGGCGCCATCAGGAGAAATCATGGCCAAGAAGATTGTCGGCTACATCAAGCTGCAAATCCCGGCTGGCAAGGCGAACCCGTCGCCTCCGGTCGGTCCCGCGCTGGGTCAGCGTGGTCTGAACATCATGGAATTCTGCAAGGCGTTCAACGCCCAGACGCAGAGCTATGAGCCGGGCCTCAAGCTGCCCGTCGTGATCACCGCCTTCGCGGACAAGAGCTTCACCTTCATCATCAAGTCGCCCCCGGCGACCGTGCTGCTGAAGAAGGCTGCCAAGATCGAGAAGGGCTCGCAGCGCCCCCATCTGGACAAGGTCGGCAAGCTGACCCGCGCCCAGCTGGAAGAGA
This sequence comes from Mitsuaria sp. GD03876, assembly GCF_029840635.1. Lineage (GTDB taxonomy): Bacteria > Pseudomonadota > Gammaproteobacteria > Burkholderiales > Burkholderiaceae_C > Roseateles. The sequence continues at coordinate 107,243 of NZ_JAOCCU010000012.1, read as the reverse complement.
TCGCCAAGACCAAGCAGAAGGACCTGACGGCCGCCGACATGGATGCCGCAGTCCGTACCATCGCCGGCTCCGCCCGTTCGATGGGCATCATCGTGGAAGGTGTCTGACATGGCCAAGCTGACCAAGCGTCAACAAGCCCTGCAGGGCAAGGTGGAAACGACCAAGCTGTACGCGTTGTCCGACGCGATCAACCTGGTCAAGGAATGCGCCACCGCCAAGTTCGATGAAGCCATTGACGTGTCGATCCAGCTGGGCGTCGACGCCAAGAAGTCGGACCAGGTGGTCCGTGGCGCCGTCGTGATGCCCAACGGCATCGGCAAGACCAAGCGCGTCGCCGTGTTCGCCCAAGGCGCCAAGGCTGAGGAAGCCAAGGCCGCCGGCGCCGACGTCGTCGGCATGGAAGACCTGGCCGAGCGCGTCAAGGCGGGCGACATGCCCTTCGACGTCGTGATCGCCTCGCCGGACACGATGCGTATCGTCGGTACCCTGGGTCAGATCCTGGGCCCGCGCGGCCTGATGCCGAACCCGAAGGTCGGCACCGTGACCCCGGACGTCGCCACCGCCGTCAAGAACGCCAAGGCTGGCCAGGTCCAGTTCCGCGTCGACAAGGCCGGCATCATCCACGGCACGATCGGCCGTCGCTCGTTCGACACCGACAAGCTGGAAGGCAACCTGCGCGCGCTGGTCGAAGCCCTGAACAAGGCCAAGCCGGCCTCGAGCAAGGGCATCTACCTGCGCAAGGTCGCCGTGTCGTCGACGATGGGCATCGGTGCCCGCGTGGACGTCGCGACGATCAACGCCGCGGCAGCCGCCTAAGGCGCATTCAATCGAGGTGTCGCGCGAGTCTGGCGCGATGCCGATGAATTGGTGGGCTGGCCGGAGCAATCCGGCCAGGTCATCCAAGACCGCTGGCGAGAGTCTCCGCATGTACTGGGCGGCTCGCTTAATCGATGGCTCCGGCCATCGGCCAGCGCAGATGGCGGTCCCGCTGAAAGGATTCGATTCGTGGTCATCCACGAGGGTTCCTGACAGAAGGTCGCTGATTCCGGTGCCCGAGAGGCGATGGTCCGCCATCGCGTCGAGGGCGAAATGTGAGGAGTAGACCTTGAGTCTCAATCGCAACGAGAAAGCAGCCGTCGTGTCCGACGTGGCAGCGCAAGCCGCCAAGTCCCAGACGCTGGCGCTGGCTGAGTACCGTGGCCTCACCGTTGAAGCCCTGAACAAGCTGCGCGTCGAAGCGCGGTCCAAGGGTGTGTACCTTCACGTGCTGAAGAACACCCTGGCCCGTCGCGCCGTCGCCGGCACCTCGTTCGAGGCTGCAACGGACGCCATGGTCGGCCCGCTGATCTACGGCTTTTCGGAAGACGCTGTCGCGGCTGCCAAAGTCATCGCTGACTTTGCCAAGACCAACGACAAGCTCGTCATCAAGGGTGGTGCCTACGGCGGCAAGGCTCTGGACGTCAACGGCGTGAAGGCGCTGGCGGCTGTCCCGACCAAGGAAGTCCTGCTGTCGCAGATCGCCGGCCTGCTCAAGTCGCCGGTGCAACGCACCGCGGCCGTGCTGGCTGCCCTGGCTCAGCAGAAGGGCGGCGGCGCCGAAGCCGCGGCCGAAGCTCCTGCCGCGGCCTGATCGACGACGCATCACTGCACAACTTATCTGTATTTAGGAACCCATCATGGCATTCGACAAAGACGCTTTCCTGGCTGCCCTGGACAGCATGACCGTTCTGGAACTGAACGACCTGGTCAAGGCGATTGAAGAGAAGTTCGGCGTGTCCGCCGCTTCGATGGCCGCTCCGGCCGCTGGTGGCGCCGCCGCCGGTGGCGCTGCCGCCGCCGAAGAGAAGACCGAGTTCAACGTCGTCCTGACGGACGCCGGCGCCAACAAGGTCTCGGTCATCAAGGCCGTTCGCGAAATCACCGGCCTGGGCCTGAAGGAAGCCAAGGACCTGGTCGACGGCGCTCCGAAGCCCGTCAAGGAAGGCATCGCCAAGGCCGACGCCGAAGCCGCCAAGAAGAAGCTGGAAGAAGCCGGCGCCAAGGTCGAACTCAAGTAAGACCTTGTTGGGATCGGATGACTCGTTCATCTGCTCCCGCACCGCGAGAGGGGTGGTCCGACAGGGCCTCCCCTTTCCTCGTTTCAGGGTATGCCCTGGGATGGTTTCGGTTGACAAAGAGCAATCGAAAGCATCGTGCTGTATCATGCACGGTTCTTTCGAGTGTTCTCTGATCCGACTGCAGAGAACGGTTTGGTCGGACCGCGGTCCAACCGTGCGTCATGCGTGGGGTGCAACGCCCTCGATGACGTCCGGTGCCCCGGGGTTGTCCGCCAGCGGTTGGTAGTGGCCAACCACCAAGCTTCGGGTGCAACGCCCGAACAGCCAGTCGCCGACGCAGCGCGCCTCACGGCCAGGGGCGCGCTCGACACGGAGTCTTTATGGCGCAAGCAACCCCCTACAGCTACACCGAGCGCAAGCGCATCCGCAAGAGCTTCGGCAAGCGCGTGAGCGTGCTCAACGTTCCGTACCTGCTGACGATGCAGAAGGAGTCGTATGTCGCCTTCCTGCAGAAGGACATCGCTCCCCTGAAGCGCAAGCCGGAAGGCCTGCAAGCGGCGTTCCTCTCCACCTTCCCGATCGTGTCGCACAACGGGTTCGTGGAAATGAAGTTCCTCGAATTCAACATCGCCAAGCCGCCGTTCGACGTGCGCGAATGCCAGCAGCGCGGCCTGACCTTCGCCGCCGCCGTGCGCGCGAAGCTGCAGATGATCATCTACGACCGGGAAAGCCCCCAGCCCAAGACGGTCAAGGAGATCAAGGAGCAAGAGGTCTACATGGGCGAAGTGCCGCTCATGACCGACTACGGCTCGTTCATCATCAACGGCACCGAGCGCGTCATCGTCTCGCAGCTGCACCGCTCGCCCGGCGTGTTCTTCGAGCACGACAAGGGCAAGACCCACTCGTCCGGCAAGCTGCTGTTCTCGGCCCGCATCATTCCGTATCGCGGCTCGTGGCTCGACTTCGAGTTCGACCCGAAGGACATCCTGTACTTCCGCGTCGACCGTCGCCGCAAGATGCCGGTCACGATCCTGCTCAAGGCCATCGGCCTGAATCCCGAGCAGATCCTGGCGCACTTCTTCGTCTTCGACAATTTCCGCCTGATGGACTCGGGCGCCCAGATGGAGTTCGTGGCCGAACGCCTGAAGGGTGAAGTCGCGCGCTTCGACATCACCGACAAGAGCGGCAACGTGCTGGTCGAGAAGGACAAGCGCATCACCGCCCGCCACGTGCGCCAGCTGGAGCAGTCCGGCACGCAGCACGTGACCGTGCCGGAAGACTTCCTGCTGGGCCGCGTCCTGGCCAAGAACATGGTCGACCCGGACACCGGCGAGATCATCGCGAAGGCCAACGACGAACTGACGGACTCGCTGCTGAAGAAGCTGCGCGCCGCCGGCGTCAAGGACATCCAGTGCCTGTTCACGAACGAACTGGACGAAGGCGCCTACATCAGCCAGACGCTGGCCTCGGACGAGACCGCCGACCAGCTGGCCGCGCGCGTGGCGATCTATCGCATGATGCGCCCCGGCGAGCCGCCGACGGAAGACGCCGTCGAGGCGCTGTTCAACCGCCTGTTCTACAGCGACGACACGTACGACCTGTCGCGCGTCGGCCGCATGAAATTCAACGCCCGCGTGGGCCGCGACATCCCGACCGGCGCGATGACGCTGTCCAACGAGGACATCCTGGACGTCGTCAAGATCCTGGTCGAGCTGCGCAATGGCCGCGGCGAGGTCGATGACATCGACCACCTGGGCAACCGTCGCGTCCGCTGCGTCGGCGAACTGGCCGAGAACCAGTACCGCTCGGGTCTGGCCCGTATCGAGAAGGCCGTCAAGGAACGTCTGGGCCAGGCCGAGACCGAAGCGCTGATGCCGCACGACCTGATCAACTCCAAGCCGATTTCCGCGGCGCTCAAGGAGTTCTTCGGCGCGTCGCAGCTGTCGCAGTTCATGGACCAGACCAACCCCCTGTCCGAGATCACGCACAAGCGTCGCGTCTCGGCCCTGGGCCCGGGCGGTCTGACCCGCGAGCGCGCCGGCTTCGAAGTCCGCGACGTGCACCCGACCCATTACGGCCGCGTCTGCCCGATCGAAACGCCGGAAGGCCCGAACATCGGCCTGATCAACTCGCTGGCGCTGTATGCGCGCCTGAACGAGTACGGCTTCCTGGAGACGCCGTACCGCCGCGTGGTGGACTCGAAGGTCACCGACCAGATCGACTACCTGTCGGCCATCGAGGAAGGCAAGTACGTGATCGCCCAGGCGAACGCGTCGCTGAACGAAGGCGGTCAACTGGTCGACGAGCTGGTCTCCGCGCGTGAGAACGGCGAATCGGTGCTGACCTCGCCCGAGCGCATCCAGTACATGGACGTGGCGCCGACGCAGATCGTGTCGGTGGCGGCGTCGCTGGTGCCGTTCCTGGAGCACGACGATGCGAACCGCGCGCTGATGGGCGCGAACATGCAGCGTCAGGCCGTTCCGACCCTGCGTCCGGAAAAGGCCTTCGTCGGCACGGGCGTCGAGCGCGTCGCGGCGAAGGACTCGGGCACGGTGGTGGCCGCGCGCCGCGGCGGCGTGGTCGACTACGTCGACACGAACCGCATCGTGATCCGCGTGAACGACGACGAGACCGTGGCCGGTGAAGTCGGTGTCGACATCTACAACCTGATCAAGTATCAGCGTAGCAACCAGAACACCAACATCCACCAGCGTCCGATCGTCAAGCGGGGCGACCGCGTCGCCGCGGAAGACATCATCGCGGACGGTGCGTCGACCGACCTGGGCGAACTGGCGCTGGGCCAGAACATGCTGGTCGCGTTCATGCCGTGGAACGGCTACAACTTCGAAGACTCGATCCTGATCTCCGAACGCGTGGTGGCCGAAGACCGCTACACCTCGATCCACATCGAGGAGCTGGTGGTCATGGCGCGTGACACGAAGCTGGGCAGCGAGGAAATCACCCGCGACATCCCGAACCTGAGCGAACAGCAACTGGCTCGCCTGGACGAATCCGGCATCGTGTACATCGGTGCCGAGGTGAACCCGGGCGACGTGCTGGTCGGCAAGGTCACGCCCAAGGGCGAGACCACGCTGACGCCGGAAGAGAAGCTGCTGCGCGCGATCTTCGGCGAGAAGGCCTCGGACGTGAAGGACACGTCGCTGCGCGTGGACCAGGGCACCAACGGCACCGTCATCGACGTCCAGGTGTTCACCCGCGAAGGCATCCAGCGCGACAAGCGCGCCCAGCAGATCATCGACGACGAGCTCAAGCGCTTCCGCCTGGACCTGAACGACCAGCTGCGCATCGTGGAAGCCGACGCGTTCGACCGCGTCGAGAAGCTCCTGGTGAACAAGGTCGCCAACGGCGGTCCGAAGAAGATCACCAAGGGCACCGTCATCTCGAAGGACTACCTGGCCGAGGTCGAGAAGTTCCACTGGTTCGACGTCCGTCCCGCCGAGGACGACATCGCCAACCAGCTGGAGTCGATCAAGAACTCGCTGGAGCAGACCCGTCACAGCTTCGACCTCGCCTACGACGAGAAGCGCAAGAAGCTGACGCAGGGCGACGAGCTGCCGGCCGGCGTGCTGAAGATGGTCAAGGTGTACCTGGCCGTCAAGCGCCGCCTGCAACCGGGCGACAAGATGGCCGGCCGTCACGGCAACAAGGGCGTCGTGTCCAAGATCACCCCGATCGAGGACATGCCCTACATGGCCGACGGCACGCCCGCCGACATCGTGCTGAACCCGCTGGGCGTCCCGTCGCGGATGAACGTGGGCCAGGTGCTGGAAGTCCATCTGGGCTGGGCCGGCAAGGGCATCGGCCAGCGCATCGGCGACATGCTGCAACGCGAGGCCCGCGTGGCCGAGCTGCGCGACTTCATGGACCAGCTGTTCAACCAGAACGGCGGCAAGTCCGAGGAGCTGGCGCAACTGAGCGATGACGAGATCCTCGGCATGGCCCAGAACCTGCAGCACGGCGCGACCTTCGCGACCCCCGTCTTCGACGGCGCGAAGGAAAGCGAGATCCGCGCGATGCTGAAGCTGGCCTACCCGGACGACGTCGCGGCGAAGAAGGGCCTCACGCCCACCCGCACGCAGGCCTTCCTGTATGACGGCCGCACCGGCGAGCAGTTCGAGCGTCCGACGACGATCGGCTACATGCACGTGCTGAAGCTGCATCACCTGGTCGACGACAAGATGCATGCCCGCTCCACCGGCCCGTACTCGCTCGTCACCCAGCAGCCGCTGGGCGGCAAGGCGCAGTTCGGCGGCCAGCGTTTCGGCGAGATGGAAGTGTGGGCGCTGGAAGCCTACGGCGCTTCGTACATCCTGCAGGAAATGCTGACGGTGAAGTCCGACGACGTGAACGGCCGTACGAAGGTGTACGAGTCCATCGTCAAGGGCGAGCACTCGATCGAAGCCGGCATGCCCGAGTCGTTCAATGTGCTGGTGAAGGAAATCCGTTCGCTGGGCATCGACATCGAGCTCGAGCGCAACTAAAGGGAACAGGAGAATCGTATGAAGGGTTTGTTGGACCTGTTCAAGCAATTCACGCCGGACGAGCATTTCGACGCGATCAAGATCGGGCTGGCCTCGCCCGAGAAGATCCGCTCGTGGTCGTTCGGTGAAGTGAAGAAGCCCGAGACCATCAACTACCGGACGTTCAAGCCGGAACGCGATGGTCTGTTCTGCGCCAAGATCTTCGGCCCGATCAAGGACTACGAGTGCCTGTGCGGCAAGTACAAGCGCCTGAAGCACCGTGGCGTGATCTGCGAGAAGTGCGGCGTCGAAGTCACCCAGACCAAGGTGCGCCGCGAGCGCATGGGCCACATCGAGCTGGCCGCGCCTTGCGCGCACATCTGGTTCCTGAAGTCGCTGCCGTCGCGCCTGGGCCTGGTGCTCGACATGACGCTGCGCGACATCGAGCGCGTGCTGTACTTCGAGGCGTATGTCGTCGTCGACCCGGGCATGACCCCGCTGAAGAAGTTCAGCATCATGTCCGAGGACGACTACGACGCGAAGCGCGTCGAGTACGGTGACGAGTTCATCGCGCTGATGGGCGCCGAAGGCATCCAGAAGCTGCTGGCGGAAATGGATCTCGATGTCGAGATCGACCGCCTGCGCAACGACATGACCGGCTCCGAGCTGAAGATCAAGAAGAACTCCAAGCGCCTGAAGGTGATGGAGGCCTTCAAGCGCTCGGGCATCAAGCCGAACTGGATGGTGCTGGAAGTGCTGCCGGTGCTGCCGCCGGACCTGCGTCCGCTGGTGCCGCTGGACGGCGGCCGCTTCGCGACGTCGGACCTGAACGACCTGTACCGCCGCGTCATCAACCGCAACAACCGCCTGGCCCGCCTGCTCGAGCTGAAGGCCCCTGAGATCATCGTGCGCAACGAAAAGCGCATGCTGCAGGAAGCCGTCGACTCGCTGCTGGACAACGGCCGCCGCGGCAAGGCCATGACCGGCGCGAACAAGCGCGCGCTGAAGTCGCTGGCCGACATGATCAAGGGCAAGAGCGGCCGCTTCCGGCAAAACCTGCTGGGCAAGCGCGTCGACTACTCGGGCCGTTCGGTCATCACCGTGGGCCCGACGCTCAAGCTGCACCAGTGCGGCCTGCCCAAGCTGATGGCGCTGGAGCTGTTCAAGCCCTTCATCTTCTCGCGCCTGGAAGCGATGGGCATCGCGACCACGATCAAGGCCGCGAAGAAGGAAGTCGAGAGCGGCACCCCCGTCGTCTGGGACATCCTGGAAGAGGTCATCAAGGAGCACCCGGTCCTGCTGAACCGCGCGCCGACGCTGCACCGCCTGGGCATCCAGGCGTTCGAGCCGGTGCTGATCGAAGGCAAGGCGATCCAGCTGCACCCGCTGGTCTGCGCGGCGTTCAACGCCGACTTCGACGGTGACCAGATGGCCGTCCACGTGCCGCTGTCGATCGAAGCGCAGATGGAAGCCCGCGTGCTGATGCTGGCCTCGAACAACGTGCTGTTCCCGGCCTCGGGCGAGCCGTCGATCGTGCCGTCGCAGGACGTGGTGCTGGGTCTGTACTACGCGACCCGCGAGCGCACCAACGGCAAGGGCGAGGGCATGGTCTTCACGGACATCCCCGAGATGATCCGCGCGCTGGAGAACGGCGCGGTGGAGATCACCGCCAAGATCAGCGTGCGCCTGACCGAGTACGCCAAGGACAAGGACACCGGCGAATGGGTCCCCGAGACCAAGCTGGTGGACACGACCGTCGGCCGTGCGCTGCTGTCCGAGATCCTGCCCAAGGGCCTGCCGTTCTCGAACATCAACAAGGCGCTGAAGAAGAAGGAAATCTCGCGCCTGATCAACACGTCCTTCCGCAAGTGCGGCCTGAAGGAAACCGTGGTGCTGGCGGACAAGCTGCTGCAGTCCGGTTTCAAGCTGGCCACGCGCGCGGGCATCTCGATCGCCATCGACGACATGCTCGTGCCCAAGCAGAAGGCCGAGTTGATCGACCGCGCCGAGAAGGAAGTCAAGGAGATCGAGCAGCAGTACATCTCGGGTCTCGTGACCGCCGGCGAGCGCTACAACAAGGTGGTCGACATCTGGGGCAAGACCGGTGACGAGGTCGGCAAGGTCATGATGTCGCAGCTGTCGAAGGAGAAGATCCTCGACCGCAACGGCAAGGAAGTCGAGCAGGAGTCGTTCAACTCGATCTACATGATGGCCGACTCGGGCGCGCGGGGTTCCGCGGCGCAGATTCGCCAGCTGGCCGGCATGCGCGGCCTGATGGCGAAGCCGGACGGCTCGATCATCGAGACGCCGATCACGGCGAACTTCCGCGAAGGCCTGAACGTTCTGCAGTACTTCATCTCCACCCACGGTGCCCGTAAGGGCCTGGCGGACACGGCGCTGAAGACCGCGAACTCCGGCTACCTGACGCGTCGCCTGGTCGACGTGACGCAGGACCTGGTCGTGACCGAGTCCGATTGCGGCACCGACAACGGCATCAACATGCGCGCCCTGGTGGAAGGCGGTGAGGTGATCGAGTCGCTGCGCGACCGCATCCTGGGTCGCGTCGCCGCGATCGACGTCGTGCATCCGGAGACGCAGGCCACCCTGCTGGTCGCCGGCAACATGCTCGACGAGGACACGCTGGACGTGCTGGAAGCCGCCGGCGTCGACGAGGTCAAGGTCCGCACCCCGCTGACCTGCGGCACGCGCTTCGGCCTGTGCGCGAAGTGCTACGGCCGCGACCTGGGCCGTGGCGGCATGGTCAACACCGGTGAGGCCGTGGGCGTGATCGCCGCGCAGTCGATCGGCGAGCCGGGCACGCAGCTGACGATGCGGACGTTCCACATCGGCGGCGCGGCCTCGCGCGCGGCGGTGGCCTCGAGCGTCGAAGCCAAGTCGGACGGCATCATCGGCTTCAACGCCACGATGCGCTATGTCACGAACGGCAAGGGCGAACTGGTGGTGATCTCGCGTTCCGGCGAAATCATCATCACCGACCCGCACGGCCGCGAGCGCGAGCGTCACAAGGTGCCGTACGGCGCCCTGCTGAACATCAAGGCCGACCAGACCATCAAGGCCGGCACGATCCTGGCGACCTGGGACCCGCTGACCCGCCCGATCATCACGGAATTCGCCGGCCAGGCGAAGTTCGAGAACGTCGAGGAAGGTGTCACCGTGGCCAAGCAGGTCGACGAGGTGACGGGCCTGTCCACGCTGGTCGTGATCGACCCGAAGCGCCGCGGCGCCGCCAAGGTCGTCCGCCCGCAGGTCAAGCTGCTGGACGCCAACGGCCAGGAAGTGAAGATCCCCGGCACCGACCACTCGGTGACGATCGGCTTCCAGGTCGGCGCGCTGATCCAGATCCGCGACGGCCAGGAACTGGCGCCCGGTGAAGTCCTCGCCCGTATCCCGGTGGAAGGCCAGAAGACCCGTGACATCACCGGCGGTCTGCCGCGTGTGGCCGAGCTCTTCGAAGCCCGTTCGCCCAAGGATGCCGGCTTCCTGGCGGAACAGACCGGCACGGTCTCGTTCGGCAAGGAGACCAAGGGCAAGGTCCGCCTCGAGATCACCGATCCGGAAGGCCGCAAGCACGAACTGCTGGTGCCCAAGGAAAAGAACATCCTGGTGCACGAAGGCCAGGTGGTGAACCGCGGCGAACTGGTGGTCGACGGTCCGGCGGATCCGCAGGACATCCTGCGCCTGCTGGGCATCGAGGAACTGGCGCGCTACATCGTCGACGAGGTGCAGGACGTCTATCGACTCCAGGGCGTGAAGATCAACGACAAGCACATCGAGGTGATCGTTCGCCAGATGCTGCGTCGCGTGCAGATCACGAACCCGGGCGATTCGTCCTACATCGCCGGCGAGCAGGTCGAGCGTTCGGAGCTGCTGGACACCAACGATCGCCTGCGCGGCGAGGGCAAGATGATCGCCACGCACGCCGACGTGCTGCTGGGCATCACGAAGGCCTCGCTGTCGACGGACTCGTTCATCTCGGCGGCGTCGTTCCAGGAAACGACCCGCGTGCTGACCGAAGCCGCGATCATGGGCAAGCGCGACGAACTCCGCGGTCTGAAGGAGAACGTCATCGTGGGTCGCCTGATCCCGGCCGGTACCGGCATGGCCTTCCACCAGGCGCGCCGCGCCAAGGAAGAGATGGACGACGCCGAGCGCCGTTCCATCGCCATCCAGGAAGCCGAGGAAATGGCGGCGGTGCAGCTGTCCGCGCTGGACGCGGCGAGCGACGCCGGCACGGCCGAGTAAGCCTCAGCGCCACGCCGAGCCCTTCGGGGCTCGTCCGAAAGGCTGCCGACCCGACCAGGGCGGCAGCCTTTTTCTTTGTGCTCGTGGAATCAGGCGGCTGGCGGCGCGTTCAGCTTCAGCCAGGCGGTCGGCGACAGGATCGGCAAGCCGAGCTTGGCGGCGCGCTTGGCCACCTTGAGCACGGCGCGGTCGCGCGAGATCAGCCAGGTCGGCTGCGCCGCGGCCAGCGAGAGGCCCAGATCGATGAATTTCTGGTCGTCCGGGTCGCTGCAGCGCGGCCGGGCGATGCCGAGGACCGGTTCGGCGACGAAGCGGCAGTGCCGCTCGAAGGCGGCGTGCACGCGCGCCACGTCCGGTCGATAGCTGGCCGCCACGCCCCGTCCGATGACATGGAGCAGCTCCGCCTTCATCGCGTCGGTCGCGGTCCAAAGTAAGTGCCGGCTCTCAACGGCGGCGATGAGTGGCCGAAGGCTTTGCTCGTCGAACACCAGCCAGTCCATCACGACCTGCGTGTCCAGGATCACGATCGGCGTCGGCGGTCCGGCGTTGTCGGAAAGCTGCGCAGGGGCGGGGGAATCAGCGTCTTGCATAGGGTCCGGCAGCATAGCGCCTTGTGCGATTTCATCGAACTCGCCTACAATCGCCGGCTCTCCAGCATGTCTTGATGCGTCCCGAGGCCAGGTTTCGAACCGGTCGCGGGGTTGATTCGAGCGTGGTGCCGCAAGGCGCTGCGCTTTTGTCGCTTGTGGAACGCCTCGATCTCACGCGGTTCCGCGAGGCCAAGGCCGGCTGGGGTTGTGACTTCAAACGGGAACAAGTTACTTATGCCAACCATCAATCAGCTCGTTCGCCACGGTCGTGAGACCGAGGTGACGAAATCCAAGTCGCCGGCCATGCAGTCGTGCCCGCAACGTCGTGGCGTCTGCACCCGCGTGTACACCACCACCCCGAAGAAGCCGAACTCGGCGCTTCGTAAGGTCGCCAAGGTGCGCCTGACCAACGGTTTCGAGGTCATCTCGTACATCGGCGGTGAAGGCCACAACCTGCAGGAACACAGCGTCGTGCTGGTCCGCGGCGGCCGGGTCAAGGACTTGCCGGGTGTGCGTTACCACATCGTGCGCGGTTCGCTGGACCTGCAGGGCGTCAAGGATCGCAAGCAGTCGCGTTCCAAGTACGGCGCGAAGCGCCCGAAGAAGGCTTAATCAAGCCAGGTCTTGGTGACCGAGCGGTCACTGAATTTTTGCGGTTCAGGTGCGTGTGCACCGACAACCGAGTAAGTGGATCCCCCAGATGTCGGTGGAGATCCGCGGCGGGGCGAGAGCCCTGACCAACTGAAGCATTGAAGGAAGAATCCCATGCCACGTCGTCGCGAAGTACCCAAGCGCGAGATCCTGCCGGACCCGAAGTTCGGTAGCGTTGATCTGTCCAAGTTCATGAACGTCATCATGGAATCGGGCAAGAAGGCCGTTGCAGAGCGCATCATTTACGGCGCCCTGGAGCAAGTCGAGCAGAAGTCCGGCAAGGATCCGCTCGAGATCTTCATGATCGCGATCAACAACGTGAAGCCCATGGTCGAAGTGAAGTCCCGTCGCGTTGGCGGTGCGAACTACCAAGTTCCCGTGGAAGTTCGCCCCGTCCGCCGTCTGGCCCTCGCCATGCGCTGGCTGAAGGAATCCGCGCGCAAGCGCGGTGAGAAGTCGATGGCCCAACGTCTGGCCAACGAACTGCTGGAGGCCTCGGAAGGCCGTGGTGGCGCGATGAAGAAGCGCGACGAAGTCCACCGCATGGCAGACGCCAACAAGGCGTTCTCGCACTTCCGCTTCTAATCAAGACCTCTCTGGCCGCCTCGGGTTATTACTGACCCGATGGCGGCTCCATGCATTTGGAGTGACACCATGTCCCGCAAGACCCCCATCGAGCGCTACCGCAACATCGGTATCTCGGCGCACATCGATGCCGGTAAGACCACGACGACCGAACGCATCCTCTACTACACCGGTGTGAACCACAAGATCGGTGAAGTGCACGACGGCGCCGCCACGATGGACTGGATGGAGCAGGAGCAAGAGCGCGGCATCACGATCACGTCGGCCGCGACGACCTGCTTCTGGAAGGGCATGGACATGTCCTACCCCGAGCACCGCTTCAACATCATCGACACCCCCGGACACGTCGACTTCACCATCGAGGTGGAGCGTTCGATGCGCGTCCTGGACGGCGCCTGCATGGTCTATTGCGCCGTGGGTGGCGTGCAGCCCCAGTCGGAAACCGTCTGGCGCCAGGCCAACAAGTACAAGGTGCCGCGTCTGGCCTTCGTGAACAAGATGGACCGTACCGGTGCCAACTTCTTCAAGGTCGTCGACCAGATGAAGACCCGCCTGAAGGCCAACCCGGTGCCCGTGGTGATCCCCATCGGCGCGGAAGAAGACTTCAAGGGCGTGGTGGACCTCTTCAAGATGAAGGCCATCATCTGGGACGAGGCGTCCCAGGGCATGAAGTTCACCTTCGAAGACATCCCCGCCGACCTGGTCGAAGTGGCCCAGGAATGGCGCGAGAAGATGGTCGAGGCTGCCGCCGAAGCCACCGAAGAGCTGATGAACAAGTACCTCGAGACGGGCGACCTGACCGAGGAAGAGATCAAGCTGGCGATCCGCAAGCGCACCATCGCGACCGAGATCCAGCCGATGCTGTGCGGCACCGCCTTCAAGAACAAGGGCGTGCAGCGCATGCTGGACGCCGTCATCGACTTCCTGCCGTCGCCGCTGGACATCCCGCCGGTCGCGGGCACGGACGAAGACGACCAGCCGATCACGCGTCAGCGCACCGACGACGAGAAGTTCTCGGCGCTGGCCTTCAAGCTGATGACCGACCCGTATGTCGGCCAGCTGACCTTCGTGCGGGTGTACTCGGGCGTGCTGCAGTCGGGCGCGACCGTCTACAACCCGGTGCGCGGCAAGAAGGAGCGCATCGGCCGGATCCTGCAGATGCACGCCAACCAGCGTGAAGAAATCAAGGAAATTCTGGCGGGCGACATCGCGGCCTGCGTGGGCCTGAAGGACGTCACCACGGGCGAAACCCTGTGCGACCCCGACAGCATCATCACGCTGGAACGCATGGTCTTCCCGGAGCCGGTGATCTCGCAGGCTGTCGAGCCCAAGACCAAGGCCGACCAGGAAAAGATGGGCATCGCGCTGGGCCGCCTGGCTGCCGAGGATCCGTCCTTCCGTCTGCGCACCGACGAAGAGTCTGGCCAGACCATCATTTCCGGCATGGGCGAACTCCACCTGGAAATCATCGTCGACCGCATGAAGCGCGAGTTCGGCGTTGAAGCCAACGTCGGCAAGCCGCAGGTCGCCTACCGCGAAACGGTCCGCAAGTCGGTCACCGACGTCGAAGGCAAGTTCGTGCGTCAGTCCGGCGGCAAGGGCCAGTACGGTCACGTCGTGTTCTCGCTGGAACCGCAAGAAGCCGGCAAGGGCTTCGAGTTCGTCGACGCCATCAAGGGCGGCGTGGTGCCGCGCGAGTTCATCCCCGCGGTCGAGAAGGGCGTCATCGACAGCCTGCCCAACGGCGTGCTGGCCGGCTACCCGGTCGTGGACGTGAAGGTCACGCTGACCTTCGGTTCGTACCACGACGTGGACTCGAACGAAAACGCGTTCAAGATGGCTGCGTCGATGGGCTTCAAGGAAGCCTGCCGTCGCGCCAGCCCGGTCATCCTCGAGCCGATGATGGCCGTGGAAGTCGAAACGCCGGAAGACTATGCTGGTACGGTGATGGGCGACCTGTCCAGCCGTCGCGGCATGGTGCAGGGCATGGACGACATGGTCGGCGGCGGCAAGATCATCAAGGCGGAAGTGCCGCTGTCCGAGATGTTCGGCTACTCGACCTCGCTGCGTTCCGCCACCCAAGGCCGTGCGACGTACACGATGGAGTTCAAGCACTACAGCGAAGCTCCGAAGAACGTCGCCGACGCGATCATCACCGCTCGCGCGAAGTGATGCACTGAGCCGGCGCTTCCGAGTGCCGGCTCGTTTCGTTTTCGATCATCGAATCGTCTTCGCAGCCTTTCCTCCCGGTTGCCGGTCGCCGGGGAATCAGGATGCTGCGGAAACGCTAAACCAACAGACCGGACAGATGCTCTTTTTGGAGAATTGAAATGGCAAAGGGTAAGTTTGAACGTACCAAGCCGCACGTGAACGTGGGCACGATTGGTCACGTTGACCACGGCAAGACGACGCTGACGGCGGCGATCGCCACGGTGCTGGCGTCGAAGTTCGGCGGCGAAGCCAAGGCCTACGACCAGATCGACGCGGCGCCCGAAGAGAAGGCGCGCGGCATCACGATCAACACGGCGCACGTGGAATACGAGACGGCCAACCGTCACTACGCGCACGTGGACTGCCCGGGGCACGCTGACTATGTGAAGAACATGATCACGGGCGCGGCGCAGATGGACGGCGCGATCCTGGTGTGCTCGGCCGCTGACGGCCCGATGCCCCAGACCCGCGAGCACATCCTGCTGGCGCGCCAGGTCGGCGTGAAGTACATCATCGTCTTCCTGAACAAGTGCGACATGGTGGACGACGCCGAGCTGCTGGAGCTGGTGGAGATGGAAGTCCGCGAGCTGCTGAGCAAGTACGACTTCCCGGGCGACGACACGCCGATCATCAAGGGTTCGGCCAAGCTGGCGCTGGAAGGCGACAAGGGCGAGCTGGGCGAAGGCGCGATCATGGCGCTGGCCGACGCGCTGGACACGTACATCCCGACGCCGGAGCGCGCGGTTGACGGTGCGTTCCTGCTGCCGGTGGAAGACGTGTTCTCGATCTCGGGCCGCGGCACCGTGGTGACCGGTCGCGTCGAGCGCGGCATCATCAAGGTCGGCGAGGAAATCGAGATCGTCGGTATCCGCGACGTGCAGAAGACCACCGTGACCGGCGTGGAAATGTTCCGCAAGCTGCTGGACCAGGGTCAAGCCGGCGACAACGTCGGTATCCTGCTGCGCGGCACCAAGCGTGAAGACGTCGAGCGCGGCCAGGTGCTGGCCAAGCCCGGCTCGATCAAGCCGCACACCCACTTCACTGCTGAGATCTACGTGCTGAGCAAGGAAGAGGGCGGCCGCCACACCCCGTTCTTCAACAACTACCGTCCCCAGTTCTACTTCCGCACGACGGACGTGACCGGTGCCGTGGAGCTGCCGAAGGACAAGGAAATGGTCATGCCGGGCGACAACGTCAGCATCACCGTGAAGCTGATCGCGCCGATCGCCATGGAAGAAGGTCTGCGCTTCGCCATCCGTGAAGGCGGTCGTACCGTCGGCTCGGGCGTCGTGGCCACCATCATCGAGTAAATCTTCTGCTGGTACCCGTCGGGTATCGCTGAAGGCGTCGTCTCGCTCCGGCGGGGCGACGCGCTCGAGACTCGGCGGCGCCATCGCTGCCTCCGCAATGCCTGAAACATTGCGTCGCTCTTTGAAGGAAAAGTCATGTCTACCAAGCAAAAGATCCGCATCCGGCTGAAGGCCTTCGATTACAAGCTGATCGACCAATCGGCCCTCGAGATCGTGGACACCGCCAAGCGCACCGGCGCGATCGTCAAGGGCCCCGTGCCCCTGCCGACCCGCAAGGAACGTTTCGACATCCTGCGTTCGCCGCACGTCAACAAGACCTCGCGCGACCAGTTTGAAATCCGCACTCACCAGCGTCTGATGGACATCGTCGATCCGACCGACAAGACGGTCGACGCGCTGATGAAGCTGGACCTGCCGGCCGGCGTGGACGTCGAGATCAAGCTGCAGTGATGCGGCTGTGGCGCCGGAGTTTTCCGGCCGCTGCCTGAAAGGCGACCTTCGGGTCGCCTTTTTCATTGCCGAATGCCCGGCGAGCCCCGGCTCACGTGGGCGGGCGGCATCGCGCCGCTTGCGGCCTTATCAGGGTTGGCGCTATACTCGCCAGCTTTTCCGCGCCGGGACTCCCTGGTGCGGTTTCGTTGCATCGCGCGAGCGGAGGGGTTGGGGCCTTTACTCCTGTCCTCTCAAGCACGCGGTGCTCTTGTCGGCCCGGCCAATCGATGTCGGGTGTGTGAAATGACTTCAGGCGCGCGGTGGTGTCTCCGTCGGCGCGTTCGGGGTCAGGAGAAAACCATGAGTCTTAGCAATCGTCTCGGATTGCTGGGCCGCAAGGTTGGCATGATGCGTGTGTTCACGGTCGACGGCGATACCGTCCCCGTGACCGTGCTGGACGTGTCCAACAACCGCGTGACCCAGATCAAGACCGAAGAGTCCGACGGCTACAGCGCCATCCAGGTGACCTACGGCACGCGCAAGGCGTCCCGTGTCACCAAGCCGGAAGCGGGTCACCTCGCGAAGGCTGGCGTCGAAGCCGGTGAAATCATCAAGGAATTCCGCGTGGATGCCGCGGTCGCCGCCGAGTACAAGGCTGGCGCCCAAGTCCCCGTGACGCTGTTCGCCGCCGGCCAACTGGTCGACGTGCAGGGCACCTCGATCGGTAAGGGCTTCGCAGGCACCATCAAGCGCCACAACTTCGGTTCGCAGCGCGCTTCGCACGGTAACAGCCGCTCGCACAACGTTCCTGGCTCCATCTCGATGGCGCAGGATCCGGGCCGCGTGTTCCCGGGCAAGAAAATGTCGGGCCACCTCGGCGACGTCACCGTGACCGTCCAGAACCTGGATGTCGTCCGCATCGACGAAGCCCGCCAGCTGGTGCTGGTCCGTGGTGCCGTTCCTGGCGCGAAGGAAGGATTCGTCGTGATCCATCCGGCCGTCAAGGTCAAGGCCAAGAAGGGAGCCAACTGATGCAACTCGAGCTCCTGAATGAGCAGGGTCAGGCGACGTCGAAGGTCGACGCCCCGGATACCCTTTTCGCTCGCGATTACAACGAAGCCCTGGTGCACCAGGTCGTCGTGGCCTACCAGGCCAACGCCCGCCAAGGCACCCGCGCTCAGCTGACCCGCGCCGAAGTTCGTCACTCGACGAAGAAGCCGTTCCGTCAGAAGGGCACCGGCAACGCCCGTGCTGGTATGACCTCGTCGCCGCTGTGGCGCGGGGGCGGTCGCATCTTCCCGAACAAGCCTGACGAGAACTTCTCGCACAAGCTGAACAAGAAGATGTACCGCGCCGGCATGGCCGCGATCCTGTCGCAGCTGGCCCGTGAAGGCCGCCTGGCCGTCGTGGATTCGATCGCGATCGAAGCCCCGAAGACCAAGCTGCTCGCCGCCAAGCTCAAGGCCATGGGTCTGGATCACGTCATGGTGATCTCCGACCAGGTCGACGACAACCTGCTGCTGGCCTCGCGCAACCTGGCCAACGTGCTGGTCGTCGAGCCGCGCTACGTCGATCCGCTGTCGCTGGTCTTCTACAAGAAGGTCCTGGTGACGAAGGCGGCGATCGAGCAACTGAAGGAGATGCTGGCATGAGCGCGCCCAAGTTTGCTGAAGGCCGTCTGGCCAAGGTGCTGCTCGCTCCGATCGTGTCCGAGAAGGCCACGATGGCTGGCGAAAAGCACAACCAAGTCCTGTTCAAGGTCCTGCGCGACGCGACCAAGCCGGAAGTCAAGGCTGCCGTTGAACAAATGTTCAAGGTTGAGGTCGAGGCGGTGAACATCGTCAACGTCAAGGGCAAGACCAAGCGCTTCGGTGGCCGTGTTGGCCGTCGCGACCACGTCAAGAAGGCGTACGTGTCGCTGAAGGCTGGCCAGGAGCTCAACTTCTCCGGGGAGGCTGCGTAATGGCCGTCGTTAAAGTCAAGCCGACTTCGCCTGGCCGTCGTGGCGTGGTGAAGGTGGTGCACAAGCACCTGCACAAGGGCGCTCCCGAAGCTTCGCTGCTCGAGCCCCAGAAGCAGAACGCTGGCCGTAACAACAACGGTCACATCACGATGCGCCACAAGGGCGGTGGTCACAAGCACCACTACCGCGTGGTGGACTTCCGTCGCAACAAGGACGGCATCCCGGCGAAGGTCGAGCGCATCGAGTACGACCCGAACCGCACGGCCCACATCGCCCTGGTGTGCTACGCCGATGGCGAGCGTCGCTACATCATCGCGCCGCGCAACCTGGACGTCGGTTCCACGATCCTGAGCGGCGCGGAAGCCCCGATCAAGGTCGGCAACACGCTGCCCATCCGCAACATCCCCGTGGGTTCGACGATCCACTGCGTGGAACTGTTGCCGAGCAAGGGTGCCCAGATCGCCCGTTCCGCCGGTACCTCCGTGGTGCTGATGGCGCGTGATGGCTCGTACGCCCAGATCCGTCTGCGCTCCGGCGAAGTCCGCCGCGTGCACATCGACTGCCGCGCGACGATCGGCGAAGTGAGCAACGAAGAGCACAGCCTGCGCCAGTACGGCAAGGCCGGCGCCATCCGCTGGAAGGGCATCCGCCCGACCGTGCGTGGTACCGCCATGAACCCGGTCGACCACCCGCACGGTGGTGGTGAGGGTCGTACGGGTGAAGGTCAGGCCCCTGTGTCGCCGTGGAACACCCTGACGAAGGGCTACCGCACTCGCAACAACAAGCGCACGCAGACCTTCATCGTCTCGCGTCGCAAGAAGTAAGGGGTAGACCAACATGGCTCGTTCCCTCAAGAAGGGTCCCTTCGTGGATCACCACCTGATGGCCAAGGTCGACAAGGCCGTTGCCATCAAGGACAAGAAGCCCATCAAGACCTGGTCGCGCCGCTCGACGATCCTGCCCGAGTTCATCGGTCTGACGATCGCCGTGCACAACGGCAAGCAGCACGTGCCGGTCTATGTGTCTGACCAGATGGTTGGCCACAAGCTGGGTGAATTCGCTCTGACCCGCACCTTCAAGGGCCACCCGGCCGACAAGAAGGCCGGCAAGAAGTAAGGATGACGACGATGGAAACCAAAGCAATCGTTCGTGGCGTCCGCCTGTCGTTTGATAAGGGCCGCCTCGTGGCGGACCTGATCCGCGGCAAGAAGGTGGATCAAGCGCTGAACATCCTCGAGTTCACCCAGAAGAAGGCCGCGCTGATCATCAAGAAGGCGCTGGAATCGGCCATCGCCAATGCCGAGCACAACGACGGTGCCGACATTGACGAGCTGAAGGTCACTTCGATCTACGTGGAGCAGGGCACCACGCTGAAGCGGTTCTCCGCGCGCGCCAAGGGCCGCGGCAACCGCATCAGCAAGCCGACCTGCCATATCTACGTGACCGTCGGCAACTGAGCCTGAAGGAAGACTATGGGACAGAAAATTCATCCGACTGGCTTCCGCCTGCCCGTCACCCGTAACTGGGCGTCGCGCTGGTACGCGAACAACCAGAACTTCGCCAGCATGCTGGCCGAAGATCTGCAAGTGCGCGACTTCCTGAAGGCCAAGCTGAAGAACGCCGCCGTTTCGCGCATCCTGATCGAGCGTCCTGCCAAGAACGCTCGCATCACGATCTTCTCGGCCCGTCCGGGCGTGGTGATCGGCAAGAAGGGCGAGGACATCGAGAACCTGAAGGCCGAGCTGGCCAAGCGTCTGGGCGTGCCCGTCGCGGTCAACATCGAAGAAGTGCGCAAGCCCGAAATCGATGCCCAGCTGATCGCCGACTCGATCACCCAGCAGCTCGAGAAGCGCATCATGTTCCGCCGCGCGATGAAGCGCGCGATGCAGAACGCGATGCGCCTGGGCGCCCAGGGCATCAAGATCATGTCCGCCGGCCGTCTGAACGGCATCGAAATCGCTCGTACCGAGTGGTATCGCGAAGGTCGTGTGCCCCTGCACACCCTGAAGGCCGACATCGATTACGGCTTCTCCGAAGCCAAGACCACCTACGGCGTGATCGGCGTCAAGGTGTGGGTGTACCGCGGCGACCGCCTGGCCAATGGCGAGGCCCCCGTGATCAACACCCCCCCGGGTGCCGAAGATGATCGTCGTCCCCGTCGCAATGCCCGTCCGGGCGCGCCGGGTGGCCGCGGTCGTGGCGACAAGCCTGCCGAAGGCGGCGACAAGCCTGCTGCGAAGCGTGTGGTGCGCAAGCCCGCCGCTGACGGCGGCCAGGCGTAAGGAGAACTCAACATGCTGCAACCCGCTCGTCGCAAATATCGCAAGGAGCAAAAGGGCCGCAACACTGGTGTTGCGACCCGCGGCGCGACTGTCGCTTTCGGTGACTTCGGCCTGAAGGCCACCGAGCGCGGCCGTATCACGGCTCGCCAAATCGAAGCGGCTCGCCGCGCCATCTCGCGTCACATCAAGCGCGGTGGCCGGATCTTCATCCGCATCTTCCCGGACAAGCCGATCTCGCAAAAGCCCGCCGAAGTCCGTATGGGCAACGGCAAGGGCAACCCGGAGTACTACGTGGCTGAGATCCAGCCCGGCAAGGTGCTCTACGAGGTCAACGGCGTGCCTGAGGCTCTGGCGCGCGAGGCGTTCACGCTGGCCGCTGCCAAGCTGCCCCTGCGCTGCACCTTCGTGACCCGCCAGCTCGGCGCCTGATTGGAGAACACCCCATGAAAGCATCTGAACTGCGCGCGAAAGACGTGGCTGCCCTGAAGAAGGAAGTCACCGATCTGCTGAAGGCCCACTTTGGTCTGCGCATGCAAAAGGCGACGCAACAACTGACCAACACTTCGGTGCTGGGCAATACGCGTCGTGACATCGCCCGCGCCAAGACCATCCTGGCCGAGAAGAAGGGAGCCGCGAAATGACGCAAGCTCAAGAGAAGAACACCCGCACCCTGGTCGGTCGCGTCGTCAGCGACAAGCGCGCCAAGACCGTCACCGTGCTGGTCGAGCGTCGTGCCAAGCACGAGCTGTACGGCAAGATCGTGGCCCGTTCCCGCAAGTACCACGCCCATGACGAAAAGGGCGAGTACAAGATGGGCGACATCGTCGAGATCGCCGAAGGCCGTCCGCTGTCCAAGACCAAGAGCTGGGTCGTGACCCGCCTGGTCGAGAAGGCTCAGCTGGTCTGATCGCCGGCGCCGCCCGAATGGCGGCGCACGCATGGGGCGGCACGCCGCGTCATGCATTGAATGGCTGGAGCGCCGGTATTCCCGGTGCCCAGCCATTCTTCATTTTTCGCGGCACACTCTGCCGCTTCATTCCATCGACAACAGGAACCAGGAGCACGTCATGCTGAAAGTGGGCGACCGTCTGCCGGCCGGCAATCTGCAGGAATTCATCGAAGTGGAAGGCGAGGGCTGTTCGCTCGGTCCGAACACCTTCGACATCGAGAAGCTGACCGCGGGCAAGACCGTGGCGATCTTCGCGCTGCCGGGTGCCTTCACGCCGACGTGCTCGGCGCAGCATGTGCCGGGCTATGTCGCGAACGCGGACGCGCTCAAGGCCGCCGGCGTCGACGAGGTCTGGTGCGTGTCGGTCAACGACGCCTTCGTCATGGGCGCCTGGGGCCGTGACCAGAAGACCGCCGGCAAGGTGCGCATGATGGCCGACGGCAGCGCCGCGTTCACGCAGGCGACCGGACTGACGCTCGACCTCGTCGCGCGCGGGATGGGCCTGCGCTCGCAGCGCTACTCGATGCTGGTGAAGGATGGCGTGGTGAAGAGCCTCAACATCGAAGCGCCTGGCAAGTTCGAGGTCAGCGACGCCGGCACGATGCTCGAGCAGGCGCAAGCCCTCTGAACTCAAGCATCACCAGTTGACAGGCGGATTGTGCATCGCGCATAATCCGCAGCTTCGCCGAAAGGTGGTTCCGTCGCTCGACGGGGTTTCGTGACCAGCGCACGGGACGACCGCCCTCGGTTCTCGGTTTCTTGCCCATGAAGGCCAGACGCGGGTCGCCGCAAGGTGACAGGTGATTGGCTTACGGGCCCAAGACTGACCGCTCTGGATGGCTGCGATGGTCGCAGTTGCCTGAGCGGGAAAAGTTGGGGACAGACATGATCCAAATGCAATCGCGACTCGACGTCGCGGACAACACTGGCGCCAAGTCCGTCATGTGCATCAAGGTGCTTGGTGGTTCCAAGCGTCGTTATGCCCATATTGGCGACATCATCAAGGTCAGCATCAAGGAAGCTGCTCCGCGCGGCCGCGTCAAAAAAGGCGAGGTCTACAACGCGGTGGTCGTGCGCACTGCCAAGGGTGTGCGCCGCCAAGACGGCTCCCTGGTCAAGTTCGACGGCAATGCCGCCGTGCTGCTGAACGCCAAGCTGGAGCCCATCGGCACCCGCATCTTCGGCCCGGTCACGCGTGAACTGCGTACCGAGCGCTTCATGAAGATCGTGTCGCTGGCGCCTGAGGTGCTCTAAGCCCCGCTCAGACAAAGGTATTGCCATGAACAAGATTCGCAAAGGCGACGAGGTCATCGTTCTGACCGGCCGCGACAAGGGTAAGCGCGGCACCGTGACGCTGCGCGTTGACGCCGATCACGTGGTGATCGAGGGCATCAACGTCGTCAAGAAGCACGTCAAGCCGAACCCGCTGAAGGGCACGACTGGCGGCATCGTCGACAAGTCCATGCCCATCCATCAATCCAACGTGGCGATCTTCAACGCCGCTTCCGGCAGGGCCGATCGCGTGGGCATCAAGCTCGGCGGCGACGGCAAGCGGGTGCGCGTGTTCAAGTCGACCGGCGAAGAGATCAAGGCCTAAGGGGTAAGACATGGCTCGTTTGCAAGAGTTCTATCGCGAGAAGGTCGTCCCCGGTCTGACCGAGAAGTTCGGCTACAAGTCCGTGATGGAAGTGCCGCGCATCACCAAGATCACGCTGAACATGGGCGTGAGCGAGGCGGTCGCCGACAAGAAGGTCATGGACCACGCCGTGGGCGACCTGACCAAGATCGCCGGCCAGAAGCCCGTGGTCACGAAGTCGAAGAAGGCGATCGCCGGCTTCAAGATCCGTGACGGCGTGCCCATCGGCTGCATGGTGACCCTGCGTGGCGCCACGATGTACGAATTCCTGGACCGCTTCGTCACCGTGGCCCTGCCGCGCGTGCGCGACTTCCGCGGTATCTCCGGTCGTTCGTTCGACGGTCGCGGCAACTACAACATCGGCGTCAAGGAACAGATCATCTTCCCCGAAATCGAGTACGACAAGGTGGATGCTCTGCGTGGTCTGAACATCAGCATCACGACGACGGCCAAGACGGACGACGAAGCCAAGGCTCTGCTGGCTGCGTTCAAGTTCCCGTTCAAGAACTGAGGTGACCCGTGGCAAAACTCTCGATCAAGCAACGTGAGCTGAAGCGCGCCCAACTGGTCGCCAAGTACGCCAAGAAGTACGCGGAACTGAAGGCCATCATCGACGACAGCAAGAAGTCGGACGAAGAGCGCTATCTGGCCCGCCTGGAGCTGCAGAAGCTGCCCCGGAACGCCAACCCGACCCGCCAGCGCAACCGCTGCGAGCTGACCGGCCGCCCCCGTGGCACGTTCCGCAAGTTCGGCCTGGCTCGTAACAAGATTCGTGAGCTGGCCTTCAAGGGCGACATCCCCGGTGTCGTCAAGGCCAGCTGGTAATCGGCAGGTTTAGGAGATTTCGTATGAGCATGAGTGATCCTATCGCCGATATGCTGACCCGCATTCGCAACGCCCAGAGCGTTGAGAAGGCCAGCGTCGTGATGCCTTCGTCGAAGCTGAAGGTCGCGATCGCCAAGGTCCTGAAGGATGAAGGCTATATCGACGACTTCGCGGTGCGTGGCGATGCCGCCCGCCCGGAGCTCGAAATTGCGCTGAAGTACTACGCCGGTCGTCCGGTGATCGAGCGCATCGAGCGCGTGAGCCGTCCCGGCCTGCGCATCTACAAGGGCCGCCACGACATTCCCCAGGTCATGAATGGCCTGGGCGTGGCGATTGTCACGACCCCCAAGGGCGTGATGACGGACCGCAAGGCGCGTCAAGCCGGTGTCGGCGGCGAAGTGCTTTGCTACGTCGCCTAAGCGCAAGGAGAGACAGACAATGTCCCGCGTTGGAAAAATGCCGGTCGTCGTCCCGCAAGGCGTGGACGTGGCGATCGCCGCTGACAAGATCAGCGTGAAGGGTGCCCAGGGCTCCCTGTTCGTGGCCGTGAACCCGCTGGTGACGGTCAAATCGGAAGGCGGCAAGCTGACCTTCGTCCCGACCAACGAATCGGCCGATGCCGATGCGATGAGCGGCACGATGCGCGCGCTGCTGAACAACATGGTCAACGGCGTCAGCAAGGGCTTCGAGAAGAAGCTGAACCTGGTCGGCGTGGGCTTCCGTGCCCAGGCCCAAGGCCAGAAGCTGAACCTGCAGATCGGTTTCTCGCATCCGGTCGTCAAGGACATGCCGGCTGGTATCAAGGTCGAGTGCCCGACCCAGACCGAAATCCTGATCAAGGGTGCGGATCGCCAGGTCGTCGGTCAGATCGCCGCTGAAGTGCGCGCGATCCGTCCGCCGGAGCCCTACAAGGGCAAGGGCATCCGTTACGCCGACGAGAAGGTCTCCCTCAAAGAGACCAAGAAGAAGTAAGGAGCCGCGCCATGCTGAACAAGAAGGAACAACGCCTGCGTCGTTCGCGCCAAACGCGTGCCCGCATCGCTCTCCAGCGCGTGGCCCGTCTGACGGTCTTCCGCTCGAACTTGCACATCTACGCCTCGGTCATTTCCGAAGACGGCCAGCGCGTGCTGGCCTCGGCTTCGACCGCCGAGAAGGAAGTGCGCACGCAGCTGTCGGGCAAGGGTGGCAACGTCGCCGCCGCGACCCTGATCGGCAAGCGCATCGCCGAGAAGGCGAAGGCCGCTGGCGTCGAGAAGGTGGCTTTCGACCGTTCGGGCTTCGCTTACCACGGCCGTGTCAAGGCCCTGGCTGAAGCCGCTCGCGAAGCCGGCCTGCAGTTCTGACGCTCAAAGGATTAGGAAATGGCAAAGTTTCAACCCCGCGCTCAGACCGAAGGCAACGACGACGGCCTGAAGGAAAAGATGATCGCGGTCAACCGCGTCACGAAGGTTGTGAAGGGCGGCCGCACGCTGTCCTTCGCTGCGCTGACCGTGGTCGGTGACGGCGATGGCCGCATCGGCATGGGCAAGGGCAAGGCCAAGGAAGTGCCCGTCGCCGTGCAAAAGGCGATGGAATCGGCCCGCCGCAACATGATCAAGGTCGCCCTGCGCAATGGCACCATCCAGCACAACGTGGTGGGTGAGCACGGCGCGGCGCACGTGATCATGGCTCCGGCTCCGGCCGGTACCGGCGTCATCGCCGGCGGCCCGATGCGCGCTGTCTTCGAAGTGATGGGCGTGACCGACATCGTGACCAAGAGCCACGGTTCGACCAACCCCTACAACATGGTCCGTGCCACGCTGGACGCGCTCAAGCGCTGCTCCACGCCCGCCGAAGTGGCGGCCAAGCGCGGCAAGTCGGTTGAAGAAATCTTCAACTGATCGCCAGGAGATCGAGATGTCTGACAAGAAAATGCTCACGGTCAAGCTGGTCCGCAGCCCGATCGGCTGCCGTGCGGATCATCGCGCGACGGTGGTCGGCCTGGGTCTTCGCAAGCTCAACAGCACGAAGACGCTGGAAGACACGCCCGCGGTGCGCGGCATGATCAACAAGATCGCCTACCTGGTGCAGGTGCTCTAAGCACGGCACCAACGAGGAACACAAGATGCAACTCAATACCATCAAGCCCGCCGCTGGTGCCAAGCACGCCAAGCGTCGCGTGGGCCGTGGCATCGGTTCTGGTCTGGGCAAGACCGCTGGCCGTGGCCACAAGGGTCAGAAGTCGCGTGCCGGTGGCTTCCACAAGGTCGGCTTCGAAGGCGGCCAGATGCCGCTGCAGCGTCGCCTGCCCAAGCGCGGCTTCAAGTCGCTGGCTCGTCCGTTCAACGCGGAAGTGACGCTGTCGGAGCTGAACCAGCTGACCGGCGAGGAAATCGACCTGCTGACGCTGAAGGCCGTGGGCCTGGTGTCGGAGCTGGCGAAGTCCGTCAAGGTCATCAAGTCCGGCGAGATCACCCGCAAGGTGAGCGTCAAGGGTCTGGGCGTGACGGCCGGCGCGAAGGCGGCGATCGAAGCCGCCGGCGGCTCCGTCGCTTAATCAGCCAAGCACAGGACTAGGCAGCAGTGGCAAGCAACGCATCCCAGTTGGCCAAGAGCGGCAAGTTCGGCGACCTGCGTCGCCGGCTGATGTTCCTGGTCCTCGCGCTGGTCGTGTACCGCATCGGGGCGCATATCCCCGTGCCCGGTATCGATCCGGCGCAGCTTCAGCAGCTGTTCAAGGGCCAGCAGGGCGGGATCCTGAGCCTGTTCAACATGTTCTCGGGCGGTGCGCTGTCGCGCTTCACCGTCTTCGCGCTGGGCATCATGCCCTACATCTCGGCCTCGATCGTCATGCAGCTCATGACGTACGTGGTGCCGAGCCTGGAAGCGCTGAAGAAGGAAGGCGAGGCCGGCCGTCGCAAGATCACGCAGTACACGCGCTATGGCACCTTGGGCCTGGCGATCTTCCAGAGCTTGAGCATTGCTTTCGCGCTGGAGAGCTCGCCCGGTCTGGTGCTGAGCCCCGGTTTCGGTTTCCGCATCACCGCGGTGACCAGCCTGGTGGCTGGCACGATGTTCCTGATGTGGCTGGGTGAGCAGATCACCGAGCGCGGTCTGGGCAACGGCATCTCGATCCTGATCTTCGGCGGTATCGCCGCGGGTCTGCCGGGCGCCATCGGCGGTCTGCTCGAGCTGGTTCGTACCGGCGCGATGAGCGTGATCTCCTGCCTGGTCGTGATCGCGATCGTGATCGCCGTGACTTACCTGGTGGTGTTCGTTGAACGCGGCCAGCGCAAGATCCTGGTGAACTACGCCAAGCGCCAGGTCGGGAACAAGGTCTACGGTGGCCAGAGCTCGCATCTGCCGCTGAAGCTGAACATGTCGGGTGTGATTCCGCCGATCTTCGCGTCGTCGATCATCCTGCTGCCCACCACGCTGGTGAGCTGGTTTGCGACTGGCGACAGCATGCGCTGGTTGAAGGACATCGCCGACGCGTTGCGTCCGGGACAACCGATCTATGTGCTGCTGTATTCGGCTGCGATCGTGTTCTTCTGCTTCTTCTACACGGCGCTGGTGTTCAACAGCCGTGAGACCGCAGACAACCTGAAGAAGAGCGGAGCGTTCATCCCCGGGATTCGTCCTGGCGACCAGACGGCCCGGCACATCGACAAGATCCTGTCTCGGCTGACGCTGGCAGGTGCGGTGTACATCACCGGCGTGTGCCTGCTGCCTGAGTTCCTGACGTTGAAGTACAACGTCCCGTTCTATTTCGGTGGCACGTCGCTGCTGATCATCGTGGTCGTCACCATGGACTTCTGGGCTCAGGTCCAGTCCTATGTGATGAGCCAGCAGTACGAGTCCCTGCTGAAGAAGGCTAGTTTCAAGGCCAACTGAAGCGTCAGGCTGAAGAGAA
This sequence comes from Mitsuaria sp. GD03876, assembly GCF_029840635.1. Classification (GTDB taxonomy): domain Bacteria; phylum Pseudomonadota; class Gammaproteobacteria; order Burkholderiales; family Burkholderiaceae_C; genus Roseateles. Next base: position 79,116 of record NZ_JAOCCU010000012.1, on the reverse strand, counting down.
TATTCGGACCCAATTCAGCACAACCCGAAGGTATGGCGAAAGACGACGTCATTCAAATGCAGGGTGAGATTCTTGAGAACCTCCCCAACGCAACCTTCCGAGTCAAGCTGGAGAACGGTCATGTCGTTCTCGGTCACATTTCCGGGAAGATGCGGATGCACTACATCCGCATCCTTCCGGGCGACAAAGTGACCGTCGAATTGACACCGTACGATTTGAGTCGTGCTCGCATCGTGTTCCGGGCGAAGTGAGCTTCTTAGCAACCCCCGGATCAACGCTGATTGAGCGAACAGAGTAGGTCAAGGAGCAGACCATGAAAGTTTCGGCATCCGTCAAGAAGATGTGCCGCAATTGCAAGATCATCCGCCGTAATGGCGTGGTGCGTGTGATCTGTACCGATCCCCGCCACAAGCAGCGCCAGGGCTGATTGGCCTCACGACTGCAAGCGAATTAGAGGACGCACATGGCACGTATTGCTGGTATCAACATTCCGCCGCACAAGCACACCGAGATCGGTCTGACCTCGATCTACGGCATTGGCCGTACGACCGCGCAGAAGATCTGCAACAGCTGCGGCATTCCGCTGGACAAGAAGGTCAAGGACCTGAACGACTCCGATCTGGAAAAGATCCGTGAGGAAGTCGGCCGCCTGACCATCGAAGGCGACCTGCGTCGCGAGATGTCCATCAACATCAAGCGTCTGATGGACCTGGGTTGCTATCGTGGCTTCCGCCATCGTCGTGGCCTGCCGGTGCGCGGCCAGCGTACCCGCACGAACGCCCGTACCCGCAAGGGTCCGCGCAAGTCGGCGGCGACTGGCAAGAAGTAATCCGCGGCATCTGAAGAAAGCTAACCATGGCAAAAGCACCCAATAACTCGGCTGCCCAGCGCGTTCGCAAGAAGGTTCGGAAGAACGTTGCCGACGGTATCGCCCACGTTCACGCTTCGTTCAACAACACCATCATCACGATCACCGATCGCCAGGGTGGTGCGCTGTCCTGGGCCTCCTCGGGCGGCCAGGGCTTCAAGGGCTCGCGCAAGTCGACCCCCTTCGCGGCCCAGGTGGCTGCCGAAGTGGCCGGCCGTGCTGCTCAAGAACAAGGCATCAAGAACCTGGACGTCAAGATCAAGGGCCCCGGCCCGGGTCGCGAATCGTCGGTGCGCGCCCTGGCTGCGCTCGGCATCCGCATCAACTCGATCTCCGACGTGACGCCGGTGCCGCACAACGGCTGCCGTCCGCAGAAGCGCCGCCGCATCTAAGCGGTTTGCGCTGAGCGATCGCGTAGTGCGATAATCTCCGATTCGTTCAGATCCAGCCGGCTGGCGCGTCAGTGCCAGCCGGCCGTTTTGCTGAGGCGGACCGAAAGGTCGTCTCGGCGGAAGCCGGTGGCAACGCCGGCCTCGTCGAAGTCGCTGACTTCTTGAAGCCCACCGTCCGAGCCTACAAAAACACTGGCCGGACTCGCGCGATGCACGGAATGTCTCGGTGCGCGCGTCAGATTGATGAAGGACACGCAAAGTGGCACGTTACCTCGGCCCGAAGGCCAAACTTTCCCGCCGTGAAGGCACCGACCTGTTCCTGAAGAGCGCCCGCCGCGCCATCAGCGACAAGGCGAAGTTCGACACCAAGCCTGGCCAGCACGGCCGCACTTCGGGCCAGCGCACCTCCGACTTCGGTCTGCAGCTGCGCGAGAAGCAGAAGGTCAAGCGCATGTACGGCGTGCTGGAGCGCCAGTTCCGCCGCTATTTCGCCGAAGCCGAGCGCCGCAAGGGCTCGACCGGCGTGAACCTGCTGGTCCTGCTGGAATCGCGCCTGGACAACGTCGTCTATCGCATGGGCTTCGGCTCGACCCGCGCGGAAGCCCGCCAGCTGGTCTCGCACAAGAGCATCACGGTGAACGGCCAGGTCGTGAACATCGCGTCCTACCTGGTGAAGGCCGGTGACGTGGTCGCCGTCCGTGAAAAGGCCAAGAAGCAGCTGCGCATCATCGACAGCCTGAAGCTGGCCGAGTCGATCGGTCTGCCGGCCTGGGTGGCCGTCGACGCGACCAAGCTGGAAGGCATCTTCAAGAAGACGCCGGATCGCGACGAGTTCGGCGCCGAGATCAACGAATCGCTGATCGTTGAGTTGTACTCGCGTTAATTCTTTCGTGCCTGCCGAGCGGCCCCATTCGGGCCGTCTCGGCATTTCCTCGTCCGGGTGTCGCCAGCTGTACTGGGGTGCGCCGGGCTGGTCCCTCAGCCTTATCGGTGTAACGAACCGAGGGTATTGAAAGAAAGACCTCATGCAAACGAATCTGCTCAAACCCAAATCCATCACTGTGGAGCCCCTGGGCGGTCATCGCGCCAAGGTGATCCTGGAGCCGTTCGAACGCGGCTATGGCCACACCCTGGGCAATGCCCTGCGTCGTGTGCTGCTGTCCTCGATGGTGGGTTATGCGCCGACCGAAGTGACGATCGCGGGCGTGCTGCACGAGTACTCCGCCATCGACGGCGTGCAGGAAGACGTGGTTCACATCATGCTGAACCTCAAGGGCGTGGTGTTCCGCCTGCACAACCGTGAAGAGGTCACGCTGGTCCTGCGCAAGGAAGGCGAAGGCCCGGTCACCGCCGCCGACATCCAGACCCCGCACGACGTCGAGATCATCAACCCCGATCACGTCATCGCCCACCTGTCGCAAGGCGGCAAGCTGGACATGCAGATCAAGGTCGAGAAGGGCCGCGGCTACGTCCCCGGCAACATGCGCCGCTACGGCGACGAGCCGACCAAGGCCATCGGCCGCATCGTGCTGGACGCCTCGTTCAGCCCGGTCAAGCGCGTCAGCTACGCCGTCGAGAACGCCCGCGTCGAGCAGCGTACCGACCTGGACAAGCTGGTCATGGAGATCGAGACCAACGGCGCGATCAGCCCGGAGGAAGCGATCCGTGCCTCGGCCAAGATCCTGGTGGAACAGATGGCTGTGTTCGCGCAGCTGCAAGGCACCGATCTGGTCGACGTGTTCGATCAGGCGCCGGCGGCCCGTTCCAGCAGCTTCGACCCGATCCTGCTGCGTCCGGTCGACGAGCTCGAGCTGACCGTGCGTTCGGCCAACTGCCTGAAGGCCGAGAACATCTATTACATCGGTGACCTGATCCAGCGTACCGAGACCGAGCTGCTGAAGACCCCGAACCTGGGTCGCAAGTCGCTCAACGAGATCAAGGAAGTGCTCGCCTCGCGCGGCCTGACCCTGGGCTCGCGTCTCGAGAACTGGCCGCCCCAAGGTCTCGACAAGCGTTGATTTTTTGAAATGGACGGGTCATTCGGCCCGTCCGGTGCCCCCGGCAGTACCTGATCCGGCTGCCGGCAATAACTGAAGGAAGGAAAGCACCATGCGCCACCGTAACGGCCTCCGCAAACTGAACCGCACCAGCGAACACCGCGCCGCGATGTTCCGCAACATGGCGGTCTCGCTGCTGCAACACGAAGCGATCAAGACCACGCTGCCCAAGGCGAAGGAACTGCGTCGCATCGTCGAGCCGCTGATCACCCTGGCCAAGGAGCCGACCGTCGCGAACCGTCGCCTGGCGTTCAACCGCCTGCGTGACCGCGACATCGTCGTCAAGCTGTTCAACGAGTTGGGCCCCCGTTTCGCCACCCGTCCGGGCGGCTACACCCGCATCCTGAAGATGGGCTTCCGCGTCGGCGACAACGCCCCGATGGCGTACGTCGAGCTGGTCGATCGTCCGGAAGCGGCCGAAGGCGACGCCGAGTAATCGGCGACTCGCGTTCCGCGCATGAAGGCCAGCAGCAATGCTGGCCTTTTTTCTTTTGTGTCCGCGATACGCGCACGCGGGGCCGGACATGCCGCCTGTCGAATGTCATGCCGCGCGCTTGGCGCTAAGCTTCGCGCCTTTCCGACCTTGACGACGACCTGGGCCACGAGCCCGCGCGTCCCGCGTTCATGACCCTTCCTGCCTTGATGCGACGTCTGCTGCCCGCGCTGGCGCTGCTGGTGGCGCTGGTGAGCGCCCTGCTGGGCGCCCCGGCCCGTGCCGACGACTTCCTCGAACCCGAACAGGCCTTCAAGGTCGACGTGCAACTGACCGGCGATCGCGAGTTCCAGCTGAACTTCACGATCGCGCCCGGGTATTACATGTACCGGGACCAGTTCAAGCTGGAACCCGCCGGCGCGACGCTGGGCGAGATCGCCTGGCCCGCGCCCAAGCGCAAGTTCGACGAGACCTTCCAGAAGGAGGTCGAGACCTACCGCGAGCGCCTGAGCATCAAGGTCCCGGTGGCGGCGCTCGAGGCGGCGCCGCTCAAGCTGGTGCTGACCGGCCAGGGCTGCGCGGACAAGGGGCTGTGTTATCCGCCGATGAAGAGCCAGTTGACGCTCGGCCTGAAGGGCTTCGGCGGCGACGGCGCCATCCAGATCGGCGCGGCGCCCGAGGCGCTGAGCGGCTTCGGCGTCTCGAACGCCGTGGCTTCGACGGCGGCCGACGCGTCGCCGGCGAAGGCCGCGGACGGCGCGGCCACCGGCGCGAAGGGCGCCACCGGCTCGCCGCTCGACGAGGTGCTTGCCTCCGGTCGGCTGTGGCTGGTCATCGGCGCGTTCTTCGCCGCGGGCGTGCTGCTGTCGCTGACCCCCTGCGTGCTGCCGATGCTGCCGATCCTCTCGTCGATCATCGTCGGCCAGGGGCAGGCGCCGTCGCGGGCGCGCGGCTTCTTCCTCGCCTTCAGCTACTCGCTGGGCATGGCGCTGCTGTACACGGCGCTTGGCGTCGCCGCCGGGCTCGCCGGCGGCGGGCTGGCGGCCTACCTGCAAAAGCCCTGGGTCCTGGCGCTGTTCGCGTTGATGCTGGTCGGCTTCTCGCTGTCGATGTTCGGCGTCTACGAGATCCAGCTCCCCAGCCGCTTCACCGGTGGCGTGTCCGACGCCACGCAGCGCCTGCCCGCCGGCAAGTTCGTGAGCGTCTTCCTGATGGGCGGGCTGTCCGCGCTGATCGTCAGCCCCTGCGTCGCCGCGCCGCTGGCCGGCGCGCTGCTGTACATCAGCCAGACCGGCAACGTCGCGATCGGTGGCCTGGCGCTGTTCGCGCTCGCCTGGGGCATGAGCGTGCCGCTGCTGCTGCTGGGCCTGTCCGCTGGCACGCTGTTGCCGCGCGCCGGTCCGTGGATGGAGACGGTGAAGTACTTCTTCGGCCTGCTGCTGCTGTCGGTCGCGCTGTGGATCGTCCAGCCGGTGCTGCCGCCGGTCGCGGCGCAGCTGCTGTGGGGCGGCCTGCTGATCGCGCTGGCGGCGCTGCTGGGCCTGTTCCAGCGCACCGAGATCAACACCCCGCGCGTCTGGCTGAGCAAGAGCGTGGCGATGGCCGCGATGGTGTTCGGCGTGGCGCAGTTCGTCGGCGTCGCCGCCGGCGGGACCGACACGCTCAAGCCGCTGGCCGGCGTGATCGGCGCCGGCAAGCCGGGCGCGTCCGCCGTGGTGGCGGAGTCGTCCGGTGTCAGCTTCCGCAAGGTCTCGAGCGTCGCCGAACTCGACGAGGCGCTGCGCACCGCCGGCAAGCCGGTGATGCTGGACTTCTATGCCGACTGGTGCGTCTCCTGCAAGGAGATGGAGCGTTTCACGCTGACCGACGCGCGGGTGCAGGCCAAGCTGGCCGGCGCCGTGCTGCTGAAGGCCGACGTCACCGCCAACAATGCCGAGGATCGCGAGCTGCTCAAGCGCTTCAAGCTGTTCGGGCCGCCGGGAACGATCTTCTTCGATCCCAAGGGCGAGGAACTGGTCGGCGTGCGCGTGATCGGTTTCCAGGACGCCGACCGCTTCCTGCAATCGCTGCAGGCGGCGGGCCTCTGAATCTTGCGAGGACTGTCGTCGAAAGTTGAGACGACCGTCCATTCCGTGCTACACTCTCTTTCTTCGATCGCGGGGTGGAGCAGTCTGGTAGCTCGTTGGGCTCATAACCCAAAGGTCGTAGGTTCAAATCCTGCCCCCGCAACCAGAACATCGAGCGTCGTCCCAGGACGGCGCGGCTGATGAGATCGACACGATGCGCTTCGGCCACGTGCGATCGAATCGGCAACATCGGCGGACCGACCTCGAATCGGTCGCCACACACCACAGCCGCGGGGTGGAGCAGTCTGGTAGCTCGTTGGGCTCATAACCCAAAGGTCGTAGGTTCAAATCCTGCCCCCGCAACCAATCGAACAAGGGCCCTCACGCGAGGGCCCTTTGTTTTTTCCGACGCGCGTTGGCAGGCTGGCCTACCAGGTCGCGGCGCCGCCGTGTGGGCGCCGCGCCTGCCGGCCGCTCGGCCCCGGTTCAATCGACGCGCAGTTTCGGACCCTCGCCGCCAGCGACGACACGGCCCACGACCCCCGCGGCGCCGAAGCCATGCTGCGCGAACACCCCAAGCACCTGGTCGACGGCTTCCGGCGCGCACGACACGAGCAACCCGCCGCTGGTCTGTGGATCGCTGAGCAGCGCTTGCGTGTCGGCCGGCAGACCGCTGCCGAGCGCCACCTCCGCGCCGTACGCCGCCCAGTTGCGGCCGGAGGCGCCGGTCACGCAGCCCTCCGCCGCCAGCGCGCGAACGCCGTCGAGCAGAGGCACCGACCCCCAATCGATCTCCACCGAGCATCCGGAGCCCCGCGCGATCTCCAGCGCGTGCCCCGCGAGCCCGAACCCCGTCACGTCGGTCAGCGCATGCACGCCGTCGAGCGCCGCGAGCGCGGGCCCCGGCGTGTTCAGCTTCGTCGTCGTAGCCAGCATGCGCGCATACGACGCATCGTCCAGCCGCCCCTTCTTCAGCGCCGCCGACATCACGCCGACGCCGAGCGCCTTGCCCAGCACCAACACGTCGCCGGCCCGTGCGTCCGCGTTGCGCTTCACGCGCGACGGGTGGACCAGGCCGAGCGCGACCAGCCCGTAGATCGGCTCGACGGAGTCGATCGTGTGGCCGCCGGCGATGGGAATGCCGGCCTCGCGGCAGACCGAGGCGCCGCCTTCCAGGATGCGGCCGATCGTCGCGGTGCTCAGCACCCCGATCGGCATGCCGACCAGCGCGAGCGCCAGGATCGGCGTGCCGCCCATCGCGTACACGTCGCTGATCGCGTTGGTCGCGGCGATGCGCCCGAAATCGTGCGGGTCGTCGACGATCGGCATGAAGAAGTCGGTCGTGGCGATCAGCGCCTGCTCGTCGTTGAGGCGATAGACGGCGGCGTCGTCCGCGGTCTCGATGCCCACCAGCAACTCCGGCGGCACCGGCAGCGCGCTCGTGCCCTTGAGGATCTCGGACAGCACGCCGGGGGCGATCTTGCAGCCACAGCCACCGCCATGCGACAGCGAGGTCAGACGCGGTTCAGCGGTGGGGGAAGAGGAGGTGGTGGCGTTCATGGCGGCGCAGCTTACCGCGCACCGCCTCCATCGCGCGGGGGAGGGGCGTCAGCCAGGCGCTGCTGCAGGGCGACGAAATCGTCCATCGCCCGCCACAGGGGCTGGTAGCGCGCCGGATCGCCATCGAGCGTGGCCAGCGCGAGCGCGCAGGCCTCGAGCGTGCTGCGTTGCGCCGGCCCCTGCGCGCGGCGGATCGCGTAGCGCGAAGGCGGGGGCGTCTCGAGCGACAAGCGGGGCAGCGTCAGCAGCCAGGGGTTGAGATGGAGCAGCCGTCGGCTGCGTCGCCAGGTGCCGTCGAGCACGACCAGCGTGAGCGGTTCGCCGTCGTTTCGGGTCGCGACGTCCAGCGCGCCCGGCGCGGCCAGGGTCGCGTCCCCAGGCGTTTCCGGATAGAGCAGGACGAGGTTGGCGGTGGAGGTGGGCGGGTCGAAGCGTTCGCCGACCCGCAGGCTCACGCGGGCCAGGCAGCGCGCCAGCAGCGCGGCGGTGCCCTTGGCCTGCCCGGCCTCCTGCGGATCCTGGAGGATCAACAGCGCCGACCGGTTCTCGACCGGTCGGACGCAGGCGCACCAGCAGCCGGCGAGCGGCCGGCGACAGCCTTCGCAAAGGGGGCGCCGGCCGATCGGACGGCCGCCCGGATCACCCGAGGAGGCCGCCATCGGCGGGAGCGGGTCAGGAGGCCGTCAGCGCGCCGGGCGCTGCGGCTTGCGGCCGTCGTTCGGACGGCCCTGGCCGTCGCGTCTGGGGCGGTCGCCGCGATCGCCGCGCGGGCCCTGGCCGGGGCCACCCTCGCCACGCGGACCGCCGCGACGATGATCGCCGCCACGGGGCGGGCGATCGTTGCGCTCGGGGCGCGGCGGCTGCTGGGCTTCTTCCTCGCGGGCCAGCTTCAGCTGGGCATCCAGCTGTTCCTGCGTCATGCCCTTGAGCGCGCAGAAGTTGGCCGGCGTCAGCGTGGTGCGCGAGAAGTCGCGCAGCAGTTGCGCGCGTTCATGGCGGCCGCGGTCTTCCTCGGCACGGCGCGCCTCGGTGATGCCGCGGCGGCGGGTCAGCTCTTCCTGGGCGGCGTTGCGATGCTCGTCGCTGAGCTCTCCGGCCGGCTGGCCATCGAGGTCGAAACGCGTCTTGGCCCGGGTCAGCGCGATCAGGTAGCCGGTGCCGCCGGTGTAGCGGCGCAGGAAGGCCGACAGCTGCGCCTTGGTGAACTGGCCCGGCGCGCGCTGCTGGATGTCGGACTGGACGCGCAGCTTCAGCGGCTTGGCGCCGCCGGCGAACAGCGCGGGGAAGAGCTCCTTCAGCTTCGCGGCGACGGCCTGGACGTCGACCCGGCCTTCGGCCTTGGCCTCGGCGCCAGCCGGTGCGGCGGCGGTGTCCGGCGCCTCCTGGGGCGCGGCGGTCTCGGGCGCGGCCACGTCGGGCGTCGCGGCCGACAGCGTCGTGTCAGCGGCGGGGGCCTTCGGATCGGGGGACTCGGGGGAGGTCACTTCGCCTTGCGGCGGGGTGCTGGAGGACATGCATCAAGCGGCGCGGGGCCGGCCTTCGGGAAAAAGGGGGATTGTGCCCATAGCCGCGCGGGCGTGGCAATTCGCGCCGATCGACGGCGGGCGCCCGTCCTGCCTGAGGGGGCCCGCCGGGGAGGGGGAATCAGGTCTTGGGTTCGCAGGCGGGCTTGCAGACCAGTTCGGTCCGGCCCAGGATGCGTTTGGACTGCAAGCTGCTCGGAGGACGGTGCCGCCCGCACTTGAAGCAGGAACGGGTCTGGCCGCTACCCTGGAACGGCGACCCCCCCAGCTTGGAGGCGTAGCGCAGGCCGTCTTCCCGAACGGCGGTGCAGGTGTCTTTGCTCATGGTCTCGCTTTGCTTGGCGCTCTTGTTCGCGCCGGCGGGGTCGTGTCCCGGCGGCACATCGATTCCCTCGCGATCCATATTAGGTAGGGCGTGTGACGGCGCGCTACATCGCTTGCCCGGGGGTGAAAGCACCGTCCGACGAACGGCGGCTTTTGCATCGACAATCGCCCGCTTGCCCGGCGGCCCGGGCGCCCGAGGACCATGGCCAAACTGTTTTTCCGCTACGCCGCGATGAATGCCGGCAAGTCGACCGCCCTGCTGCAGGTGGCGCACAACTACGAGGAGCGCGGCCATGCGGTGCGCCTGTTCACCGCCGGCGTCGACGACCGCTACGGGAAGGGCTTCATCACCTCGCGGCTGGGCCCGCAGCGGGTGGCGGAGGTGTTCAACGCCCAGACGGACTTCCGCGCGCTGATCACGCAGTCGCCGGCGATCGCCTGCATCCTGGTCGACGAGGCGCAGTTCCTCTCCAAGGACCAGGTCTGGTCGCTGCACGAGATCGCGCACATGCGCCACGTGCCGGTGATCTGCTACGGGCTGCGGACCGATTTCCTCGGCGAACTGTTCACCGGTTCGGCGGCGCTGCTGGCGCTGGCCGACGAGATGGACGAGATGAAGACCATCTGCGACTGCGGCCGCAAGGCGACGATGAACATGCGCGTGGACGCCTCGGGCCGCAAGCTGACCGAGGGCGCGCAGGTGGAGATCGGCGGCAACTCCCGTTACCGCGCGGTCTGCGGACGCTGTTTCAGGGCGTCCTGACGCGGACGACCTGAAAAAGAGACCGCGGCGTCCGTTGCCGGCCTTGGCCGGACGCGGACGCCGCGTGAGCCGGGACTTACTTCTTCGTCGCCAGCTGCTCTTCCAGTTCCTTGCAGGACGGCGCGCAGACTGGCTGGGACTTGCCCAGCAGCTTGCGGGACTTCAGCAGCGCGCGCGGGCGATGCTTGCCGCATAGGAAGCACGACATGGTCGCCGCGCCGAACGAAGAGGTCGCCGCGAACGGCGAACCGGGAGCTTTAGAGCGATAGCGCAAACCATCGGCTTCGATGGTCGTCTTGGTCGTTTCCTTGGCCACGCTGATCCTGATCCTGAATAAGAGTATGAAATGCGGCGCCGGATGCCCCAAGTTCCCCCCAGGGGCAGACGGCGAAACCCGTATTTTCCTATAAGCCGGACCGTCCCCGTACCGGGGCATCGCTAATGACCTCGCGCGAAGGTCGCCCGAATCGGCGGCAACGGACATTTGTCTCGCTGGCGGGCATGTAACACAGCCCCTGGGTGGCTAGGCATCGTCTAGGGAAAACACCTAGAATGCGCGCCGCGCCGTTTCACCGTGGCGTCAATGACAAGGACACAGGGAGCGAGCGCGTCGATGGACAAGATCGAAGGGCTGTTTGCCGCCATGAGAGCGGCCAGCCAGGACATGGAATGGCCGGCCACCGAGAGCCGTGACAGCGGCCTGGAGACCGTGGGCGAACTGGCCGAGCGCTACGCGATCGCCGTCAGCGAGGCGCTGTGCGACTACTTCCGCAGCTCGCACGCGAGCCTGTGGCTGCTGGACGGCGAACCCGGCGAGTACCGCCTGCGCTGCCTCGGCGCGCACGCGGTCGACGGCCCCAGCGGGCAACGTCCTGTCTGCGAACAGCGGGCCTACGCGGGCTACTTCGGCGCGCTGCTGACCGGCGGCGTGTTCGCCTGCGACGACGCCCACACCGATCCCCGCCTGAGCGCCCTGCAGCCGCCGCCGACCTGGCGCGCGATGCTGGACGTCAGCGGCCAGATCAACGGCCGGACCGTCGGCGTGATCGCGCTGGGACAGCGCGACGAGGCCCGGGTCTGGACCAAGCGCGAGGAACTCGACCTGCGTCGCGCCACCGCCAAGGCCTGCCTGCACCTGCACGCGCTGCGGCACGAGCTCGAAGCCGTCTGACGACCAGGCGCCACGCCGCCTGAGCCGCGCCGGTCGCCCGACCCGGCACGCCCCATCCCGCGCAGCTTTCAGCCTCAACTTCGACCGACCGGTCGGTTAATGTTTTGCGAAAAGTCAATGCGGCATCCACTGACGGAGGCCGGAAGGCTTGCCGCTAGAGTCGTCGCCGAACGTCGCATGACGACCAACCCCCGGGCGAAGGCCTTCGGAGCGGCCGCGACGCCGCCGGCATGCATCGGCGGCGCGAGGTCAACGGCTTCCGCCCGGCACCACGACAGGAGACAAGGTGGACGGGGCGATTGCAAGCATCCTGGTGCTGGACGGGGTCACCAATGGCGCGATCTATGCGCTGTTGGCGCTGGCCCTGGTCCTGGTGTTCGCGGTCACCCGCGTGATCTTCATCCCTCAGGGGGAGTTCGTCGCTTTCGGCGCGCTGACGCTGGCGGGATTGCAGCTCGGCCATACGCCGCTGACGGTCCACTTCCTGATCGCGATGGCGCTGCTGGCCGCGGTGCTGGACCTGGTCGCCGCCGCGCGTGCCGGCCGCCTGGGCGCCGAACTGGCGCCGATCGCGCTCCGCGCGCTGCCCGGCGTCGCGATCGGGCTGTGCGCGATGTGGCTGGCGCCGATGAAGCTGCCACTGGTGGCGCAGGCGCTGCTCACGCTGGCGGTGGTCACCCCGATGGGTGGGCTGTTGTACCGCCTGGCCTACCAGTCGCTGGCCGACGCCTCGGTGCTGGTGCTGCTGATCGTGTCGGTCGGCGTGCACTTCGCGCTGACCGGGCTCGGCCTGGTGTTCTTCGGCGCCGAGGGCTCGCGCAATCCGAGCTTCTGGGACGCGAGCTACACGGCCGGACCGCTGATGTTCTCCGGCCAGACGCTGATCATCGTGATGGCCTCGGCCGCGCTGATCCTGGGGCTCTGGCTGTTCTTCGAGAAAAGCCTCTATGGCAAGGCGCTGCGCGCGACCGCGGTGAACCGGCTCGGCGCGCGGCTGATGGGCATCTCCAGCACCTCGGCGGGCCGGCTGTCGTTCACGCTGGCGGCCTTCATCGGCGCGCTGTCCGGCATCCTGATCAGCCCGACCACGACGATCTTCTACGACAGCGGCTTCCTGATCGGCCTCAAGGGCTTCGTCGCCGCGGTCTTCGCCGGACTCTCGAGCTACCCCGGCGCGGCGCTGGGCGCGCTGCTGGTCGGCCTGATCGAATCGTTCAGCTCCTTCTGGGCCAGCGCCTTCAAGGAGGTCATCGTCTTCACCTCCATCCTGCCGGTGCTGTTGTGGCGCAGCTGGCGCGATCCGCACCATGAGGAGCATTGACGTGACCTCCGAACGAGCCACCGTGAACGCGTCGTCCCCGTCCTCCTCCGTGCCCGCGGCACCTTCGGCGAGCCCCTGGTCGCGCCGCATCGTGCCGGCGATCCTGCTCGCCGCGATCGCGGTGCTGCCGCTGCTGCCGGTGCCCGAGTTCTGGATCACCCAGCTGAACTACATCGGCATGTTCGCGCTGGTCGCGCTCGGGCTGGTGCTGCTGACCGGCGTCGGCGGGCTGACCTCCTTCGGCCAGGCCGCCTTCGTCGGCGTGGGCGCGTACACGACCGCGCTGCTGAGCGCGCGCTACGGGCTGTCGCCGTGGATCGGGCTGGCCGCGGGCCTGGCGATCACGCTGGCCATCGCGCTGGTGCTGGCGCTGATCACGCTGCGGATGTCGGGCCATTACCTGCCGCTGGCGACGATCGCCTGGGCGCTCAGCCTGAACTTCACGATCGCCAACATGGAGTCGCTGGGCAAGTACGACGGCCTGCTCGGCGTGCCGGCGATCGAGCTGTTCGGCATGAGCCTGGCCGACGGCCGCGCGATCTACTACCTGATCTGGCTGTTCGCGATCCTCGGCGCGATCGCCGTGCGCAACCTGCTGGATTCGCGCCCCGGCCGCGCGATCCGCGCGCTCGGCGGCGCGACGGTGATGGCCGAATCGATGGGCGTCTCGACCTTCCGCTACAAGGTCATCGTCTTCCTGATCGCGGCGCTGCTGGCGGCGATCTCGGGCTGGCTCTTCGCCCACGTGCAGCGCACGGTGAACCCAAGCCCCTTCGGCCTGAAGATGGGCATCGAGTACCTGTTCATGGCCGTCGTCGGCGGCGTGTCCAGCGTGTGGGGCGCCTTCGTCGGCGCGGGCGTGTTCAAGATCATCGAGGACCAGCTCAAGGAGCTGCTGCCGCGGCTGCTCGGCAGCAACGGCAACTTCGAGATCATCGTGCTCGGCGTCGTGCTGGTGCTGATGCTGAAGTACGCGCCCAAGGGCCTGTGGCCGACGCTGCAGGCGGCGCTGTCGCGCTGGTGGCCGGCCCGGCCGCGCGCGCGGGACTGGGACGGCGCCGCGCCGCTGGCCGCGCGCCCGAAGCCGGCCGCGGGATCGGTGCTGCTGAAGGTCGAGAAGCTGCGCAAGCAGTTCGGCGGCCTGGTCGCGGTGAACGACGTCAGCTTCGAGCTGCGCGCCGGCGAGATCATGGGCCTGATCGGTCCCAACGGCGCCGGCAAGTCGACCACCTTCAACCTGGTCTCCGGCGTGCTGCCCGCGACCTCCGGTGAACTGCGCTTCGCCGGCGAGCCGATCACCGGGCTGCCGTCGCGGCGGATCGCGCGGCTGGGGCTGTCGCGCACCTTCCAGCACGTCAAGATGATCCCGGACATGACGGTGCTGGAGAACGTCGCGCTCGGCGGCTACCTGCGCTCGCGCAGCGGCACCGCGCGGGCGATGCTGCGGATGGACCGCGCCGAGGAGCAACGCCTGTTCGCCGAGGCCGAATCGCAGCTGCGCCGCATCGGCATGCAAGACCACCTGCACGAACTCGCCGGCAACCTGGCGCTCGGGCCGCAACGGCTGATGGAGATCGCCCGCGCGCTGTGCAGCGACCCGTCGCTGCTGCTGCTCGACGAGCCCGCCGCCGGCCTGCGCCACAAGGAAAAGCAGGCGCTGGCAGCCGTGCTGCGCCAGCTGCGCGCCGAGGGCATGAGCATCCTGCTGGTCGAGCACGACATGGACTTCGTGATGGGACTGACCGACCGCATCGTGGTGATGGAATTCGGGACCAAGCTGATCGAGGGCACGCCGGCCGAAGTGCAGGCCAGCCCCGAGGTGCGCGCGGCCTACCTGGGAACGGAACACTGACATGAGCGAGCTGTTGAAGGTCAGCGGATTGCATGCCGGCTACGGCCGCGCCGAGGTGCTCACGGGCCTGGACCTGCGGCTGCGCGAAGGCGAGGTGGTGACGGTGATCGGGCCCAACGGCGCGGGCAAGAGCACCACGCTCAACGCGCTGATGGGCGTGCTGCCGGCGCGCGGGCAGGTGCTCTTCGACGGCGAGGACGTCAACGGCCTCGGCCTCGAGGAACGCGTGATGAAGGGCCTCGCCCTGGTGCCCGAGAAACGCGAGCTGTTCACCACGATGTCGGTGGAGGACAACCTGGTGCTCGGCGGGTTCCGGCCGATGCGGTTGGGGGTGAAGGGCTGGCGGGATGAGCTGGAGCGCGTCTATGCGCTGTTCCCGCGGTTGAAGGAACGCCGTGCGCAACTCGCCGGCACACTGTCCGGCGGGGAGCGCCAGATGCTCGCGGTCGGCCGCGCGTTGATGGCGCGGCCCAAGCTGCTGATGCTCGACGAGCCCAGCCTCGGCTTGGCGCCGCTCATCGTCAAGGAGGTGTTCCGCATCGTCGCCCAGCTGCGCGAGGCGGGCGTCTCGATCCTGCTGATCGAGCAGAACGCCCGCGCTGCGCTGGAGGTCGCCGACTATGGGTACGTGCTGGAGACCGGGGAAATCGCGCTCGAAGGGAAGGCGGCCGATCTGGCCAAGGACCCGCGTGTCATCGAGACCTACCTCGGGGCCTCACGCAAGGAACACTGAGCACGATCACTCCGACCGGGTCCCCTTTTCTCCATGTCCCCCCTTCGGCTGCCTATTGGCAGCCGAATTCCTTCCTTGACTTCCGAAAAGGGGACCCGGTCGTCGTGATCCGAGACGCTCTGGAAAGCGCGCTCGGTGCTCAGTGGGGTTGGCCTTCGGCGAACATCCTTGCCAGGCGCTCCTTGAGCTGCGCTTCGGAAACATCCTCCTTGTGGGTGGCAACCATCCACTTGTGACCGTACGGATCGACGATCTGACCCATGCGGTCGCCCCAGAACTGGTCGGCCACCGGCATCTCGACCTTGGCACCCGCACCCTCCGCCGCCTTCACGGTGGCATCGACATCGGGCACGTAAACCACGACGCAGACCGCCGAGCCATTCAGGCTCAGCGGGCTCAGGGCGCCACAGCTCGCGCGCTCCTCGGTCAACATGAACTTGGCACCGCCAACGACCAGCTCGGCATGCATCACCCCATCCGGGGCATCCAGACGAAGCTCGACCCTGGCATCGAAAACCCGTTGGTAGAACTCGATCGCGGCAGCAGCGCCGCGGATCGTCAGGTACGGCGTCGCGCCATTGGCGGCCGGCACGGCAGGAACGGAAGCAGTCATCGCAATCTCCATCGGTGGTGGGTAGGACACATCACCACGACGGACGAGCGGCACTGAATTCGACAAGCTCCCCACAACTTCGCTTCGCCATGGCGTGAAAGGCTGGACGGCGTCTCACCGGCCGTAGCTTTCCCACCCCGAATCGGGGGGAGGGTAGTGACGCCACCGAAACACCAGCGCCGGACCGGACCACCATAATCCGCCGACCCTCCCGACCATGGCGCTGCTGTCATCCCTCCGCAAACTGCTCACCGGGTCCGCCGACGCGAAGTCGACCGGCGGAGCCTCGGGCATGGCGGCGCCGTCCAAGCCGCCATCGGGCGCGACATCGCCCTCATCCCGCCCGCCGGTGCCGGCACTGCCCTCCCAGCCGCCAGGCTCCGCCCACTCGCGCGGCCCCGGCATGGGGTCGACGCAGACCGCCGTCTACACCGGCGGTGAGTTCGTCTCCCCCACGCTCGAGGCCTCGCCCGAGTGGCTCCAGTTCAGCACCCGGCTGCTCGCCCTGTCGCGCCTGAAGGACGTGCCGCCGTCGTCCGGCGAGCAGGCCCTGATGCAGCGCCTGCAGGCGCAGAAGGGCTCGCAGTGGGCCGACCTGCTGCCGCGCCTGCCCGCGGTGCTGCCGCAGTTGATGCGCCTGGTGCGTCGCGAGGACGTGTCGGGCTCGGAGCTGGTGCAGCTGCTGTCGCGTGACCCGAGCCTGGTGGGCGAGCTGATGCGCCTGGCCAACTCGCCGCGCTATCGGACCGAACGTGAGATCACCGACCTGTCCGGCGCCGTCATGGTGCTCGGCCAGCAGGGCCTGAACCAGTTGGTGATGAGCATCGCGCTGCGGCCGATCTTCCATCAGGGCCAGGGCCGTCACGCCGCGCGCGCCGGCACGCTGCTGTGGGACCTCAGCGAGCGCACCGCCTTCGCGACGCTTCGCCTGGCCAACGCCGGCGACGACGAGTTCGCCGCCTACCTGGCGGGCTTGAGCTCGCAGTTGGGCTTGATGGCGCTGCTGCGCGCGCTGGACGGGATGTCCGCGCCGTCGGTGCCGCCGTTGGACCGCGAGGGACTGCATCGCCAGCTGCGGCCGCTGACCGCCGCCTGGTCCGCGCAGATCGTCGAGCACTGGGGCTTCCCGCCGAAGGTGGCGGAGGCGCTCGCGCCCCGGCCCGGCCGTGGCGCGGAATCGGCGGTGCTGGCGCAACTGGTGTGGCTGGCCCAGTCGGTCGCGCTGCGCCAGCTGATGCAGCCCGGGTTGCAGCCGGCCCAACTGGGCGACTGGTCCGCCGCGCAGCAACGCTGCTACGCGGACCTCGATCGCGAGTTTTCCGCCGCCTCCTAGCCGCTGCGTTCTAGCCGCCGCGTGCTAACCGCCGCGGCTTCGCGCGAGCGCCCAGCCCATCGCGCCGAAGGCGCCCTCGAACAGCAGCGCCAGCGCCGCCGCCGGCAGCGCGCCGGCCAGCAGCAGCGTCTGGTCGTTCAGCGCGAGCCCGGTGACGATGCGCTCGCCGTACCCGCCGGCGCCGATGAAGGCGGCCATCGTCGCGGTCCCGACGGAGAGGCTGGTGGCGGTGCGCAGGCCGGCGAGCATCACCGGCAGCGCCAGCGGCAACTGCACCGAGCGCAGCACCTGGCCGCGCGTGAGTCCGAGCGCCTTCGCCGCGGTCGTCAGGCCCTCGGGCACCTCGCTGAGGCCGACGGTGCAGTTGCGCAGTACCGGCAGCAACGCGTACAGCGTCAGCGCGACCAGCGCCGGCACCGGGCCGATCCGGTTCATCGCCCAGATCAGCAGCGCGAGCATCGCCAGCGATGGCACCGTCTGCAGCAGCGCGCAGACGGCGAGCAGCGCCTCGCGCCAGCGCGGCCAGGGGTGCAGCGCCACCGCCAGCGGCACGCCGACCAGCGCCGCCAGCGCGACGGCCCCCAGCACGAGCGTCAGGTGCTGCACGGTCAGGCGTCCCAGGTCCGGTCCAGTGAGCCGCGCCCACAGACCGGAGGTCCGGGAGGCAGGCGCCTCCGAGATCGCGCCGGTCGAGGAAGCCGGCGACTCGATCGCTGTTCCCGACGCCGACGCCGACGCCGACGCAGAGGCAGAGGCAGAGGCGGACGTGGACGTGGACGTGGACGTGGACGTGGACCCGGGCGCCGAAGCGGCCGTGGATGCCGCGACCGATGCGGGTCCGCCGCCAGCCGGCAAGCCAGCCAGGAATTCGCGGGCGATCGCGTCGAACGGCTGCTTGCGCACCTCGGCGCGCGCGTTCATCGCGATCATCGCGGCCTCGTCGATGCGGCCTTCGAGCGTGCGCAGCGCCGACCACGCCTCGGGATGGCGCTGCGGCAGGTCGATCCGATACAGCAGCACCGCGTCGTAGCGCGGGAAGAAGCGCGCGTCGTCGGCCAGCACCGTCAGCTCGAGCGCGGCGATCTGCGCGTCGGTCGTGTAGACATCGGTGAGATCGATCTGCCGGTCGGCCAGCGCCCGATACGCGAGCCCGTGATCGAGCCCCGTCGGCGACTGCGGCAGCGCGTACCGCTTCGACAGGCCGGGCCACCCATCGGCGCGGCCGAGGAACTCGTTGCTCAGGCCCAGCCGCAGCGCCGGATGCGCCTTCAGCTGCGACAGCGCCGTGATCCCGAGCTCGCGCGCCTGCGCCGATCGCATTGCCAGCGCGTAGCCGTTGTTGAACCCCAGCGGCACGCCGATCGCGAGCCCCAGCGGACGCAGCTCCGCCTGCAGTTGCGCCAGCGGCGCGCCGGTGCCCGGATGGCCGAGGATCTCGCGCTCGATCGTGCCGAGGTACTCGGGATAGACGTCGATGCTGCCGGCCTTCAGCGCGGCGTGGACGATGGCCGTGTTGCCCAGGCCTTGCCGGACCTCGACCGCCGTCGACGGCGCCTTCGCGCGCACCGTCTGCGCGAGGACCTCGGCCAGGATGTAGCTCTCGGTGAAGCGCTTGGAGCCGATGCGCAGGGGCTCCGCGGCCCAGGCGCCCGATCCGGCGAACAGCGCGGCGGCACCGGCCAGCAGGAGGAAAAGCGGCCGCAGCCAGCGGGGCGTCGTCATCGGCGCAGCATAGTCGAGCCGCTCCGGCCGCGCGCCAGCGTGCGCAAGACCTGGCTCGCGAACGCGTCCGCCGCGGGCGAGCCCGCCGAGGCCTTGCTGCGCATCAGCACGACCGACATCGCCGGCAGCGACCCCGGCGGCGGCAGGCCGTGGCGTTCGTCGAGGATCTCCAGCCCCTCGGGCACGCTGCAGCGCGTGAACAGCGCGATCGCCAGGCCGCTCTCCACCGCCGCCAGCATGCCCGCCGGGCTGGCGCTGTCGCACACGATGCGGTACGGCCGCCGCAAGGCCGCCAGCGCGGACAGCGCCGCCTTGCGCGCCAGGCTGCCCGATTCGTACACCGCCACCGGCAGCGGCGTCTGCCGCCAGGCCTCGAAGCGCGGCGCGCCGAACCACGCCAGCGGCTCGTCGAACAACGCCTGCCCGCGCCCCGCGCGATCGCGCGTGACGACCGCCACGTCGATCTCGCCGCGCGCCAGCCGCGGGATCAGCACCGTCGACTGCTGGCACACCAGCGTCAACTCCACCGCGGTGTGACGGCCGGCGAAGTCGCGCAGCACCGGCGTCAGGTAAGGCACCGCGTAGTCCTCCGGCACGCCGACGGTGAGCCGCCCCTGCAGCGTCTCGCGCTGCAAGGCCTGCACCGCCTCGTCGTGCTGCGCGATCAACCGCCGTGCATGGCCCAGCAGTTCGCGGCCCGCCGGCGTCAGGTCCATGCGCCGCGGCGTGCGCACCAGCACCGGCCGGCCGACGGCCAGCTCCAGCTTCGCGATCTGCATGCTCAGCGCCGATTGCGAACGGTGCACCTGATGCGCCGCCGCGGTCAGCGACCCCGCGTCCACCGCCGCGACGAACGCGCGCAGCCAGTCCAGTTGAAGATCGGTCGAGGGCATCGGGTCCTCCGGCCCCATCGGGCCACCATTCGATTTCGTGATGCTAAGCGTGACGAGGATCCGCTTTGCTGAAACATGACCGCGCCGCAGACTCGGCGGCATGTCGTCTCCCGCCTCGTCCACGGTGCACTCGTCCACCGCCGCCGCCGCCGCCGCCGCGGCCACCGCTGCCAGCGCTTCCGCCACCGTCTCTTCACCAGGGCTCCCTTCGTCATCGCACGCCGGTGGCGTGTCGCAGCGATTGCGCGAGGGGCAGGCGCTGATGGTTGGCGGCGGACTCCTGCTCGGCACGATCGGCGTGTTCGTCGAGGAGGCGGGCCAGGATCCGGCGACGACGGTCTGGTTCCGGTGCGTGTTCGGCCTGGCGGCGCTGCTGGCCTGGGGCGCCGCGCGCGGACAACTGGGCGAACTCGCGCGGCTGCGCGGCCGGGCGTTGGGCGCGGTGCTCGCCGTCGGCGCGCTGACGGTGCTGAACTGGGGCCTGTTCTTCGCGGCGATTCCGCGCTGCTCGATCGCGGTGTCGACCGTGGTCTTCCACGTGCAGCCGTTCTGGCTGATGGCGATGGGAGCGTTCTGGCTGCGCGAACGCGTCTCGAGGGCGCAATGGATCGCCGCCGCGGTGGCCTTGGCCGGCCTCGCGCTGGCGACCGGCATCGCGGACGGCCTGCTCGGCGAGGTCGGCGCGGCGGACGCGGCCATGCAGCTGCCGGGCTACGCCACCGGCGTGCTGATGTGCCTGGCGGGGTCGGTGAGCTACGCCGCGGCGAGCTTCATCGCCAAGGTCGAGGCGGACCGCGCCGGCTCCTTCGCGCTGTCGGCGGGGCAGTGCGTCGTGGGCACGCTCGTGCTGCTGCCCTGGCCGCTGATGCACGGGCTGCCGGCCGTCGGCCCGGCCTGGGGCTGGCTCGCCGGGCTCGGCGTGCTGCACACCGGGCTGGCGTACGTCGTGCTGTACGCCGGCATGGCGCGGCTGGGCACCGGCCGCATCGCGGTGCTGCAGTTCGTCTACCCGGGCACGGCGGTGCTCGTCGACTGGCTGGTCTACGGCCGCGCGCTGAGCGTCGCGCAGATCGCCGGCGTCGGGCTGATCGCCGCCGCGCTGTGGACGCTCAGGCGTCGGGCCTGAACGGCCCACGCGAGGGCCGGGTCTGCCCGGATCAAACCGGCCGACGCTCCCTCTTCGCACTCGAGGCCATTCCCGGCATTCCGCCGCCCGTGCGTCCTGTCCGCCCGGGCGCGCAGTCCGTCGCCCGGCGGCCGCCGCCCGTCGCGCCGGTTCGTAGAGTGCGCCGCATTCACCGAACCAGGGAGCCCCGAATGTCCACGTCCGCCCACCGCCCACCCGTTGCCCCCCTGCGCCGCGGCGCGCTGCTGCTCGGCGCCGTCACCTTGGCGCTGGGCGCGTGCGCGCAGCCGGCCTCGACGCCGGACATCGATCGCGAGGGCGCCGGCATCACCTTCGACGCCAAGGCCGACGGCGTCGACCTGGAGACGCCGCTGTACCCCGGCGCCGTCGCCTACAAGGAGCGCGACGAGGACAAGTCGGGCGTGAAGATGAGCCTGTGGGGCGGGGTGTTCGGCATGCACCTGGCGGCGGGCAAGTTCCAGAGCCGCGACGACATCGAGCGCGTCGGCCGCTTCTACCGCCGCGCGCTGGCCCGCTACGGCACGCCGCTGGATTGCGGCGCCGCCGACGCCCCGCGCGGCAAGCCCAAGGACGGCGGCCCGCTGACCTGCGACAACGACAAGCCCGACACCGGCGGCCAGCTCTACAAGGTCGGGCTGCCGAAGGACCTCCGTGTCGTGTCCATGAAGCCGCTGCCCGACGGCAGCACGCAGATCAGCACCGCCCGCATCCGGATCCGCTGATCCGCCGTTCACCGGAGCCGCCGATTCACGGATCCGCCGATCCGGCCGATCCGGCCGATCCGGGGGAAGCGGGCCAGCGGGTGGGCGATGCCGCCCTTTACCGGGGACGCGGGAGCGTCCCAGGTTGACTTTGCAGGGGTCAACCCCAGTTAAATCCGCGTCCGGCGGGCGCCGGGCCGGCCGGATGGGCCGCATACAATCGCAGGTTCTTTCGTACGCGCGGGTCCCGTCCCGCGCGGCGCCCGGGCTCACGGGCCTGCGCCAACGCCTTTCCTGAGGGATACCGACGTGTTTATTTCCAACGCTTTTGCCCAGACCGCGGGCGCCGCCTCGGCGGACCCGACCAGCGGCTTCCTGCAGATGCTGCCGCTGGTGGCCGTGTTCGTCGTCATGTACTTCGTGATGATCCGCCCCCAGATGAAGCGCCAGAAGGAGCACAAGACGATGGTCGAGGCCCTGGCCAAGGGCGACGAGGTCATCACCGCGGGCGGCATGCTCGGCAAGGTCGCCAAGATCGGCGAGCAGTACCTGACCGTCGAGATCGCCTCCGGCGTCGAGATCCAGGTCCAGCGCACCTCCGTCGTGCAGGTCCTGCCTAAGGGCACCGTCTCGAAGTAACTCGAGCCCCCCATCCGGAATGCGCCACGCCCCGCGGCCGGCGCCTTCCCTGAGACCCGGCCCGTGCCACGCACCGGCCGGGTCCGCTTTCAGAGGCGCCCGCCGGCCACGATCCGGCAAGGCGCCTGGTTTGCAGAGGACCTCCTCATGAACCGTTATCCGCTGTGGAAGTACGCGCTGCTGCTGGTGGCGCTGCTCGTCGGCCTGGTCTACACGCTGCCCAACCTGTTCGGCGAAGCGCCGGCGGTGCAGGTGTCCAGCGCCAAGGTCACCGTCAGGGTCGACGACGCCACCCGCCAGCGCGTCGAGCAGGCGATCGCCCAATCCGGCGTGACCCCCGACTTCGTGCACCTGGAGGCGGGCTCGATCCGCGCCCGGTTCCATGACACCGACGCCCAGATCAAGGCCAAGGACGCGATCGCCAAGGCCCTCAACGGCGACGACACGTCCGATCCCACCTACATCGTCGCGCTGAACCTGGTCTCGCGCAGCCCGCAATGGCTGACTGCGCTGCACGCGTTCCCGATGTACCTGGGCCTGGACCTGCGCGGCGGCGTGCACTTCCTGATGCAGGTCGACATGAAGGCCGCGCTGACGAAGAAGGCCGAATCGATGGCCGCCGACGTCCGCACCATGCTGCGCGACAAGAACATCCGCCACGCCGGCATCAGCCGCGAAGGCAACGACGTCGCGATCAACTTCCGCGACGAAGCCACCCGCACGCAGGCGCTGAACCTGCTGCGCGACCAGGTGCCCGACTTCGCCTGGGTCCCCTCCGGCGCCGGCACCGAACTGCGCCTGACCGGCTCGCTGACGGCCAAGGCGGTGATCGGCGTGCAGGACGCCGCCATCAAGCAGAACATCACCACGCTGCACAACCGCGTCAACGAGCTCGGCGTGGCCGAGCCCGTGATCCTGCAGCAGGGCCGCGACCGCGTCGTCGTGCAGCTGCCCGGCGTGCAGGACACCGCCAAGGCCAAGGACATCATCGGCCGCACCGCGACGCTGGAACTGCGCATGGTCGACGACGGCGCCGAGGCGCAGTCCGCGCTGGCCGGCACCGGCCCGGTGCCCTTCGGCACCGAGCGCTTCACCGAGAAGGGCGGCGCGCCCATCATCGTCAAGCGCCAGGTCGTGCTCACCGGCGACAACCTCAACGACGCCCAGCCCGGCTTCGACGAGAACCACAACCCGTCGGTCAACCTGAAGGTGGACGCCAAGGGCGCCCGCATCATGAAGGACGTGTCGCGCGAGAGCATCGGCAAGCGCATGGCCATCATCCTGTTCGAGAAGGGCAAGGGCCAGGTCGTGACCGCCCCGGTCATCCGCGGCGAACTGGGCAACAGCTTCTCGATCACCGGCGGCGCCATGAACGCGCAGGAAGCCAGCGACACCGCGCTGCTGCTGCGCGCGGGCTCGCTGGCCGCCCCGATGGAGATCATCGAGGAACGCACCATCGGCCCGTCGCTGGGCAAGGACAACATCGACAAGGGCATCGCGTCGGTCACCTGGGGCTTCGTCGCCGTGGCGATCTTCATGTGCCTGTACTACATGATGTTCGGCGTGTTCTCGGCGGTGGCGCTGGGCTTCAACCTGCTGCTGCTGCTGGCCGTGCTGTCGATGCTGCAGGCCACGCTGAGCCTGCCCGGCATCGCCGCCATCGCGCTGGTGCTGGGCATGGCCATCGACGCCAACGTGCTGATCAACGAGCGGGTGCGCGAGGAACTGCGCGCGGGCCTCGCGCCGCAGCAGGCGATCCACGCCGGCTACGAGCGCGCCTGGGCCACCATCCTGGACTCCAACGTGACCACGCTGATCGCCGGCCTGGCGCTGCTGGCCTTCGGCTCGGGCCCGATCAAGGGCTTCGCCGTCGTGCACTGCCTGGGCATCGTGACCTCGATGATCTCGTCGGTGATGTTCTCGCGCGCGCTGGTCAACCTCTGGTACGGCCGCCGCAAGCGTCTGAAGTCGGTGTCCATCGGCACCGTGTGGAAGCCCGGCACGACCGGCGCGGCGGATGCCGCCGCCGACACGGCCGAGGCGAATTGAAGGCTCCGGCCGTCAGAAGCTAGCAGAGAGCGCACAAGCCATGGAATTCTTCCGAATCAAGCGGGACATCCCGTTCATGAAGCACGCGTTGATCCTCAACGCGATCTCCTTCATCACCTTCATCGCCGCGGTGTTCTTCCTGGTCACCAAGGGACTGCACTTCTCGATCGAGTTCACCGGCGGGACGGTCATCGAGGCCCAGTACGCCCAGGCCGCGGACATCAACAAGACCCGGCACATCGTCGAGCAGATGGGCTTCGGCGAAGTCCAGGTGACCAACTTCGGCACCTCGCGCGACGTCATGATCCGGCTGCCGGTCAAGCCCGACGTCAAGCAGGACGTGCTGGTCGCCCGCGTCTTCACCGAGCTGTGCAAGGCCGAGACCGGCAAGGTCGTCGAGCACCAGGAGGTCACGCCCCAGGGCGAGGCCGTGACGCGCCAGGCCTGCTCGGTGGGCACCGCCGAGCCGATCAAGCTCACCCGCAGCGAGGTGGTCGGCCCGTCGGTCGGCGCCGAGCTGGCGCACGACGCCGCGTGGGCGCTGATCTGCGTGGTGGTCGGCATCATGCTGTACCTGGCCTTCCGCTTCGAGTGGAAGTTCGCCGTGGCCGGCATCATCGCCAACCTGCACGACGTGGTGATCATCCTGGGCTTCTTCGCCTACTTCCAGTGGGAGTTCTCGCTGGCGGTGCTGGCGGCGATCCTGGCGGTGCTGGGCTACTCGGTGAACGAGTCGGTGGTCATCTTCGACCGGATCCGCGAGGCCTTCCGCAAGTACCGCAAGCTCAACACCCACGAGATCATCGACCACGCGATCACGTCCACGATCAGCCGCACGATCATCACGCACGGCTCGACGCAGATGATGGTGCTGTCGATGCTGCTGTTCGGCGGCCCGACGCTGCACTACTTCGCGGTGGCGCTGACCATCGGCATCCTGTTCGGCATCTATTCGTCGGTCTTCGTGGCCGCGGCGATCGCGATGTGGCTGGGCGTCAAGCGCGAGGACCTGGTCAAGGCCGGCCCCGCCAAGCAGGGCGACCCGGACGACCCCAACGCTGGCGCGGTGGTGTAGTAGAGTCGTCCGCACTCCTCAATCTCACGCTCGATGACCGCCGCCGACGCAAGATCCCAGGCCCTGGCTTCGCAAGCGCGGCGCGTCCACACGGAGGTGCTGCTGCGAGGGCTGCCCGCCATGGTGGCGGTGCTGACCACGGCGGTGCAGGACCTGCTCGCGCAGCCCGCCGAGCACTCGCTGCAGATGGCCCGGCGCGACGCGTACGAGGCCTGGCAACGCGCCGCGACGCCCTGGCACGCGCGGCTCGGCAAGTCGCTGCGGCATGCGTATCACCACGGGGCCGGCGATTCGCGTTCGGCCTCGCTGTCCTCGCGGCCGCAAAACCTGTCGCTCGTCAGCGACGACACGATCGAGCGCGAGATCATCGCGTCGCGCCTGGCGCTGGCGATGATGGACAAGGCCAGCTGGGAGTTCAGCGACCTGCGCAACCGCATGCAGTCGCTGGAGCGCATCGAGGACCTGGCGCAGCAGGACCTGCTGCGCGCGCAGGTGCTGGCGCGACTGGTGCTCGACGCCTGGTTCGAGGCCGGACTGAGCAGCTCGGTCTGGCAGATGCTGCAGCGCTGGCTGCACCATGAGTTCTCCCAACTGCTGAACGAGGCCTACCACGAGGCCAATCACTGGCTGATCCAGCAGGGCGTGATGCCCGAGGTCGACCTGCGGCCCTTCATCCGGCGCAACGCGCCGGCCGGCGGCATGACGCAGGCGGCCCCGCTGGGTCCGGCGCAAGGTCCCGCGGGACCGGCGCATGGCGGCATCGCGCCGGCCGCGACGGGCGCCCACGCGGCCCAGCCTGCCGGGCCCGTGGGCACGCCGTCGAGCCAGTCCGCGCAACAGGTGATGGCGCAGTTGCAGCGCGTGCTCGCGCGGCACGTGCCCGAACTGGCGCAGGCGCCCGCGCGTCCCGCCGGCATGCCGTCGCCCGGCCCGGCCACGCGCAGCGGCCTGCCCGCCGCGCCGTCCGGCGGTCCGGTGACCCGCGCCGGATCGCCGCGCCTGAGCGCCGCGATCAACCACGCGCAGGAAGCGGTGCAGCGGCGCGCCGACCAGGTCGCCACGGCCGATCAGCAGTTGACCGCGCCCCAGGCGCTCGACGAGATCCGCCATCGCAACCAGGCGTTGAAGCAGGTCCTGAAGTCCGCCGCCGACACGCCGGCCGAGCGCGCCACGATCGAGCTGGTCGCGCTGCTGTTCCAGGCGATCCTGCAGGAAGAGCGCATCCCGCCGGCGATCCGGGTCTGGTTCGCGCGGCTGCAGATGCCGGTGCTGCGGGTCGCCGTCGGCGAGCCCGATTTCTTCGCCACCGACGACCACCCCGCGCGCCGCCTGATCGACCGGATGGGCTCCTGCGTGATGGGCTTCAGCACCTCGACCGCTGAGATCGGCGACGCGCTCGAACGCGAGATCAAGCGCGTGGTGCAGGTCGTCGAGGCCTATCCGGACACCGGCCGGCGCGTCTTCCAGACGGTGCTGACCGAGTTCGAGAAATTCCTCGACCACTACTTCGAGCAGGAGAACGAGGTCTCGAAGAAG
This sequence comes from Mitsuaria sp. GD03876, assembly GCF_029840635.1. Classification (GTDB taxonomy): domain Bacteria; phylum Pseudomonadota; class Gammaproteobacteria; order Burkholderiales; family Burkholderiaceae_C; genus Roseateles. The sequence continues at coordinate 52,345 of NZ_JAOCCU010000012.1, read as the reverse complement.
GGCGTCTCGCTGGCCCAGCAGGTCGAGCAGCGCGAGACGTTGGCGATCCAGTACACGATCGAGCTGCGCAAGATGCTGTCCGAGGTGCCGGTGCAGGACGGCGTGCGCGACTTCCTGTTCCAGGTCTGGGCGGACGTGCTGGCGGTGACCGGCGTGCGCTACGGACCGCAGGCCGAGCAGACCAAGGCGATGAAGCGCGCGGCCGCCGACCTGATCTGGTCGGCGAGCGCCAAGGTGTCCCGCGAGGACCGCGCCGAGGTGATCCGCCGCCTGCCGCCGCTGCTCAAGACCTTGCGCGACGGCATGGGCCACGCGGGCATGAGCCATGAGCGGCAGGACGAACACATCCGGTCGCTGAACAACGCGCTGGCCGCGGCCTTCACCGCCAAGACCGCGGCGATCCCGCGCGAGCGGCTGGACGACCTGATGAGCCAGCTCGAGACGCTCGAGGCGATGCTGCCGTCGCCGGAAGAGGGCGAGATCAACGAGACGCTGGTGCGCGACCTGTCCACCCACGAGTGCGAAGGACTGGAGGTCGTCGCCGAGGGCGGGACCACGCCGTCGCCGGCGATGGTGGCCTGGGCGCGCGAGCTGCAGGTGGGCAGCTGGTACATGCTCGATTACCGCGGCCGGGTCGAGCCGGTCCAACTGGTCTGGCGCGGGCTGCGCCATCACCTGATCCTGTTCGTCTCGCCGCACGGGCGGGGCGTGCTGTTCCAGCTGAGCCGGTTGGCCGCGTTCCTGCAGGCGGGGCTGATGCTGCCGGCGCAGGACGAGTCGCTGACCGTCAAGGCGACGCGCAACGCGCTCGCGAAACTCGAGGTCGATCCGAGCCGCCTGCTGGCCTGATCGCAGCGACAAAAAAAGCCGGCGCCGCGATGCGGGGCCGGCTTTCCTTTTGGCGCGGGGCCGTCGGGACGGTCAGTGGATCAGGCGCTCTTCCGGCGCGACGAACAGCTCGTCGAGGATCAGCGCGTCGGGCTCCTCGCCCAGGCTCCAGAACACCATCAGCACGATGATCTTCAGGTCCTCGAGGTCCAGCGGGCCGCCGGGGATCGCCATCGCGCGGTCGATGACCATCTCGCGCATCGCGGTCGGCAGCACGCCGGCCGACGCCAGGAAGCTGATGAAGCCGATCGAGCTCTCGCCGAGGTGGTCCTGCTCTTCGCGGGTGTAGACGCGCAGGCTGCGGTCGCCGGGTTCGCCGTGGTGCGAGGCGGCCGAGGCGGCCAGGCCGTCCAACCAGGACAGCGCGTCGCGGATTTCGTCATCCTCGAAGCCGACTGCCGACAATTTCCGGGTCAGTTGCGCGTGATCCGGACAGGCGTCGGGGCGCCAGTAGGTTTCGTACAGATAGACGAGCACGTCAAACATGGCGGGCACTATACCGCAGGGGTCCAAAGCCCTTCCCGCCGAAATGAACGGTCCGCGGCGCGGAAATTCCCGGATGGTTCACGTCCGGCGCCGACGCTGGAACAGGGCGCCCGGCAGCCGGGCGACACGACCTTCCAGCTCGAGATCGAACAGCGTGGCGTTGAGCTCGTCCTGCGCCCAGCCGCTGCGTTGGGCGAGCTGTTCGAGCGACACGGTGTCCGCGCCGATCGCCCGGAGCAGGGGGTGATCCTGATCGTCGACGACGGATCCGGACGGCGACGCCGGGACCGCCGGTTCCGCGGCGAGCGGCAGCGCCTCGCTGCGCGGGAGCCCGCCGGCCGGCAGCTCCGCGAGCAGGTCGTCCAGCTCCTGGACGAGGCAGGCGCCCTGCTTGAGCAGGTGGTGGCAGCCCTTGGATTGCGGCGCATGGATCGGACCGGGCACCGCGAAGACCTCGCGGCCGGCCTCGGACGCCTGGCGGGCCGTGATCAGCGAGCCCGACTTCATCGCCGCCTCGACGACCAGGCAGCCCTCGGACAGGCCCGCGATGATCCGGTTGCGCTGCGGGAAGTTGGGCGCCATCGGCGGCGTACCGACGAAGTACTCGCTCACCAGCAGGCCGCGGCGGGCGACATGGCGGGAGAGTTCCTCATGCTCGAGCGGGTAGACCTTGTCCGGCCCGGTGCCCAGCACCGCGATCGTGCCGCCGGCGGTGTTCAGCGCCGCCTCGTGGGCCGCGCCGTCGATGCCTTGCGCCAGACCGGAGACGACGCACAAGCCGGCTTCGCCCAGGCCGGCGGCGAAGTAGCGGGCGTTCTCGTCGCCTTGCGGGCTCGGACGGCGGCTGCCGACGACGGCGACGCAGCGCGTGTTGAGCAACTCGCGCCGGCCATCCAGGTAGAGCATCAGCGGTGGATCGGCCGTCTGGAGCAGGGGATTGGGATAGTCGTCGTCGCCGATCAGCAGGATGGACCGGCGCTCGCCGCCGTTCAGCCAGGCTTCGGTGCGGCGGGTGAGGCGGTCGAGCTCGGGTGGCCCTAGGGCCAGCAGGTCCGCTTCCTCGCGCGGGACCGCGCCGCTCCAGCCCGCGCGTCCGGCCTTGAGCACGGCGCCGGGGCTGCCGTGACGCGCGAGCAGCCGCCGGGCGGCGCCGCGCGAGACGCAGGACAGCAGGTGGAGCCAGTCGCGCAGGTCGTCGGGGCTCATCCGTGCGGTCCTGACTGCGACCCGATCCGGAGAGCCGCCTTGTTTACGGCTGGGTGAAGCGGTCGCCTGGGACCACCGGTTCCTGCACCGACAGGATCAGCGCATACGAGACCCGGTCGAAGACCTGGAAGACGAACAGCTGGCCATGACGCTCGTCCGGCAGCTTCACTTCCTCGCGGCGCGGGGTGGTCGGGTCGCGGACGACGCGGCCGGTGTGCCACAGCGCGAGCACGTGGCCGCGCTCGAGGCCGTCGCGCTTGCCCTTGTTCAGCGCCACGATCTGGTTCTGGCCCGCGGTGATCGCGTCGCCGTAGATCGAGATGATGTGGCCGTCGATCGCGCCGGACGGCGCATGCGGCACGTAGTTCGTGTAGCCGCGCGGCGGCACCGGGGCGAGGCGGTCGCCCGGCTGCACTTCCTGGCGGACCAGCGTGATCGTCAGCGTGGCCGGGACTTCCTTGGCCGTGCCGGCGCCGCTGCCGGCGCGGGTGAGGTCGGCGGTGCCGACATAGGCGGCCTCGTAGCCCAGGACTTCCTTGGTCACCGGATCGCGCAGCGGGCGCGGCTCGCGGAACACGCGGAACGCGTCCTCGTTCGGCGGCAGCGTGCCGCGGACGTAGGCCAGGTCGCCCTTGGACATCCAGACGCGGTTCTCCTGCGCCGAGATGACCCGCGGCGCGGCCTCGAGTTCATTGCCGCTCAGGACCACCGCCTCGTTGAGGAAGGGCTCGATCAGGTGCTGCGGGATGGCGGCGATGGAGCCGTCGTAGAGCGACTCCGAGCGCACGCGCGGCGACAGCTTCACCGTGCCGCCCGGCACGCCGCCGTTGCCGACGTCGCGGCCGACCTGCAGCCGGGCGCGGCCGTCGGCCTTGACCAGCATCAGCACCTGGCCCGGGTAGATCAGGTGGGGGTTGCGGATCTGGTCGGTGTTCATGCCCCAGAGCTCGGGCCAGCGCCACGGACTCTTCAGGAACAGGCCCGAGATCGCCCAGAGCGTGTCGCCGGCCTTGACGGTGTAGGTGTCGGGGGCGTTGGCCGCCAGCTCCGACAACGGGACGCCCGCCTGGGACACCTGCTGCGCCGTCTGGCGCTGCTCCGGGGTGATCGGATAGTTCCCCGCGGCGAATGACGGCGCGGCGGCCAGGCCGGCCAGCAGGGCAGCAGAAATCATCGTCAAGCCCAACGGCCGCATTTGCGTCATTCCTTGTTCTCCCGCGCCGAGATCGAAGGCCTCTCGTGGCCAATGGCGCTTTTGTGACGAGGGCCGGACTGACCGCCAAATCGGCGAAAATCGACCAACTCGCTGGCGGCGATTCTGCCCCGGTTCAGGGGCACCCACAATGAAGGTGCCCGCCCTCCCTTGCAAGCCCTTACAAACAGGCGTTGTGCGCTGTCCACAGCAACCACGGCGCCTCGCGTCCCCACCATGGCGAAACTCTCCATTCTTCGATACCCCGATCCCCGCCTGCACACGGTGGCCCAGCCCGTGGCCGCGGTCGACGACCGCATCCGCGCGCTGGCCGACGACATGCTGGAAACGATGTACGACGCCGACGGCGTCGGCCTGGCCGCCACGCAGGTGGACGTGCACGAGCGGCTGCTCGTGATGGACGTCTCCGAGGAGCGCAACCAGCCGCTGGTGCTGATCAATCCGGAACTCGTGGCCACCAGCGACGAGATGATGGAAGGCGAGGAGGGCTGCCTCTCCGTGCCGACCATCTACGACAAGGTCATGCGCCACAAGAAGGTCACCGTGCAGGCGCTGGACCGCGACGGCCACACCTTCCAGTTCGATGCCGAAGGCCTGCTCGCCGTGTGCGTGCAGCACGAGATGGACCACCTCGCCGGCAAGGTGTTCGTCGAGTACCTCAGCCCGCTCAAGCGCGAGCGCATCAAGACCAAGCTGGTGAAGAAGGCGCGCGAGGACGCCAAGGTCCGCTGATGGCCTCGTCCGGATTGCGCGTCGCCTTCGCCGGCACGCCGGAGTTCGCCGCGGTCGCGCTGCAGGCGCTGCTGGACGCCGGCTTCGAGGTGCCGCTGGTGCTGAGCCAGCCCGACCGCCCCGCGGGCCGCGGCATGAAGCTGCAGGCCTCGCCGGTGAAGCAGCTGGCGGCCGCGCGCGGCATCGCCGTCGCGCAGCCGCGCAGCCTGCGCCTGGACGGCAAGTTCCCCGACGAGGCCGAGGCCGGCCGGCAGGCGCTCGTCGACGCGCGTCCCGACGTGCTGGTCGTCGCCGCCTACGGGCTGATCCTGCCGCAATGGGTGCTGGACCTGCCGCGCCTGGGCTGCCTGAACATCCACGGCTCGATCCTGCCGCGCTGGCGCGGCGCGGCGCCGATCCACCGCGCGATCGAGGCCGGCGACGCCGAGACCGGCATCACCATCATGCAGATGGACGCAGGCCTGGACACCGGCGACATGCTGCTGGTGGAGCGGCTGGCCATCGCGGCGTCGGACACCACGGCGTCGCTGCACGACCGGCTGGCGGCGCTCGGCGGCCGGCTGATCGTCGAGGCGCTCGAACTCGCCGCCCGTGGCGGCTTCCATCCGGTGCAGCAGCCTGAAGAGGGCGTCACCTACGCCCACAAGATCGAGAAGGCCGAAAGCCAGATCCGCTGGAGCGACGACGCCGCGCAGATCGCGCGCCGGTTGCGCGCCTTCGACCCCTTCCCGGGCGGCGTCGCGCAGCTCGAGGGCGAATCGCTGAAGGTCTGGCGCGCCGAGGTCGTCGAGGCGACGGGCTCGCTGGGCGAACCGGGCCAGGTCCTGGCGGTGACGCCGGCGGGGCCGGTCGTCGCCTGCGGCTCCGGCAGCGTCCGGCTGACCGAGCTGCAGCGCGCCGGCGGCAAGCGGCTGCCGGCCGCGGCCTTCCTGCAGGCGCGGCCGCTGGCGGCCGGCGCCCGTTTCGCTTAACCCTCACTGAAGCGTCGGCGAAACCGGCTTGAACGGGCCGGCCTCGCCGTCACGTGGGACAACCTGGACGGTGTACCGTCCGGCAATGCAGGGGTTCGCGGTTCCGACCGCTATTTTTCGAGGAGTGATTGCATGTTCAACCTGATGAAGACCGCCATCCTGATGGCCGCCATCACCGCGCTGTTCATGGCGATCGGCTCCGTGCTGGGCGGCCAGACGGGCATGCTGATCGCGCTGGTGGTCGCGGTGGGCATGAACTTCTTCAGCTACTGGTTCTCCGACAAGCTGGTGCTGAAGATGTACAACGCCCAGGAGGTCGACGAGCGCAGCGCGCCGCAGTTCTACAACATGGTCAAGGAGCTGGCCGAGCGCGCCCAGCTGCCGATGCCCAAGGTCTACCTGATCCAGGAAGACGCGCCCAACGCGTTCGCCACCGGCCGCAATCCGCAGCACGCCGCCGTCGCCGCGACGACCGGCATCGTGCGCGTGCTGTCCGAGCGCGAGCTGCGCGGCGTGATGGCCCATGAGCTGGCGCACGTGAAGCACCGCGACATCCTGATCTCGACGGTCAGCGCGACGATGGCCGGCGCGATCTCGATGCTGGCCAACTTCGCGATGTTCTTCAGCCCGCGCGACAGCGAAGGCCGCCCGGCCAACCCGATCGTCGGCCTGCTGGTGGCGATCCTGGCGCCGATCGCGGCCTCGCTGATCCAGATGGCGATCAGCCGCGCCCGCGAGTTCGAGGCCGACCGCGGCGGCGCCGAGATCTCCGGCGATCCGCAGGCGCTGGCCTCGGCGCTGGACAAGATCCACCGCTACGCGCAGGGCATCCCGCTGGAGACCGCCGAGCGCCATCCGGAGACGGCGCAGATGATGATCATGAATCCGCTGTCGGGCGGCGGGCTGCGGGGGCTGTTCAGCACCCACCCGTCGACCGAGGAACGCATCGAGCGCCTGATGGCGATGGCCCGCCGCTGAGCGCGGGGCCGCGCCGGAACCGGGAAACACCGCCTTCGGGCGGTGTTTTTGTTTCGATCGGCGCGTCGGCCGGACGCGGACAATGTCCCGAGCCCCGTTCAAGCCCCCGGCGCCGCCGGCCGATAAGGATCCCATGAAGGCCTTCCCCCGCTCCCTGACCGTGACCGTCCGCCCCGCGCTGATCGCGGCGCTGCTGGGCGCCGGCGCGCTGCTGGCCGGTTGCGACCAGCTCGGCATCGAGGATCCGGCCAAGGTGGCCGCCGCCAAGGTGGCCGAGGGCAAGGCCATCGGCGGCGCCTGCCGCAACGCGCTGCGCGCCATCGAGGACTGCTACGCCCTCAATCCGAAGGCGCAGAAGGCGGCGGTCTACGACGGCTGGCGCGAGATGGACGAGTACATGCGCGAGAACAAGCTCGAGGGCACCCGCCCGCTGGTGGCCGGTCCGCAGGCCAGCCGGCCTGGCGCTGCGGCCTCCGACGAGGAAGAGGAATCGCCGCGCACCGCCAAGGGGCAGGTCGGCGAGAAGGCGCCGGCCAAGGGCCATTGAGCGCCCGGCGCGGTGCCGCGCGCCGCGCCGCCGCGTGATCGCGAGCGCCTTCCTGGTTCGATCGGACCATCGGATGGCCGCGCAGTTGATGCCGGGGATGGCGCAGTTCGTCATCCCGGGGTCGCCGGGCACGGGCGCCACGACGAAGATGCGATCATCCGAAAGATCAGGAGATCGCTCATGACCACAACGTCCTTCCGTGCCGCCCGCCGCCTGTTCACCGCCGCCGCGCTGGGCCTGGCCGTCGCCGGCACCGCCAACGCCTGGTCGTTGACCTTCGGCAGCTCGCAGCGCGTCGAGGGCAATGGCGACGTCGCCGCCGATGCCCGCGATGTCGGCGCCTTCGACGCCGTGGCGCTGTCGGGCGACTTCAAGGTGCTGGTCCGCCAGGCCGGGGCCGACAAGGTCGAGGTCAAGACCGACCGCAACCTGCTGAGCTACATCGAGACCAAGGTCGTCGACGGCAGCAAGGGCCGCACGCTGGAGATCACCGCCAAGCGCGGCTACAGCCTCAACGCCAAGGGCTCGCCGACGATCACGCTGGACATGCGCCAGTTGCGCGGCCTGTCGATCGCCGGCTCGGGCGACATCCGCGTCGAGCCGATGAAGACCGGCAACCTGGACGCCAGCATCGCCGGCAGCGGCGACCTGCGCATGCAGGGCCTGGAGGCGGACCACGTCTCGCTGAGCGTCGCCGGCAGCGGCGACATGCTGGTCCACGGCAAGGCCGCCGGCCTGACCGTGTCGGTGCGCGGCAGCGGCGACGTCAAGACCCGCGACCTGGTCGTCGACGAGGCCAAGGTCAGCATCGCCGGCAGCGGCGACGTGACGGTGCAGGCGCTGCGCCGGCTCGACGTGCGCATCGCCGGTTCCGGGGACGTCGCCTACCTCGGCAGCCCGGAGATCAGCCTGTCCAACGCCGGGTCCGGCTCGGTGCGCAAGCTCAAGGAACGCTGACCGGCCGACGCGCCCGCCACCCCGCGGGGTGGGCGCACTGTGGACGCCCCTCGACGCCCCGGCGTGCGAGGGGCGCTTCGTTTCCGGACCGGCCCGCCGACAATCGCGTCCATGGCGGAAGGACTCTCGGCGCTGGCGCGCCACCCCGAATTCAAGCGCGGCGCGCGCGACATGCTCGGCATCACGCTGGGCATCTCGGCCTGGGGCCTGGTCACCGGCGTGGCCATGGTCAAGAGCGGCCTGGGCGTCGGGCTGTCGCTGCTGATGAGCCTGGTGGTGTTCGCCGGCAGCTCGCAGCTGGCCTCGCTGCCGCTGCTGGCCAGCGGCGCGCCGCTGTGGGTGCTGTGGGCCACCGCCTTCTGCGTCAACCTGCGCTTCGTGATCTTCAGCGCCCAGTGGCGCCTGTACTTCGAGCCGCTGCCCCGCGCGCAGCGGCTGTTCATCGGCTACTTCGCGGCCGACCTCAACTACGTCGCCTTCCTCAAGCGCTTCCCCGAGCTCAAGCCCGATCCGGCCAACCAGCTGCCCTATTACTGGGGCGGCGTCGCGACCAACTGGTTCGCGTGGCAGGTGCCGGCGATCGCCGGCATCCTGCTGGCCGACCACACCCCGACGACCTGGGGCCTGGGCTTCGCCGGCGTGCTGGCGCTGCTGGGGCTGAGCTACTCGCTGCTCAAGGACCGCAACACCTGGGTCGCCGGCGCGGTGGCCGGCTGCGCGGCGGTCGCGGCCTACGCGCTGCCGCTGCGGTTGAACATCCTGGTGGCGATCGCGGCGGCCGTCGCGGTCGGGCTGCTGATGGAGAAATGGCTGCCGCCGTCGCCGGGCGACGCCTCGACCGGGAGGTCCGCATGAGCGCGTGGGAAGCGGTGCTGGGCATCCTCGGCATGGGCGCGATCACCCTGATCACGCGCGCCTTCTTCATGATCCCGGACCGCGAGATCCCGCTGCCCGGCTGGGTCCGCGACGGCCTGCGCTACGCGCCGCTGGCGGCGCTGGCCGCGGTCATCGTGCCGGAGATCGTCATGACGCAGGGCGAGCTGATCCACACCTGGAAGGACGCCCGCCTGTACGCGGCGGCCGTCGGCACCGCCTACTTCTTCTGGAAGCGCGGCATCCTGGGCACCATCGTCAGCGGCACCGCGGTGATGCTGGCGCTGCGCCTCGGCCTGGGCTGGTGAGCGCGGACTGAGCCCCCGGTTCCGGCGGCGTTTCGTAACCGGCCCGGACCCGCGCCCGGCCACCCGGCTGTTAAGCTGCGCCCCGATTTGGCGGGCCCCGTGGGCCCGCCGCCGCTTTCCAACCACTCCGAGCCCATTCCCATGAATGTCCTGCGTTTCGCCGATCTGATCGCCGCCGGCAAGGTGGCCGACCAGCGCGTGTTCATCCGCGCCGACCTGAACGTGCCGCTCAACGATGCCGGCCAGATCACCGAGGACACCCGCGTCCGCGCCTCGATCCCCGCGATCGAGATGGCCCTGAAGGCCGGCGCCGCCGTGATGGTCACCTCGCACCTGGGCCGCCCGACCGAGGGCGAGTTCAAGCCCGAGGACTCGCTGGCGCCGGTCGCCAAGCGCCTGTCCGAGCTGATGGGCCGCGACGTGCCGCTGGTGGCGAACTGGGTCGACGGCGTCGACGTGAAGCCGGGCAGCGTCGTGCTGCTCGAGAACTGCCGCGTCAACAAGGGCGAGAAGAAGAACAGCGAGGAACTGGCCCGGAAGATGGCCGCGCTGTGCGACATCTTCGTGCACGACGCCTTCGGCACCGCGCACCGCGCCGAGGCCTCGACCTACGGCATCGCGCAGTTCGCCAAGATCGCCTGCGCCGGCCCGCTGCTGGCCGCCGAGATCGACGCGATCTCCAAGGCGCTGGCCAATCCGAAGCGCCCGCTGGTGGCGATCGTCGCGGGCTCCAAGGTCTCGACCAAGCTGACCATCCTGCAGTCGCTGGCCAGGAACGTCGACGGCCTGATCGTCGGCGGCGGCATCGCCAACACCTTCCTGCTGGCCGCCGGGCTGAAGATCGGCAAGTCGCTGGCCGAGCCTGACCTGGTCGGCGAGGCCAAGGCCGTCATCGAGGCGATGAAGGCGCGCGGCGCCGCGGTGCCGATCCCGGTGGATGTCGTGACCGCCAAGACCTTCGCCGCCGACGCGCCGGCCACCGTCAAGGCCGCGACCGACGTCGCCGACGACGACCTGATCCTGGACATCGGCCCGAAGACGGCCGCGTTGCTGGCCGAGCAGCTCAAGGCCGCCGGCACCATCGTCTGGAACGGCCCGGTCGGCGTGTTCGAGTTCGACGCCTTCGCCCACGGCACCGAGACCATCGCCCGCGCGATCGCGGCGTCGGACGCGTTCTCGATCGCCGGCGGCGGCGACACGCTGGCCGCGATCGCCAAGTACGGCATCGAGCAGGACGTCGGCTACATCTCCACCGGCGGCGGCGCCTTCCTGGAAGTGCTGGAAGGCAAGACCCTGCCGGCCTTCGAGATCCTGGCTAAGCGCGCCCAGGGCTGACCGCGGCGCACGCGCCCACCGGCGGCCGGGAGGCCGTCGGCGCGCGGGTGCTCAGCGTCAGCGCGGCGATCACGAGCGCCGCGCCGATCCACTCCTGCATCGCCGGGTGCTGGCCCAGCGCCACGCTCATCAGCAGCGCCGACACCGGTACCCCGTTCAGGAACAGCGTCCCGCGCGACGCGCCCAGCCGCCGGACGCCGAAGTTGAAGGCGACGACCGCCGCCACCGTCGGCACCGCCGCGATGTAGAGCAGGTGCGGCGCCACCGGCGTCAGGTCGCTCCAGGCGGGCGCCTCGATCCAGCCGATCGCCGTGGCGGCCAGCGCGAATCCCAGTTGCCACGGCAGCGCCGCCAGCGCGGTCAGTCCGGTGAACTCCAGCGGGCTGAGGTCCGGCAGCTTGGCCGCGCCGCGGGTGTAGAGCACCCAGCCCAGCGTGCCCAGCAGCGTCAGCGCGTCGCCCAGCAGCATGTGCGGCGGGCCGTCGGCGCGCCCGAGCACGCCCGACACCATCACCACGCCGCCCAGCGCCAGCCCCGCCGCGCCGGCCACGCCCAGCCCCGGCCGATGGCCGTCGAGCAGCCAGCGCAGCAGGATCGTCGTCAACGGCATCGTCGCCATCAGCACCGCGCCGTGCGACGGCAGCGAGAGCTTGAGCCCCTCCAGCACCAGGATGCCGAAGAAGCCGTAGCCCAGCACGCCGAAGCCGGTCAGCGTGCCCCAGTGCGCGCGCAGCTTGGCCCAGGGCCGCTGGCCGAAGGCGACCACCAGCGCGGTCATGCCGATGCCGGCCAGCAGGTAGCGCACGGCGGTGAACCAGATGGGGTCGAGCCGGCCGAGCACCGGCTTGCCGACCAGGAACAGGCTGCCCCACGAGACCGCGGCGAACAGCATCGCCGCGGTGGCGGCATAGGGGTTGGAGGGAGACATGGCGTCGGTCGCTTTCGCAAGACTTCGATGAGACGGCAGTCTGGGCACCGCCCCGCGCGCGGTCCATGTGCATCTTTGGAAGGGGCGTTTGAAGAATCCGAACGCGGCCGCCGGGCCGGCTCGTCACAATCGCGGCCCATGGAGCTGTACCAGCTGAAGAGCTTTCTGGCCGTCGTGGCCGAACGGAACCTGACCCGCGCCGCGGAGAAGGTCTTCACCAGCGTGCCCGCCGTCAGCGCGCAGATCAAGGCGCTGGAGGAGGAACTGGGCGTGCAGCTGTTCGAGCGCAGCTCGCGCGGCATGGCGCTGACCGGCGCCGGCGAGCGGCTGGCCGAGGAGGCGCGCCGCACGCTGGACGCCGCCCAGCGGCTGCGCCAGGCCGCGGCGCAGATCCGCGGCGAGGTGCGCGGGGTGCTGCGCATGGGCACGGTCACCGATCCGATCGCGCTGCGCCTGGGCGACGTGATGGTCAAGCTGGCCGAACGCCATCCCGGCATCGGCCTGCAGCTGATGCAGCGGCTGTCGCTGCACAGCGTGCAGGCGCTGCGGCGCGGCGAGGTCGATTGCGCCTACGTGCTGCACGACGGCGAGACCGCCGAGGGCCTGGTCGTCGAACGGCTGCGCCGCATGGAACTGGCCGTGGCGGTGCCGCGCCGCTTCGCCGACCGGGACTGGCCGGTCTCGCGGGACGCGCTGCTGGCGCTGCCGTGGATCGGCACGCCACCCGATTGCGGCCTGCGGCCCGCCGCCGAACGGCTGTTCCAGAGCGCCGGCCGCGAGCCGCCGCACAGCCTGATGGCCGAGACCGAGGCCGCCGTGCGCGGCATGGTCGCCAGCGGGCTGGGCGCCGCGGTCTTGCGGCTGGACCAGGCGCAGGCGGCGGTCGAGGCCGGCGAACTGCGGATCTGGCCGCATTGGCAGGACGAGACCTGGCTGTGCTGGCTCCAGAAGGAAGGGCCCGAGGACCTCGCGCTGGCCGCGCTGCGGGAGCTGGTCCGGGAAGTCTGGGAAGACGCACCCGGCGGACACGGCGGACCGGGCTGACCCGGCGGACGGGGCGCGCCGGGCGGTCGCCCACGACGCACGGGGGGATTCTTCGACCGACCGGTCGGGCTGCGATACTCCGGCGACGACAACGCACAACGGAGACTGGCCTCGTGGACACCCTGCAGATTGCGACCGATGCGCGCGGCGTGGCGCGCGTGACGATGAACCGGCCGGAGGTGTTCAACGCCTTCGACGAGGCCATGATCGCGGACCTCGACGCCGCGTTCGAGCGCCTGGGCCAGGACCCCGCCGTGCGGATCGTCGTGCTGGACGGCGCCGGCAAGGCCTTCAGCGCCGGCGCCGACCTGCAGTGGATGAAGCGCGCGTCGGAGGCGACGCAGGACTGGAACCTCGCGGACGCGCGCCGCTTCGCCGGCATGCTGGACCGCATCGCCCGCTGCCCGAAACCGACGATCGCGCAGGTGCACGGCGTCGCGCTGGGCGGCGGCGTCGGGCTGACGCTGGCCTGCGACATCGCGGTCGCCGCGGCCGGCGCGCAGTTCGCCGTCAGCGAGGCCCGCTTCGGCATCCTGCCGTCGGTGATCGGGCCCTACGTGATCAACGCGGTCGGACCGCGCGAGGCCCGCCGGCTCGCGCTGACCGCCAGCCGCATCCCCGCCGCCGAGGCGCTGCGCATCGGCCTGCTGCACGAGGTCGTCGAGAGCGACGCGGCCGGCGGCCTGGCCGCGGCGGTCGAGCGCTGGATCGCCGAGCTGCTGATGAACGGCCCGACGGCGCAGGCCGAGATCAAGGCGCTGTTCGGGCAGCTCGAGGTCGGCCCGATCGACGGCGAGGTCCGCGAGCTGACCGCGCAGACGATCGCCCGGGTGCGCATGGGCGCCGAGGCGAAGGAGGGCTTCGCCGCCTTCCTCGGCAAGCGGCCCGCGGCCTGGGTGCCGAGAGACGGCGCCGACTGAGGCGCGACGTGCCGGAGGCCTCGCATCCGCGGCCTCCATCGCAGGCCTCGCAGGCGACCCACGCATCGCATGCATCGCAGGCCTCGCATGCATCGAGATCAACGAGAACGACCTTGGAGACGGACATGACGGACATGACGGAATCGACGGGAAGCTGGCGCATCGCCAGCGCCGCCGCGGCGCAGGCGCCGGTGGCGGTGATCGGCGCGGGCGTGATGGGCGCGGGCATCGCGCAGGTGGCGGCGCAGGCCGGCCATCCGGTGCAGCTGATGGACCTGCGCGAAGGCGCCGCCGCCGCGGCGATCGCGCAGATCGGCAAGGCGCTCGACGGCCTGGTGGCCAAGGGCCGCCTGGAGGCCGTCGAGCGCGAGGCGGTGATGGACCGGCTCGCGCCCGCGGGCTCGACCGCGGAACTGAAGGACGCCGCGCTGGTGGTGGAAGTGATCGTCGAGAAGCTCGAGCCCAAGCAGGCGCTGCTGCGCGAGCTCGACGCGTTGCTGCCGCCGGACGCGTTGATCGCGTCCAACACCTCGTCGATCAGCATCACCGCGCTGGCCAACGGGATGGCGAACCCGCGCCGCCTGGTCGGCATGCACTTCTTCAACCCGGTGCCGCTGATGAAGCTGGTCGAGGTGGTCTGGGGCGCGGAGACCGACGCCTCCGCCGCGCAGGCGATCGAGGCGCTGTCGCGGCGCTGGGGCAAGACGCCGGTGCATGCGAAGTCGACGCCGGGCTTCATCGTCAACCGCATCGCGCGTCCGTACTACGCCGAGACGCTGCAGCTGCTGCAGGAACAGGCCGGCAGTCCCGCGCAGCTGGACCGCGCGCTGCGCGGCGCGGGCTTCCGCATGGGCCCCTGCGAGCTGATGGACCTGATCGGCCACGACACCAACTCTCTGGTGACCCAGTCCGTCTTCGAGGCCAACTACGGCGACAAGCGCTACCAGCCGTCGCTGGTGCAGAAGTCGCTCGTCGACGGCGGGCGTTTCGGCCGCAAGGTCGGCAAGGGCTTCTATGAAGGCACGCCGGCCGCGGCCGCGCCGGTGGCGGTCATCGACGGCGACATCGGCGCGGTGACGCTGGCGGGGCAGGGCGCGCTGGTCGAGCTGCTCGGCGGCTGGATGACGACGCGCGGCCTCGCGTTCGAGCGGGATTCGGCGGCGGACTGGAACGGCATCGCCGTCGAAGGCATGCAGCTGCACCTGACGCGTGGACGCCCCGCGGCGCAGCTCGCGCATGAGCGCAGCCAACCCGGCCTCGCGGTGATCGACTGGCCGCTGGCGCCGGATCGCCTCGACGGCCTGGCGATCGCCTTCGGCCCGCGCGTCGACAACGTCCAGCAGACCCACGCCGAAACGCTGCTGCGCCGCCTCGGCTGGGAGCCGCTGGTGCTGCGCGACGTGCCCGGACTGGCCGTGGCCCGGACGATCGCGATGCTGGTCAACGAGGGCGCCGATGCCGTCTGGCAGGGCGTCTGCGACGAGGCCGGCGCGGACACTGCGATGAAGCTCGGCGTGAACTACCCGGCCGGGCCGTTCGAATGGCTCGCGCAGCTGGGCGCGCCGGTCGTCGTGGATGCGCTCGACGGGCTGTTCGACGGCTACCGCAGCGAGCGCTATCGCATCAGCCCCTTGCTGAAGCAGCGCCACTGGGCCTGATCGAGCACCACCAGCGGAAGCCGGGGGCCCCGGGCCTCATAAGTCCCCAAATCGGCCCGGGGCCCCCGGCTCCCGCCGGCGCGACACACCGAGGTCCATGAAAAAAGCGCCCCGCGGGGCGCTTCTTCATTGGGAGATCGAGGCGTCGGAACGACGTCGCGGCCTCAGAGCAGCATGCGCAGGTGGGCTTGCGCCTGCAGCAGCGGGGGCAGGCAGTGCTCGACCATCTGCTCCATGCTCATGCGGGTCGCGTGGACGCTGATGGCCATCGCGGCGACGGTGTCGCCCTTGTAGTTCTTCAGCGGCACGGCCACCGAGCGCAGGCCTTGCTCCAGCTCCTGGTCGATCAGCGCGTAACCCTGCGCGCGGGCGCGGGCGATCTCGATGCGCAGGCGCTCGGGATGCGTGATCGTGTGCGGGGTCAGCGCGCTCAGTTCCTGGCGGGCGATGAAGGCGTCGACATCGGCCTGCGATTGCGCGGCCAGCAGCACGCGGCCGTTGCCGGTGCAGTAGGCCGGCACGCGGGTGCCGGGCTGCAGCGTCGGCGAGACCACGCGGCCCGCGCTCGTCGCGGAGATGCAGATCACGTCGTTGCCGTCCAGCACGCCGGCCGACGAGGCTTCCTTCATCGCGTAGGCCAGCTTGTGCAGCTCGGGCTCGATGATGCGCGGCAGGCGGGCGGAATGCATGTAGCTCTGGCCCAGGCGCAGCACCTTCGGGGTCAGCGCGAACATCTTGCGGTCCTGCGAGACGAAGCCCAGGTGGGTCAGCGTCAGCAGGTAGCGGCGCGCGGCGGCGCGGGTCAGGCCGGTGCGGCCGGCGACTTCGCTGATGGTCAGGCGGGGACGTTCCTGATCGAAGGCTTCGATCACGGCCAGGCCCTTTTCCAGGCCGGCGACCAGGTCGCGCTTGAGCGGACCGGTACGGACTTCAGCGTCGGGGGAGGGGGCGACGACCGGCAGGGCGGTCAGGTCTTCATCGTGGGCTCGAGCAGCGGACATGGCGGACAGGGGGAGGACGTGCGTTTGACGCCCAAATCTGCTGGGCGTAAGCAGGTGATGTCCACGACTATAGGGACAACCCTGTGAAGAATGTTTGCCAGGGCAAATGTTTTGGTCCGCAAATCGCACCGTCGTGCATCATTTTGGTGCATTTTTCGCGCAGTGCGCCCCACGGCCTGGATCAGGTCATGTCATCGGGCGTTCAGCGGGAAAAAGGGTGCGAAACCGCGATCGGGTGGTCGCTAAGCAGGCCGTCAATAGTCAGACATCATGCTTGTCACCGCATACCCCCACCTATAGAAGCGGTATGCGCCATCAAACCGAGTCAGTATCCCATGGGCTGTGCGATTGGCGCCTACGTGGTCCTACGTGCGCCCATGACTATTTTTTAATCGCCCCCAACCTCAGGATATGGGTGAGGGCCGGATCAAACGCTCCCGCGCTGCACCAAGATGAGGTCGTACAACCGGCCCGTCGTAAGGATCGGTTCGAAATCGTCTGACTATTGAAGTCAGGACGGTTTCGAACCGAACGGGGTCGAGTTCAGACGCGTTCGACGACGATCGCGATGCCCTGGCCGACGCCGATGCACATCGTGCACAGCGCGTAGCGGCCGTTGGTCCGGTGGAGCTGGTTGATCGCCGTCGTCACCAGGCGGGCGCCGCTGGCGCCGAGCGGGTGACCCAGCGCGATCGCGCCGCCGTTGGGATTCACGCGCGGATCGTCGTCGCGCAGGCCCAGGTCGCGCAGCACCGCCAGCCCCTGGGCGGCGAAGGCCTCGTTGAGCTCGATGACATCCATCTGCTCCAGCGTCAGGCCGACCTGCGCCAGCACCTTGCGGCTGGCCGGCGCCGGGCCGATGCCCATGATGCGCGGCGCGACGCCGGCGCTGGCCATGCCCAGCACCCGGGCGCGCGGCGTCAGGCCGTGGCGGGCGACCGCCTCCTCGCTGGCGATCAGCAGCGCGCAGGCGCCGTCGTTGACGCCGGACGCGTTACCGGCGGTCACGCTGCCGTCGGGCCGCACGACGCCCTTGAGCCGGGCCAGCGCCTCCAGGCTGGTCTCGCGCGGATGCTCGTCCTGGCGCACGACGACCGGGTCGCCCTTCTTCTGGGGGATCGTGACGGGGCAGATCTCCGCGTCGAAGAAGCCGCTGCGCTGCGCCGCCAGCGCCTTCGTCTGGCTGGCCAGGGCCATGCGGTCCTGCGCCTCGCGCTCGATGCCGAAATCGGTGGCGACGTTCTCGGCCGTCTCCGGCATCGAGTCGACGCCGTAGCGCGCCTTCATCGCCGCGTTGACGAAGCGCCAGCCGATCGTCGTGTCGTAGATGGCATTGGCGCGCGAGAAGGCCGATTCCGCCTTCGGCATCACGAACGGCGCGCGGCTCATGCTCTCGACGCCGCCGGCGATCAGCAGCTGGGCCTCGCCGGCGCGGATCGCCCGGGCGGCGCTGCCGACGGCGTCCATGCCGGAGCCGCACAGGCGGTTCAGCGTCACGCCCGGCACGCCGATCGGCAGCCCGGCCAGCAGCGCCGACATGCGCGCGACGTTGCGGTTGTCCTCGCCCGCCTGGTTGGCGCATCCGTAGAAGACGTCGTCCAGCGCCTCCCAGTCCAGCGACGGGTGGCGGGCCATCAGGGCCTGGATCGGCACCGCGCCCAGGTCGTCCGCCCGGACCGACGACAACGCCCCGCCATACCGGCCGAACGGGGTGCGTTGTGCGTCGCAAACGAAGGCATGCATGCAAAGTCTCCTGAATCTCTATAAGAATGGGTGGTTCGGAGGATCATAGGGGTCCCCTGGAAAAACCTGTGACAAGTTGCACGCTCGCCCCGGGAACATGCGCGACGCCGTACGGTTGACGCGCTTTTCATTTAAGTTGCGCCCCTCCGCAGCCGATGCTGCAGACGAGGGCGTCTGAACCCCGGACGTGGAACGACAAGAATGAAGGACAGATCGGCCGATCCGCTCATCGATGTGAACCAGCTGAAAGTCGGGATGTTCATCCATCTCGACCTCGGCTGGATGTCGCATCCCTTTCCGCTCAGCAGCTTCAAGCTGAGTTCGGAAGAGCAGCTGCTGATCCTGCGCCGTCTGGGCCTGAAGCAGGTGCGCTGGAGCCCCGGCAAGAGCGACCTGCCGCTGGAGGCCACGCCGATGCCGGCCCCCGCCGCCGCGCCGGCGGTCGTCGCCGAGAACCGCACCGCCGAGGACGAGGCTCGCGAGCGTCACCGCCGGCAGCTGGCCGAGCAGCGCGAGGCGCTGCTGCTGTGCGAGCGCCAGTACGCCGAGGCCGCCACCGCGCTGCGCGACCTGATCGACCTGGTGCCGCGCGAGCCGACCGACGCCCGCGACCGCTCCGCCGCGCTGTCCCGCGCGCTGCTGGACAAGATGCTGGTCGAGGGCGACATCAACATCCGGCTGCTCAACGAGGGCGCCGGCGACCGCGCCACCGCCCACGCGCTCAACGTCGCGGTGATCGCGATGCTGCTGGGCCGCGCCTTCGGCCTGGGCCGCGACGAGATGCTCGACCTGGGCCAGGGCGCGCTGCTGCACGACATCGGCAAGCTGGAGCTGACGCCCCGTTTCCGCCACCGCGACGACAGCTTCACCGCCGCCGAGGTTGCCGCCTACCAGCAGCACGTCGCCAAGGGCGTGATGCTGGGCCAGAAGATGGGCGTCGGCGCCGGACCGCTGCTGATCATCGCGCAGCACCACGAACATGCCGACGGCAGCGGCTTCCCGCAGCGGCTCAACGCCGACCGCATGAGCATCGGCGCGCGCATCGTCGCGCTGGTCAACCGCTTCGACGGCCTGTGCAACCCGCTGCTGAGCTCCAAGGCGATGACGCCGCACGAGGCGCTGTCGCTGATGTTCGCGCAGGGGCGCAGCCGCTTCGACGCGACGATGCTCAACGCCTTCATCCGGATGATGGGCGTGTATCCGCCGGGCTCCGCGGTGCAGATGACCGACGACCGCTACGCGCTGGTCGTGGCGGTGAACTCGTCGCGTCCGCTCAAGCCGCGCGTGATGGTCCACGATCCGAAGGTGCCGCGCGACGAGGCGCTGGTGCTCAACCTGGAAGAGCTGCCCGACCTGGGCATCCGCCGCAGCGTCAAGCCGCAGCAGCTGCCGCGCGCCTCGCTGGACTACCTCAGCCCGCGCAGCCGCATCGCCTATTTCTTCGAGTCCGCCGGCCCGACCTGCACGCCGCCCTCGCCACCCGGGGAGATGGCCGCGTGAACCTCAGCGCCCGAGCCACGGGAACGCCCCCGGCGTTCAACACCGCCGTCCTGCCGCTGATCGACGGCCTGCAGGAAGCGGTGTGGCTCGTGGACGCCCGCACGCATTGCGTCGTCGCGGTGAACGCGGCGTCGCAGCAGCTGTTCGGCCTGCCGGCCAAGGACCTGGTGGGCAGCAGCGTGGAGTCGCTGGCCTCGACCCCGGAGGACGCGCTGTTCTGGATGGACGCCGCGATCGGCCGCCGCGAGAGCCTGCACACCGACACGATGATGCGCCACGGCGACGGCCGCATGCTGTGGGTGTCGCGCCGCATCAGCCACGTGGCGCAGCCGCAGGGTGACGGCCTGTGGCTGATCGCGATGCGCGACCAGACCCAGCAGCGCCAGCATGACGAGGAGCGCGAGACGCTGCTCGCCGAATTGCGCGCCACGCTCGAATCGACCGCCGACGGCATCCTGGTCACCGACCTGGCCGGCCGCATCCGCAGCTTCAACCAGCGGCTGGCGTCGCTGTGGGGCATCCCCGAGGACCTGCTCAACGACCGCAACGACGAGGCCGTGCAGGCCTGGATGCGGCGCAGCGTCGTCGACGGCGCCGCCTACGCGATGCGGCTGGGCGCGATCCAGGAATCGCCGCTGCTGCACACCAGCGACAACCTCAAGCTGATCGACGGCCGCGTGCTGGAGCGCGTGTCGCTGCCGCAGTGGAGCCGGGGCCGGCCGATCGGCCGCGTGTACTCGTTCCGCGACCTCAGCGAGAAACTCGCCGCGCACCAGCGCATCGAGGAGCTGTCCCACAACGACATGCTCACCGGGCTGCCGAACCGCCGCGCGCTGATGGAGCGCGTCGACTACGCGCAGGCCATGGCCCGGCGCGAGACGACGCCGTTCGCGCTGCTCAACGTCGACCTGGACCGCTTCAAGCAGATCAACGACACGCTGGGCCATTCCTATGGCGACCGCGTGCTCAAGGAAGTCGCGCTGCGCCTGAAGGAATCGCTGCGCGAGGTGGACACCGTCGCGCGGCTGGACGGCGACGAGTTCGCGCTGCTGATCCACCAGGCCGACGCCCGCGGTGCCGAGCACGCGGCGCGGCGCGTCCAGGAGGCGATGTCGCGGCCGTTCTGCTTCGACACGCTCAGCTTCACGGTGACCTGCAGCATCGGCATCGCGCTGTTCCCCGGCGACGGCGCCAGCGCCGAGGAGCTGCTGGCCAGCGCCGAGCGCGCGATGCACTGGGTCAAGGAAAGCGGCCGCAGCGCGTTCCGCTTCCACCAGCCGCGCAAGGACGTGGACCTGCTGTCGCGGATGCGGCTCGACCACGCGATGCGCCAGGCGCTCCAGGAACATGAGTTCCGGTTGCATTTCCAGCCGCAGGTCTCGCTGGAGACCGGCGAGCTGATCGGCGCCGAGGCGCTGATCCGCTGGCGCGATCCGCTGCGCGGCGACGTGCCGCCGTCCGAGTTCATCCCGGTGGCGGAGGAGAGCGGCTTCATCGTCGCGATCGGCCAGTGGGTGCTGCAGCAGGCGGTGGCGCAGGCCGCGGCCTGGCTGCAGAAGGGCATGCGGGTGCCGGTGGCGGTGAACGTGTCGGCGCTGCAGTTCCAGCAGACGCAGTTCGTGGAGCAGGTGGCGCAGGCGCTGCGGGCCTACGACCTGCCGCCGTCGCTGCTGGAACTGGAACTCACCGAGTCCGTGCTGCTGCGCGACGCCGAGGAAGCGCTGCATCGCATGCAGGCGCTGTCGGAACTGGGCGTGCTGATGGCGATCGACGACTTCGGCACCGGCTACTCGAGCCTCGGCTACCTGAAGCGTTTCCCCATCCAGCGCCTCAAGATCGACCGCAGCTTCGTCAAGGGGCTGCCCGGCGACGCGAGCGACGCGGGCATCGTCAACGCGATCGTCCAGATGGGCCGCGCGCTGAACCTGCAGGTGATCGCCGAGGGCGTCGAGACCGAGGCGCAACGCGACTTCCTGGCCCGTTGCGGCTGCCACGAGTACCAGGGTTTCCTGTGCGCGCCGGCGCTGGAGACGCGGGCCTTCGAGGAACGCCACGCCCAGATCGCCGCGCAGGCCGAGGCCGAGAAGGCCGCGCGCGCGCAGGCGGCGCAGACGCCCCGCCCGGCCCGCGCGTCGGTGCACCTGCTGCGCGGCGGTTGACCGCCGGCCGGCCGGGCTCGGCCGGCGTGAATCGGGGTCGACCCTGAGCGGGGTCGGGAGACCTCTCCACAGCGCGACGCACGAGGGCGGCACAATGCGCCGAGGGCCGCCGTCGACGGCCGGGAGACAAGCGTGCTGTACAAGTTCAAGTCGAAGGCCGGTGCGGACGTGATCATGCTGGCCGCCCATGGCGACCAGGCGCTGGAAGCGCTGGGCCGGAGCGCATCGCCGCAAGGCATCTTCCAGAAGGCGGAGCTCCCGGCGCTGATCGCGCGCGGCGAGGCCGCGATCGCCCAGGAGCAGGAGGTGCTGGACCGCGCCGCCGAGGAGGCCCGGGCCGACGGCCGCAAGCCGCCGCCGCGTCCGGAGGTGATGCTGCGCCAGCGCCTGTGGCCGCTGCTGGAGCTGATGCGGGCCTCGCAGGCCGCCGATGCCGACGTGGTCTGGGGCGTCTGAGTGGAATCGACCCTGATCCTGGCGATCCGGCATGGCGAGACCGCCTGGAACCGCGAAGGCCGGCTGCAAGGCCACCTGAACCTGCCGCTGAACGCGCTCGGCGAGCGCCAGGCCGAGCGGCTCGGCGCCGCGCTGGCCGACCATCCGATCGACGCGGTCTACGCCAGCGACCTGGATCGCGCCGCGGTCACCGCGCGGCACGTGGCGGCGCCGCACGGCCTCGAGGTCCGGCTCGACACTCGCCTGCGGGAACGCGCCTTCGGCGTGCACGAGGGCAAGCTCTGGACCGAGATCGAGGCCGGATTTCCCGAGGACGCGCTGCGCTGGCGCCAGCGCGACCCGGCGTTCGAGCCCCCGGGCGGTGAAAGCCTGACCGCGCTGTATGCGCGCTGCATCGCGGTGGTCTCCGAGCTGGCGGCCGCGCACGCGGGGCAGACGATCGCGGTCGTCGCGCACGGCGGCGTGCTGGACTGCCTGTACCGGGCGGCCACCCGGATCGACCTGCAGGCGCCGCGCAGCTGGGTGCTGGGCAATGCCAGCGTCAACCGGCTGCTGCATTCGCCACAGGGCTTCACGCTGGTCGGCTGGAACGACGACCAGCACCTGCAGGGCCTGACGCTGGACGACCCCGGCGTGCCGGGTTTCCTGCCCGCCGCCGCGCAGACGGCCAAGGCCTGAGCGGCCGGCGGCCGACGCTCGTTCCCATTCCCCGCCGCCAGCGGAAGATCCCGCCGGCGGAAGAGGGGCTCGAAGAGAGGCGCCGCATCGAGCGCCCCGTTGAGGAGACACATGACCGACGCACAGATCATCGTGCTGGCCACGCCGGTGTTCTTCGCCCTGATCGGGCTCGAATACTGGATCGGCGTGCGCCGCGGCCGCAACACCTACCGGCTCAACGACGCCATCAGCAGCATCGCGCTGGGCATGCTCAGCCAGGTGGTGGGCGTGCTGACCAAGCTGTTCACGCTGGGGATCTACACCTGGGTCTTCGAGCATGCGGCGCTGGCCCGGCTCGACGCCGGCGCCTGGTGGGTCTGGCTGACCGGGCTGCTGCTCTACGACTTCCTCTATTACTGGCACCACCGGCTCGGGCACACCACCGCGCTGCTCTGGGCCGCCCACGCCGTCCATCACCAGAGCGAGGACTACAACCTGTCCACCGCGCTGCGCCAGACCGGCAGCGGCTGGCTGGTGGGCTGGATCTTCTACATGCCGATGGCGATCCTGGGCTTCCCGCCGCTGGTCTACGCGGTGGTCGCGCTGGTGGACCTGCTGTACCAGTTCTGGGTGCACACGCAGCAGATCGGCAAGCTTGGCTGGTTCGACCGCTGGTTCTGCTCGCCGTCGAACCATCGCGTGCATCACGCCGTCAACGACCCCTATCTTGATCGCAACTACGGCGGAATCCTCGTCATCTGGGACCGGATGTTCGGCAGCTTCCAGGAAGAACTGGACCGCGAGCCCTGCGTCTACGGCACCCGCGACGCGCTGCGCAGTTGGAACCCGTGGACCGCCAACGTGCAGGTCTACGCCAAGCTGCTGGCCAAGACCCGGCGCGCGCCGCGCTGGCGCGACAAGCTCCGCCTGTGGTGGGAGCCCGCCCATTGGGAACCCGGGATCGGCGCGCGCATAGCGCCCGGCTACGACCCCCAGGCGCGGCCGCTGTTCGACCCGAAGGTCGCGTCCTCGCACGCTGTCGCGGCGGCGGCGATGTTCGTGGCGCTGCTCGGCGGGATCGCGCTGTTCCTCTGGCAGGCCCACCGGCTGAGCACGCTCGAGCAGCTCGCCGTGCTGGCCGCGCTCCTGGCGGGGCAGGTCCTGACGGCGCGGCTGATGACGCCTTCCGTCACTCCGGACCACCCCTAACGGGGAACTGTTGCAATTTCGCGTCGGCTGTTATGGGTGCGTGCAACGCACTTCTATACTCCGCACACCTTGCAGTAAAGCCATTGAGCCAGACCGGCTGAAACCTCCAACTGATGAAGGTGGGTATGAAAAAGATTGCATTCGCTGCGGCCATCGCGGCTCTCTCCGTTCCGGCATTCGCGCAGAGCTCCGTCACGCTCTGGGGCCGCATCAACACCTCGGTGGAAAGCATCAAGCGTGGCAACAACGACCGTGTTGCCTCGATGATCAACAACAACTCGCGTCTGGGCTTCAAGGGCACCGAAGACCTGGGTAGCGGCCTGAAGGCCAGCTTCGCGCTGGAACACGGCCTGAACTCGGACGACGGCAAGCAGACCAACGCGACCGCCTTCTGGAACCGTGAAGCCAGCGTGCAGCTGGCCGGCGATTTCGGCGCCGTGCGCCTGGGCCGCTGGACCCCGGGCTCCTACTACGCCACCGCCGACTACGTGTCGATGCACAACCACGACACCGGCACGTCGGAAGACAAGCTGTACTCGGGCGCTGGCTTCACGCAGACCAACAAGGTCGGCTACTTCACCCCGAACATCAACGGCTTCAACGGTGAGTTCGCCATCCATGCCGGCGAAGGCGTCGATCCGCGCGGCTACGACGTGGCGCTGAACTACGACCAGGGCCCCCTGCACCTGGGCGCTGGCTACAGCAAGCAAGGCTCGGCCAAGCAGTACGCGTTCCGCGGCCTGTACGAACTGGGCGCCTTCACCTTCGGCGGCTACCTGCAACGCGAAGAGTCGGGCACGGCTCAGTCGCCGGGCGCGAAGGACAACCGTTGGATCGGCCGCGCCGCCGTGATGTACACGATGGGCCAGTCCGAATTCCACCTGAACGTCGGTGGTACCAAGGCCGGTGCCTACTCGTTCAACAACGGTCGCAACGGTGGCAAGCAGTACACGCTGGCCTACAACTACAACCTGAGCAAGCGCACCAAGGTGTACGCGTTCTACACCGCCGTGGACGCCAACACCCCGAACAAGGTCGACGACCTGAGCTCGTTCGCCCTGGGCGTTCGCCACAACTTCTGATCCTCGGATCGGACATGAAAAAGGCGCTCTTCGGAGCGCCTTTTTTCATTGGGCCGCCGAAGCAGGCGGTCTCAATCGAACAGCTGCCCGGCCTGCTTCGGCGGCGCGACGCCCAGGTGCCGGTAGGCCGCCAGCGTCGCGATCCGGCCGCGCGGCGTGCGCTGCAGGAAACCTTGCTGGATCAGGTAGGGCTCGATGACGTCCTCGATCGTGCCGGGCTCTTCGCCGATCGCCGCGGCGACGTTGTCCAGCCCCACCGGTCCGCCGTCGAAGCGATGCACGACCGCCTCCAGCAGCTTGCGGTCCATCAGGTCGAAGCCCAGCGGGTCGACATCCAGCATCGCCAGCGCCTTCTCGGCGATCGTGCGGGTGATGGTGCCGTCGGCCTTGACCTCGGCGTAGTCGCGCACGCGGCGCAGCAGCCGGTTGGCGATCCGCGGCGTGCCGCGTGAACGCCGCGCCACCTCCAGCGCGCCGGCCGGCTCGATCGCCGCGCCCAGCAGCGACGCCGAGCGCGTCACGATGCGCTGCAGCTCCTCGGCCGTGTAGAACTCCAGCCGCGCCACGATGCCGAAGCGGTCGCGCAGCGGGTTGGTCAGCATGCCGGCGCGGGTCGTGGCACCGACCAGCGTGAACGGCTGCAGGTCCAGCTTGATCGACCGGGCGGCCGGGCCCTCGCCGATCATGATGTCGATCTGGTAGTCCTCCAGCGCCGGATACAGGATTTCCTCGACGACCGGCGACAGCCGGTGGATCTCGTCGATGAATAGCACGTCGTTGCGCTCGAGGTTGGTCAGGATCGCGGCGAGGTCCTTGGGCTTCTCCAGCACCGGCCCGCTCGTCTGGCGCAGGTTGACGCCCAGTTCCGCGGCGACGATGTGGCTCAGCGTGGTCTTGCCCAGGCCGGGCGGCCCGAACAGCAGCACGTGATCGAGCGCCTCGCGCCGCTTCTTGGCCGCGCCGATGAAGATCTCCAGCTGCTCGCGCGCCTTGGCCTGGCCCACGTACTCGTCGAGCAGCTTGGGCCGCAGCGCGCGCTCGATCGCGTCCTCGTTCGGCGAGGCCGGATGCGCGCTGATCAGGCGGGCCTGCTGCGGCGCGGGCGTGAAATCGTCGGTCTGGATGCTCATGGCAAAGGCGGGTGGGAGGCGGTGGCGCGGGTCACGACAGGTGCTTCATCGCCAGCTTGATGCCTTCGCTGACGCCGACATCTGCCGGCAGCGTCTTCAGCGCGGCGCCGGCTTCCTTCTCGCTGTAGCCCAGCGCGACCAGCGCCTGCAGGATGTCCGCCTGCGCGTCGTTGGCCACCGAGACCGGCAGCGACAGGTCGGGACTGAGCTTGCCCTTGAGCTCCAGCAGCAGCCGCTCGGCGGTCTTCTTGCCGATGCCCGGCACCTTCACCAGCCGGCCGGCCTCCTGCTTGGACACCGCCTGCGCCAGGTCGCCCACCGACATGCCGGACAACAGCGACAGCGCCATCTTCGGCCCGACGCCGCTGATCTTGATCAGCAGCCGGAAGGTGCTGCGCTCCTCCGGGGTCAGGAAGCCGAACAGGACATGCGCGTCCTCGCGGATGCTCAGGTGCGTCAGCAGCGACGCGCGTTCGCCCAGGCCCGGCAGGTTGAAGAAGGTGCTCATCGGCACGTCGACTTCGTAGCCGACGCCTTGCACGTCGATGAGGACCTGCGGAGGCGATTTTTCCGCGATGACGCCGGTGAGCTTGCCGATCATGGGCGGGGATTATCCGCGTTCGCCGGTCGTTCGACGGCGTTTTGCTGGATATCCGTCCAGTATTTTCCCGGGGCCGTGCCCGCGGCGATCGCCCGAGCGGTGGTCCGGGCGCTCAGTTGCGGCCGAACAGGCCCAGGCGCTGCGCTTCCAGCGCGGCCTCGGCGCGCGAGCTCACGTTGAGCTTGCGGTAGATCTGCTTGACGTAGTCGGCGATCGTGTGGCGCGACAGGCCCAGCTGCACGCCGATCTCCGGCAGCGTGAAGCCCTTGGCCACGCGCAGCAGCACCTCGGTCTCGCGGTCGGTCAGCGAGACCTCGTGCAGCACCTGCGCCGCCTGCGGCCGGCGCTGCGAGGTGAAGTAGGCGATGACCTTGCGCGCGATCGACGGCGACAGCGGGGGCTCGCCCTGGCTGATGCGCTGCAGCTGCTCGACCAGCAGTTCCCGCGACTGCTCCTTGAGCAGGTAGCCGAAGGCGCCGGCCTGCAGAGCGGGGAACAGGTGCTCGTCGTCGTCGTGGATGGTGACGATCACGGACTGCACCTCGGGCTGCTTCTCGCGCAGCGCCGAGATCACGTCGACGCCGGAACCGTCGGGCAGGCCCAGGTCCAGCAGCGCCAGCGTGAAGCGCTGGGTGTTGACCTGCTGCAGGGCGTCCTGCACGCGCGAGCATTCGGTGACGACCGCGTTGGCGAAGACCTGTTTGACCAGGACCTTGAGCCAGGCGCGGATCTCGGGAATGTCTTCGAGGAGCAGGATGTGGTTCATGGCGCGGGATTCTTGCTCAGGAATGCGACACCGCCGGGGAACCTGGCGGGTGGATGCAACGGTACGGCTTTCTCGCCGGGCTGACCATCCTGGACAACGCCCGAGTGTGGCGCGCGCGGCAATGGATCACGCCGCGGGCCCTGTCGACGCGATCAGAGCGGGATCGTCAGCCGGATCACGGTGCCCCAGCCGGGTCCGGACTCGACCAGGCACTGGCCATGCATCTGCTTGGCGCGCGCCTTCATGCTGGCCATGCCATGTCCCTTGTCCAGGCGACCCTCGAGCTCGAGCGGGATGCCCTGGCCGTTGTCCTGGATCACGACCGAGAAGTAGCCGTCCTGCGCCGAGCAGCCGATCACGCAATGCGTGGCGCCGCTGTGCTTGATGATGTTGCTGACCGACTCGCGCAGGATGCGCGTCGTCTGCACGTAGGCGCGGGCGGGGAAAGTGTGCTCGATGTCCTCGGCCGGCGACTTCCACTCGGCCAGGATGTTGGCCTGCGCCAGCCGCGACACCACCTCCGCGCGCCAGTCGCCGAGCGCGTCCAGCAGCTGCACCGGCTTGCCGGTCAGGCCGCGCACCGACAGCCGCATCTCCTCCAGCGCCTCGCGCGCGAGCGTCGAGATCCGGTCCGATTCGCTGGTATGCACGATGGTCAGCAGCTTGGCGCCGAGGTCGTCGTGCAGGTCGGCGGCGATGCGCTTGCGCTCGCGCTCGGTGACCTGCTCGAGCTTGGCCTCGGCGACCTGGTCGAAGTGGCGCTCCAGTTCGGCGATGCGTTCCTGCAGGCGCAGCTCGCCCTGCAGCACGGCCAGCTCCGACTGCGTCAGCGCGCGGGCGAACTCGCGCACCCGGTGCAGGCCCAGGCCGATCAGCGACAGCGGCGCCAGGATGCCGGCCAGCCCGCTGCCGGGCAGCGCCCACGCGCACAGGATCGCCAGCGCGCCGAAGCCGACCAGCGCGCAGCTGACGACGAAATCGGCGCTCGGGTAACGCTCCTCGAGCGTCGGCAGGAACATGTCCTGCCAGAGGTTCCACAGGTGCCAGGCCATCGCGACGAGCAGTTGCGCGCCCAGCCACCAGAGCGCGAACGCCGCCACCCGCGCCGACGGCACCGGCAGCAGCAGCGCGGCGGGGAACAGCAGCGCCTGCGCCATCAGCAGCCGATGCAGCCGGCGGTCGCGGCGGCGCAGGCGTCGCATCAGGTAATGCACCGCGCACCAGAGCAGCCAGGGCGCGAGGACCACGGCGATCGCCGCCGGCCAGGGCGTCAGCGGCGCCAGGCCGACCATGACGATCCAGCCCGGCATCAGCGCCAGCAGCCAGCCGATGTGGCGCTGCGCGCGGCGTTGCCAGATCAGCAGCCCCAGCACGAAGGCCATCAGCACCAGCGCGGACTGCAGGCCGTAGGCGAGCAGCGGCGCGAGCTTGCCCCACGCCACCGCGAACGGACCGCTGTCGCCGGCGTTGCCGGCGCCGGTCGCGCCGGCCACCACCTGCGCCAGGCAGACCGGCACGGCCAGGGACAGCGCCGCGGCGACGCCCGCGGCCATGCGCCTCGAGCCGCTTCCCTGCGCCGGCACGGCCATGTCGCGGCCGATGGGGTGTCCCTGTTGTTCTATGGTCCGCTGCATGGGGGGCGATTGTGCAGGCGCGACAGGCGCGCGGCGCGGCGGCGCGCGACAATACCACCCTCAACCCCCCTGAATACGGAGCCCGCGCCGCCTTGAACCTGCGCCACGCCTTCACCCCCGCCGACAACCGGCGCCTGTCGCACCTGTGCGGCCCGCTGGACGAGCATCTTCGCCAGATCGAGGCGGCCATGACGGTGCGCATCACCCATCGCGCCGAGCACTTCAACATCGAAGGCGAGCGCGTCGCCGCGCAACGCACGCTGGTGCTGCTGGAAGCGCTGTACGCGCGCGCCGACCGCGCCATCCCGGCCGAGAGCCTGCGGCTGTCCATCGTCGAGGCGGCCAACGACGTGGCCGCGCCGGCCAGGTCCGGCACCGAGGGCGAGGAGGATGGCCAGGTCGTGCTGCGCACCCGCCGCGCCGACCTCGCCGGCCGCACCGCCAACCAGCACGGCTACCTGCGCCACATCCTGTCGCACGACATCAGCTTCGGCATCGGTCCGGCCGGCACCGGCAAGACCTTCCTGGCGGTGGCCTGCGCGGTGGACGCGCTGGAGCGGTCGTCGGTGCAGCGCATCATCCTGACGCGCCCTGCGGTCGAGGCCGGCGAGCGCCTGGGCTTCCTGCCCGGCGACCTGACGCAGAAGGTCGATCCCTACCTGCGCCCGCTGTATGACGCGCTGTACGACCTGATGGGCTTCGACCGCGTGACCAAGGCCTTCGAGAAGGGCCAGCTCGAGATCGCGCCGCTGGCCTTCATGCGGGGACGCACGCTGAACCACGCGTTCGTGATCCTCGACGAGGCGCAGAACACCACGCCCGAGCAGATGAAGATGTTCCTGACCCGCATCGGCTTCGGCAGCAAGTGCGTGGTCACCGGCGACACCAGCCAGATCGACCTGCCGCGCGGCATGCACAGCGGGCTGGTCGACGCGGAGCAGGTGCTCGACGGCGTCGAGGGCATCGCCATCACCCGGTTCACCCGGGCCGACGTGGTGCGCCATCCGCTGGTGGCGCGGATCGTCCAGGCCTACGAGGAACGCGCGGACGTGCTGGCGCGCGAGGAAGCGCGCGAGCAGCAGGAACGCGAGGCCCGCTTCGCCGAGGAACGCGAGGAGCGCCGGATGCGCGCGTTGCGGCTGCGCGAGGAGACGATGCGCTTCGACGACGAGCCAGCGCCCGCGCCGAAGCCCGCCGCCAGGAAGCCCGCCGCCAAGCAGCCCGCTGCGAAGAAGCCCTCTGCGAAGAAGGCCGTCGCCAAGAAGGTGGCTGCGAAGGCCGTGGTCGCGACGAAGCCCGCCACCAGGAAGGCCGTCGCGAAGGCGCCCGCCGCGAAGAAGCCCGCGGCCAAGGCCGTCCGCAAGGGAGCCGCCCGATGAGCCGTCCGGAACTGAGCCTGTCGCTGCAATTCGCCGATCCGCGCCACAAGGCGGCTCTGCCGAGGCACAAGGTGATCCGCTGGATGCGCGCGGCGCTGGAGCTGCCCGGCGAGATCACCGTCCGCATCGTCGATGCCGAGGAGGGCCAGGCGCTCAATCGCGAGTACCGCTCGAAGGACTACGCGACCAACGTGCTGACCTTCGACTACACGCACGAACCGGTCGTCGCCGCGGACCTGGTGATCTGCGCCGAGGTCGTCGAGCGCGAGGCCCGGGAGATGGGCCTGGACCTGGCGGCGCACTACGCGCACATGCTGGTCCACGGCACGCTGCACGCGCAGGGTTACGACCACGAGGAAGACGACGAGGCCGAGTGCATGGAAGCGCGCGAGACCGAGATCATGGTCGGCCTCGGTTTCGCCGATCCCTACGCGGCGTCGAAGGCGAAGCCCGCGAAGGAAAGCAAGAAGGCCAAGCCCAAGGCGAAGGCGAAGCGCTAGGCGAAGGCCTGGCGCCAGGCGAGGCGCTATTGCTGCGTGCCGAGGTAGCGCTTGCGCCAGAAGAAGGCGCCCAGCGCGATCGCGATGGCGACCATCACGCCGACGGCGATCCAGAACCCGGTGGCGGCATGGATCAGCGGCAGGTTGTCGAAGTTCATGCCGAAGATGCCGGTGATCAGGTTCAGCGGCAGGAAGATCGCCGTGAGCACCGTCAGCGTGCGCATGATGTTGTTGGTGCGCTCGCCGGTGAGCGAGAAGTGCATCTGCACCGACGTCTCCGCCGAGGTCTCCAGCCGCCGCACATGGGTGAGCACGCGCTCGATGTGCTCCAGCACGTCGCGCGAGCGGACCCGCAGCAGCTCGCGCTCGCGTTCCTCGCGGGCGTCGCCGACCGGCCATTCGCCCAGCGCGTCGATCCACTCCTGCACCGCGCTGCGCTGGTCCTCGCAGAGGTCCTCCAGCCGCGACAGCGTGTCGCGCGCATGCAGCACGACCGGCCAGTCGCGGAAGTGGCCGCGCAGCAGCAGGTTCTGCAGCGTGGTCAGCTGGCGGGTCAGCAGCCGGCGCAGGTCCAGGTAGCTGTCGACCATGTGGTTGACCATGCGCAGCATCAGCTCGGCGGGGCTGGCCGGCAGCCGGCTGCTGCCGCGCAGGTCGCGGCCTTCCTGCTGCGCGCCGAGCTTGCCGGCGAAGTAGTCCCGCAGCGAGCATTCGCCGGGATGCACCGTGATCAGCACGCGGTCGAAGACGGCGAAGCCGACCGGGCTGGTGTCGATCGCCTTGAGCGCCTCGTCCACGCCCGCGGCGTTGCGCGGTTCGTCGTCCGACAGGTACTGCTGGCTGCCCGGCATCGTCGCCAGCCGGCGGAACACCATCAGGTCGTACGAGCTGGTGTAGTCGAAGTGCGAGGGCAGCTGCGGGTTCAGCAGGTCGGAGACATGCAGGTCGAGCAGCTGCGCGCCGGTCCAGCGCATCAGCCGCTGCTGCACCGTGCCGAGCTGGAGCTCGAACTCGCGCCGGGGCAGGCCGATCCAGAGGAAACCTTCGGCAGGCAGGTCCTCCGGCAGCGCGGCGAGTTCCTCGTAGATCGAGTCGCTGAGATGGAAGAGGCGCATGCGCGGGGCGGGCAGCCGGCGTGCCGGCGGCTCAGGCGCCGGCCCGGATCAGCCGCGCGGCGTCCATCGCGAAGTAGGTCAGGATGCCGTCGGCGCCGGCGCGCTTGAAGGCCAGCAGCGCCTCGAGCATCACCGCGTCGTGGTCCAGCCAGCCGTTGGCGGCGGCGGCCTTGATCATGGCGTACTCGCCGCTGACCTGGTAGGCGAAGGTCGGGACGCGGAACTCCTCCTTCACGCGGCGCACGATGTCCAGGTAGGGCAGGCCGGGCTTGACCATCACCATGTCGGCGCCCTCGGCCAGGTCCAGGCCGACTTCGCGCAGCGCCTCGTCCCCGTTGCCGGGATCCATCTGGTAGGTCTTCTTGTCGGCCTTGCCGAGGTTGGTGCGCGAGCCTACCGCGTCGCGGAACGGGCCGTAGAAGGCGCTGGCGTACTTGGCGCTGTAGGCCATGATCCGCGTGTGGATGTGGCTGTCGGCCTCCAGCGCGGCGCGGATCGCGCCGATGCGGCCGTCCATCATGTCGCTGGGGGCGACGATGTCCACGCCCGCCTGGGCCTGGACCAGCGCCTGCGCCTTCAGCAGCTCGACGGTGCGGTCGTTCAGGATGTAGCCCTGCTCGTCGAGCACGCCGTCCTGCCCGTGGCTGGTGTACGGGTCCAGCGCGACGTCGGTCAGCACGCCCAGGCCGGGCACCTTCTCCTTGAGCGCGCGCACGACGCGCGGGATCAGGCCGTCGGGGTTGGTCGCCTCGATGCCGTCGGGCGTCTTCAGCGCCGGGTCGATCGCGGGGAACAGCGCCATCACCGGGATGCCCAGCTCGACGCATTCCTCGGCCACCGGCAGCAGCTTGTCCAGGCTCAGCCGGGACACGCCCGGCATCGACGCGATCGGTTCGACGCGGTTCTCGCCCTCGTGGACGAAGACTGGAAAGATCAGGTCGCTGGCGTGCAGGCGGTGTTCGCGGACCAGCGCCCGGGTGTAGGCATCGCGGCGCAGGCGACGGGGGCGGCTGGCGGGATAAGGTGCGGGAAGTTGCATGGTTTCCGAGAAATACCACCGGTTCAGGGGGCAACTACGTACAAGGACGTAGATTCCGAAATTCGGCAGATCTGTTAAAGTCGCTCCTGAATGATAGCCGCTCGGTTGTCATTCCCTGCTTTTCCTCCCTGAGCAGGAGCCTTAACGTGATGACAGCGATAAGGCTTTCCGACCCCGGCTGTGAAGCCGGGGTTTTTTTTCGCGCCCTCCATAATGCCGCGATGCTCTGGATCAAAGCGCTACACCTCATCTTCGTCGCCGCGTGGTTCGCCGGCCTGTTCTACCTGCCGCGGATCTTCGTGAACCTGGCCATGGTCCCCGCCGACAGCCACGCCGAGCGCGAACGGCTGCTGCTGATGGCCCACAAGCTCTACCGCTTCAGCACGATGCTGATGCTGCTGGCGCTGGCCTTCGGTCTCGTGCTGTGGGGCTACTACGGCATCGGGCGCGGGCCGGGCAACGGCTGGATGCACGCCAAGCTGGGGCTGGTGGTCGTGGTCATCGGCTACCACCACATGTGCCGGGCGTTCCTGCGCAAGTTCGAGTTGATCGCCAACCGCCGCAGCCACAAGTGGTTCCGCGTGTTCAACGAGATCTCGGTGCTGCTGTTCGCGGCCATCGTGATCCTGGTCGTCGTCAAGCCGTTCTGATCCGGCGATGCAACGGCGCAGTTCCGCCACCTGGCTGGCCCTGTGCTACGCCATGCTGGTGCTCTACGCCAGCCTGTACCCGTTCTGGCCCTGGCGCCTGCCGCCCAGCCTGCCCTGGCCCGGCGTGGTCGGCCTGCCGTGGCCGCGCTACTGGGGCAAGTTCGACATCTGGGTGAACGTCGTCGGCTACTGGCCGCTCGGGCTGCTGTGTTTCTCGGCGGTGATCCGCAGCGGCGGTGGCCTGGCGCGCGCGCTGCTGCTGCCGCTGGTCGGCGTGCCGCTGCTGTCGTTCGCGATGGAGACGCTGCAGTACTTCCTCCCCGGCCGGGTGCCGTCGCTGGCGGATTTCCTGTTGAACAGCGCCGGCGCCTGGCTCGGCGCGCTCTGCGCCTGGGTGCTGATGCGGCTGGGCGGCGTCGCGCGCTGGAACGGCTGGCGCGAGCGCTGGTTCGTGCCGCACAGCGCCGGCGCGCTGGCGCTGCTGGCGCTGTGGCCGGTCGGGCTGCTGTACCCGGCGCCGTTGCCGCTGGGCCTGGGACAGCTCTTCCCGCGCCTGCGCGAGTGGGCCGAGGAACTGCTGGAGAACACCCCCTGGGAGCTCGTCCCCCGCGAACTCCGCGACGACCTGCCGCTGCCGCCCGGCCTGGAGGCGATCGCCATCGCGATGGGCCTGCTCGCGCCCTGCCTGCTGGCGCTGTCCGTCGCGCGGCCGGGCTGGCGGCGCGTGCCGCTGGTGCTGGGCGCGGCGTCGCTGGGCGTGATGACCACGGCCTGGTCGACGCTGCTGAACTTCGGCCCGGACCATGCCTGGGCCTGGCTGACCTCGACGACCGCCCCCGGCCTGGTGCTGGGCGGCGTGCTGGCCTTGCTGGCGGCCTTCCTGTCGCGGCGCGCGAACGCCGCCTGGGGCCTGGTCGTGCTGACGGCGCTGATCGCGCTGATGGCCGAGGCGCCGGCCGATCCCTACCTGCTCGAGAGCCTGCAGTTCTGGGAGCAGGGCCGCTTCGTCAACATGTACGGGCTGGCGCAATGGGTGGGCTGGTTGTGGCCGTTCGCGGCGCTGGCCTGGCTGCTCTACGGCGTGACGCAGAGCGATCGTCCGGCCGATCCGCCGCCGGCATCCGGGCGCTCTGAAGCACAAGCGGGCCGTGACGGATCGCACGAACGGCCGATCGGTGAAAACCCTGAAACTACAATCCGACGATGAGCTCCCCCAGCTACTACCAGCGCCACATCTTCTTCTGCCTGAACCAGCGCGAGAACGAGAACGCCTGTCTCCAGCACGGCGCGCAGGAGGCTTTCGACCACTGCAAGAAGCGCGTCAAGGCCGAAGGCCTGGCGGGCAAGGGCGGCGTGCGGGTGAACAAGGCGGGCTGCCTGGACCGCTGCGCCGGCGGGCCGGTGGCGGTCGTGTATCCGGACGCGGTCTGGTACTCGTTCGTCGACGCGAGCGACATCGACGAGATCGTCGAGCGCCACCTCAAGCACGGCGAGGTCGTCGACCGGCTGGTGCTGGACGACTCGATCGGCCGCTGACCGGGAGCGCCGCCAGATGAATGCACAGACCCAGCGCCAACAGATCGCCGGTCCGGCCGGCGAGATCGAATGCGCCGTCGACGAACCCGCGGTCGATGCCGGCCCGCTGCGCGGCGTGGTGGTGATCTGCCACCCCAATCCGACGCAGGGCGGCACGATGGACAACAAGGTGGTGCAGACGATCGCGCGCGCGTTCGTGCACCTGGGCTACCGCGCGGTGCGCTTCAACTTCCGCGGCATCGGCAAGTCCGAGGGCGCCTGGGACGAGGGCCGCGGCGAGGTCGACGACGCGCTGGCCGTGATCGCCGCGTTCCGCGACGCCGCGCTGCCGCTGGCGCTCGCGGGCTTCTCGTTCGGCGGCTTCGTCGCGTCGCAGGCGGCGCTGCAGGTCCAGCCGCCGGCCGAGCGCCTGGCGCTGGTCGGCCCGGCCGCGAGCCGCTTCGGCGTCGCGACGGTGCCGGCCGATACCGTCGTGATCCACGGCGAACAGGACGATGTGGTGCCGCTGAGCGCGGTGCTGGACTGGGCGCGCCCGCAGGCGTTGCCGGTCATCGTGGTGCCCGGTGTCGGGCATTTCTTCCATGGGCAGTTGCCGCTGCTCAAGAGCCTCGTGACGCGCAGCTGGCATGCCGCCGGCGACATGCGCGGCTGAGGCGTCCCTGAGGATTTCTCCCGCATGAAACGATTCCTAGCTTCCCTGGCCCTCGGCGTGGGCCTGTCCAGCGTCCTGATGAGCGGCGCGTCCGCGCAGGCGCCGACGCCGCCCGAGATCGCGGCCCGCAACTTCGTCCTGCTGGACCTGACGACGCGCCAGACGCTCGCCGAGCGCGACGCCGACACGCCGCAGGATCCCGCGTCGCTGACCAAGCTGATGACGGCCTACATCGTCTTCGACGCGCTCAAGGCCAAGCGCCTGACGCTGGACCAGACGCTGACCATCTCCAAGCGTGCCTGGGACGAGCGCAAGGGCGACCCGTCGCTGATGTTCATCGACACGACGATGACGCCCAAGGTCGACGAGCTGATCCGCGGGATGATCATCCAGTCGGGCAACGACGCCTCGGTCGCGCTGGCCGAGGGCGTGGGCGGCACGGTCGAGCAGTTCGTCGCGATGATGAACAAGCAGGCCCAGGCCTGGGGCCTGAAGAACACCTCGTTCACCAACGTCACCGGCATCACCGCGCCGGGCCACAAGACGACCGCGCGCGACATCGCGGTCATCTTCTCGCACGTGATCCAGGACTATCCGCAGTACTACGCCGAGTACTACTCCAAGCGCGAGTACACCTTCAACAAGATCCGCCAGTTCAACCGCAACATGCTGCTGGGCCGCGACCCGTCGGTGGACGGCGGCAAGACCGGCTTCACCGACGCCGCGGGCTACTGCCTGGCGGTCAGCGCGCAGCGCGACGTGCCCAACGGCCGTCGCCGGCTGCTGAGCGTGGTGATGGGCACGGCCTCGAAGGAGGCGCGCGCCACCGAGAGCCAGAAACTGCTGAACTGGGGCTACGCGGCCTTCGACGCGGTGCGCCTGTTCGAGAAGAACCAGCCCATCACGACGGTGCAGGTCTGGAAGGGCGCCGTGCCGCAGGCCAAGCTGGGCGCGGCGGACGCGGTGTTCGTCGCGGTCCCGCGCGGCGAGGGCGGCAAGCTCAAGACCGACATCCAGCGCACCGATCCGCTGGTCGCGCCGCTGGCGCTGAACCAGCGCGTGGGCACGCTGAAGGTGACGACCTCGGGCGGCGCGCCGGTGGCCGAGGTGCCGCTGGTCGTGCAGGAAGAGGTGCCGCTGGCCGGCATCTTCGGCCGCGCCTGGGACGCGATCCGTCTCTGGATCAAGTAAGGCGCGCAGGGCGGGCGAGCCGCCACCGCCGCGCCTGAGCGCGACGGCCGGTCCGATCGGGCCGGCCGTCGTCGCTTGTGGCGGTCGCATTCGACGATCGCCCGGGCCAGGGACCCCCGCTTGCCGGGGTTGGCGGGCCGGGCCGGCGGCGTACAGTCGGTGGCTTCGGCGTGACCACTCTGCGGGAGCTTCCGATGACGATGCCCTGGGTCGATCTGCCCTGCTACCTGAACGGCCACCTCGGCCGCCTCGGCGATGCCCGGGTGCCGGTGATGGACCGCGGATTCCTGTTCGGCGACGGCGTCTACGAGTCGATCCCGGTCTACGGGCGCCGGCTGTTCCGCGTCGACGACCACCTGGACCGCCTCGGCCGCAGCCTCAAGGCGCTGCGCATCGAGGACCCCTACGAACGCGAGGCCTGGCTGGACCTGTTGCGCAGCCTGGTCGCGCACCTGCCCGAGGTCGAGGACCAGACCATCTACCTGCAGGTCACGCGCGGCGTCGCCGCGCGCGGCCATGCGATGCCGCGGGACCTGGAGCCGACGGTGCTCGCGTACACGCAGCCGTCGATCGCGCTGTCGCCCGAGCAGCGGCACCAGGGCCTGAGCTGCGTCACCGCGCGCGACTTCCGCTGGCAGCGGGGCGACATCAAGAGCATCTCGCTGCTGGGCAACGTGCTCGCGCGGCAGCTCGCCGCGGACCAGGGCGCCGACGAGACGCTGCTGTTCCGCGAGGGCTACCTGACCGAGGGCTCGAGCAGCAACGTCTGGATCGTGCGCGACGGGGCCTTGCTGACGCCGCCGCCGGGCGAGGCGCTGCTCGAGGGCGTGCGGGTGCGGCTGCTGCAGGAGCTGTGCGAGGAACTCGGCATCGCCTGCAACCTGCGTCCGATCGCCGAGACCGAATTGAGCACCGCCGACGAGATCCTGTTGACCTCCGCCAGCAAGGAGGTCGCGCCGGTCACGCGGCTGGACCACGAGCCGGTGGGCCACGGCGCGCTGCGCGGCAAGCCGGGCCCGGTGTACGCCCGGCTCTACGAGGCGTACCAGCGGGCCAAGGTCTTGCAAAGCCTGTGACCGGCTCCATTTGAGATTCCCATCATGACCACCTCCTTCAACAACGCCCCGATCCCGCCCGAGCAATCGCTCATCGAGTACCCGTCGCAGTTCCCCATCAAGGTGATGGGCGCGCAGGTGGAGGGCTTCGTCGACGCGATCGTCAGCATCGCGCGGCAGTTCGATCCGGCGTTCGACGCCTCGACCGTCGAGCAACGCCCCAGCAAGGGCGGCAACTACCTCGGCATCACGATCACCATCACCGCGACCAGCCGCGAGCAGCTCGACGAGCTCTACCGCACGCTGACCACGCACCCCATGGTCAAAGTCGTCTTCTAAGCCGCGCGCGGCACCGCTTCGGGCAGCCCGCGTTGTTGCAAATCCTCGCCATAGCCCTGCTATGGCTCCGGTTTGCGCCTAGCGGGCCCTCCCGAATCGGAGCCGCGCACGGCTTAGAAGTTGGGGCTTTCACATCTTCCCGGCATCGGCGGCGAGCGCGTCGTCCACGGCCTTGAGCTTGAACGGCGCGGCCTCGTCGCCGTTGCGCGCGGCGATGTCGTACCAGTAGCGCGCCAGGCGCAGATCCCGCTCCACGCCCAGGCCCGATTCGTACATCGACGCGATCAGGTACTGCGCGCCAACATCGCCGCCCTTGGCCGCCTCGCGGTACCACTGCGCGGCCTGGGGAAAATCCTTCGCGGCGCCGCGGCCCAGGTAGAACGCGGTGGCCACGGCCACCTGCGCGTCGACGCTCCCATGCTCCGCCGCCTTCAGGTACCAGGACTGGGCCTCGACCAGATCGGGCTTGCCGTCCTCGCCCTGTTCGTGGAACTGGCCCAGCGCCAGCTCCGCGCGCACCAGGCCGCGACCGGCGGCCCGCACCAGCAGCGAGCGCGCGAGCTTCGCGTCCGGCTTGGACACCTCGGACCGCAAGTGCATCATCGCCAGGTTGTAGTCGCCCAGCGCGACGCCCCGCTGCGACAGCGCGCGGAACTGGCGCTCGGCGGCGGGCAGGTCGCCGCGTTCGTAGGTCGCCAGCGCCTGCGGCAGCGTGACGCCCGACGCGGAAGGCGACGGCGGGGCCGGCGCGCGCGCCTCGCCGGCGGCGATGGCTCCGCCACCGAGGAGCGCGGCGCACAACGCCGCGAGGACCGTGATCTGACGCGGCATGGCGCGGCTCCTGAATGTCCCGATGGCGGCGATGCTAGGCCCATCGCGGCTAGCATGCCGGCATGCTGATCAAGACCCTCGGCCGCGTCGACTACGCGGCCACGCTGGACGCGATGCGCGCGTTCACCGACGGCCGCGGCCCCGACACCCCCGATGAACTCTGGCTCTGCGAGTTCGACCCCGTCTACACGCAAGGCCTGGCCGGCCAGGCCGAACACGTGCTCGACGCGCAAGGCATCCCCGTCGTGCAGACCAACCGCGGTGGGCAGGTGACCTACCACGGGCCCGGACAGGTCGTCGCCTATCCGCTGGTCGACCTCAAGCGGCTGGGGATCTTCGTCAAGGAGTACGTCTTCCGGCTCGAGACCGCCGTGATCCAGACCCTGGACGGCCTCGGCGTCACCGGCCACCGGGTCGCCGGCGCGCCCGGCATCTACGTGCGGCTGGACGACCCCGGCGCCCACGCGGCGCTGACCGGCCCGGCCGATCCGGCGGACCCGTTCCGCGGCCTGGGCAAGGTCGCGGCGCTGGGCATCAAGGTGAGCCGCCACTGCACGTACCACGGCGTGGCGCTCAATGTCGCGATGGACCTGAAGCCCTTCCTGGGCATCCATCCGTGTGGCTACGCAGGGCTTCGGACGGTGGACCTCGGTACACTCGGGGTTTTCACGGACTGGGCCACGGTGGCCCAGCGGTTCGGAGAGCGGCTCGCCGCCCAGCTCCAACCCTGAGGCCCGGACACGGCAACCGAGAGAACGCCTGATGGCAACCGAGAACGTCACCCACGAAGCCAAGAGCGCGTCCGACTACGACGCGACCGCCAAGCAGAAGGCGCAAGCCAAGACGGCGCGGATCCCGATCAAGATCATCCCGGCGGAACAGCTGAAGAAGCCGGACTGGATCCGCGTGAAGGCCGGCAGCCCGTCGACCCGCTTCTACGAGATCAAGCAGATCCTGCGCGAGCACAAGCTGCACACGGTCTGCGAGGAAGCGTCCTGCCCCAACATCGGCGAGTGCTTCGGCAAGGGCACGGCGACCTTCATGATCATGGGCGACAAGTGCACGCGGCGCTGCCCGTTCTGCGACGTCGGCCACGGCCGGCCGGATCCGCTGGACGTCGACGAGCCGCTGAACCTGGCCAAGACGATCGCGGCGCTGAAGCTGAACTACGTGGTGATCACCAGCGTCGACCGCGACGACCTGCGCGACGGCGGCGCCGGCCACTTCGCCGAATGCATCCGCAAGGTGCGCGAGCTGAGCCCGCGCACGCAGATCGAGGTGCTGGTGCCCGACTTCCGCGGCCGCATGGACCGCGCGCTGGACATCCTGAAGGCCGCGCCGCCGGACGTGATGAACCACAACCTGGAGACCGCGCCGCGCCTGTACAAGGAAGCGCGCCCGGGCTCGGACTACCAGTTCAGCCTGAACCTGCTCAAGCGCTTCAAGGAAGCGGTGCCGGGCGTGCCGACCAAGAGCGGCATCATGGTCGGCCTGGGCGAGACCGACGAGGAGATCCTCCAGGTCATGCGCGACATGCGCGAGCACAACATCGACATGCTGACGATCGGCCAGTACCTGGCGCCGTCGGGCCACCACCTGCCGGTGCGCCGCTACGTGCACCCGGACACCTTCAAGATGTTCGAGGAAGAGGCCTACAAGATGGGCTTCACCCACGCGGCGGTCGGCGCGATGGTGCGCTCCAGCTACCACGCGGACCAGCAGGCGCATGCCGCGCTGGAGAAGGCCGAAGCCGAGAAGGCCTCGGCGGCCTGATCCCCCGGCACGCGACGACACGGACGGCTCCTTCGGGAGCCGTTTTGCATGGCGCGCCCACATCGCCGCCATGACTTTCGAGGACACCGCGCCGGCACCCTACAAACGGCGCCGTCGCCCACGGCCCACCCACACGGCCCACCCAGGAACAGCCCCCATGCCTTCGCATTCCCACGCCCTCGCGCGCGTCCTGGCCGGCGTCGCGCTGGCGCTTCCCGTCCTGATGCCCGTTGCCGAGGCGGCGAGCGCTGAGGGCGCGGTGGGCGACATGAAGGCCGCCATGCCGACCAAACGCGCGAAACCTGCCCAGCCCTCCAAGGTCGAGGCCCGCCCGGCGTTCAAGGGCGTCATGACGCTGGAGGTCGACGTCACCGACACGCGGCGCCGGATCGCCACGGTCCGGCAGCGCATCCCGGTGCAGCGCGCCGGCGAGATGACGCTGCTCTATCCGCAATGGGACGCGGCCAGCCACGCGCCGTCCATCTCCGCGCACCGGCTCGCGGGCCTGACGATCCGCGCCGACGACCAGCCGTTGGCCTGGCGGCGCGATCCGGCGCGGGTGCACGCTTTCCACGTCACCGTGCCCCGCGGCGCGCGCGAACTGGTGGTGGACTTCCAATACCTCGCGCCGCTGTTCCGCGATCCCTCGGCCACGGTGATGGACGGGTTCGTCGGCCTGGCCTGGAACCGGGTGGTGATGTATCCCTCGGGATGGAAGGCCAGCGAGCTGCCGGTGCAAGCCTCGCTGAAGCTGCCCGCGGGACTGAAACCCGCCACGGCGCTCGCGGGCACGCGCGACGGCGAGACCCTGCGCTTCGCGCCGGTGACGCTGGACCGGCTGATCGACTCGCCGGTGCAAGCGGCGCGCCACCTGGCGACGCGCGAGATCGTCGATGGCGCCGTGCCGCTGCGCGCGCACTGGCTGGCCGTGGACGCCAAGTCCGTCGAGGGCGCGGAGGCCTTCGACGCCCCGTTGCGCGCCGTGTGGCGCGAGACCCGGGCCGTCTTCGGCGCGCCGCCGTTCGCGCGCTACGACTTCCTGATGGCGCTGGACGATCGCCTGCCGGGACCGGGCGGGATCGAGCATGCGGATTCGAGCGAGGTCGTGCTGCCGCCCGACCTGTTCGCCAACGTGGCGGGCTCGGCGCCCTTCATCGACGTGATCCCGCATGAACTGATCCATGCCTGGAATGGCGCGTGGCGCGTTCCGGCCGACATGGTCGCGCCGACGCCCAACGATCCGACGGCGGGCACGCTGCTGTGGGTCTACGAGGGCCAGACCGAGTTCTGGTCCCGCGTGATTGGCGCGCGCTCGGGGCTGCGCAGCGTGGCGCAGACGCTCGAGGCGATCGCGCTGGACGCCGCCATCGTCCAATCGCGGCCGGGGCGCCGCTGGAAGTCGCTGGCCGACAGCGCCAACGATCCGCTGATCCAGAACGGCCCGGTGTCCTGGCGGGACTGGCAGCGCCGCGAGGACTACTACATCGAGGGCGTGCTCTTCTGGCTCGACATCGACGGCCGGTTGCGCGATTGCAGCCGGGGCGCGAAGGGCCTGGACGATGTCGCGGTCGCGTTCTTCAGCGCGGCCGACCGCAAGCCCGGCGAGCGCCAGCGGCCCTACGCGCACGCGGACGTCGTGGCGGCGCTGCAGCGCGCGTGCCCCTCGGACTGGGCGTCGACGCTGAAGGCAAAGCTGGACTCGCACGAGGATGCCGGCGTGCTGGATGGCCTGACCCGCCACGGCTGGCGCCTCGCTTTCCGCGACACCCCGACGGACTACTTCCGCTTGAACGAGGAGAGCGACGGCGTCATCGAGCTGAGCTGGTCGATCGGCCTGTCGGTCACGCCGAAGGGCGTCGTGAAGTCGATGACCTGGGATGGCCCGGCCTTCCGCGCCGGCATCGTGCCTGGCGCGCGGCTGAAGTCGGTGAACGGCGCGGCCTTCGGCCCGGACCTGCTGCGTCGCGCCGTCGCCGACGGCGCGCGCCACGGCGGCCTGACATTGGAGATCGTGGTCGACGGCCGCGAAGAGACCGTCGAGGTCGACGCCTCCCGAGGCCTGCGTTATCCGGTCCTCGAGCGGATCGAGGGCACTCCGGATTCGCTGTCTACGCTGCTGGCGCCGCGCGACCGCTAGCGCCGCGGCCGCGCGACGGGGCCGAATCGTCGGACCAGACCGAGGCCCTCACGCGGCCGGGATCTGCAATCGTTCGAAGAAGGCGCGATTGCGCTTCTTCGCGTCGTTGAGCACCTTGTCGTACGAGACGATCTCGATGTAGCAGCCCTGGCTCTGGTGGTACTTGAAGTAGCCCTCGTTGTCCGGCGTCCTCACGAAGTCGTGGTCCTCGGCGATCGCGCGCATCCGCGGCGTGAGACTGCACAGGATGTAGGCATAGAAGGGGATCGCGCCGACGTTGATGGTCCGTCGGTCCCGGTCCTTGGCCTGGCCCTCCTTGATCTTGCGGACGTAGCGCAGCACTTGCTCGACGGGGTTTTCCTCCTTCGGCGGGTACTCGTTGCGCTCGGGCCGCTTGAACTCCACGATGACGACGGATTGATAGGGGCTCTTCGTGTCGGCGAACGCGCGCGGCGTGTTGAACACCACCAGGTCCGGCTGGTCCCTGTCGACCACGTCAACCGCGCGGAGACGGCTCATCGGCATGTCCGACGCCAGGTGCGTGTGATACGCCAGACGCTCGTCGACGACCCAGAGATCGCCTCCGGCGAACATGCGACCCAAGAGACTCTCGAACTGAGACATGCCAGCCTCTTGGGAGGTCAGCGCAATCTTCAGTCTCGCAAGCTCTGCGCGTCGGCGCAGTTGGACCGCGATGGAAAGACGACGCTCGCAATCCGCTGGGGTTTCGCGAGGCTCGTCCACCACATCCGCGTTGACTTCCATGCCTGCTCCTTTCGCGGCGCAGCCGCGACCGTCATCCGAGGCGCGGTGCCGCGCCCAATGAGAGGCATGCTAGGAGCGTCCAATTCCGACCAAACTCAAGGGTCAGGCACGTTGTGGCGTTCCGAAGACAGGAGGTTGACGCTCGCGAACCCGCGGGCGCACCGTCAAGCCGGCGTCCACCGCCCCGCCACGTTCTTCAGCAACAGGTTGATCGCCGCCAGCTGCCGGTTGCGCACCGACAGCAGCGAGGCCTCCGCGTTGAACGCGCTGTTCTGCGCGGTGGTCACGTCCAGGAAGGACACCGTCCCCGCCTTGTACTGGTCGGTCACCAGCTGCAGGTTGCGCTGCGCCGATTCCA
The DNA here is from genome assembly GCF_029840635.1 of Mitsuaria sp. GD03876. GTDB lineage: Bacteria > Pseudomonadota > Gammaproteobacteria > Burkholderiales > Burkholderiaceae_C > Roseateles. The sequence goes on along the minus strand of NZ_JAOCCU010000012.1, from coordinate 8,043 downwards.
GCGCCTCCTGCTGCAGCCGCGCTTCCTCGCGCAGGTGATCGGCCAGGATCAGGTTGTCCTCGACCTCCTGCAGCGCCGTCAGCACCGTCTGCCGGTAGGTCGACGTCGCCACCTCCGCGCTGGTGCGGGCCTGCGCGCTCGCCAGCTTGCGCTGCCCGCCGTCGAAGATCGCCGCCGCCAGCGACGGGCCGACCGACCAGAACAGGTTGGGCGCCGACAGCAGGTTGCTCAGCGTGTTGTTGCGATAACCGCCGCTCGCCGACAAGGTCAGCGACGGGAAGTACGCCGCGTCCGCCACGCCGATCTGCGCGTACGCCACCGCCACGCGCCGCTGCGCCGCGGCGATGTCCGGCCGGCGCTCCAGCAGCTGCGACGGCAACATCGCCGGCACCTCGGGCGCCTGGGGCAGCGCCGCGCTCTTCGACACCGCCAGCGCCGACGGCGGCAGGCCCAGCAGCACCGCGATCGCGTGCTCCAGCTGGCCCCGCGTCGAGCGCGTCTCCAGCAACTGCGCCTGCGCCGTGCGCAGCTGCGTCTGCGCCTGCAGCACGTCGCCGCGCGCCGCCACGCCGCTGTCGTAACGCGCCTGCGTCAGCGACAGGAAACGCTCGTAGGCCTTCACGCTGCGGTCGTACAGCGCCTCCTGCGCCTCCGCGGTGCGCAGCGAGAAATAGGTCTGCGCCAAGGTCGCCTGCGCGCTCAGCCGCGCCGCGGCGAGGTCGTCCGCGCTCGCCTGCAGCGACGCGTTCGCGCCTTCGCTTGCCAGCCGCAGCCGACCCCACAGGTCCAGTTCCCAGCTCGCGTTCAGCGAGGCCTGCACGCTGTTGGTCGGACCGCGGTTGATCGAGCCGTTGGTGACGTTGCCGTCCGGGCTCGCGCTGCGCGTGCCGGAGAACCCCGCCGACAGCGTCGGGAAGAAGGCCGAGCGGCTCGCCTCCAGCGCCGCGCGCGCCCCGGTCACCTGCGCCACCGCCGCCTTCAGGTTCTCGTTGCCGATCACCAGCCGGTGCTGCAGGTCGTCCAGCACCGGATCGCCGAACAGCGTCCACCACTGCTCGGGCACCGGCTCGGCGGCGGCGGGCCGCGCCTGCTTCCACAAGCCGTCTTCCTTGAACTGGGCCGGGGCCTGGACCGGCGCCGGCGGATCCACGCGCGTCACCGCGCAGCCGCCCAGCAGCATCGTCAGCGCGAACAGCATCGCGCCGGCGGCCGTGCGCGTCGGCGGCGAGGGGCGCGGCGAAGGGCGGCCGCGCGACGCAGACGCGCGCGTGGAGGAACGGGAGAAGGTCGTGCTCATCGGGGTCGGCATGTTTCAGCCCTGCAGGGTCGGAGCCGCGGGCGGCTCGGGAGTCATCGGAGGCGTGCCGGCGCCGGGTCCGGTGCCGCGGCGGTCATCGGGGCCGACGGACTGGCTGGCGCGCCGGCGCTCGCGGCGCCGCATCACGCGCTGGCGCAGCCGCTCCATCGTCACGAAGACGACCGGCGTCGTGTACAGCGTCAGCAGCTGGCTCAGGATCAGGCCGCCGACGATCGCGATGCCCAGCGGCTTGCGCAGCTCGGCGCCGTCGCCGCTGCCCAGCGCCAGCGGCACCGCGCCGAAGATCGCCGCGAAGGTCGTCATCAGGATCGGCCGCAGCCGCAGCTTCGCGGCGCGGAAGATCGCCGCGCCCGCCGTCAGGTGCGCCGTCGTGCGCTGCCGCGCGATCGCGAAGTCGATCATCATGATCGCGTTCTTCTTCACGATGCCGATCAGCAGGATCACGCCGATCAACGCGATGATCGAGAACTCGGTGTTGAACATCATCAGCGCCAGCAGCGCGCCCACGCCCGCCGACGGCAGCGTCGACAGGATCGTCACCGGGTGCACCAGGCTCTCGTAGAGCATGCCCAGCACCAGGTAGATCGCCACGATCGCCGCGCCGATCAGGATCGGCTGCGACTTCAGCGCGTCCTGGAACGCGTTGGCCGTGCCGGCGAAGGTGCCGCGCAGCGACACCGGCACGCCCAGCTCCGCCATCGCGTTGTTGATCGCGTCGGTCGCCTGCGACAGCGACACGCCCTCGGGCAGGTTGAAGCTGATCGTCGAGGCCGGCGTGCCGCTCTGGTGGCTCACCGATAGCGGCGTGTTGGTCGTCTCGAAGCGGCTGAACGCCGACAGCGGCACCTGCGCGCCCGAGCTGCTGATCACATACAGCTTGCGCAGCGTCTCCGGCCCTTGCAGGTACTGCGGCGCCAGCTCCATGACCACGCGGTACTGGTTCAGCGGGTTGTAGATCACGCCCACCTGGCGCTGGCCGAAGGCGTTGTTCAGCGTCGTGTCGATCGTGCTCACCGTCACGCCCAGCCGCGCCGCCGCGTCGCGGTCGATCACCAGCGAGGTCTGCACGCCCTTGTCCTGCTGGTCGGTGTTGACGTCGGTCAGCTCCGGCAGGTTGGACAGCGCGTTGCGCACCCGCGGCTCCCAGTCGCGCAGCACCGTCAGGTCGTCCGCCTGCAGCGTGAACTGGTACTGCGCGTTGGCCTGCCGGCCGCCGATGCGGATGTCCTGCACCGGCACCATGAACAGGTTGGCGCCGGGCTCGTGCGACATCTTGTCGCGCAGCCGCGCCACCACCTGGTCGGCCGACACGCCGCGCTCCTTCAGCGGCTTGAGCGTGATGTAGAAGTTGGCCGAGTTGCGCGAGCCCCCGCCGGTGTTGCCGTTGACGTTCTGCACCGCCGGGTCCGACAGCAGGATCTCCATGAAGCGGTCGACCCGCTTGCGCATCATCTCGAAGGAGCTGCCCTGGTCCGCCTGCACGCCGCCGATCAGCACGCCGGTGTCCTGCTGCGGGAAGAAGGTCTTGGGGATCGCGCCGTACAGGTGCACGTTCAGCGCGATCACCGCCACCAGCGACAGCAGCGCCACCGGCTGGTGCCGCAGCGTCCACATCAGCGAGCGCCGGTAGCCGCGCGCCAGCGCCCGGTTGAAACGCCCCGCCAGCCGCGCGAAGGCGCCCTTGCGCTTCGCGGCCGTCCCGGGCATGTGTTCCTTGCGCGGCTTCAGCACGCGCGAGGCCATCATCGGCGTCGTCGTCAGCGACACGATCATCGACACCAGGATCGCCGACGAGAGCACGACCGCGAACTCGCGGAACAGCCGCCCGACGACGCCGCCCATCAGCAGGATCGGGATGAACACCGCGATCAGCGACAGGCTGATCGAGATCACCGTGAAGCCGATCTCGCGCGCGCCGCGCAGCGCGGCCTCGACCGGCTTCATGCCCTGCTCGATGTAGCGGGTGATGTTCTCGAGCACCACGATCGCGTCGTCGACGACGAAGCCGGTGGCCACCGTCAGCGCCATCGCCGACAGGTTGTCCAGGCTGTAGCCGCACAGGTACATCACGCCGAAGGTGCCCGCCAGCGACACCGGCACCGCCACCGCCGGCAGCAGCGTCGCGCGCCAGCTGCGCAGGAACAGCAGCACCACCAGGATCACCAGGCCCACCGCGATCGCCATCGCGCGCTGCACCTCGTCCAGCGAGGCGCGGATCGTCGGCGTGCGGTCGCTGATGACCTTGAGCTCGATGGCCGGCGGGATCGACGCCTGCAGCCGCGGCAGCAGCTCGCGCACCCGCGCCACCGTCTCGATGATGTTGGCGCCGGGCTCCTTCTGGATGAACAGCAGGATCGCCGGCTGGCCGTTGGAGGCGCCGTAGTTGCGCACGTCCTGCACCGAGTCGACGACGTCGGCCACGTCGCGCAGCCGCAGCGCCGCGCCGTCGCGGTAGGACAGCACCACCGGCGCGTACTCGGACGCGGTGCGGGCCTGGTCGTTCGCGCCGATCTGCCAGTAGCGCCCGGCTTCCTCGACCGCGCCCTTGGGCCGGTTGGCGTTGGTGTTGGAGATCGCCTGCCGGACCTGGTCCAGCGAGATGCCGTTGGCCGCGAGCTTGTCCGGATTGAGCTCGACCCGCACCGCCGGCAGCGCGCCGCCGCCGACGTTGACCTGGCCGACGCCGGCGACCTGCGCCAGCCGCTGCGCCAGCACCGTCGACGCCGTGTCGTACATCTGCCCGCGCGTCAGCGTCTGCGAGGTCAGCGCCAGGATCATGATCGGCGCGTCGGCCGGGTTGACCTTGCGGTAGGTCGGATTGCTCGGCATGCCGGTGGGCAGCAGCGTGCGCGCCGCGTTGATCGCGGCCTGCACGTCGCGCGCGGCGCCGTCGATGTCGCGGCTCAGGTCGAACTGCAGCGTCACGTTGCTCGAGCCCAGCGACGAGCGCGAGGTGATCTCCGTCACGCCGGCGATGCTGCCCAGCGCGCGCTCCAGCGGCGTGGCCACGGTCGCGGCCATCGTGTCCGGGCTCGCGCCCGGCAGCGACGCCGACACCGAGATCGTCGGGAAGTCCACCTGCGGCAGCGGCGCGATCGGCAGGAAGTGATACCCCAGCATCCCCGCCAGCGCGATGCCGATCGTGATCAGCGTCGTCGCGACCGGCCTGGCGATGAACGGCGCTGAAATATTCATCGCAGGTCTCCGCCAGGACCCGCGGGGCCGACCGGTCCGACCGGCGCGATGGGGCCTGCCGGATCGGCGATCTGCGGTGCGTCGGGACCGCGACGCTCGTCGGCGGCGCGCGTCTCGCGTTTGACGCCGCGGCGTTCGCGCCAGCGCTGCGCCATGCGCGCGAAGCCCAGGTAGATCACCGGCGTCGTGAACAGCGTCAGCAGCTGGCTCACGATCAGGCCGCCGACCATCGTCACGCCCAGCGGATGCCGCAGTTCATGGCCGACGCCGGTGCCCAGCATCAGCGGCAGCGCGCCCAGCAGCGCCGCCATCGTCGTCATCAGGATCGGCCGGAAGCGCAGCAGCGAGGCCTGGTGGATCGCCGCGCGCGGATCGAGCCCCTGCTCGCGTTCGGCCTCGAGCGCGAAGTCGATCATCATGATCGCGTTCTTCTTGACGATGCCGATCAGCAGCACGATGCCGATGATCGCGATGATCCCCAGGTCCAGCCCGCCCAGCAGCAGCGCCAGCAGCGCGCCGACGCCCGCGGACGGCAGCGTCGACAGGATGGTCACCGGGTGGATGTAGCTCTCGTAGAGCACGCCCAGCACGATGTACATCGTGACGACGGCGGCCAGGATCAGGAACAGCGTGCTCGACAGCGAATTGCTGAAGGCCTCGGCCGCGCCCTGGAAGCTGGTCTCGACGCTGATGGGCAGGTCCAGGTTGGCCTGCTCGGCCTTGATCGCCTTCACCGCGTCGCCCAGCGCGACGCCGGGCGGCAGGTTGAACGAGATCGTCGCCGCCGGGAACTGCGCCACGTGGTTGATCGCGAGCGCCGCCGGCCGCTCCACGATCTGCGCGACCGAGCTCAGCGGCACCTGTGCCGTGCTCGTCTGCGGCGTGCCGGCGGCGTTGGTCGCCGTCGTGGTGCCGGGCACGTAGAGGCCCTCGAGCGCGCGCGGGCCGCTGCGGAACTCGGGCGCGGCCTCCAGCACGACGCGGTACTGGCTGGACTGCGTGTAGATCGTCGAGATCAGCCGCTGGCCGAAGGCGTTGTACAGCGCGGTGTCGATCGCCGCGATCGTCACGCCCAGCCGGCCGGCCGCCTCGCGGTCGATCTGCACCCAGGCCTGCAGGCCCTGGTTCTGCAGGTCGCTGGCGACGTCGGCCAGCTGCGGCAGCTGCTTGAGCCGCTCCAGCAACTGGTCGTTGGCCTTCTGCAGGTCGCCCGAGTCCGGCGAGCTCAGCAGGAACTGATACTGCGTCTTGGACACGCGGTCCTCGATCGTCAGGTCCTGCACCGGCTGCATGTAGGCGACGATGCCCGGGACCTGGCGGTTCGCGTCGGCCAGCCGCGCGATGATCTCCGTCGCCGACGCGTGACGCGTCGAGAACGGCTTGAGCGTGATCTGCATGCGGCCGGTGTTCAGCGACGCGTTCGCGCCGTCCACGCCGATGAAGGACGCGATGTGGTCGACGTCCGGGTCCTTCAGGAAGACCTCGGCCAGCTTCTGCTGCCGCGTGCTCATCGCGTCGAACGAGGTGCTCTGCGTCGCCTCGGTGATGACCTGCAGCAGCCCGGTGTCCTGCACCGGGAAGAAGCCCTTGGGTACCACCAGGTAGAGCAGCGCCGTCAGCGCCAGCGTCGCGGCGAAGCCCAGCAGCGTCAGCACCGGCCGGTCCAGCACCCAGTCCAGGCCGCGGCCGTAGGCCTGGATCATGGCCTCGAACTTCTCCCCGAACCACGTGCCCAGGCGCGAGTGCTTCTGCTCGGTCTCCGGCTTGAGCAGCCGCGCGCTCATCATCGGCGTCAGCGTCAGCGAGACGAAGGCCGAGATCAGGATCGCCACCGCCAGCGTGATCGCGAACTCGTGGAACAGCCGGCCGACGACGTCGCCCATGAACAGCAGCGGGATCAGCACCGCGATCAGCGACACCGTCAGCGAGATGATGGTGAAGCCGATCTGGCGCGAGCCCTTGAAGGCCGCCTCCATCGGCGAGTCGCCTTCCTCGACGTAGCGCGCGATGTTCTCGATCATCACGATCGCGTCGTCGACGACGAAGCCGGTCGAGATCGTCAGCGCCATCAGCGTCAGGTTGTTGATCGAGAAGCCGGCCAGGTACATCACGCCGAAGGTGCCCACCAGCGACAGCGGCACCGCGACGCTGGGGATCAGCGTGGCGCTGCCGCTGCGCAGGAACAGGAAGATCACCGCGACCACCAGCGCGATCGCGAGCAGCAGCTCGATCTCGGTGTCGTCGACCGAGGCGCGGATGGTGGTGGTGCGGTCGGCCAGCACCTGCACGTCGACCGAGGCCGGCAGCGTGCCCTGCAGCTTGGGCAGCAGCGCCTTCACGCGGTCGACCGTCTGGATCACGTTGGCGCCGGGCTGGCGCTGCACGTTCAGGATCACGCCGGGCGTCGTGTCGGCCCAGGCCGCCAGGCGCAGGTTCTCGGCGTCGTCGACGATCTGCGCCACGTCGCTGAGCCGCAGCGGGTTGCCGTTCTTCCAGGCGACGATCAGGTTCTGGTACTCGGCGGCGGAGCGCAGCTGGTCGTTGGCGTCGATCGTGGAGGCGCGCTGCGAGCCGTCGAAGCTGCCCTTGGCCTGGTTGACGTTGGCCGCGGCGATGGCGCTGCGCACGTCGTCCAGCGACAGGCCCAGCGCCGCCAGCGCGCGCGGATTGGCCTGGATGCGCACGGCCGGGCGGCGGCCGCCGGCGATGCTCACCAGGCCGACGCCGTCGACCTGCGACAGCTTGGGCGCCAGGCGGTTCTCGACCAGGTCGTGGACCTTGATCACCGGCAGCGACGGCGAGGTCACCGCGATCGTCAGCACCGGCGCGTCGGCCGGGTTGACCTTGCTGTAGACCGGCGGCATCGGCAGGTCGCTGGGCAGCAGGTTGCCGCCGGCGTTGATCGCCGCCTGGACCTCCTGCTCGGCCACGTCCAGCGACAGCCCCAGCGAGAAGCGCAGCGTGATCACCGACGCGCCGCCCGAGCTCGACGAGGTCATCTGGTTCAGCCCGGGCATCTGGCCGAACTGGCGCTCCAGCGGCGCGGTGACGGTGGTGGAGATGACGTCGGGGCTCGCGCCCGGGTAGAGCGTGGTGACCTGGATGGTGGGGTAGTCGACCTCGGGCAGCGCCGACAGCGGCAGCAGCCGGTAGGCCAGCAGGCCGGCCAGCAGGATGGCCAGCATCAGCAGCGAGGTCGCGACCGGCCGCTCGATGAAGGGACGGGACGGGTTCATGGCCATGGCCTGGACCTTCGCGGGTTCAGTTGCCGCCGGCGGACGCGGCCTGGCGCTTGGCGCGCTCGGCGCGGCGTTCGGCGATCCAGGCCTCGCGCTCGGCGGGGCTCATCTTCATGACCTTGTCCTGGACCTCCGGCGGCAGGCGGTCGAGCCAGGCCGGGCGCTCGCCGCCGGACTGCGCGGCGTCGTTGCGGGCGCCGGCGGTCGGCGCGCGTTCGGCGGCGTCGGCCGGATTGCCGGTATCGCCCCGGCCGCCTTGCGGCGCCGACGCGCCCGAGGCCCGGTGGCCGC